>JAVBNB010000019.1:0-49794 GCA_031551825.1 Tannerella sp. | reverse complement strand
AAAAAGAATTCCCAAACAATACACGACGTTTACAACCAGCTATAAAATATATAAACAAGTATTTCATGGAACCTATCCGACTGGAACAACTGGCCGAACAATGTTGTATGTCTCCGAACTATTTTCATAAGATTTTCACCCAAACATTAAATACGACTCCCCTGAACTATATTTCCCTGTTACGCATGAATACGGCCCTCCAAATGTTAATCAACGATGAATTCACCATTAAAGAAATTGCTTACCAATTAGGGTATTCAGACGACGCCTATTTCATCCGGGTATTTCGAAAATACTACGGTGTTACACCCGGTGAGTATAAAAGGAGGAGAGGCGAAATTTTACTTTGATCCGGAAGTTTTATTTCATTAACGGTAGACTAATAGCATTCGGCTCCAGGTTAACCCTATTTCCGCAAACGTACCTTATCTGTTTCCATGGATATTCGCCGTCATTGGTCTGCGGCAGGCCGGGCGTACTTCTTCCTTCTTTGATATACCGTGTTAATAAAACGCGCAGATCGTCGGCTATTTCCGGGTATTTATCATATACATTGTGTTTTTCTTCAATGTCATCATCCATGTTGTAGAGTTGGTATTCCGGGGCATTTTCCGGCGCCTTCTTAGGCTCGCTCCAGCCTCCCGAAGTAGCGGAAAACAGCAATTTCCATTTTCCTTTCCGTATGGTGAACGAACCGTCAATAGAATGATGCACGGTTGCTTCGCGTATGATTTCTTTCTCATATGTTTCAAGTAGCAAGGGTAACAGATTATAACTGTCTTCTCCTTCATTGTCCGACAGACGATAACCGGTTATTGCGGCAAATGTCGCCATGAAGTCTGTCAGGCAGATTGTCTGATTGATAATGTGTGGTTTTATTTTTTCCGGCCAGTGAACAATACATGGTATATGGTGCCCTCCCTCAAACAGGTCTGATTTCATCCCCCGGAAAATAAAACTCGGGTCATGCCCTTTTTCTCCCAGTTCATCAAAATCGGCTCTTGGGGAACAGCCGTTATCCGATGTAAAAACAATAAGCGTATTACCTGTTATCTTGTTTTTTTCGAGCGCCTCCATAATGCTTCCGACCACAGCATCGGTTTGCATCACAAAATCGGCATACAGGTTCAGTTTTGATTGATCTTTGTATTCGGATGTCGGAACGATCGGAGTATGAGGGGATGTTAATGGAAAATAAAGAAAAAACGGTTCATTTTTTTTAGCCGATTTATTGATGTATTCTACTGCTTTTTCCTCTAAGGCCGGAAGTATCTGTTCCAGGTCCCAACCGGCTTGTCCTCTGCCTGCTCTGCAATCAAATTCTTTGCTTACCGGATAAAAAGTATCCGGAATACCTAGCGTTTGCCGGTTCTCAATAAAACAATAAGGAGGATAATTAGGTGCATCTACTCCAAAAAAATAATCAAATCCGACTTCACAGGGTCCTCCTGTTATCTGTTTACTGAAATTAAGGTTATATCTGGTCTCATTGTCTACCGGTTTTTCTCCGTCCGTTGTCGGGAAATTCATTCCCAGATGCCATTTGCCGATACAGGCTGTCCGGTAATTGCGGCTTCTTAACAAAACAGGTATGGTTGTACGTTCTGTAGGTATAATAGGTTTACTGTAAATGCCTAATACTCCGCTTTTAAGGATTGACCGCCAGTTGTAACGTCCTGTAAGAATTCCGTAGCGGGTGGGTGTACTTACTGCAGAACTGGAATGGGCATCTGTAAAAACAACTCCATTCGCCGCCAGTTTGTCCAGATTCGGGGTCTTTATTTTTCCATCCCTGTTTAAACAGGAGAGATCTCCGTATCCGAGGTCGTCAGCCAGAATAAAGATAATGTTCGGTTGCTCCGGACCGGTTTGAGCCATCGCTAGTGTGGAAATCAGGAGAGAAGGGTAGATAGAGATTCTTATTTTCATAAATATTACTATTTGAATATCAAAAATATTGTTAATTGATTTATTGAGCATTAAGAATTCAGAATTGCAATAAACTTATTTATAGATAGAGTGCCATTGTTGCTTTACTTTATTATACGAAGCAGTTCCGTATTCTTTTCCTTCGAAAGAAAACTGGAAATTATTCAGTTGTTCGTATAGTACCTTTTTAAGCCGTTCTACTTCTTTAGGAAAATATTCTGCTATATCTTTCTTTTCTTCAGGATCTGCCGGTATATCATATAACTCGTAATTCCCTTTCGAATAATATAGTTTAAACCTCTGTTCTATTACGGTTCCCTGTTTTTGATAACAGAAAACCATAGGTTTTATCCGTTTTTCCCCTTCTTTAAATGCGGGAACAAGGGATTCCCCGTCTAATGCATAGGGAGGTTTGTTTAGATTCAGCAGGTTAATAAAAGTGGGGAAATAATCCGATGTATGGCACGCATAACTTATTTTTTTTCCGCCTGTTATCTGCGCCGGCCATACGACAAACGCCGGAACACGGATCCCTCCTTCATATAAATCCCTTTTTCTACCCCTCAGATGTCCGGCAGAACCTGGAGTTTGCACTTCCGGGCCATTGTCACTGCAGAAACAAATAATGGTATTATCAAAAAGACCTTTATCTTTGAGGAAACGAACCAACCGGCCGACCTGGTCGTCCATCGCTGTGATGCATCCATAATAATTCTGTTCCTCGAGAGATAATCCTGGGTACATGGCTGCATATTCCGGCCCGGCAACGCAGGGTAGGTGAGGGGTATGAAACCACACCACACTAAAAAAAGGAATATTTCTGTCCGACGTTTGTTCTATAAAAGGAAGAACACGATCCATGATAACACGACTGTCGTCTCCCTGAAGATTATTCGTCGCCTTTGTTCCGTCATGATTCCAATAGTAGGTGCCATAGGACAGGAATTCAGCTTCCGGCTTCAGGTAATCCCAGAAGCGTCCGTTATTTTCTACCGGTTTTTTCATCGGATCATAAGTCGGCACTTTGGATTCGGTCACAAACGATTCGTCATATCCGTGCACATCCGGAGCATTGTATAAATGTTTGTTTTCAGGTTTTCCTCTGTTTGCGTCTACTTCATTATAGGTTAAAGTGCCCAGATGCCATTTTCCGAAATGTCCGGTTACATACCCTTTCTCTTTCAGCACTTCCGGAAGTGTTACCTCTTCCGGTCGCAGGATACCGGTATTGGCGTTAAAAACACCGGTTCGGAAAGGATTTCTTCCAGTCAGCACACTGGCCCGCGTAGGAGAAGATACCGAACAGCCCGAGTAGAAGCGTTCCAGGATGATACCATCCGAAGCTAATGTATCCATATGCGGAGTTTTTATCGATTTATTTCCATTAAATCCCACATCACCCCATCCCAGATCATCAGCCATTATCAATATAATGTTGGGAGACTGCTGAGCACTAATGAATAAAGGTGTAATACCTAGAATTCCGGTTAAAAGAGGGAATCGTTTCATAATGCCTCCTGTAAGTTTTTTATATTTCGTGTTCTGCCGGCTTCTGTTTGCTGCCGGAGGAGGGCGGATAATTCTTCCGCTTTCTCCGGATAGGAAGTTATCAGATTATTTTCTTCATAAAGATCATCTGACAGGTTATACAGATTTCCTTCGAAAAACTTCCAGTCTCCTTTACGTATGGCCAACTGACCGTTATAGTGCTGCATGATTAGAGTTTCCCTGACTGGTTTTGTTTCTCCGAAGAGCAAGGGTGATATATCAAAGCTGTCCTCTCCCATATCAGTACTCATTTGGTAACCGGTTAACGAAGCAAATGTAGCCATCATGTCCGTGAGGCAAATTAGATTTGTATTAATCTTTCCCCTTTTTATCCGTTCGGGCCATGATATTATGAAGGGAACACGATGCCCTCCTTCAAAAAGGCCTGTTTTAAAACCTCTCAGTTCTCCGCAACTCTGATGTCCGAAGTCAGTTTCAAAAGGAGCTCCATAGATACCGTCCTTCATGCCGTCTGTTCCGGTCCGTATTGCTCCGTTGTCACTTGTCAGGATAACAATCGTATTTTGGGTCAGATTCAGTTCTTCTAAAACTCCAATGATCCGACCTACCATCCAGTCTAGCATCTGCACATGGTCGCCCCTGTCTCCGGCGGCACTTCTTCCTTTCATAAAATCAGGTATATTGCTGGGCAGATGAGGCGCTTCCGGGGTCAGATGGAGGTAGAAAGGCTGGCCTGTCCGGCTTGTTACATGATCTTTTATAAAAGAAACTGTCTTTTCCGCATATAAGCTGTCCACCTGATCTTTTTCCCAGTCTTCGGCAATCAAACGTGGTCCCAGGTCATGTGTTTCATGCCATTGAATCATACGTTCGGGTATGGGCATCTTTTCCTTCTGATAGAGGTGATAATCAATCTCTTTCAGCTGGCTCATGATTTTATGATTTTCCACGAAAACGATCGGATGCAGGTTATGGGCGGAAGCTGTTACAAAAGAATAATCAAACCCCAGGTCTTTCGGACCTCTTCCCAGATATTCCTTGTCATAACTGACCGGTTCTTTATCTTCCCATCCCAGATGCCATTTGCCGATTTGTGCGGTGTGGTAACCACTCTCCTGCATCATATTTCCGATGGTCAGCCTTCCCGGTTCAATCAGACTCCGGACATACCCGCACCAAAGAACTTCTTTTTTCATACGCCCCCGCCAGCAATAACGGCCGGTCAGCACTCCGTAACGGGTGGGTGTACTGACCGCTGCCGGACTGTGGGCATCTGTGAAACGTATACCATTATCGGCTAACCGATCTATGTTCGGCGTTTTTATTTTTTCCGCACCGTAGCAGGATAAATCACCATAACCCAAATCATCGGCCATGATATAAATGATGTTCGGCATTTCATCCGGATCGTTTTTTTTTGCATCGGAAGAACAGGTTGTAAGAACAGAAGATGCTAACAGGTATATACCTGAAATAAATTTTTGTTGACGCATTTTTTAATGTTAAATATAAGATTTATCGAAAAATATGCAGAGGCTTTTTGTCAGAGGTTCTCACTCGCAAGCCATTCTTCTATTAATAAACTGCCCCAATGTTCCGGACCGTTGTTTCGCTGAGGGATACCGGGAGTACTGCGGCCGTTTTTTACATAAGAAATCATCAGATCCGTCATCTTCCGGACGATATCCATGTGATCGGCATATACATTGTGTACTTCTGCCGGGTCCGTTTTCATATTATATAGTTGTATAGCGGGAAGGCTCCTGATAATGGTCGTATCCCGGCCCGGTCGGGGAAAACTCCATCCGCCGGAACTGGGGGATAATAAGAGTTTCCACTCTCCCTGTCGGATCGTAAATTCACCCGTAATTGAGTGATGAACAGTCGCTTCTCTTATGATTTCAGACTCTGTTTCGTTTACAAAAAGCGGTAGTAGATTATAGCTGTCTTCTCCTTCGTTATCTTTCAATTCATAATTGGTGACGGAAGCAAATGTAGCCAGAAAGTCTGTCAGACATACTGTCTGGTTTACTATGTGTGGTTTTATTTTTGACGGCCATTGTACTATACAAGGTATGCGATGTCCACCTTCAAACAAGTCGGCTTTGTGGCCTCTGTAAATATAACTGGGATAATGTCCCTTTTCCTGTAATTCATCAAATTTAGCTTCCGGGCTACATCCGTTGTCCGATGTAAAGACAAGGATCGTCTTTCCGGAAATATCGTTTTTATCTAAGGCTTCACTGATACGGCCTACCATATCATCGACCTCCATCACAAAATCTCCGTACGGATTCAGTCCGGATTTGCCCCGAAACTTTTCACTTGGCAAAATGGGGGTATGAGGTGCCGGCAGTGGTAAGTATAGAAAAAAAGGGTTCTTTTTATTTGCTTTCTCTTCAATGTACGCTACCGCTTTATCTATCAGATGTGACAGGGTTGTATTGTGATCGAAATCCGATGCTGTCGGTCCTTTTCTCCACCATGATTGTGAACCGGTGTTTTCCGTAATCCTGTCAGGGACAGCGGTTGGCATATTGTTCTCTACATATACATAAGGAGGCATGTCCAGTGAGGCAGGAATACCATAAAAATAATTGAATCCGATATCCAATGGGCCATCAGTGATCGGTTTACTGAAATCCACCTGTTCATTTCCCTTTTCAATATTATTCCACGTCCATCCCAAATGCCATTTTCCAATACAGGCTGTTTCATAATTCTGTTCCTTCAGTATGGAGGCAACTGTCCTGCGTTCATGGGGAATAAGAGGTCGGCTGTAACCCCCAAGAACACCTTTTTTCAATGTAGACCTCCAGTTATAACGTCCTGTCAGGATACCATACCGTGTAGGCGTACTTACTGACGAACTGCTGTGCGCATCTGTGAAAATGACTCCTTGCCGGGCTATTTTATCTATATGCGGAGTTTTTATTTTTGAGTTTTCATTCAATGCCGATACATCCCCGTATCCCATATCATCCGCCAGAATGAATATGATGTTGGGTAGTTTTTCTTCTTTACCGGCAGTACAGGCAAACAATAGTCCGCTCATACCGGCATATATCCCGTGAGTAATAGACTTATTCATAATTAAAATATTTTTAATATTTTAATAAGCTCAGCCTATTCTATATTTGGCTGAACTTACTAAAATTGCAATTTTTAAATTAATATCCTTCGGTTTGCTTCAGTAAAGTATTGACATCCATTTCTGCCTGTGGTATAGGCCATAGATAATGTTTCTCTTCAAAATTTCTGAATTGTCCGTTGGAGTTTTCTATTTGAGGTATAACAAGATGGGCTATTTTCCAACGTTTCAGATCGTACTACCTGTGGCCTTCAAATGCCAGTTCAACACGCCGTTCATACCGGATAATATCCTCCGTAACTGTTATTACCGGATACATTCCTACGCGATTGCGGCTATCATTTATGGCATTGAGAACAGAAGGATCATTCCCTTTTCCATCATTAAACATGGCTTCTGCATACATAAGTAATACATCAGCATAGCGTAGATGAACAAAGTCCTGATCGCTTTCTGTTGTATATCCGGCATCATCCACTTCGGTATGGATATATTTTTTCAAACCGAATCCGGTATTATTGTTATTCATTTTACTTGCAGAAAATCCGTTTTCTTTGTCGTAAGCCCAGGGCGAACCGGGATAAAATACAGACATCGCCAATCTTGGATCCCTGTTTTCATAAGGAGCAGTTTCATTCCATCCGTCCAGTTTTTCATAAAAATCGACAAATTGAGGAATGGGTGCACAAACTCCCCAGAAACCAAGAGACAGATCTATTCCATGCCACATATCCGGAGCCAGATATTTTACGGAGAACATGATTTCATTGTTATTATCCTGCCCGTCACGAATAAAATTTCCGAGATAGTCCGGATGGAGTGAAAAAATACCTGAATTCATGATTTGTTTAGCTGTAGATGCTGCTTCCGCCCATCGTTTGTTGAATAATAATACTTTTGTTTTCAAAGCAAGTGCGGAACCTTTTATTACATGTCCTGTATATTTTTCGTCGGGTAATTTCGTTATGGCATAATCCAGATCAATGAGAACCTGTTCCCATATTTCTCTTTCGGGTGACCGAGCCATCAGTATATCTTCGACAGTAGGTGCGTCTATTCTTTTGGGAACATCTCCGTAACACATGGCCAGATGCATATACCAAAAAGCGCGAAGAAAACGGGCTTCTGCTTTATAAACATCTTTCTTTTCTTCACTCATTTCACAACTTTCCACATTCTCCAGGAAAATATTAACCGTGTTGATCCCTTTATACGAATCGTTCCAGACATTAGCGATCAATCCACCGGAAGTAGACTGTATCACTCCATTGCCGATGCTCGGAAATCCGAGATAATTGTTTGCATACATATTATCGGTTAAAGCGTCCCAGAATATAAAGCATCCACCGGTACTGACTGAACCGAACGTTGTTGTATTCAATCTGCCGTAACAGGCTGTAAGCCCTTTCAGTGCATCACCCTCCGTTTTCCAGAAGGTATGAGGTGATAATTGATTATACGGATGTTTATCCAAAACACTTTCACAGGAAAACATGAACAGGAAAGTTACAGCTGCAAATATATATTTAAAAAATTTCATAATACTGTATCATTTATAGGGTTATTAAAATCTTACTTTTACACCGAAAGAATAGATCGTTGTCTGGGGGTGGATGGCAAACCTGCCGTCATAATTTCTTTCCGGATCGCCTCCCTGCGGATATTTTGTAAATGTCAGCAGGTTATCACCGGAAAAGTATACCCGTAAAGATTCAATCCAGTTTGTCCTGAGAGGTATGTTATATCCTATCTGTAGATTTTTTAAACGCAGATAGCTGGCATCCGACAACCAGTATGACGAACCGGTAGACGCCTGAATCGTCGGATGAGAACCTTCAATGTACAAACGTGGTAATGTTGTTGACGGATTTTCTGGCGTCCAGCGATCCCGCCAGCGAATGTGAGGACGCGAATACTGAGAAAACGGCTCGATTCCCCATTGTGTTGCATAAATTTTATTGCCGTACACTCCCTGGAAGAAGCAGGATAAATCAAAGTTTTTCCATTGAAAATTCAGATTAAATCCATAATACCCTTTTGGGTTTTTTCCCGGGATAACCGTTCTGTCATGTTGATCGATTTTTCCGTCTGGAACACCGTCCGGCCCGCTGATATCACGAAACCTGAGATCGCCTGGTTGTGGATTATTCTGATGTACCGGAGCATTTGCTATTTCTTCGGCCGACTGGAAAATACCGATACAATCATACATATAGAAAGAATTATAAGGCAAACCTTCTTTACGGATGTAATTTCCGGAAATTTCCTGTGCACCGAATTTCACTAGTTTATTTTTATAGGTGGTGTAATTAACATCTATCCCATATTGAAATTCTCCGATTTTATCCTGATACCCCACACTGAATTCCCATCCTTTATCCTCAACCTCTCCGTCATTTATGGTCGGACCGGTTAATCCCAACGAGCCGGGAACCTGAAGGGTTCGTAATATGTTTTTAGTCCTTTTGCTGAACCAATCAACAGTACCATAAACTTTGCCTTTCAGTATTCCGAAATCAATGCCTATATCTGTCATTTCCGCTTCCTCCCATGTTATATTTGCATTCTTCAACCCTGCCTGATAAACGCCACGGTCAACGGTATTGTCAAAAGGATATGACATTCCGAGCGTCAATAAATTCTGATAGGGATAGATACCGATGTTCTGGTTTCCAAGACGTCCCCAGGAGCCTCTTATTTTCAGATTAGATAACCAGTCTATGTTTTTCAGGAAATTTTCTTCGGATGCTCTCCAACCTAATGAAAAGGAAGGGAAAAAGCCCCAGCGGTTATTTTTGGGAAAGCGGGAAGATCCATCATAGCGCATATTAACTTCCAGTAAATACCGATCGTAATAGGACATGTTTAAGCGACCGAAAACAGATTGTATTCCCCATTCCGTCAGATTTCCCCCGGTGGTCTGCCCAAGCAGATCTCCGGCATCTAATACATCCAGATCCAAACTAGGAAAACCTTTTCTGAATCCTGACAGATTAGAGTTTTGCTGAACTTCCGTACTTACTCCGGCCAATGCATTCAGATTTAAATGATCTGTAATGTTAGTGGAATAATTCAGGGTCGAATAAATAGTGAAAAACAAAGATTTTTTCCAGTCTTCTTTTATTTCAGTTTCATTCCATTGATTCAGGTAACGGACGAATTTATAGGTATGAAAGTCATATTGAGGTATTTGTCCCGGTTTCTGTGACTTTTGCTCATTAAAATTACCGGTTACCGAACCTTTTGTCTCCCAGATAAGTCCTTTCATTATTTCAAAATTTAAAAAGGCGGTTGCAGTCGTATTGATATAACTGCTTTTGTCATAACCTTCATTTGCCAGCGCTACGCAATTCTGGTTATTATATTCAAATGAATAGGACTGATGCACATATCGTTTGCTTCCATCCGGAAGGTAGGGAGCATAGGTCGGCTTGTTCTGATATATATTGGTAAATAGGGGGTAAGCATTATCAGAAGAATTATAAGGCATTTTCCAATATGAATACATCATGTTGGCGTTTACGCCGAAAGTAATCCGGTCATTGAATGCTTTGCTGCGGATATCCAGCATCAGACTGTATTTCTTGCTGTTCGTATTAATAATGATACCATCCTGATCGACGTATCCCAGCACAAAATTGTAATTGGTTTTATCATTTCCTCCATTAATACTTAAGTAGTGGTTCTGAACTGACGCGGTACGCAATACGTAATCTTCCCATTTTGTATTCGGATATTGTGGATTTCCGACATTATTCCGGTACGCATCAATCTGTTCCTGTGAATATTTTTGCCGTGTGTCGCCTGAATTTGTAATGGCTTCGTTTACTAATTCCATGTATTCGGCAGAGTTGCTGATCAGCTTGGGAAAATCTGTGGCTTTCTGAAATCCCAGATTAAAATGATAATTAATATTCATTTTTCCAATATTACCGGTTTTGGTGGTAATAAGTATCACTCCATTTGCAGCGCGTGCTCCGTAAATAGAAGCTGAAGCTGCATCTTTCAGAACTGTTACGGATTCTATCATCTCCGGATTCAAAGACTCAAAACTTCCGGCGATACCATCAATCAGAATTAAAGGAGCGTTTCCGGCACTGCTGAATGTCCCTTCCCCGCGAATCTTCATACTGACCGACTCGTTACCCGGCATTGCGGAGTTCTGGCTTACCCGTAGTCCGGGGACTTTTCCCTGTACCAATAAAGTCGTATTGGATACAGGCCGTTTCAATAATTCATTAGAACCAACGGTGCTTACAGAACCAGTCAGGTTTGCTTTTTTCTGTGTACCGTATCCGACAACGACCACTTCTTCCAGAGCTTTTGTATCTTCTCGCAGTATAACCGAGAAGTCTTTCTGATCACCTACACGAACTTCAGTGGTAATATAACCGATATAAGAAATCTGCAATATCGCATTTTCCGATACGGAAAAGATGAATTTCCCGTCTATATCTGTCGTAATACCATTTGTTGTACCTTTTTCTATGACGCTAGCTCCGATAACGGGTTCACCGATTTCATCAACAACGATACCGGAAATCTTTCGTTTTTCCTGTGCAAAAACGGGTGATTCCGGAGACGTAGGTAGTCTTTGCGCCACAGATATGGTATTGTTTGTTTTTTTGAACTGAAAGCCTGTTTGACGTGTTATTTCGTTCAAAATGCTGTCTATCGATTCGTCTTCAACCTTAATACTTATCTGCTTTGTTATATCCAGAACCGATTCGTCATAAAAGAAATGATATCCGGTAAGCTTAGCCAGCTGATTAAAAACCTCTTTCAGAGATTTTTTGTTCACTGAAAAAGAGAGATTATCTTCCTTCAACGTTTGCCCGTAAGCATTATCAGCACATACAAAATGAACAGATAGCGCAATGGTAAATATGCAGAGGAATGTTCTCATAATTGTTTTTTTTGATATTAGATTATTATTCATACATTTGTCATGTTTTAATGATGATGATTATTATTATTGAAACCGAACTGCATGAAGCTCTTTGAGTGGCCTAATACTTCCGGAGTCTGCAGTGAGAAAATGGGGCAATAGTGCATTCGTGTACTATTGCTTTTTTTGAAATCTTCTGTTCATTTCATAGGCATTCGGAATTTAAGGTTATTATTTGGATAATATAATAGTATCTCCTTTCACGTGAGGTTTTAATCCGGTGGCAAAACAGATTGATTCGATGATTGCATCCAGGTTTTTATTATCATGTGTTCCGGAAATAAGGTTATCATAGTCCGGATCGGAAAGAATGACCGTTTTATTATATTTGCGATTAATTGATTTGATCACTTCACCAATAGGAGTTTTATCAAAATAAAGTGTCCCGTTTATCCATTCGGCATAATAATTTTCATCCAGCTTCAGTTTCGTCAGCGTTCCCGCCTGTTTTTCGACGGATAAATGTTCCAAAGGATTTACCCGTAACCGTATATCCATATCAGGCACATCTATCAACACCTTTCCTGTAGAAACAGTTAGCTCTAAAAAGTTGTCTTCTTCGTACGATTTCAGATTGAAAGAAGTTCCTAATACCTTTACACGGGTTTCGCCGTTTTTAATAATAAACGGTTTTTCCGGATCAGGCGTAACATCGAAAAAAGCTTCACCTGTCATTTCAATTTCCCGGTGATCTTTATTATAATCGGACGGTATGGTCAATTTACTTCCGGAATTAAGAACAATAGATGTTCCGTCATCTAATGTGTATTCTTTTATTTCTCCTCGTGAAACGGTTATTTCTTTATATGAAATTACATTTTCCTGCCCTGAACGGATAAAATAATAACCGGCTCCTACTATAAAGAAAAGCAGAATGACTGCCGCAATCCTGGATAACCATTTCAGCGGATTTATAGATACTGTCCGGGATTTTACAGTCTTTTCCTGTCTGATACGCTGAAGTAAATGGGAGACTTCCTTGTCTAATATTATCATTCTTTCACCTTCTGGATAACCGACTTTTTTATTCAGATGATTCCATACCGATTGTCCGGTAAGATCAAATTCATCCTTGCTATCCGGTGATTTCAGCCAATGTAGGAGTGTGTGTAATTCATCTTCCGAACATTGGTTTTCTATATATTTGTGTAGTAAGAATGCAATATCAGATTCCAGTGATTGATTTTCCATAGTTGACATTTTGGGCTTTTGTCCTTTATACACGCCAGGTTATTTCATCTATGGGTCATTCCTGTGGAATTATATTTTTTTAACGAATTTGCTGTTTGGAGAATGTGAGATGAGGTCATTTATATATTTGTTATTTTCGGAAAATTAATTTGCATGAGCAGTTTACTAATTCTTGCTAAAAAGTCAAAAAAAAAAATCGATCATGTAATTTATTTCGTATCATTGCAGCGGAAAACCATTCTGTTACCTGATTATTCTGTTAAAAATGGGATATATCCTTTATACAGACAAAGAACTTGCATACCTGTTAACGAAAAATGATGAGAATGCTTTTCGTGAACTGTATCTTCGTTACCGGGATAAACTGTGGTATTTCTGCTATGGTTTTCTGAAATCAGAAGATGATGCAAGTGATATAGTACAGGAAGTTTTTATGCGTATTTGGGAGTCACGTAACTTCATTGATCCGGAACGTTCTCTATCCTCTTTTATTTATACAATGGCGAAGAACCGTATCTTGAATTTTTTTCGTGATATGGATGTGGAAAAACAGGTCAAGCAGGCTTTGTCGAAAAAATCTCCTATTGAAACAGAAACAGCAGAATCTGATTTAATTATTTCCGAATATCAGCAAATACTAGCTGATGCGATCGAACAATTGCCACCCAAACGGAAACAGATATTCAATATGAGCCGTGTCGATCAGCTTTCTCATAAAGAAATCGCCATACAGTTAAATATTTCAGTAAATACTGTTCAGGAACATATCTCCGAATCTTTACGTTTTATCAAAAAATATTTTCTCAAACATACCGATATTACTCTCGGCATGCTTTTGTTCGTAATGAATCGTTTCGTAAGCTAAACTTTCCGGATGGGGCGTTTTTATTAATCCGCTTTATATATTGAGAAATCTCTGATTTTAGGTTCTGCTTTAGCTTCTGTTATGATCAATTTTATCTGATCGGTATAGATCGGTTCAAACTTTTCTATTCTCTTGTGACCAATACAGGAGCCTGTTGATATATCTATCCATTTTTTATCTGTTGTCAGGCCTTGTAACCGATAAGATAATATTCGTTCACCTAATTCTATATCTTCCTGAATAACCACCCGGTCTACAAAAACAGGAGCATCCAACTTAACAACAAACTCATACCCAGAACCGGATATTCTTTTTAATGGTTCATCAAACATTTTTCTGATCTCCTTTCCCAATTCTTCAATACGTGCGACATCCGCATCGGGGACTAATCCGCGGTCATCTATAACAATCCCCAATAACATATTCGTATTACGCCCGACGCTGGTCGTATACTTACGCATCAGTTCATCCAGGGTAAACATTTTGTGATCTTCCCCGGCATGCCAGAACCAGCCTCCCTGAAAAGAGTTATTCCAACGCAGAGTAAAGTCTGCTTCTCCCGGACACCAGAAAGGAGCATACGGATCACCATGTAAACCATCAATAACTAAAGTTCCGTCAGCATTTGTAACCGAGTCGGTCGTAGCCCAACAAGGGTAGGGAGCCACTCCCTCTTCATTACCCACCCAACGCACAAGATTCGGATGCCCATAAGGTCCCTGAAATGCAATGGCATCTGGTTGTAACTGCTGAACTAACGCGGACACATTGGCGCCTCCCCGTTCTTTGCTCAACACACCACCATCAAACCAAATTTCAAACAGGTCACCATAATTGCTCCAAAGCTCTGTCAACTGTTTATCTACTATCCGGTTATATTCTTCCTGGGTAACCGGCGAACCTTCTTTCACCAGACCCGGATTATCTACATGTAAGTATCCATTAGCCGTTGTACTGGCATAAATTCCCGGTTTAATCCCATATTTTTTACACGATTCAATAAAGTCACGCACGATATCTCCTTGTCCGTTTTTCCACGGAGAATATTTGATGCTATAATCGTGCGCTTCTGTTGGCCATAAACTAAATCCGCTACAATGTTTTGCTACCAAAACTGCATATTTAGCGCCTAACTTCTGGGCGGTTTCCAGCCACTGATCCGTATTTAATTCGGTAGGATTGAATACGGAAGGGTCGGGATGAGTTCCCCAATTTCTCCAGTTATATTCAGGTACAAAAACAGGCATATCAAAATGGATTAAAACTCCTATTTCCGCTTCTGCCCATTTCTGCTGAATACCGGTAGGTTTAATGATTTCAACTGCTGAAGAGTTTTTCTTACAGGAGCTAAAAAGTAAGCTACAAATAGCAATTGTTACTAAAATAAGTTTGTTTTTCATAAGTGGTTGGTTTTAAGTGTTATAAATTCTATGATTAAATTTTACGGAGTAACTGTTTCCGTTGTCTCATTTAGCATAAAGTTTTCCTTTTATTCCGAAATCATCGATCACCAGCAGGCCATTTCCCTGTTTAACAACAGCAATATAAAAATCGGTGCAGGCCGGTGTTGTGAAACGGATATTGCATTTTCCCGGCCGGTTCAGATCGTAGGAAAAAACCTGTTCGCCGGTAGATAAAGACTTACCGATCACTCTATAAGTGCCGCTGGTATCGACTTTATAGTCAAACTCAATCTCATACTCCTGTTCCGGTGCGAAGCGGATCATTGAGGGAGAAGTACGATACACTTCGCCACTTCTCTCACGCCAGGTTGCCAGCGACCAGTTGCCGTTGATTGTGTTATCCGTATATACATCATGTTTCTGGGATAAATGGGTCGTAAAAGCGCTGGGCTGGGAGGGAATGAATGGTCCCCATCCTTCATCAACATGTTCGAAATCCTCAAAATAATCAAAGCCATCTTTCCGGGAATGTGGGCATTCAACGATACGGACATCGTCAAAGCAAACAGTGGCCGTATCATCGGCAGCTATTCCTCCTTTCAATGACAGAACAAAATCCGTTTTATCTTCCGGTAAGCGGAACGGTACTTTCAACCGTTGCCAGGTTGTTTTGAAACGATCCGTGTTATCCGTATAATTCATAACCTCACTTTCTGGGACGGAAGCTTGTTCACTTAGCATTTCTCCGCTTTGTATCACCAGTGTTGCCTCTTTTCTGCCGATTATATTTACCCAGGCTGAGGCGATATATTCTTTTCCCGGAGTAAGCCCGTTTATTACCTGGTTTACGCCTGCCGTTTTTTTGCCTTTTATTTCAAGATAGTGCTGTCCGTAATCCGTTTCTTTAATCGCGAGGGCCTCTTTTGCTCCCTGTTCTTCCCAATCTTTGAACGATTGACTGTCGAAGCCTGTGTCTTTTACCGGATTGCCTTCACTCCAAAGCATTTCCGGTAGAGACTTCATCTCCTGCTTATAAATAACATACCCTTTGTCAGGCTGAGCCTCTATTTCGATCTCTCCGTGACGAACAGGCAGTGTTCCGGCCAATCTGCGTCCTAAGCTTTCCAATTCATACAAATAAACCATTTCCTGCCCTTTCCAGGATAGAGGCAGATGCCAGGTCGTTTTTCCACCCTGTACATTGTAATGATAAATCTTTTCTTCCGTAGCAGGATTCCAGGGGATAAATACACAATCTCCCGACATCAAAGCCATTTCTCCTTTTTTGATAACAGTTTTATCTTCTTCGTTACCGATGGCGATCAAGCCATCTTCCAATACCGCGCGCGTTGTATCTAATTGCAGCACCGGATAGTGCATCAGGTAGCGGTATGGTAGTTGTTTGGTAAAGAAATTGCGGATCACACCGTTAAAGTCGCGTCCTTTCTGCCAACCCATAAAACCGATTTCCGCTCCCCGATTGTAACCGCCGAGCAAAGCCGGATGAGTAGCATACCCATCCCGGTACTGATGGTGAACGAAACGGTGTATCAGGCTTTGTGCCTCCGGATTATAATGGATCCAGATCGCTTCTTTATCAAAGACATCCGCATCTTCGGTCCATACAGCCCAGCCATTCCGGTTAAATAAACGGGCCGTCTGATGGGCTAACCAACGATATTCGCGGTAGGTATCTATGTAAATAAAAGACAGGTCGGGAACGTCGGCTTTCAGCTGATTCAAACGTTTTTCGAAAGTCCCGGCAAGCATATCCGCTTCCTTGTTTATGAAATAAGCCTGATCCAACCAGCTCCATGCCGGCATGTCTGTCACGATCCGGTCGTTAAAAGCCTTTGCTTCAGGATATGATTCGCTGTGGTTGATGTGGACGCCTATGTAAGCGTTGTATTTGCGGGCCTCCTTTGCCAGAAGGGCAAGTTCTTTCTTTCCGCCTGCCCGTTCATTATAGTTGCCGGAATAATCCGGATGGGCGCTGTCATGTCCTTCACTCTGATATCCTTTCAACTCGAGCATCTGGCCAAATCCGTCGGTAGCCAGATAGAATTTCTTTATATTATCCAATTGCCGGAGGAAAGGATATTGCGCGCAACTGGCAAAATTCATGGTGATTGTAGCATAAGAATGATGCAACATATCCGTGCCCGGAGGTTTCGGATATTCTCTGCGCAAGGCTATTGCACCGTCCTGCCAATCGGTCTTACCATCCTGATTTTCATCATCAGCTAAGATCACTTTTATATAAGGCTGATCTACTATTTCCCCGTTATGTCCCCGGTAAATCCACTCATTTCCCCAGATACCGGTAACAGTCGAGCCGGTAACCTGTGCGGACTGGTACAAAAACTGGCGCGTGTTATAAATGGAGTTACTTTCCAGCGTGGCAACCAACTTGCCGGTATTTAACAGAAGGATGGAGCCGTATTGACAGGTACTGTCAACCGCTTTGTCCTTTAATGAGTAAAAAAAATCGGAATGCACATTGTTGGCGACAGATAAACAGGCATCGGGAGTTGTATGAGATACGGAAACTAAGTTGTGGTCCGGAAATGCTAATGTTTTAACCCGGAAAATCCCCTTTTCCTTTATCTCTGTGACGGATAATTGCAGCACATTTTCTTCTACTTTGCAACAGACCTGCAGGTCTACAGCAATTTCCTTGATTTTCAGTGTATAAAGTATCCGATCTGCTTCCTCTTTTCCGGTTACTACCGGCTGGTAGGTATCCCCATTGATCGTAACCGATTTTACATCAAACGGCTGTCCATCCAACTGCGAGCCATCCTTTTTCCATCTGTAGGCATAAACCGAAGGAAAGTCCTTATTCAGTAATACGTCCATGTATGGAGAAGATAGCGTGTAATAATTCTTTTTCCCGACCGGAACCTTTTCCTGTTCTTTTACAGAGTGATAGATAACATTTGATATCAGAACATTCCCTTTGTCATGTACACGAAAACCGATTTGTCCGGCCGACAAAGGAAGTGCCGGTATATATTGATGGGTTATCTGTTCTCCATCCACATAAACAGTCACCGTACGACCTACGCAATTGACCTTAATACGCCGCCAATAGTGTGCATATAGTTTGGATATATCACGGGCAATCTCGGTTTTACCCTCCGGCGTTTCCACATACCAGTAGGCAAAGCCAAAATGATCGGTTGCTTTATCACACCCCACATATATCCAATCGTTTTCATTGACATAACGCAACAACAATCCGACTTGTGCGGAGGAGTTCTGCGGCAATAAATCAAATTCAACGGTGCTGTTCACCGCGGAGAATCCATTGATCAAAACGATGCTATCCGTCCCTGTGCTTAACCGATAAATAGTTGAAGGCTTCTTCATTTCCTTTTCTGATAATGAAGAGGCAAAAGAGGCTACAGAAATCAGACATACAATCCCAACCGTGATAATTTTATTCATAGACGACAAAGTTTATACTATAATTCTTTACTATAAGAGAGCCTAAAGAGGCTGTAAAGATAAGATATAATCCACTCATTATGGGTATTTATCACGGATTATTCTTTTGGTCGATCACTTGGTCATGAAATGAAAATTATAATCGCTGAATGACCATACCTTTTCATTTTCCGGGAGAGTGACTTTCCCTGACTTCTTTCCATTATTGTCTGTACTTACTTCTAATAAAATACGGGAATAGTCTCCCTTTTCATAATTAAAAGTATTGCCATCGTCATCATATAAGCTGTATGTAGCCGGGAGATTGCCGTAATGTCGTATTTCCAGCGGTAATTTTTCATCTTTGATTTTTGTTACTGCGGGCCATAATGGAATAATACCACCTTCTTTTACATAAACCGGTATTTTCGCTAATCCCGGTGACACTGTTATCACTTCCCCTTCCCCGGCAAACTCTCCGGTATAGAAGTCATACCATTTTCCTTGCGGAAGAATTACCTGGCGTTCTTTTTCGCCGACAAAAAGTGGAGCAACAAGTAAGCTTGGACCTACCATAAACTGATCCTTTACTTCGCGTTTTACAGCCATTGCATACGGGTTTTCTGTGGCATCCAATACTCCTTTATCCGTCCGGGAATCGACCTGATAACCTTCTTCCAGATTCATCGCCCTGACGGGGGGTGTTCCTTTAAATGCATAATCGGCAAAAGCCGTATAGAGATAAGGGATCAATTGTATGCGTAACCGGGCTATTTCCTGTACTTCTTTTTCCACCTCCGGGAAACTCCAGGGTTTTGTGCCGTCCGCCCATGCATCTAATTGGGCTACAGGAGAGAAGCAAACCGTCTGCATCCGCCTTAGCCATTCTTCTGCAGTTTTTGAAGACCGCACTTCGGGCGTCCATAGAACGCCGATAAAAGAACTGTTTATCAGTGCTGTTATAAAATCACGATGTGCATAATAATCGTTGTAAATAACATAGGGGTACGAACTTGTTCCTGCATTTCCGGCACGAACCAATCCATAGGTTCGTGTATTGTGTTTACGAAACATATCCATTGTGACACTTTGCATTAAAGAACCATATATCTGGCGCATTTGCTCTGCCGGTAGTCCGGATGGGAAAGTGGCAACGTCCGGCCAGAGCCAAAAGTCATAACCATCATTTTCGTCCATTTTATATCCGCTGACACCTTTATCCAACTGATGCTTCTCGAAATGCTCTACCATGATCTTTTGAGCTGCGGGCATTGAATAATCCGGAACAATGCCGCACCAAACCGTATGGGATCCAGTATAGGGTTCTATTTTCTTATACAGCTCTCCGTCCGGCGATACGTAAGGATTCATCCACAGATTTGTTTTTATATGCTGGTCATTTAAGGTTTTTACGAAATTGTCCGGGTCCGGGAAACGGGTTTTATCCCATTCGTAGGTACAGGGATACGAACGGCTCATCCAGCCGGGTTCAAGTCCGACCACGCTCAACGGAAAACCTCGTTTTTCAAATTCGGCCACTTCCTCATTTACCTCCTTGTCAGAAAACAAAGTAGGCACGCGATGCCAGAAACCAAGTCCCCATCTTGGAGGTAGCGCTCCGCCTCCATTATACAGATTAAACCGGCTGACTACATCCAGCATCGTTGGCCCGGCGAACAAAACAACCTCTACCCCTTCTGCCGGGATAAGGAACTCCAGATTATCGGAATAGGGTTGGGCTTCCCAATTCTTATCCGTATTCCGGTCTCTGGTGACAGGCGGGTTCTTACTGTCTTTCCGGACGCTTGTACCTATCCAGACATCTATGTAGCGAGCTGAGTTTATAAATGCGCCGTATCCTTTTGAAGAGACAAAGAACGGCACCGGCGTATGTGTACGTCCATCATCTTTTCCTCCATAATGGTCTACATGCAGGCGCATAATACGGCCTCTTTGTTCTACTGTTTTGAAATTCAATCCCAAACCAAATATCTTTTCATCTTTTTCGAGCGGGAAACGGATATACGTTTTTCCGTCAACCAATTCAAAGCTGATATCTTCTTTGGAAACGGGTAGGGAGGCTTCACCCATTTTCCCGATAGCATCGAACTTGGGGGTAATATTCAATTCGCTTAGCAGGTTTACCTTTTCAGGAGTACCGACAGATACATTCCATACGCCTGCCGCTTTTTCTTTCCATTCGATTCCTTTTGTTTTTTGAGGGGAATCGGTACATGCGCTCAGGATAACGAGAGCGCAGATTGTTACAATATATTTTTTCATAATTATATAGATAAAATCAAAATACTTTTATAATGCATTTTTAAAGGTTTGTAATTGATAATTTCTTTTCATTGTTACATGATATTATAATAAAAATGTCAATAAAGGCAAGTATTCTTTTAATTTGACCCGGAGTATTCGAAGTGATTGTGTGATACGGTATTCTACCGTTTTGATTGAAATATCCTGATATTTGGCGATCTGTGCATTTGTCATTTCACCGAACCGGCTTAATTTGAATGTTTCCCTGTATTTTTCCGGTAATGATTGAACCGCCTTTTGTATATGGTGGTTGAGATCGTTGATTAAATAAAAATCAGGTTCTTCAAACCGGTCTTTCAGTTTTTCATATAAAAAGGAATGAACTTGTTCGTGATATAATTTTTTCCTGACGGCGTTCAGGCAACGATGCTTTGTTGCTGTAAATAAATAGGATTTCAAGGATTCCTGAATAACTATACATTCCCTTGATTCCCACAGGTAAAGCATCAGGTCCTGTACTAATTCTTCTGATTCTTCATCCCTTATGAACTGAGAGGCATATTCGCATAGCGGGGAATAATACTTTAGGAAAAGTTGTTTGTAAGCATCTTTATCTCCTGCCTGGAGTTGTGTAAATAACACATCGTCTTTCATCGCCTGCCGTATTGTTTTATGCAAATGTATATAAAAAACTGGATTTTGATTACATATCTATTTTGAAAAGATTATTTTATAACAAAGTGAATTTTTTTTTGATTTTGTTTAGGGTGACGGTGAAAAGGATTGTCGTATTTATGTAAAGAAAACAAATTATATGGATTATAAGGACGGGATCTCTTCTGAACATAATGAAATAGAAAATGAACTGCTGATGAAATATATTAAAGGTATTTCATCGGATGAAGAAAATACGCGTATGGTACTGTGGCTCAAAAAAAATCCGGACTATGAGCGGATTTTACTTCAGACGGCGTATATTTATAATGCCCAACATGTGCAGAGCAGAATCTTATCCCGTGATCCGGAGTCTGCATTTAATAAAATACAAAAGCGTATCCGGAGGAATCATCGTCATATTTATATACAACGGTCTTTAGCGGTGGCAGGGTGCCTTGTTTTGTTGATTTCCATAGGGATAAACGGTTCTTTTCTTTTTCAGAAAAAAGCTGAAACACAACAATATATTACGATGCAAACGAACGCGGGGATGCGTACGGACTTCATCTTGCCTGACGGAACAAAGGTTTACCTTAATTCGGCGACAAAGTTAACTTATCCGGTTTCATTTGCTGCAAAAGAACGCAAAGTGAAACTGGAAGGCGAAGCCTATTTTAAAGTGAATCGTGAGATAGAGAGATCATTTATTGTTGATTTACAAGACTATCCGTTGAATGTGGAGGTTTTAGGAACCGAATTTAATATACAGGCATACACGGCCGATCTGTTTGTAAAAACAACATTGGTAAGCGGTTCGATCCGGCTAGGTATTGAAACGGAACCGGGAGCTGTAAAACATGTAGTTTTAAATCCTTCACAAAGAGCAGTCTATGATATTAAAACAAGAATGTTAGAGGTTGCTGACGTTCATACGATCTATGATACGGCATGGATACAAGGCCGGTTAATGTTTAAAGATACGCCTGTTCCGGAAGTTCTTAACCGCCTTTCCCATTTTTATGATGTAGGTTTTCAGGTACAGGATTCATTAATTAATAAATATACGTTTACGGGGACATTTGAAAACCGTCAGTTGTCACAAATATTGGATTATCTGAGTGTTGCCTCCAGAATTAAATATGAAATTATAAGACCGGCAACAGATGACAGTGAAAGTCCGAAACGGACAAATGTGATTTTGACAAAAAAATAGCATGTTTAACCTTTAAATTTAATGCCTATGAGAAAAGAAACAAAATAATCAAGACCTTTAAGAGAACAAAAAACATACGGAAGCATGTTACCAGCATTACCTCCGTATGAAAACATTCATTTTTTTAATCAAAAGACATAACAAAAGTATGGAAATTTTTTTGAAAATCATAAGAATTATGAGGTTAACCTGTATTCTTTTATTCTTGTCGGCCGGTATGATGTTTGCATCCGAATCGTATGCGCAGAATACATTTATCTCACTTAACATGTCCGGCAAAACAGTAGCGGAAGTTCTTGAGAACATTGAAAAAAAAACAGACTTACATTTTTTCTATAATGGCAAACTTGTAAATACAAACCGATTGGTTTCTATTGATGTAAAGGATAAAGATGTATTTGTCGTTTTGGATCTGTTGTTTAAAGGTCAGAATGTAGCCTATAAGGTAGTTGACAAAGATGTTATACTGACAATTGCCGATGCAAACGATAGAAATCAAAATAAGATAGCAATCAACGGGGTGGTTATGGATGAAAACAGAGAGCCGGTAATCGGAGCCAGTGTGATTGAAAAAGGTACTACGAACGGAAATACAACAGATATGGATGGGAGGTTTACCCTTCAGGTTTCACCAGGCGCATTAATACAGATATCTTATATCGGATATATAAGCCAGGAGGTGCGTATAGAGGGTAGCACCTCTTTAACAATTACGTTATCGGAAGATACAAAGACATTGGATGAAGTGATCGTTGTCGGGTATGGAACCATAAAAAAGAAAGATTTGACAGGTTCTGTCGGATCTGTTGACGGAGAGATGATAACAAGCAGAAAAACAACTCAGTTATCTACTGCGTTGCAGGGGGCTGTAGCCAGTGTGATGGTGACACGGGACAACAGCTCGCCGGGAGCGCAGTCTACAATCCGGATAAGGGGTATTACTACTATCGGAGATACCAGTCCGTTGGTTATTGTAGACGGGGTACCGGTTGATGCGATTGATTTTGTGAATCCCAATGATGTGGAGAATATTACATTTTTGAAAGATGCCGCTTCTGCTTCGATCTATGGTTCAAGGGCAGCTGCCGGTGTTATTTTGATTACAACAAAAAGGGCTGATGAGAATAAACTATCATTAGGCTATACCTTTGAATACGGGTTTGAAAAACCTACAAAATTTCCAAAATTCGTAAGCCCTACCCGGTTTATGGAAATTGAAAACGAATTAAGATGGAATGATGCCGGTAACGGAGAAAACCGATATCCTACTTATGCAAAAGACCTGATTGATAATTATTATTCGCTTCATGCACAGGATCCGGATGCATATCCGATTACCGACTGGGTGGATCTGGTTCTGAAAGACAGGGCGCCACGCCAGAATCACCTGCTTACTATTTCAGGAGGAAACAAGTTGGTAAAAACGAAAGCATCATTTGCTTATGATAAAACAGAAGGATTATATCCTAATAAGGATAATCAGCGGTATACCATGCGTCTAAATAATGATTTCAAAATAAACAGTCTGATTGCAGCATCTCTTGATTTTAACTACAGAAGATATGAATCGTATAGTCCGATAGAAGATCCTTTCAGTTCAGCCGATGCAATTAGTATCATTCCTTCGATATTTGCCGGATTATGGAGTGACGGCAGATATGGGGCTGCACGTACAGGGGGAAATATTTATACGATGCTTAAAGAAGGAGGATTTAATAACTGGTATTATAACCAGTTAGGAGGAAAGATTGCTCTTGATCTGACACCACTTGATGGTTTAACACTTTCTGCCGTTTTTGCTCCTACATTTATTTTTAACGAGGGGAAAGAGTTCCGGAAGGCTGTTAAATATTATGATGCAAAAGATCCTTCACTGGCGTTGGGATATGTAGCGCGTTATAATACAACGAACCTGAAAGAATCCAGGAATAATAATTACCGCTTGGTGGGACAGGCTTTTGCAAATTATGTAAAAGCTTTTGACTGGCATAATATGAATATTATGGGCGGATATGAGACTTATTATTCTTACAACGGGAGCCTCACTGCAGGCAGGGATAATTACACCCTGAACTCATACCCTTATCTGGATATCGGACCGTTGGATTACAGAAATAACTCCGGTAATGCGGATGAGTTTGCTTATCAGTCATTTTTCGGAAGGGCCATGTATAATTTCAGACAGAGATATCTGTTTCAGGTGAATATCCGGAGAGACGGTTCATCGCGTTTTTATAAAGATTACCGGTGGGGGACTTTCCCTTCCGTTTCCGCAGGATGGGTACTTAGTGAAGAATCATTTATGGAAAAAACAAGATCATGGATGTCTTATCTGAAACTAAGGGTTTCGTGGGGTACTTTGGGTAATGAGCGTATTGGTAACTATCCTTACCAGTCGTCTATCGGTTTCAGTAATATTCTGTTTAACCAGGGAGGTAAAATCATATCATCACAGGCAGCTGCACAGAGCAAATATGCGATTCAGGATATTTCGTGGGAGACAACGAAATCTACCAATATCGGCCTGGATGTGAATTTCCTGGATAACAGGCTTCGCTTTGCAGGAGATTATTTTTATAAGACAACGGAAGATATGTTGCTGGCCCTTGAAATTCCCAGTTATGTAGGATATAGTAATCCGGATAAAAATACCGGAAAAATGAAAACAAGAGGCTATGAACTTGAAGTGAAATGGTCGGATCAGATCGGGGATGTGTTTTATTCGGTATCTGCAAACATGTCGGATTTTGTTTCTAAAATGGGTGATCTGGGAGGTACGGAATTCTTAGGGGATCAGGTAAAGAAACAGGGCAGTCAGTTTAATGAATGGTATGGATATTTGTCGGATGGAATTTATCAGACACAAGAGGACGTGGATAACTCTCCGAAATTAAATAATAATATTAAGCCCGGAGATGTTAAATATTTAGATGTGAGTGGTCCGGATGGAGTTCCCGACGGAAAGATTTCTCCGGAATATGATCGTGTCCTGTTGGGTGGCTCATTGCCTCGTTACATGTATGGAGGCAGCATACAGGCCGGATATAAGGATGTAGACTTTTCTTTGACTTTTCAGGGAGTAGGCAGCCAGCATGTTCGCATGACCACCAATATGGTACAACCTTTACGTACTGACTGGGGAAATGTTCCTGAAATACTGGATGGTAACTACTGGAGCCATTATAATATGGCCGAACAAAATAAGAACGTGAAATATCCCCGCCTGACGACAACAAATGCGACGAGCAATTATGTGATGTCTGATTTCTGGATGTTTAACGGGAAGTATTTCCGGTTGAAAAATATTACATTAGGATATACATTACCCATTTCTTTGACGGAAAAAGTAAAAATGAACAGAGTCCGGCTTTACCTGAGTGCAACAGATCTGTTTTCTATCAGTAAATATCCTTCCGGATGGGATCCCGAAACCGGCGCAACAGCCTATCCTATTACAAGCTCTTACCTGATGGGCATTATGGTTAACTTTTAAAATAATTACGTATGAAACGAGCATGATAAATGTATCGCCAAAGGCGATGAACAAAAAAGTGAGTTCTATATTACCTTAGTGTTAAAATTTAACTTTTGTACATATGAAAAAGATTATATATTATTTTTTGATCAGTAGTTTGTTTGCCTGCAATGATCTGGATCTGAATCCATTGGCGCAGGGCTCCAGTGAAAGCTGGTTTGAAAATGAAACAGAACTGGAAATGTCTGTCCGGAGTTTATACAATATGGGCTACTGGACGCTTGATAGTGATGAACATACGGATGACTGGACAAACCGGACCGTATTATCGGTGGTTAATGCGGCTACAATCAATGGTCAATCTTCGGTTGTGACAACATTGTGGAATAATTCATACCAGGCAATAGCCAGGGCGAATACCATTTTGGACAACTTGGATAAAGCACAGCAGAATGGTATTAGTCAGAAGGTTATTGACCAGAGCAAAGCAGAAGCTTTATTTGCCCGCGCAGTTCAGTATTCACGGTTGGTATCCCATTTCGGAGATGTTGTGTATGTTACGTCTTCTATCAGGACGCTGGATGAGGCTTTTAAGATGGGGAGGACTGATAAGGCGGAAGTGATAAAGGGTATTTATGCTGATTTTGATGCGGCGGCAGATCAGTTACCATTAAATTATTCGGGAGAAGAACGTGCGACCAAAGGTGCCGCATACTCATTTAAAGCACGTTTTGCCTTATATAACGGAGATTATAATGTAGCTGCAGAGGCCGCAAAAAAATGTATGGATCTGGAGGTCTATGATCTGCATCCGGAGTTTTCGGAGTTGTTTTTGTGCGGTACGAAAGAGACCGATGAATTTGTATTTGTCAGGCCAAGATCTGTCGAACTGAATTCAACGATAGCGACACAGGTTTATTTAGCCAGAAATCCCGGAGGTTATTCACAGTATGATCCGTCGTGGGATCTGTTTTGTGCTTTTTTGTGTACAGATGGAAAACCAATTGACGAATCTCCTTTATATGATCCGCAGAATCCTTTTAAGAACAGGGATCCTCGCTGTACTACCACCATTGTGGAGTTTGGTACTCAACATGTTGGCTTTATTTATGAACCCCATCCTGACTCCTTATATGTAATGAATTTTAATACAGGTGTCCGCGAATTGAATAAAGATACGCGAACAAATGGTCAGTATGCTTCATATAACGGCATCGTATGGAAAAAATGGGTGGATGATACGTATACTAAAAACGGGTATAAGGCCGACAAAAATGAAATTATTATGAGGTATGCTGATGTACTGCTGATGTATGCTGAAGCAAAAATAGAAGCCGGAAGTGTCGATCAGTCTGTGCTGGATGCGATGAACAGGGTAAGAGCGAGAGCCTATGGAGTAAAAAGGGAAGATACGGATTCTTATCCGGCAATAACTACACAGGATAAAGACGAACTGAGAAAAATGATACGTTTCGAACGACGTATGGAATTTGCTTTTGAAGGGTTGCGTTATATGGATCTTATCCGGTGGAGGATTGCGGGAAAAGCTTTAAATACCAGGATGTATGGGATGCTGGATCCGGAGCCGTTGATTGAAAATGTAGTAAAAAGAGGCCTTTGGTTTTTTCCGGGAGTACCGGAAATCGATGAAAACGGTATCGCGGACTTTTCGGAAATGGCAAGTGCCGGATTGATAAAATTGTTGGCAGAAAGAAAATTTGATGCCACCAAACAATATCTGTGGCCGATCCCGACGAAAGAGATCCTTATTAATGAAAACCTAAAACAGAATCCGGGTTATTGATCCTAATGATAAAAATCTGTACATTCATGAATAAAACATATATCTATTTAATTTTAATATCTCTTTTGTTTTTTATCTCGACATGGAAAACATCAGGTAGAAATACTTTTTCCGGCAATCATTATGCCGGCAACTGGATATGGCAGGATGAAAGTAAACCCAACACCTGGGTTTCTTTCCGGAAAATCGTCGATTTAAAAACAGTGCCTCCGGAACTGAAAGCGCTGATTGCCACGGATTCTAAATACTGGCTATGGATAAACGGTCGATTGGTTGTTCGTGAAGGCGGATTAAAACGGACGCCAAATCCTAACGATACATATGCAGATACGCTGGATATTACCCCGTTTATGAAAAACGGTAAAAATTTACTGGCCGTTTTAGTATGGTACTGGGGAAAAGAAGGACACGGACATAATGGGAGCGGACATGGCGGACTTTATTTTGAAGCCCGGTCCGGTCGGCAACAGATCATTACGGACGAAAGTTGGAAAGTTAAACAACATACTGCTTTTGATACGTTATTAAGAGGTACACAACCATACAGGCCCCTGGCAGAGTTTAATGTTGTCTATGATGCGCGTGGAGAGATGGAAGGATGGTATCAGGAGGATTTTGATGATTCATCATGGAGAAATGCTGTTTGTTATGGAAAACCTCCTCAAGGTCTGTGGGGAAATCTGGTGATACGTCCGATACCACAATGGAAAGATTATGGTTTGAAGGATTATCTGAATAAATTTCCGGCCTCTTCCATGGGCAATATCCTGACAATGCAGTTACCTTATAATTCCCAGATCACACCTTATTTTAAAATCAAAGCCAGGGCCGGCCAGCGTGTGGATATTCGGACGGATTGCTATACTGATGGGGGAGCTTATAATGTGCGTGCGGAATATGTGACAAAAGACGGTATTCAGGAATTTGAATGTCCGGGGTGGATGAGTGGAGAACAGGTCTGGTATTGTTTTTCTCCGGAGATAGAGATCATCTCGCTTAAATACCGGGAGAGTGGATATGATACGGAATTCACAGGTAGTTTCGAGTGTAGTGATGCCTTTTATAATACGCTTTGGGAGAAAGCCCGCCGTACCCTGTATGTGAATATGCGTGATAATTTCATGGATTGTCCGACCCGTGAACGTGCCATGTGGTGGGGTGATGTTGTCGTTTCGTCCGTACAATCTTATTATGCGTTTTCTCCTGATGTATACTTATTAACACAAAAAGCAATAACGGAACTTGTTAACTGGCAGACCGGGGAAGGCGTTCTTTATTCTCCGATTCCGGGGCCTCATCCGCCTTTGATTTTCGGGCCGTACCGTGAATTACCTTTACAGAGTCTGGCAGCCGTCAGTAAATTAAGCCTGGGATATTATTATTTGTTTTCCGGCGATACCGCAACGTTGATCAGGGCTTATCCTGCCATAAAGAAATATCTGTCATTATGGGAGATGGGGGATGACGGATTAGTTGTACACCGGGACGGAAAGTGGAACTGGCAGGATTGGGGAACTGATATCGATGTACCGTTATTGGATAATGCATGGTATTATTCGGCGCTGGATATGGCTAAACAGATGGCGGTATTGTCAAACAAACCGGCGGATACAATCCCGTATGTGCAACGGATGGAAAGTATCAGGGACAATTTTAACCGTCTATTCTGGACGGGTACGGAATATCGCTCCCCTTCGTATACAAAAGCTACGGATGATCGTGGTAACGCCATGGCTGTAGTAACCGGTATCGCCGGTGAGGATAAGTGGGACAAAATACGGCTTGTATTAAACAAAGAACAACATGCCAGTCCGTATATGGAAAAGTTTGTTCTTGAAGCATTATTGAAAACAGGAGCGACACAGGATGCTTTGGAACGCATGAAAAACCGCTATGCGGAAATGGTTGAAAATAAAGTGAGTACCTTACCCGAAAGCTGGTATTTCAATTCGTTTTCACAATCGCGCAATCATGGATGGTCAGGAGGTCCCTTGTCTTTATTGATGCAATATGTTGCCGGTATAGTGCCTTTAAAGCCGGAATATGAAGAATTTCTGATTTCGCCGCAAACGGGAAATCTGGAATTTGTGAATGCGGTTATTCCGGCTCCTACCGGAAATATTGAGATAAATATCAGCAACAAAGAGGAGTATACAATTGAAGTAAAGGTGCCTGATAAGACAAAAGCGTTCGTACGTCTGCCGGAATCCCAGACACGAGGGGGGAAAATGTATTTGAATAAAAAGGAGATAAAAAAGTTGCCGGATTTTCTGGCTCCCGGATTTTATCGGTTGACAATAGATAAATCCGGACAGCATAAAGCAGATCCGGGTAGATTTATTTCTTCGGGTCCGGATTTTCCGGAAATGATGCAGCCGGTTCCTGTTAAAGCGAAATTTGCGGATGAGCTACATTTTATATGGGGAGCAAGTATGATCAGGGATGATAAAGGTATATTTCATATTTATTATTCCAGATGGGAAAAAAAGTACGGATTTCAAAGTTGGGTCACACATTCTGAAATTGCCCATGCGACAGCGCCGGGTCCATTCGGGCCTTTTACGCATAAAGACGTCGTTTTGCCGGCGAGGGGAAAGGAATACTGGGATGGGATGAGTACTCATAATCCTACGATACATAAGTTCGGGGATGCATATTATTTGTATTATACCGGAAATACCGGTGATGGAATCTGTATGGAAACATTGAACTTTACCCATCGTAACAATCAACGGATCGGCGTCGCTGTTGCTTCGAACCCGAATGGTCCGTGGATGCGTTTTAATGCACCTTTAATTGATGTTTCACCGGATTCTTTATCTCATGATGCTTTAATGGTTTCGAATCCATCTGTTACAATGAGACCGGACAGTACTTTTCTATTAATATATAAGGCCGTAGGAAAGAAACACAAACCGCCGTTCGGAGGTCCTGTAGTACATCTTACTGCAACTTCAGGATCTCCTGCCGGTCCGTTCATTAAACAACAAATTCCTGTTTTTACATTCAAAGATGTACCTTTTCCGGCAGAAGACCCTTATATTTGGTATCAGGATGATAAATACTATGCGATTGTGAAAGATATGAATGGATATTTTACGAATGCGGGGCGTTCGCTTGCTCTTTTTAAATCGGATGACGGTTTTTCATGGAAGCAATCGGATCATGTGTTGGTGTCTGACCTTACTGTAAACTGGGAGGGTGGACTGAAACAACAAATGAGTCATCTGGAACGTCCCCAGATCTATTTTGAAGATGGGAAACCGAAAATTTTACTTGTTGCGGCAGACATTCTGGAAAACGGGGTGATAAATGAATCATATAATATTCAGATCCCATTGATTTCTCCGGAATAAATCCGGGAAAAATCTGTATTTGAAAACCGAAATTAAAACACTTATACAAATGCAAAGACACGTATTATTGTTATTATTATTGTTTATTCTGTATCCATTACGTGGAGCAGACTTGTTGGTAGAGGCTGAAAGCTTTTCGAATAAAGGGGGTTGGGTAGTCGACCAGCAGTTTATGGATTTGATGGGTTCTCCGTACCTGATGGCTCATGGTTTGGGTAATCCTGTAGCTGTAGCGACGACGAGAGTCCGGTTTCCTGAGACCGGCACGTATTATGTCTATGTCCGTACGTTTAACTGGACGTCTCCGTGGAAAGACGGCGATGGCCCCGGCAAATTCAAGCTGTCTGTAAACGGTCGTGAATTGTCTACCGTATTAGGAACCCAGGGGAATAAATGGCTATGGCAGGAAGCCGGAAAAGTGACGTTAAAAGATTCCGAAGCGATCCTTGGCCTTCACGACCTGACGGGTTTTAACGGGCGTTGTGACGCCATTTACTTTACCACAGAAAAAGGGCATGTGCCTCCTTCTTCATTGAAAGAGCTGGAGAACTTCCGTCGTAAAGCGCTGAATATTCCGGATGCGCCTCCTTCGGCAGGTGAATTTGACCTGGTAGTAGTAGGAGGGGGTATTGCCGGAATGAGTGCTGCAATTTCGGCTGCCCGTTTAGGTTGTAAGGTCGCTTTGCTCAATGACCGTCCTGTCCTTGGTGGAAATAACAGTTCGGAGATCCGGGTTCACCTTGGCGGGCGAATCGAGGCGGGTCCTTACAAGGAGCTGGGCAACTTGCAGAAAGAATTCGGTCCGTTGCGTGGCGGCAATGCTCAGCCGGCCGATTATTATGAAGATGGAAAAAAATCCACAGCCATCGCTGGTGAGCCGAATATCGTATTGTTTTCGAATTACCGTGCGATCGGCGTGGAGATGGACGGTCAGAAGATAAAATCGGTAATAGCCCGTCATATAGAAACGGGTCGTGAGTTGAGCTTCAGTGCCCCCGTTTATTCGGATTGTACGGGTGATGGAACGGTGGGTTATATGGCCGGCGCCGATTACCGTATGGGGCGTGAGAGCCGTGACGAGTTCGGCGAAAGTTCTGCTCCTGAAATAGCGGATAAAATGACAATGGGCTCTTCCGTCCAGTGGTATTCCGTTGATGCGGGTACTTCCCATTCGTTTTTCCCTTATTTTAATTACGGTGTAACGTTCACCGACGCGAGCTGTGAAAAAGTACTGATGGGCGAATGGACGTGGGAGAACGGCATGAACTACGACCAGATCACCGACTTCGAACGAATTCGTGACTATGGTCTGATGGTCGTGTATTCGAACTGGAGCTACCTGAAGAACAACCTGAAGGAAAATGACCGTTTCAAGAATCGTAAGCTGGATTGGGTTGCTTATGTAGCGGGCAAACGTGAATCGCGCCGGCTGTTAGGAGATTATATCCTGAAAGAAGACGACCTTACGCGTTATGTAGTGCATGAAGACGGTACGGCTGCAACCACCTGGACGATCGACCTCCACTATCCTGATCCCAAGAATACGGTCCATTTTCCGGGTAATGAATTCAAGTCAATCGCTGTTCACAAGCCGATCCACCCGTATCCTATCCCTTACCGTTGCCTTTATTCCCGTAACATCGAGAACCTGTTTATGGCTGGCCGTAATATAAGTGTGACGCATGTTGCTTTGGGTACGGTGCGTGTAATGCGTACAACGGGTATGATGGGTGAAGTGGTAGGGATGGCTGCCTGGTTATGCAAACAATACCGCGTGAATCCCCGTGGAGTTTACCAACGTCATCTGCCTGAATTGAAATCGCTGATGGAGAAGGGAGTCGGTCGTCAGAGCCTTCCCAACAATCAGACATATAACGAAGGCGGCACATTGAAAGAAAAACCGGAAGTAAAATAACTTTTATGACAACCCTATTATTGCTATTTTTGCAGAGACATTCTGTTATATCTAAAACATAATTAAAATCATGCCTGAAAAACAATCATTTACTTCACCCTTGCACGATCGGGGACGGGTGGAGCTTATCGATGCCCTTCGCGGCTTTGCATTACTGGGGATAATCCTTCTCCATAATGTCGAACATTTTGATATTGCTAATTTCGTCACAGCATCCAATTCTACTCTGGCGGCTATTGACCAGGGAGTCTGGAATACCATTTTCTTTATTTTCGGAGGGAAATGCTACGCAATCTTTGCATTAATGTTCGGTTTCAGTTTCTATATCCAGTTCGAAAACCGTAAGAAGCGGGGAGAACGATTTGCCGGTCGGTTTTTCTGGCGGATGTGCCTGCTGATGTTATTCGGTATCTTTCATGTTATGTTTTACTCGGGAGAGATCCTTTCCTGTTATGCCCTGGTCGGGATGTTGATGATCCCTCTAAGGAATCTGAGCAATAAGGTACTGATCATTCTGATGATCGTCTTTATTCTGGAGCCCTGGGAGTTGATCCAGTTGGTCATCGGTCTTGTCAATCCTCAACACGAACCCATTGCCTACAGCAAACAATATTATCTGAATGCAGTAGAAGCAGCCACTACCGCTACTTCGTGGTGGGATGTGATCCGGGTCAACCTGACATCGGGTATGGCTTCGGCACATAGTTTTGCCTGGATTTCAGGTCGTTATTTCCAAACCCTGGCGCTTTTTTTGTGCGGTATTGTGCTGGGACGTAAGCGACTGTTTGGTGAAATAGGCGAAAAAAGCAACTTCTGGAAAAACGTATGGGTTATTTCAATCATTAGTTTCATTCCATTATATTTGTTAAAGACCGGTTCCGGTGTATCTGAATTGCGGCCGGGACTGTCGGAACCATTGAAAATAATGCTGAACATCTGGAGCAACATGGCTTTTACCGGCTTCTTAGTCTCTTCTTTTACCCTGCTTTGGTTCAAAACAAAAGTCAAAAATCTGGAAGCTAAATTGGTTCCCTATGGAAAAATGAGTCTGACGAATTATATATCTTCTTCGGTGATCGGATCAATCCTCTATTACAATTACGGGCTTGGCCTGTACGCCTATTGGGGACCGACGTTCAGTTTGCTCACTGGAATACTCATATTCACACTCCAGTTAATGTTTTGCCGCTGGTGGTTGTCTGCTTACTGGCGCGGACCATTGGAAACCTTATGGAACAGGCTGACCTATCCTACACTTCTCAGGCGATAAAATCCAATTATTCCAAAAGAGAATTCATTATCTTACGGCGCTAAATTCAAATATTGAAACAGGTTTATTTGTTTCCTGAATGGTAATCATAAAATGACATTCTTCTCCTTTTTCGTATGTGTCATCCAGATCAACGGCCACATTTGTTTTTTCATAAGCGTTCAACGGAGATATTTCTTCACTGCCTATTTCTATTTGGGTTCCGGCTTTTTGCAGATAGATTTTAAGGATAGCCTGCTTTGATGAAACCTGTCCGAAATTCTGAACTTCAATAGTACCCGATCCAGCCGAAAAAACAGGCATGCGGGCGGAGAGGATCGATTCGTTATAATTGATCCAGGGTAAACGGGTATATCCGTACAGTAACTTTCCCGAAACCGATTTTCCGATCAGTTTAGGAGCGAATTCTTCTTCTGTAATACCATTTCCCAAGGCGTTAAATGTTACGATTAAATCCGGCCCCGATTTTTTTACGCCTGAAACAATACATCCTCGTCCGAAGTTGACTTCGGATGAGGATCCGAAACGCAGGCTATTGATATCAATATCCGTATGCGGATTAAATCCTTTTTCGGCTGTTATTTTCAGCTGTATTTTTTTTGTTTTTTTATCAATAGGCTTGCTATTCAGCATTGTAAGTAGCAAACCTGGATTCAGAGGAATGCTGATATTTTTGGAACTATGATTATCATTGGGCTTGTCTTCGGCTTTTAAAGTGTCGATGACTGCAAAATTTGCCTGGATAGCACGCCCGTATTTGTCCTGTAATATTTTTATCCGCTCGTATTTGAACCAGTTTTCAACCCTTCCGTCTTCATGTATCGAAAAGCCTGTTGTATAGGCTTCCCCAGGATCAGTCACCCAATGAACGCCATCTTTTGACCGTTGGTAAAACGCAATACGCCCCAGCCAATCATTGACAATAAGATGGTATTGTATATGATCGCGCCACACCACAGGATCCTCAAATTCACCTGCCACAGCCGGATATACCCTGCGGTCGGATATCTGTTTATAAGCGGACAAGCCGGTTTCACTTATCCATATTCCTCCTCCACGGCAAACCATCAGAAAAGAGCCATCTTCGCGTTTTGAAAACGTAAGATTGGATAATCCTTCAATGATTGGGCGATCTCTTTTGTCGAATTCAAATTTATGGTAGGTCCATGGTCCGTTCAGATGATCCGACAGGTAGTATCCGTTAATCACGTAAATCACATAACTCCCGTTTTTAGCTCTGAAGATTTCCGGATTGTGGCCGGGCCCTATCGTGTCTTTTATAAGGAACGGTCCGGTGGAGTTGTCGCATATTGTATGATATACGATAGAATTAGGCCACTCCCCATGCCCTTTGGGGGAACTTTCTTTCCAGCCGCATACGAATAAATGGTATTTCTGATCATCTCCCAACACTATATTACCTCCCCAGTATGAATTAATCCGGTCTTCTATGCCATTATCCGTGTAACGCGGTATGACATTTTTCGCCCCCCATGTATCACTGCTTAATATACCTTTGGGCATTGGCAAAAAGCGATCCATAAAACGCGCTCCCGGAACTAATTGACCCCATTCTTTCGGCCTTTCTCTTTCTGTAATCTGACCTGATATATTGATTGTATAGAACGAGCATATCATAATTACAATCGCGGCAGATATATATTTTCTTATTCTCATGGTTTGTAGCTTATTATTTGTGTTATTATAAAGTTTTCCTTTTTCATCGGTAAAGATAGTATGTTCTTTCAGAAAAAGTTTGTCGGGCAATCCTTTTTCTGAGAAAATAACTCCTTTTTTTAACAGACTGTTTTCCCAGGAAAAGTCAACGACGAAAGCGCCGCGGGTACGAAACCCTTTAACAGTTCCTTTTTTCCATTCTTTGTCAGTCGGCAAGGCCGGAAGGACTTCAACAGTTCTTTCCGAAACGTTTAGCTGTAGGGCTATTTCGTGGTAGTTTAGCCTGTCGAAACGGTTCATTTCGAATGCAGTCCTATATTCTTCCGGCATTTTTTCAAGCGCCTTCTGCAGCCGGTTGTACAAATCGGAATAGAGTATGTAATTTTCCGTATCTATTTCGTATAACGCAGTGTGTTCGGAAAAATGTGACTGGTAGTTGTTTACGATTTTTCGATGACGTATTTTGTCTAAGTAGCTGTTCTGTACGAATTTAAGGGGAAATGATTTAAGGGATGTCCGGATGTTCAACGTATCTTTTTCGTTAAGGTAAAGGCCTCTGTGTCGCCTTGTTTCAACCGGCTGATTAAATAGGATTCTTCCATAATACCGTCTCCTGACAACAGACAAATGTAACAGGTCTTGCTGTTATTTCCAAAAATCAGGAAATGTTTAACTATTTTCTTTTCTGCTTTTCAATGATACGAACAGGATATAAAACAGGCAAACAAGCAATACGGATATTCCATAAACTTGTCCGAAATTATCGGATATCATACCCATCAGAGGCGGGAATAACGCGCCACCTGACACTCCCATAATCATTAGCGCCGACACTTCGTTGGCCTGCTCTTTCCGGTGATTCAGGGCTAAGGAAAAGATGATGGAAAATACATTGGCGCACATCAGCCCTACAATGGCTATCATCGAATAGATAAACCAAACGTTTTCGGCCGAAAGCAATAATATAAAGGAAACGATTGCCATCAGGATCGTATACCTTAAAAAATGGATTGCGGAACAACGAACTAATAAAATTGCTCCAATCAATGAACCGATCGTACGGGCGGCAAAATACAGACTAGTTCCTAATCCGGCTTTTTCTACCGGCATGCCGGTTTTTTCCATCAGTAATTTAGGTATGGAAGTGTTCAGTCCCACATCAATTCCGACAAGGCACAGTATGCCGAAAAATAATATCAGAATATATTTGTCCTTAAGTAATTGAATGGTAGAAGTAAAAGTCGTATTTTTTTCCGTCTGCTCTTCTTTGCCGCTTACTGTCATGAACAACCACAAAGCAGCCAGCAACGATGTCAGCGCATACACGGGAAATATCCAAATCCAACTGCCGAAAACGGCTACTGCCGCTCCCGCGATGATAGGCCCCAAAAATGAGGATATGGCTTTGATAAACTGCCCGAATGTAAGGATACTGGCCCTCCTGTCCGGACTGACAACATACGCGATCATCGGATTCAGAGAGACCTGCAGGATTGTGTTTCCGATTCCAAGCAAGGCGAACGCAAGAAGTATAAATGCAAATTGATAGAAAAAAAACGGAATCAGCATGGCTACAAATGTGATAAGTAAAGACAGGATCACCGTATTTCGCCGGCCTGCTTTTCCCATTAATACTCCTGCCGGAATGGAAAATATGGCAAACCAGAGGAATACCATCATCGGCAATAGATTCGCTACTGTGTCCGATAGCGCAAAGTGGACTTTTACATAATTTGTGGATATGCCAACTACATCGACAAATCCCATCACGAAAAAACCAAATAAGATGGGAAATATGACTTTCCCGGTACCGGAAGATGTGTTTTGTGTCATCGTATTACCTGAATTTTGAAGTGTTAATTTAATAGTTATCAACCGGCTGATCGTTCATATCCAACTCCAGCGTGCCACCGGATACGACCGAATGGAAAGGAATGCGTATATCGTGTAAAATTTCCCCGTTCAGGCGGAATTGTTTTACGAAAATATTCTCTTTACTGTTGTTTTTTGCCTCTATCGTAAAATATTCGCCCGGGTAGTACTTGTTGTTCAGGCGGATGGTAATTTTATCAAAAAGCGGGCTGCCAAGTGTTAAGGATGGATTTAAGTCGGTGAGTCCTTTTACATCGAAAAGCCCTATGGCGGAAATAACATACCAGGCGCCTAATTGTCCCTGATCCTCATCCTGTCCGTAACCATAGCCGTGGATGCCGTCTGTTCCATAGAACTCATTCAGAATAGCCCGCACCCATTTTTGCGTAAGCGAAGGACGCCCGGCTTCATTGAATAACCAGGAGATGTGTAAGCAAGGCTGATTGCCATGGTTGTATAGTGTTCGGAGGCCGGAAAAAGCGTCAATATCCGTGCCGCCGCTGAATATTTTTTCCTGTGAAATCACAAAAATACTATCTAAGCGTTGGGTAAACTCCTTTACACCCATTTTCGCGATCAGCGATTGGGGGTCGTGAGGCACGTAGAATGTGTATTGCCAGGCATTTCCTTCCTGGAACCCTCTCCATACCTGCATCGGGTCAAAGCGTTCAATAAAACTGCCGTCTTCATTTTTTGGATGTATAAGATTCGACTCCTCATTATAAATGCGTTCCCATCCTTTAGACAAATCCATTAAAGTTTTGTAATCCTCCTCATATCCCAAGGTTTTGGCCATTTGGGCGACAGCGTAAGCGCCAAATGAATACTCTAATGTATGAGATGCCGAAAACATCCAGGATTCGTCCGGCCAGGGACCTTTATCTAAGTGCGGCACAAAACCATATTGAACAAATTTTTTGGTGTCTAACTTTCCCGCTCCCATCGGACGGCTTTCTCCGTCCAATTCATTTTTTCGTGCGGCTTCATAGGCAGCTTTTACATCGAAATCACGAATGCCGCATAAATAGGCCGCCGCGATCATATTTCCCAGCTGATTCGTACCTACACCGGAGACATACCGGCTGCAGGCAAGCCCGTCTCCCAACCATCCTGCGTCTTTATACACCTGTATATGGGTGCTTACATAGTCAGACAGATATTCGGGGTACGCCAACGCCCATAATTGGATCAAATCCCACTGACCGCCCCATATTCCATCCGTATTGTAAAAATTAAAAGCCGGCTTTCCGTCTTTTACCGGTATCTGGCCTGTCGTACCATCATTTTTCGGATAAGCGCCGTTTATATCGCTGGCCAATCCGCGTCCGAGAACGGCATGGTATAATCCCGTATAAAATTTGATTTTGTTTTCCTTTATGGGGGTTTCCACACGGATCCGTCCTAAATAATCTTCCCATGTCCGATGGGAAATCTCACGGGCCTCATCAAAAGTCATCCGGTCCTGCATGGTTTCTTCCTCTCTGTTTAAACGGGCGTTTTCGACCGATGTATAAGACAGGCCAACTTTTGCCGTAATCGTTTCCTGATCAGATGTTTTATAGGTCAGGTATACCCCGGCTCCGGCTCCTTTGGCCGAACGTTGTCCCGCCTGCAAATTTTCCCGTATAAAAGTACCATACGCGTCCGGAGACTTGTCTGTTTTGGCAGAAAAGTACATGGTTACGGTCGCTCCTTCCTGGTATTTTTTACTGTATTCGGGCAGTGTTGTTACCCATCCTTCGATCAGTCCGTTTTCCGTTATATTCACTTCGGCATCTACTACCGGTCCGCTTTCTCCCTGGCGATTGCCGATATCAAACAGGATATGGCTTTCTTCACTTTTCGGAAAAGTAAACCGCTGAAAGGCAACCCTGTCTGTCGCGGTAAGTTCGGCAATTACACCGTAATCTTTTAGCAGGACGGAATAATATCCAGCTGTAACGATTTCGTCTTCGTGTGTAAAAGAGGAACGATACCCTTGTCCGGTAGAGTTAACTTCTCCCGGAGTCGTTTTTAGTGTTCCGACAGTGGGCATCAGAACGATTCCTCCTACCTGGAATTCATGCAGGCACGGAAATCCTTCAATCGATGTATCACGATAATCGTATCCGGTAGCTTCCCAACCGGATTTATTTCCAAGACTGGCATTTGTTGCCGGGCCCGGTTTGGCTAATCCGAATGGTTTAGCGCCGGGAGCGAAATGAAACCACCGGCAATGAGCCGTTCCGATACGAGGCTCTACATATTGGGTCAGTGATTCCTGTGTTGTGTCTGTTTTTCGAAGGGCTGTGTCGCAGGAAATAAGCAAGATGCTCATCGCCAGTATAATCTGATTTTTTTTCAAAAAAAATGTTTTCATGTGTTTAAAGTTCGAAGTTTAAAGTTCCAGGTTCCAAGTTCCAAATTTGAAACCTGAAACTTGGAACCTGGAATTAATAAATGCTCGTTTCATGTGGTATTTGATTGTTGATCTATAACTGATTTAAAGCATAGAAATAAGCTCCCATTGCGATGGCGCGATTGGCTCCCTGTCTGCTTGTTATGACCCCTATGCGCTTCAGGGGATCATAGTCGACTGTACGGGTTGTCCCGGGAATTTTTACTTTCGTAACCCGGCTTTGGACGAATTCATTGAATTCCATGTCATTGTTCAGGTTGAAGGCCTTCATCTGTAAACGGTTAAAACGCTCTCCGGTCATCATTCCCGTGATGGTGTTCAGTTCTTTGACTAATGCCGGGATGATATATTTTGATGCTCCCGACAAGCCTCCGCCGACAACAACGATACCATCCACGATGGTTATAGCGGAAGCGATGGCATCGCCTGCTATTTCTCCTATTTCTTCAAAAGACTTGATTGCCGCATCACGGTTCCCGGGTATGATACCTTCGGCAATATCAAAAATATCTTTGGGAGAACGTTCTGATTGATCGCCTGAATACTCTGTATAAACGCGTTTTATAGCGCGTATACTTACACTTTCTTCCACGATATACGAAGGATATTTTTTGTTTCTGAAACACCAGATATCGCCCCCCGCCGCATTATCACCCAACAGAAGCCGTCCATCCGTAACAACCCCGCATCCGAAACCGGTTCCTAATGTCACCCCCAGCAGGTTATTGTATTCTTTAATGCTTCCTGCCGCTTTCAGCCTGTCGTTTATTTCCGGAAGTACGCCGGTCAACGCTTCCCCGTAGGCAAACAGATTACCGTCATTATTGATAAACACCGGAATGTTGAAAAGCTCTTCGAGGTAAGGGCCGAGGGCAACGCCTCCCCGGAAAGAGGGGAAATTGGGTAAATCTCCAATAATACCTGCCGGATAATCGGCCGGACCCGGAAAAGCGAAGCTGATCGCGACAGGGTTGTCCGGTAGCGCGTTTTTTATGTGGATGAATCCCTGTTTTAATGTTTCAAGACATGACTCTAAGTTATCAGGGTTTGCTGATAATATCAATGGAGAAACGATTTCTTGTCCATTTTGTATCGCGGTAAATACAAAGTTTGTACCTCCGGCATCCAATGTCATTACAATACGATTATCGGTAGGAGCCATACGATGCGGTTATTTTATTGCTTTTGTGCCCAGTTTCTGAAATCTTCGATCGCCTTGTGTAATACGCCGGCTTCTCCCCTGAATGTTCCTGATCCTGAGGGTGTCCCGTCTTTGGCGTACCATTCATAAAAACCATTGTTGTTGACGACGCGTTCGAGCATCGGGCGTACTTCATCGTAAGCTTCCTGTACGTATCCGTTGCGTACTAATTGTTGTATCATGCGACCACCGAACCAGGTCCAGTCGCCTCCGTTCTGGTAGCCGTACGGATACATTCCTTTATTCTGGAAAAAACCTTCCGGATAGGGTGGATATACTGTAAGTCCTATGGACGGCGCGCCGGACGCTTTCACATTGGCAACCATGGCAGCGTTGACTATGGCAATTTCCTCTTTCGACAATAATCCGGCTTCTATGGCGACAGCGGTTCCTCCGTGATAATGAATTGCATTTTCATCGAAATCTTCGGGAAAGGGTGATCCTGCTAAGTAAACATGGGGGATGAATTTTTGTTTATCCTTATCCCATAAATATTTACGCACATTGTCCGATAGCTGATCCCTGACATCTGTCCAACGCTTTTTGGCTTCATTGTTATCTGTTAGTTCGATAAAATGATTGATCGCAATAATAAAAAACGCGTTGTCATAAATATCTATGCACAGATGCGAATTTTCATCTAATTCCACGCCCCATGGGTGTTCCGGTTGAACATCGCCCCAGTCTGATGTTGTGGCTCCCCATAGCAATCCGTGCTGTTCATCATATCTTTCGTTCAGTAGAAATTCCATCGCCCATTCCATTCTGTCTATCACTGTTTTTCCATCCACCTCCGTAGCAAGAAATGATTTGTTTCCACTTTTTGTGACATATCGCCACACTGCTTGTATCAATGAAGATTCCTGATCGGTCTCCACCGTATTTTTGTGTGCTCCGTAGCGAGGTTCGGATTTTGAATAGCGATATTTGTATCCTATATCCGATGATACGGCACGGTCTATTCCGATAAAACCGTCTACAATATCTCCGGTTTCTCCCTGAAAATGGAAAAATGTAAGTAAATTATCCTGAATCTGTTCGTCAGGCATCACTTCCATAGCCAACTCTATGAAAGTATTGTAATCACGAATCCAGACTTCTCCGTATCCGTCACCGGCATTGAAACCTCCTCTGACTATTTGGAGGGCCATTGCTTCCACTTTATTCATTAATGTATCCTGTAAGATAAGTTCTGCCAGTTTCTTCTCCGGAGACTGGGACTGTTTTCCTTGACAGGCCGTGAATAAGATGCCTGTCATGACTGCTAACATAAATATATATTTTTTCATGTGCACAAAAATTAAATTTTAACACTAAGGCAATTATAGAACTCACGTAGTTTCAAGTTTCAAGTTTCAAGTTCTAAACTTTGAACTTTGAACCTGAAACCTGGAACTTTTAATATCTTACATAAGCTTTTATCGTTCCGCATTTTGTTCCTTCGGATATTCCGTGGGGGCGGATCGTGTAATTACCGATACAGGCCGGAATAACAAATGTTTCGGCATAGTGTACGATAAACGGTTCGAAGGTATTTTCCGGACTTTCCACAATCAATTCTTCACCTTCTATTACGTTCAGGACATTGACGCTTTTCCCAGTATTGTGATGTACTTTCTGTTCGAACCAATGACGGCGTGTTTCTATGAATTCATTTTCATGTAGTCCGGTACGTTCTTCTATCCACCCTTCACCTTGCGCAACCATGGTTACTTTATTAACAAGGTTTTTTCGAGTATAATCGGTCTGCCGCTCCCATTTAATTACAGATGATCCGTGTCCGATATTGATAGGGCGGGGCAGGCCGTCTAATCCAAGTCGCCCCCAATCCCATAGCTTGAACGTAAAAACGCTGGGTGTGGAACTGATTTCAAGTACCGTTGCTCCGGATCCGGAGCAATGGATGGTTCCTCCCGGAATCAAATAGTGGTCATGTTTTTTCGCCGGCCATTTATTTACATATTTTTCGGCATCAAATATTTTTCCGGTACTTTGAGAGTCTTTTAAACCGGTTATCATTTCATCCGGATCAATTCCGGTTTTCAATCCGAGATAGACTGTCGCGTCTTCATCTGCATCGAGCAGGTAATAACTCTCGTCCTGTGTGTAATAAATCCCGAATTGATCTCTGACGTATTGTGTGGTGGGATGGACCTGTAAACTAAGGTTCCCTCCTCCTATCGTATCTAACAGGTCAAAGCGAATTGGAAAATCCTGTCCGAAGCGGGCTTCAACAGGTCCTCCCAGCAACTCTTCTGTTTTGTGAAAAACTAAGTTGTTGGCCGGCATTTCAAAGATATCGCCGGAAACATCTAAATACAGGCTGTTTTCTTCCGGTACACAGTCGAAACACCAGCCGTAGTTGGATTCTTTTTTATCAAGGTCGCAGACCTCTTTCATCCATTGTCCGCCCCATGGCGCGGGGTCAAAAAACGGAACTACTCTGAACGGTTTGTGAACTGTCCGTTCAAGGCCGGATAAAAATGTTTCTCCCGTAATCATTCGCGGCTGTTCTTTTTGATGGGTATCTAACCAGAAATCAACTTTTGTCAGGATTTTCTTTTTCAGGGAGTCGCAAATGATCCAATCTACAAAATATCCCCGTTTGTAGTGTATTGAAGGCGTTTTGTCCTTATTTTCCATACCCAAGCCGTTGATTTCCTTTTTTCGGAAACGTTGTTGAATTTCCCATCTTGCCATATCAGCATAGATAAGGAGGTCGCGAGACGGACAGGCTACAGCGGCTCCATGACCATAAACGATGATCAGGCCGGATTTGTTTTTCAAATCATTCCGGAAGGATTCTAATTTATCCTTGTCGAAAAAATCATCATACGTCAAAGAAGTCCTGTATCCGTATAGTGGGTCGTCCGTAACAAAAGGATATGTCATGGAGGCGATTTCGTCTGTCTTTTTAAATAACGTCCGGGTATCTATGAAAATAGCCGGGTTTAAGAAAGATAAATGGCGTATCAATTCCGAATGATGCACTCCCTGATAACATTCGATAACAAGGATGTTTTTTTCTTTTTCATTATTGGAAAAGATTGTCTTTTTTATCTGTTCCAGAACGGACGGCCATTCGCTCCATATATCTCCATCGATATATGTGGCCGGTTTTTTATCGTAATTGCTTTTTCTCATCGTTTGTCTTATTTATTATCTTCCGCCCATTGGTAAAACATTTCGATCGCTTTGGACAATACGCCGGCCGATCCTTTGAAGTGCCCTGAGCCTTTCGGAATATTTCCCATGCTATACCATTCATGAAACCCTTTGTTCTGGACCGCCCTGTCTATCATTGGACGAACCTCTTCGTAGGCTTCTTCCACAAAGCCGTTTGCAATCAGCTGTTGTATCATTCGTCCGCCAAACCACGTCCAGTCGCCGCCATTCTGATAGATATACGGTTTGGACATACCGCCACAGAAGAAATTGTCAGGGTAGGGGGGATAGATCGTAAGGCCGATGCTTGGCATACCGGACAGGCGTACATTTTCCACCATTTGCGCGTTTACGACAGCAATTTCTTCTTTCGTCAGCAGGCCGGCTTCGATGGCAACCGCTGTTCCTCCGTGGTAGTAGACGTCCAACTCGTTGAATCCTTCCGGTATGGGAGATTCTCCGGGATACAGATGCGGGATGAATTTTTGCCGTTCCTGATCCCACAGGTATTTTTTTGCGTTAACAGCTATTTGTTCCCGCAATGTTTTCCACTTATCGGATTTTGCCTGATCCACCGTCATTTCCCGCAGATAATCGAGCGCGATAATGAACATGGCATTATCGTAGACATCGATAGCCGGAAACGAAAGCTCATTCATATCGCAGCCGAAATCGTCATACGGTTGTACATCTCCCCAATCGGCTGTCATGGCTCCATAGAGAAGCCCATACTCTTCGTTGTATCTTTCTTTCAGCAGGTATCCGACCATTAACTCCATACGTTCGAGAACGGTTTTTCCGGCTACGACTTCCTGTAGAATTGATTTATCACCTGTTTTTCGGATGTATTTTCCAACAATCTGGATCAGCGAGGATTCCTGATCCGTTTCTACCGTATTTTTAAAACCGACGTGTTCGGGAGCGGCATCCGAATAATAGGGTGTATCATCGTTCCATGTAAAATCTTTTTTTATTACATATCCGTCAATCATTTCATCATTGGGCTGTTGCAAGGCAAAAAACAGGATGATCGTATTGCGTATATCCTGATGATTACTCTCTTCACACGCGGTTTCTATAAAGGTATTCATATCGCGAGCCCAGATTTGCGAATAACCGCTTCCCGCGTTAAATCCGCTTCCGATCAATTGTCGCGCCATGTTATCTACTATTATTAAAGATGAATCCTGCAAAATGCGGTTTGCTAACTGTTTTTCTTTTACAGGTGTGGCGCATGATAAAAGCAGGCATCCGGTAAGGAAACAGGATAAGATTTTAAATTTCATAGGTATATCGATTAATTTCGTGCAAAGATACTTGTTTTATATTTGCGACGATAGGTGTATTTGTTCCGATTTACTTATACAATCTTACGATTTTTATAATTAATTGTGAGGGAAGCGTGTTTCTTTTTTTATATATGCTATTTTTGCCGGAGAGATAGGATAATCCATTATATTTCATGTATTATCCATTTCTTTCTGTGTTTATCATTTGTAATTTTGTACAAATAAGACCTTTTTCAGATAAATGATTTTATTTTTCTTGAGCTAACGATTTTTGATATACCATAAAACATTCAAATTAACTATATAAATATTACCTTATGAAGAGAATAGCAACCATTCTGTCTGTTATTTTATTATTATTTTCATGTACAGATAAAAACGAAATTACAGTTGTAGAGCATGAATACGACTTAGTCTTTAACGATTTGGCAACCAAATGGGACGAAGCGATGCCTTTGGGCAATGCCATCCTTGGGTCGTTGGTATGGCAGAAAGGCGAAAATTTGCGTATATCCCTTGATCGCAGTGATTTGTGGGATCTACGTCATGCCGAAGAGCTTACCGGTGAAGACTTTTCTTTTAAATGGCTGTATGAACACGTTATGAAAGGCGATTACCGGCCTGTACAAGAACGGTTTGATGTTCCCTACAATAAATATCCCGGTCCGACAAAAATACCGGGGGCAGGGCTGGAATTGCCTTTAGAAGGAATGGGAGAGATTGAACAGATACGTTTGTACAGGCGGCAGGCTGTCTGTGAGGTCAAATGGAAAAACGGTACACGGCTGACCTGTTTTATCCATGCTGAAGAACCTTTGGGTTGGTTCATCCTGGATAATTATCATCAAAAGGAATTGCCGCGGCTTGTCGCTCCCGTATATGGGAATGAAAGTCCGGAAAAGTTGGAAGACCAAAGCATGCACAATCTGAATAAATTGGGATATGAGCAAGGTGTGGTGGAAAAAACGGATGAAAATAAATGGGTCTATGTTCAGAAAGGTTGGGGAGATTTTAGCTATTCTTCTGCGTTGAAGATAAAACAAACCGGAGATCAGGTAGTTGGCGTATGGAGTATTACTTCTTCGTTAGTAGATGACAATGCCGCGGATATGGTAGATGTTGCCATGAAAAAGGGTCTACCTGCTTATTATAAAAGTCATGTCGGCTGGTGGGATACTTTTTATTCAAAATCTTCTATAACTATTCCGGATAAAACGATTGAAAGACAATATTACGATGAAGTTTATAAAATCGGATGTATCGCACGTAACAAAGCCTATCCGATCTCTTTGCAGGCCGTATGGACTGCTGATAATGGAAGTCTGCCTCCATGGAAAGGGGATTATCACCATGACCTGAATACACAATTGAGTTATTGGCCTTTCTACACTGGGAATTACTTAGAAGAAGGGTATGGTTATCTGCATACGCTCTGGAAACAGAAAGATGTAAATAAAGAATATACGAAAGCTTACTTCGGTACGGATGGTTTGAATGTGCCGGGAGTCTGTACCCTTCTCGGACAGCCGATGGGAGGATGGTGCCAGTATTCTTTAGGACCAACTGTTTCTGCCTGGCTGGGGCAGCATTTCTATCTGCACTGGAAATATTCGCAGGATCGTGAATTTCTGAAAGAACGGGCGTATCCTTATTTGAAAGATGTAGCGACTTATCTGGAACAGTTTACGTTTGTGGAAAACGGTGTAAGGAGGCTTCCGTTAAGTTCTTCTCCTGAGTTTAATGATAACCGTATCGATGCCTGGTTTAAAGAGATGACGAACTTCGACCGCGCGCTGATTCGTTTTGCTTTTCGCGCCGCGTCGGAACTGGCCGCGGAACTTCAGTTAGAAGATGAGGCGGCACATTGGTTGTCTTTGGAGAAAGAATTGCCGTCGTTTGACTTAGATGAGACCGGAGGATTGACGATTGCCGTAGGTTTCCCGTATGAACAATCACACCGGCATTTTTCACACCTGATGGCTATTCATCCGTTGGGATTAATTGATAAAAGTAACGGTGAAGCCGATTCGAAAATCATAGACTCCAGTATTGCCGCTCTTGATAAGTATGGTCCTGACTGGTGGGTCGGATATTCTTATAGCTGGGCCGGAAATATGAAAGCCCGCGCGTTTGATGGCGAAGGGGCAGCGAAAGCGCTAAAAGATTTTGCTGAATGTTTTTGCTTACGCAATGGGTTCCATGTCAACGGGGATCAGTCGAAAACCGGCAAGTCAAAGTTTACATATCGTCCGTTTACGCTGGAAGGGAATATGGCTTTTGCCTCAGGAGTACAAGAAATGCTTATGCAAAGCCATACCGGGATCGTCCGTATTTTTCCGGCCATACCCGGTTCGTGGAAAGATGTTTCATTTGATAAACTAAGGGCCATGGGAGCATTTGTTATCTCTGCGGAACGAAAAGAAGGAAACGTATCGAAAGTAGATATATTATCTGAAAAAGGAGGAATTCTGCGCTTAGCCAATCCATTCAAAAACGGATTCAGCCGGAACGGAAACAAGGACAGTAATTATGCGAAGGGTGAAATCATTGAAATAAATACGGCTCCCGGGGATCGGATTATCCTTACATCGGAATAATATCCATCATATTTGCTTATAAGGAGGTTTATCCATATTTTTGTCTTTTATTTATTATACAATCTTACGATTTTATGATTAAAATCAAAGACGGGTTCAAAGGGGAACGTTTTATATCTTTACCGGAAAAATTGCTGGAAGAATATGGAAATGATGTGCTTATAGGTAATTTGTACATACGCAAGATCGGTTATTTTCCCAAGGTGAAGTATCATTACGTGCAAAAAGAGAAGGGTAGCGGATATGCTATGCTTATTTATTGCACGGATGGAAAAGGATGGTATGAGATCGGCGGGAAAAAATACCGGATAGAGAAGAACCAGTATGTTATCCTGCCACATGACAAACCCTATTCGTTCGGCGCTGATGAAAAAGAGCCCTGGACTATTTACTGGATGCATTTCAAAGGCAGGCTGATGTCTTCATTTGTACCGTACTCTTTTGTTCCTCACGCTATTATTCCGGGAGAATATTCACGTATGCAGGATCGGATTTCACTGTTTGAGGAAATATATAAATGCTTCTCTATGGGATATATACAGGAATATATGGCTTATTCATCCGTATGCCTGTACCAGTTTCTATCTTCATTTATTTATATAGAACAATTTCGCAACCTGCGCGCTTCCGTGCATCAGGAGTTTTCATTTTCTTCAAAAGTTATCCACTATATGCAGGAAAATATAGAGGTAAACCTGAGTCTTGACCAGCTTGCCGCTTATTTCAGGTATTCGCCTTCTCATTTTTCGATGTTGTTTCATCAGGAAACGGGAGTTTCGCCCATTCATTATTTTATCCGGCTCAAAATACAGAAAGCATGTCAGTATATCGAGCTTACAAATATGAAAATCAGTGAAATATCTATTAAGTTTGGATTTGAAGAACCAGCTTATTTTTCCCGTATTTTTTCAAAGGTAATGGGTATATCACCTTCTGCTTACCGCGAAAAAGAATCGGAACATAGTACAAGTTAAAAGGTTTAAAGTTCAACGTTCAAAGTTCAACGTTCCAGGTTCGAAACTTGAAACTTGAAACTTTGAACCTCAATATGCGACCTTAATGCAAAAAAATAAAATATAATCGTATGAAAAAAGCAGTAGTGTTTATTTTTTTTAGTTTGTTGATTGGCGGAAATCCGGTTTTTTCTCAAGAAAAACCGGCGTATAAAAATCCGGTCTTGTCTGTTGACGCCAGAGTTCAGGATCTCATAAACAGGATGACCTTAGAGGAAAAAGTGGGTCAGCTGCTATGTCCGTTGGGCTGGGAGATGTATGA
>JAVBNB010000004.1:0-125216 GCA_031551825.1 Tannerella sp. | reverse complement strand
TTCCTGACTTTGACGGTATTTTCGCATAAAGACTTGACTATTAGAAGTGTAAAAATATGTTCGTCCACTACATTTTTACACTTCTGTGGTCAGTTTGAAGGGCACCACATTTCTTTTTTTATTCATTGCTTCGTATATCCTTATCGCATCCGGACTGGGTTTTGAAGGTATGACATATCTGTTATTATCGGCTGTATTTCTTAAAATGCTTTCCTGTACGTGGAATAATTCTTCCCTGATCCTTTCGGCAGAAAAACTTTCTCCGGTTTGTTTTCTTAGTTTGTGTTGCAAAAACCGTATCAGGGAGAAAGCCACAAAGCAGATGGCGATATGGGATTGGACCCGTTTGGCCGACCAGTGAAAAACCGGTCTTACTTTCAGGTCATGTTTGGTAATACGGAACGATTCTTCCACCTGCCATAATCCATGATATTGACCGAGTATTTCTTGTGCATCCATATCTTTGGCTTTGATATTGGTAAAGACTCCATGAAGTCCATCCCATAAGGATTCCCGCTCTAGCTTTTCTTCATTGACCCGGACTTTTACTTCTCCATCTACTGTGAGGTATTTTTTGTAACCGTAATTGCTGATAAGTGTTTCGGGACGTTTGCTCTTTTCCAGTTTTTGCCGCAACTTATCGATTGCTTTTTCCCTGTCACGGCGGTCTTTTTCAGCCCGGAAGGTACTATGGGTGACTATTAGCCTGCGATCCTTCACATAGTTATAGGTGGTGATACGTAACACTTCCCCCTCTTTTTCCAGCTTTTCATAACCCGTATTATCCAGTATCCTGTCCTGCCATTTGTCTGATAGACTTTTCAGGCGGGCGCCCAGGATAAACTCCAATTTCTCTTTTTCCAGTAATTCTATATTGGGTTTGGATAACAGTCCACTATCGGCTACAATAACCACCCGGTTGACTTTGTAACGCGTCTTTATCTTTTCGATGGCATATTTGAAAGTATCCCCTTCGTACATGTTGCCGGGAAAAACTTCATAACCTACCGGCAAGCCTTCACGGGTGACCATCAGGGCTAACAATACCTGGCCCTGGTTGAATTTATGGTCTTTCGAGTAACCGAAACGACGTAATTCATCTTCCGTGAAGCTTTCAAAATAAAGGGTGGTACAATCATAGAACATGACCTTGATCTCTTCGGTGAGAAGTTCGCGGGTATGGTTCCAGGCAATGTCTTGTAAGCAGTTGATACGCTTTGGAGTCAAAGCATCCATCATCCGGTAAATCTTTTCTAAAGCAATTGAAATTCCAAAATCACGCTCCAACAATTCACAGGAAGAACGTTTGCTGCAAGGTTTGGATAGACGGGCCATGACAATATCTTTCATAACAGAACTACTGACGGAACAATTTTTGAAGATATGCCTAAAACCAACTTCATCATACAAACTTCCATAAATCTCATGGATACCGGTTACAATGCGGGCTTCTTCACGCATCTTGCGTAGATTCACCGGAAGAGGGCTATCATCCGATTCACTTCGCCGGCGGCTCGAAAGAACCATCTCTGCCAATGTCGGGGCTGGAAACAGATTCGGTTCACGAGACGTTTCCATCTCAGTACGGATATGTTCAGCCACTTCGGTAAAACGGGCAACGTCTTCCACGGGCACAGTGGCAACTGTACGCAGGGTCTTTTGACGAACCTTGCCTGACTCCCGGACATTCTCTACTATCAGAATTGTCACTTTGCCGTTTTCCCGTTCACGTGTCCTTACAAACATGATGCAAAGATACGAATTCAATAGCTTAACTGAAAGAAAATCAAACACTTTTGAATCTCGTCCACTACAAAACGATTTTCAAATAATAAACGTATAACTGGCTAAAAACCAAGAGGCCTTAGGCACTATACGAACAATTGACCGTCAAAGTCAGGATAAATATAGAATTAACCGTCTTGCAACACATCCTCTTTTTTCTTTGGCTCGGCAGGCTCTAAGCGAGCATCCGGATTAAAAGGATTGAAATAATAGATATTCTTATCGCTAAGATATTCCAAAAACAGCGGCAGCTTTTGCATAAACAACGAACACTCCTTTGACTTTGCAGGAGTCCACCCAGACTCTGCCACAGCGGAAAGACGTGGAAAAGTCATAAAATCCAAACGTTTACCATCGGCAATACGCTCTGTCCACATAGACATCTGCAGACCTATTACCTGATCTTCATAATCCCTCGTCAAATGCACAATCGGTTCCGGAAAACGATAAATATCTTCAATCGGATTGTATCCGTTCCAGAGGCGACCGATTTGATGACTCCCATACTGTACAAAATCTCCGTAAAGCGGACGTCTTGGCGTCATTATCACTTTAAAACCCTGTTCCAACGCCTTCACCAATTGATATCTGCGATCATGCCGCCACCACATCACAACAGCCTCCGAGGGAGATACGCCGGCATCAGCGATTTCATCCCAACCAATTATTTTTTTTCCTTTAGAAGTAACAATACTCGTTACGCGACGTATAAAATAATGCTCTAATCCCTGCTCATTTTTAAGATCTTTATCTTTTATAAATTGCTGAATTTCAAGATCGGTAAACCAACTCTGATTTCCATAATGCACCTCATCGCCACCGATATGAATATAAGGAGAAGGAAACAAAGACACAATTTCGTCAAGAACATTACTTATAAATTCATACGTTTCATCCTTGCATGGATGGAATGTAAAATGCCTCCATCGTCCCTCTCCGCCACCGGAAACTTCCGGATAGGCACGACAGACAGATGTCGCATGGCCAGGCATATCAAATTCCGGAACAACCATAATATGGCGTTCTGCCGCATAAGCCACAATATCTTTTATATCCTCCTGGGTATAAAAAGCAGCCGGTGCGTCAGGATCATGATAATTACCAATTGCACCTATCGTAGTAAGCTTGGGATAACGCTTAATTTCTATACGCCACCCCGGCTCATCCGTCAGATGCCAGTGGAAAACATTCATACGGAGCGAAGCCATAATATCAAGATATTGCTTCACTTTCTCCTTTCCGAAAAAGTGCCGGCTTTCATCAAGCATAAAGCCACGCCACTCATAACGGGGATAATCCTCTATGTTTAAAACAGGAATCACACCCTTATAAAATCGGGCCAACTGCAATAAAGCCTCTTTGGCATAAAACAAACCACTTTCCGTCGAAGCCTCCAATAGAATCTCTTCCGGAGAGATTTTTAATATATATCCGTCTTTTTTCCAATCCGATTTTTCTTTAAGACTCAAACGGATACTATTATTCAAAACATTATTTCCTGATGCCTTTAATAGACTAATCTTTTCAGATAAATCTGAAGCCAATTTATCAGCATACCCTCCTTCACCATTGATAATTGTATTTTCATTCACATAAAAAGCACCCTTTCCTCTGTTATATTTTACCGGAGTCGGAAACAGGTTAATCTGCGAAAACACAGGATACGCAAACTGTACAAATAACAATAAAATCAAAGCAAGTTTTTTCATGGCAAATATCTTTTAATTTGAAAACCAATTATGGCTCTTCATTAGCTTTGAAAAGCCCTACAGAATTAGCAAATAAACACAAAAAGTACAATTAATACAACTCACCATTTTACTTTTCTCCATTAATCACATCATAATAATCTTGATGGAGAATTTTCACAAATAAAAAAAGAGCAAATTGCTACTAATAAGCACATCACCCTTTTAAAAAGTAGTCTCGCCGGGAATCGAACCCGGATCTAAAGTTTAGGAAACTTCTATTCTATCCATTGAACTACAAGACCATTGTTTACCAATTGACATTTCAAAATCAGCATATCACGGTAAAACGAATGCAAAAGTAAAGTGTTTTTCCGAGAATGACAAACATTAAAATAAAAAAGCATCCGATAATCGGATGCTTTTCTTTAGTTGCGGAGGCAAGACTCGAACTTACGACCTTTGGGTTATGAGCCCAACGAGCTACCACTGCTCCACTCCGCGATATTGTTTCCCCTAAATTGGACTGCAAAGGTAATAACTATTTTTTGAAAAACAAAATTTCCATAAACTTTTTTCATTTTTCTTATTATTCTTGGTATATAGAATTTTTTTTGACTACTTTTGCGCACAAATAGTTTGGAAATGTGCATAACCTATGTCGGAAACAACGTCTAAAACACGGGAACAACTAATTGATGCGGCAAGGCAAGTCTTTGCACGTAAAGGCATAGAGCGTACTACTATGAATGATATTGCTGCAGCCTCACATAAAGGACGACGCACGTTGTATATGTATTTCAAAAACAAGGAGGAAATTTCCACCATTGTTATTGAAAATGAAATGGAACGACTATATGAAATGCTTGAAGCTGTAGAAAGGAAAAACCTGCCGGCTGATGAAAAATTGTTCACTTTTATATATACACGATTAGACGCCTTTAAAGATACGGTAACACGTAACGGCTCATTACGCGCAAACTTTTTTCATGATAGCTGGTATGTCGCAAAAGTACGCAAAGGATACAACCTTCAGGAAATCGCGCTGATAAAAAAGATTTTAAACAGTGGTATAAAAGAAGGTATTTTCAACATATCGGATGTGGAAACTACCGCCCTTATTATCCATTACTCCCTGAAAGGTATCGAAGTTCCCTACATAAGAGGGCTATTGGGAGATTCTCCCGACAGAATTATGCAGCGCAAGGAAAGTGTTAGAGATTTAATTTTCAACGGAATAAAAATTAAAAAATAATGTATATCAACGCAACAGGATTTTATATCCCAGAAGAAAGAGTCCCAAATGAATATTATACAGAAAAAACGGGATTAACAGACGAATGGATCGTTCAACGTACCGGCATCAAAACTCGTTCTCGCGCAAGAGCCGACGAAAATATAAACACAATGAGTATAGATGCCGTTGAAAACGCGCTACCCTCACTTCCATACGATATCAAAGAAGTTGATCTGATTATATCTTCAACCTATTCACCCTATGATACCGTAGGTACAGCCGCCCATGTCGTACAACACAAGTTTGGAATCGAAAACGCAAAAGCATTCACAATGTCGTCCGCCTGTTCGTCATTTATCAATGCGATGGAAATTATCGAAGGATATTTTGCCATGGGAAAAGCACATAAAGCTTTGATTATCGGAGGAGATAAAAACACAGCTTATAACAATGAAGATGATCCCAAATCCGGACACTTGTGGGGTGATGCCGCTGTCGCGTTTTTCTTTTCGAGCGAACGCGTAACAGACAATGACCATGAGGTTTTGGATATATACACAGAAGCGCTGGGGTGCATGGGCAAAGGCCCGGAAGGAATTCAGCTACGTCCGCGCGACGGTGGAATTCGCATGCCGGAAGGCAAAGATGTATTCATACAAGCATGTACATATATGCCTAAAAACGCACTCCGGCTTTTGGAAAAAAGGGGGCAGACTTTTGATGACCTGTCTTACTTTATCGGACATCAGGCCAATATGCGTATTCTGAAAAATATTGCCAACAATACAAACCTTCCTGAAGAAAAAGTATTAAGCAATATAGAGGAATTAGGAAACACCGGCTCCGCAAGTTGCGCCCTTGTATTTGCACAAAATACGGAAAAATTCAAAAAGGACGACTTAGTCTGCATAAGTGTGTTTGGCGGCGGATACTCCGCAGGAGCCTGTTTAATAAGAATTTAAACTCATAAAAAACAAACTAACATGAAACTATTAGAAGGTAAAACAGCTCTTATTACAGGCGCTGCCCGTGGTATAGGAAAAGCGATCGCATTGAAATTTGCTTCGGAAGGTGCGAATATTGCGTTCACTGACTTGACGATTGATGAAAACGGAAAAACTACGGAAAAAGAACTTGAGTCTTTCGGCGTAAAAGCCAAAGGCTATGCATCTAATGCCGCTAATTTTGAAGATACTCATAAAACGGTTGAAGAGATCGTTAAAGATTTTGGACACATCGATATCCTGGTGAACAACGCGGGTATCACACGAGATGGACTCATGATGAGAATGAGCGAAGAGCAATGGGATATGGTTATCAATATAAACCTGAAATCGGCCTTCAATTTCATTCATGCAGTATCCCCGGTGATGATAAAACAAAAAGGCGGAAGCATAATAAATATGTCATCCGTGGTGGGCGTTTCCGGAAACGCAGGTCAGGCAAACTATTCCGCATCAAAAGCCGGAATGATTGGTCTGGCGAAATCCATTGCCAAAGAATTGGGATCACGCGGCATACGCGCCAATGCGATTGCCCCCGGATTCATCATAACAGAAATGACTGGCGCACTTCCTGATAAAGTACGTGAAGAATGGGAAAGACAAATACCTTTACGTCGCGGCGGAACACCGGAAGATGTAGCGAATGTTTCTTTATTCCTTGCTTCAGACTTGTCATCCTATGTAACCGGCCAAGTTATCCCGGTTTGTGGAGGAATGAATACATAAACAAAACCAATAAACTCTGTATTACTATAAAAAGGTCCGGAAATCTCATAAATCCGGACTTTTTTCACTAAAAACAATACCGACATGGAAATAATCTATGAAGACAATCATCTGATCGCAGTAAATAAAAACTGTCACGAAATAGTTCAAGGTGATAAAACCGGAGATATACCCTTGTCTGAAAAACTCAAGGAATACCTCAAAGAAAAATATGCCAAACCGGGAAATGTGTTCGTTGGGGTAACACATCGCTTAGACAGGCCGGTAACCGGTGTTGTCATATTTGCCAAAACAAGTAAAGCGCTTACACGTATGAATGATATGTTTCGCGACGGAGATATCAAGAAAACATACTGGGCTGTTGTAAAAAATTGCCCACCAAATCAGGAAGGAACACTTACGCACTGGTTGGTTCGTAATGAAAAGCAGAACAAAAGTTATGCCTATAACAGTGAAAAACCGAATTCAAAAAAAGCAATTTTACACTATCGTCTGATCTCACATTCGGATAAATATTATTTACTTGAGATAGACCTCCAGACCGGACGCCATCACCAGATTCGCTGTCAGCTTGCCCAAATCGGATGTCCGATAAAAGGCGATCTTAAATACGGAGCGGAACGCTCAAATCCGGACGGAGGAATAAGCCTCCACGCTCGCTCGGCTGTATTTGAACATCCTGTATCAAAAGAGATTAAAAAGATCATCGCTAATCCACCGGAAGAAAATCTATGGAAAGCGTTAACGGAAAATATACAATAATAATTGAAAACTCTAATTTGGGCTTACCTTCTGCAGAAACAAACCCAGATCATCGTCATTGCCTAATCCGAATTTTTTCTTCAGCCGATAGCGTATCATGTGTACAGAAGACTGTTCTATATTAAAACATTCTGCCACATCACTGATCCCCATGCCAATCGCAAAACAGATACAATATTTCAGGTATGAAAAAGATAGGTTTCCATTACTTTTTTCATGAAGGGTCTCGATATAAGACTTATTCAGATTTTCAAGGTTTTCAAGATATTCGCTATTTCCAGACATCTGCTTAGATATAAGGCGTCTGAGATCTTCTATGATCACAGACTGCACATCATTATTTCTTTGCTCCTCTTTATCTACTGAAACTTCATACGCTTCGACTTTCTGGCGGAACAGTTCCACTTGTTTATCCAACATCTCCTTATCCTGATGCAATTGCTCCAAATCTTTCGCTTTCCCGATAAGTTCCATTTCCTTCAAATGAAAATCGGATAGCACCTCGTATTTTTCCAATTGCATCTTTACCGTCTGCTCTTCTTTCAGTTTCAATTTTAGCTTAGCTTCTCCTCTCTCTGCATCAATAAGGGCAATAAGACCATTCAAATTTCGCTTCTTAGAACGAACCAAAAGTATCAGAAAAAGAGTTGCCAGGCATAGCAGAGCACAAATTAAAATATACATTTTATGACGGTTTTCCTGATATAACCGGTCAGAGTATAGTTTCCTCAATTCCGAATCTTTCGCATCAACCTCAAACTGCAACTCCAACTCTTTTACTTCATTCGCGCGCATCTCCTCGTCTTTTTTCGTCCACAGATCATTATATTCGATGGCTTTCTTATAATCCCCTTTTATACTATATATGTCACGCAGAATATCAATATTTTTTTTCACCAATGAATAATAATTATTCTTATATCCGGCTTTCAGATATTCCTGGGCTTTCAATGCCATAACCTCTGCCGAATCAATCATTTTCCTATCAAGAAAAGTACGCGCTTTTATCTGATATACGCGCGCCATTCCCACAGAGTCGATATTTTTTTCTATTGCAATCGACAATAGGCTATCAATAGCCAGAATATCAGCATCTTTCTTCATACTTATGACCTCTGCCACCACCGTATATAAATCGATCCCCAAATAGTCAAATGACTGCGGCAATAATTTCTTCTCATATAAATCCAAGCATCTTCCGGTATAATAGATTGTACTGTCAAGAAACTTATCGTCAAACGAAAGCCGGTAGTATACATCATTCAACGAGGCCATTACATCCATAAAATAGAATTCAGTGATTGGTGAGTTATGATGATCCCTAATATCCTTAATTTTCGTAATATTCTTACAGACATAAGCCGAATCATTTCTAAGAAAAGCATCCATTGCCAAGTTACGCAGAATAATTGTAATTTCATCTTCTTTACCTTTTGCTCCCGCCTTGTCATAATAAGATAAAGACCGCTGATAATCACTTACTGCTTCAGGCATACGATCAGGAAAATATCGTTGAATATACTGCGCCCTGATTCTATAATATAAGGCTAAGTTTAATGCATCCCCCACTTGACTAATATACACCTCCGCCGAATCTAAATATAGTTCCGCATTGCCCCTGTCCCACATACCCAAATACAGGTTAGCAAGAGAGTTGTAACAGAAAAAGAGTCCTTCTTTATTGGAACGTATACGAGATTCTTCCGACAACTTGTAAAACAACGGACATAGCTTCCCAAAATATTCAGAATATAAGGAGATGTCACTATTACGCCCCATCATATTAAGTTTTTTCGAGTATGAAACTTCCGGATCGCACACGATACCATACAATGAATCGACCTTTGATTCATTATAAGTAGCGATCAATGGCAATGGACCAGCATAAACAAGAGTGGCTATATAAATGAAAAAAATGGTGATGAAAGGCTTCATTCTTGCTAATATAACTTTATTTTACTGAACAAAGATACATAAAGCCTAACAATATTAAAATGCCATTAACTTTTATTAACCTCTACATAGTAACAATTACAACCGAATCTTATTTTTTCCCACGTTGAACATCTATAGTATCGCAATCAGATTTGATTACCTGAATTATTTATACGGTTCCACCGTTCAGATCTGAATATTTATTGTACATTTGAATGTTCTTAACGAATATGACAATTGTAAATATTATCACAACGGTTTTATGAAAATCATTCATACGGCGGACTGGCATCTGGGGCAATATTTTTACGAATACGATCGAAAAGCGGAACATACCCGTTTTACGACATGGCTCAAAGAGATAGTCCGAAAATTCAGCGCAGACGTTTTATTAATCGCGGGAGATATTTTCGATGGTCCGAATCCGTCGGCTGAATCACAGAGAAGTTACTATACTTTTCTACGCGAAATAACCGGAGAAAATCCATTTTTACAGATAATTATCACAGCCGGAAACCACGACTCCGCCGCACGGCTCGAAGCGCCGAATCCTTTATTAGAGGAGATGAATGTGATTGTCAGAGGTCTCGTAAAACGCACTGCAAACGGAGACATTGATTATGAAAACCTTATTATTCCGTTGAATACAGGAGGATATTGTCTTGCCGTTCCCTATTTGCGACAAGGCGATTACCCCAACCATGAAAATTATTCAAAAAGCATAAAAGCGATGTATGATAATCTGTACAAGATTGCAGACGCTAAACGAAACAACAAATCCATCCCCATTATCGCTATGGGACATTTGCAGGCCACTGGTTCGGAAATTTCCGAAAATGACCGCTCAGAGCGCACAATTATCGGTGGATTGGAATCTGTTTCTCCTGAAGCTTTTTCCGAAGGTATTGCTTATACCGCATTAGGACATTTGCACCGCGAACAACAAGTTTCCAAGCGTGAAAACATCCGATATTCAGGCACCCCTATCCCGATGTCATTTGCCGAAAAAAACAACAAACAAGGGGTCGTTTTTGTTGAAATCAAAGAAGATTCCATACATATAGAACGTATAGAATATGAAGATACAGTCAAACTTTTGAGCATCCCACAAGATCCAAAACTTCTCCACGATGTACTCCTTGAAATAAAAAGACTCCCTGAAGGAGAAATTACTGACAGATCAGCATACCTTGAAATAAAAGTACTTATTACAGAACCGGAACCCTCCATGCGTCACCAGATAGAAGAAGCATTGAAAGGGAAATCTGTCAGACTCGCGCGTATTTCTGCAACAACATTAGGAAAAAAAGAAAAAAACAAAGCAGCTACACTTAAAGAATTACAGGAAACAAGTCCGATGGATATTGCGGAAAAAGTATTCGAGCAAGCGTATGGTGGAGAAAAAATGCCGGAATCAATGAAAAGGTTATTGCAGGAAGTATTGCAGGAGGTTGAAAGATGAAAATCTTAGCTATCAGAGGAAAAAATCTCGCTTCACTTGAAAAGGAATTTGAAGTCGACTTCACGGCCGAACCATTGAAATCCGCCGGAATATTTGCGATTACAGGAAGTACAGGTTCCGGCAAATCAACATTGTTAGACGCATTATGCTTGGCTTTATTTGATGCCTCGCCACGTACAAACCGCGCATCGGAAAGCATTTTCGTACATGATGTCGGCGATAAAACCATCAACCAGCGTGATAGTCGAAACATTTTGCGGCGTGGAGCGGCCGAAGGATATGCCGAAGTAGAATTCGTTTCCCTTAGCGGGGAAACTTTTCGTACACACTGGTCTGTCAGGCGCGCCCGCAATAAAGCCGACGGTTCTATGCAAAACAGTGAAATACGCCTACATAACCTGTCTGCAGAAAAAGAAGAACAAGGATTAAAGACAGAACTCCTGACAAGAATATCCGGACTGATAGGTCTCTCGTTCGAGCAGTTTACCCGTTCGGTCCTTCTCGCTCAAGGCGACTTCGCTACCTTCCTGAAAGCAAGACAATCGGAGAAAGCCGAACTGTTAGAAAAACTAACAGGCACGGATATTTATTCACGGATATCCCTCACGATTTATGAAAAATCAAAAAAGGCGGAAACCGAATGGACCTTAGTAAACGAACGTATCAAAGGTATAGAATTGCTTCCCGACGAACAGACATTATCCCTTGAAACGGAGAAATCTTCCATACAGCAAGAACTGTTCGTATTAAAAAAAGATACGGAATTTCTGGATGCCCAACTCAAATGGATTGATGAAAAAGAACGCATAGTCAACGAAGTTAAAATAGCGGAAACCAATTTCAACGCTGCAAAAACAGCAATTGAAGAAGCCGGAAAACGATTCGAATACATTACCCAAATAGAGACGGTTCAGGATATACGTGACACCTTCAGGCTCTTAAAAAACACGGAAAAACAAATTTTCGAATTCAAAAAAAATAAAGTAGACGCCGAAAAACAACGTGAAGAAAACACCCGGTTGTTATCCGATGCGCAAAAAACGTTTTCGGAATGTGAAAAAGAACAAGGCCAATTAACTGAAAAACAAAAGGAGATAGCGCCTCAGATCATCAAAGCGCGCGAATTAGATGTACAAATAAAAGCAGCTAACACAAATGTAGAAGACGCGCAGAAAGAATTATCCACAATAAAAATAACAGTTGAAAAAACAGAAAAAAATCTTTCCGATATCAGGAATACATTCAAACAAGTTGAAAAGACATTCTTCTCACTGAATCAATGGTTTGCCATAAATAAAAACTACGAAAGCATAGCGCTACGTACAGAACTACTCATAAATCTGACAACAGACGCACAAACGGCATACGAACAAAAAGAGCAAAATAAGAGAACACGCTCATCAAACGATTCGTTGCTTGATGAGAATCTGAAACAATTAGAATTATTGAAAGCAGAAGCAGAAAAATTAAATCACCTGCTTCCTGCCGAAATAGCCGCATTAAGGGCTAAGCTAACTGAAGGCGAACCCTGTCCGGTATGTGGAAGCATACATCATCCTACGACAAAAGCCGAAAATGTGCAACACATAAAAGAACAGGAACTAAAAAAAGCAAAGGAAGATAACGCGAAACAAACGGAATTCCTGATCAGCGAAATTGAAAAAAGAAAAAATGAAATCACACGTCTCTCTGCACTGATCGAAAACTATACGGTACAATATGATAAAGCATACCAAACGCTGGAAACCAACCTTTCGGGTTTGTCCGACTTTCCTTCCTCTGCCGATTTGGAAGCCACCCCACTATCCGTATTTTCTTTAGATTGGAAAGAATATTTCGAGCGCGCAGAATTAGCGGAATATCTCAAAACAAGAACAAATCAATGGAACACAAATGTAGAAGATCTCAAAAAAGCACAGGAGGAAATAAACAAACTCACCTCCGCAATTGAAAATGAAGAAAACAAACTGAAAGAAGTTTCGGAAAATCTGACAACAAAAACAGAACGGTTTTTAAATTTTCAAAAGATTGCCGAACAATTATATTCCGACAGAAAAGATGTTCTCCATGGAAAACCCGCCGATGCCGCCGAAAAATATTTTATTGAACAACAAGAGATTATAACAAACAATCTTAAAAAAGCGATCGACAATAAAAACAATATCATCGCAAAACAGGAAAGCCTGAACGGTGTTATCAGCCAGATTCAAATAAATATCACGCAATCGGAAGAAAAACAGAATACACTGCAACATAAAGTTGATGAATGGATAAAAGATAAAGGAGATATTACGCACGAACAATTAACCGGATTGTTAGAAAAAGACAATACATGGATACAAACTGAAAAACAAACATTAAAATCTCTTACAGAAGCCGAAACGACAACAAAGGCAACTCTTTCCGAACGGCTAAAAAATCTGGAACAGCACAACTGTTTGCCGATAAAAAACGAAAATAAAACAAAGGATATTTTACAAAAAGAACTTACAGACAAAAACGGGTTGACGGAAAGTCAAAGTAAACGTTCCACCGAAATTGAAGTCATCCTCTCATCAAACGCCAAAGCCAAAGAACAAATTAAAGGATTTGAAAAAGAGCTGAAAGAAAAAGGGGCGCTTGCTGAAAACTGGAAGAAACTGAATAGTTTATTAGGCTCCGCGACCGGAAATAAATTCAAAGAAATAGCGCAAGGGTATACATTGGAAACATTGCTTACCTATGCCAACAAACATTTACAAGAACTCTCCCCACGATACGAACTGCAACGCATTCCCGACACGCTTGCATTACAAGTAATTGATACGGACATGCTGAACGAAATACGAACAATCCATTCATTATCAGGCGGAGAATCATTTCTTATTTCTCTTGCGCTCGCGTTAGGCCTATCCTCTTTGTCCTCCAATCGAATGAAAGTTGAATCGCTATTTATTGACGAAGGGTTCGGCTCACTCGACAGTGAAACACTTCGTATAGCAATGGATGCTCTTGAACATCTTCAAACACAGGGACGAAAAATCGGAGTCATATCACATGTTACCGAAATGACCGAACGAATCACCGTTCAGATAAAAGTCATTAAAACATCAAACGGCAAAAGCGAAATAGAAGTAATAGGATAAAAGAGGGAAAGTCAATACTTATTCTTTACCCATATCGTATCCGTCTTCTTATAGAACATGCAAAAAAGCCCGATAAGGATAAAAGGAATACTCAGGAGTTGCCCCATATCCAATAGCATTGTACTTTCGAAATCAACCTGCCGCTCTTTCCAGAACTCAACAAAAAAACGAAATATAAAAATCGCGGCTAAGCAAAAGCCGAAATAAAAACCTCTGTGAATATTTGTTCCCTTTTTATGATAGATCAGTAGTCCCAACAAAAAGATTATCAGATACGCCAAAGCCTCGTAAAGTTGCGTCGGATGGCGCGGTATCCTGTCTTCCTGTACAAAAACAACTCCCCAGTTTGCATTTGTCGGCTTGCCAATAATTTCCGAATTCATAAAATTACCGATCCGGATGAAACAGGCTACAATAGGAGTCGCTATCGCTATATTATCCAATACGGTCCATATATTTATCTTATTACGATAGGCATACATACATAATGCAATCATCAACCCCAGTGTGCCACCATGACTGGCAAGCCCAGTGTACCCGGCGATAATAAAACCTCCTCCGGCATCTTTTCTAAAAGGCGATAAAATCTCTAACGGATGAGAGAAGTAATATTCCGGTTCATAGAACAAACAATGTCCTAACCGGGAACCCAACAATATTCCGAAAAAACAATACATATATAAAGGAGCAAAAACCAGATCCGGTATGTGCTGGTTTTTATACAATTTCTTTACGACAACATATCCGATCGTCAATCCGATGATCCACATCAAGGAATAATAACGAATCGGCATTCCAAAGATGGAAAACAACTCCGTATCCGGATTCCACACAAAATAAAAACTCTCATTCATAGTAATACCAATATTTTGCAAAAGTAAATATTTTAACCAAGAAAACGTTGTGTAAATTAAAAAGATAACTTACCTTTGCATATATAAGTGTCATTCATACACTTATTCGCATACATGAGAACACAAAACAATCTTCTATTAGCAATTATCTCGCAAACTGTAAACTAATAAACCCTAACAAGTATAAATATGGAACCCAAAGCTAAAAATTCATTTTTGAATACCAACATTGCGAAAAGATATCTCACGCTCTGTGCGTTATTCTCTTTGTCACTCTCTGTGATGGCACAGGAAATCTACCTGTTTTCGTATTTTACCAACAAAAACAGCAACAAAAACGGCCTTCATTTCGCATATAGCGAAGACGGTTACAAATGGACAGCAATCGGTCCGGAACATAGTTTTCTGAAGTGTGATTACGGGAACTGGGGAACAGAAAAAAAAATGCGTGACCCATTTATTCTACAAGGACCCGATGGAATATGGCATTGCATCTGGACAATCAACTGGGAATCAAATAAAATCGGATATGCCGCGTCCAAAGATCTTATTCATTGGGGGCGCCAGTCGTACATTCCTGTGATGTCGGAATTAGCGGAAGTACGCAACTGCTGGGCGCCGGAGATGATTTATGACGAAGAAAAACAACAATTTGTCATATTTTGGGCAAGTACAATAAAAGTCGACGGCGAATGGGTGGTTGAAGAAGGCATGAAATACGACCACCGGATGTATTACACAACAACAAAAGATTTCAAAACATTTGCTCCTGCAAAATTGTTTTTCGATCCGGGTCATAATGTAATTGATGCGACTATACGAAAGATTAACGATACATTCTACATGATCTACAAGGATGAAAGAGAACTTCCGACTCCACAAAAAACATTATTGGTCGCTACCAGTAAAAATGCAGAAGGCCCTTACAAACCAATAAGCGGAGAACCTTTCACTAAGAGCTGGGTAGAAGGCCCCGCAACAGCTCAATTACCGGATGGCAGCTTTATCGTTTACATGGATGCGTATCGCGAAAAAAAATACGAAGCATTACGCACAAAGGATTTTATTACATGGGAAAATGTTACGGATAAATTATCGATGGTAGAGCCTGCAAGCCATGGCACGGTAGTCAAGACTTCACGCGCTACAGTCGACGCGCTTACCTGGGAGGCCCACGCAAAAACCGAAAGACAAAAGCAATTAGACGAACGTGTCGCCATTGAAATGTCTTTCAAAGAGCCTGTAAACGCGACTCTTACTGTAGAAAGCGCAATAGGCAAACCCATAAGCGACAAGTTAATAGGCATCTTTTTCGAAGACATCAGTTATGCTGCTGATGGAGGGTTATATGCAGAGCTTGTGCAAAATCGTGGTTTTGAATATACTCCCGACGATGTTGCCGGACGTGACAGTTTGTGGAACAGCTTCAAAGCATGGAGTATCACCGGTGATGCGACTTATGAAATTGACACCCTTCATCCCATCCATCCCAATAATCCGCACTATCTTACTTTAAGAACTTCATCCGTAGGAGCCGGATTATCTAACGAGGGATACGACGGTATCGTATTGAAAGCCGGAGAGTCATACAACTTTTCCATGTTTGCAAAATCCGCAGACGGGAAAAATGGAAAAATAGCAATCAGGCTCATCGGAGAAAATAATACAGTATTGGCCGAAAAAACGATTTCTTTAAACGATACCAACTGGAAAAAATACAACACCACGCTAAAAGTATTGAACGGTGGGGACAGCGCGCGTTTGGAAATTTCGCCACGTCAGACCGGAAGCATCGCAATGGATATGATTTCCTTATTCCCACAAAAAACATTCAAAAATCGTCCGAACGGTTTGCGGGCAGATCTTGCACAAACAATTGCAGACCTTCATCCACGTTTTGTTCGTTTTCCGGGTGGATGTGTTGCGCATGGTGACGGGCTGGAAAATATGTACCACTGGAAAAATACAATTGGCCCACTCGAAGCACGTAAACCTCAACCAAACATCTGGCGATACCACCAAAGCATGGGGCTTGGTTATTTTGAATATTTCCAGTTTTGTGAAGATCTCGGGGCGGAACCCGTTCCTATATTACCAGCCGCCGTATGTTGTCAGAACTCCCAAAAAGACGGACAGGAAGGTATACCTATGTGTGAAATGGAGGACTACATACAGGAAGTTTTCGACTTAGTGGAATATGCAAACGGCGATATTCGTACCAAATATGGAAAAATGCGTGCTGAAGCGGGACATCCGGCGCCTTTTAACCTGAAATACATCGGTATTGGCAATGAAGACTTAATTACTGATGCATTCGAAGAGCGTTTCACTATGATTTACAATGCGATGAAGGAAAAACATCCCGAAATAATAGTGATCGGAACAGTCGGTCCGTTTTGTGAAGGAACCGACTATGAAGAAGGCTGGAAAATTTCAGACAAGCTAAACCTTCAAATAGTGGATGAGCATTATTATCAGACACCAGGATGGTTCCTGAACAATCAGGATTTTTACGATAAATACGATCGTGCGAGATCGGCGAATGTTTACCTCGGAGAATACGCGGTACACCTGCCCGGACGACCAAACAATCTCGAATCAGCATTAGTTGAAGCGCTATACCTCACCTCTTTGGAGCGTAACGGAGATGTTGTGGAAATGACTTCATACGCACCCCTGTTAGCAAAAGAAAAACATACAAACTGGAATCCGGATCTGATCTATTTCAATAATAAAGAAATCAAACCAACTGTCGGATATTATGTCCAACAGCTATACGGACAAAATAGCGGTGATCGCTACCTGAGCAACAAACTGGAGCTTTCAAATACAGAAAAAAACGTAACCAAGCGCGTAGCATCATCCGTCGTACGCGACAGCAAAAATGGCGATCTCGTTGTGAAATTAGTCAATCTTCTGCCTGTAACGGTAAACACGGATATCAACCTGAAAGGTATCAACGGTGTTAAACCGGCAGCAAAAAAAATAGTAATGGTCGGCAATCTGGATGATAAAGTCACACGTCCGCAAACATCGGATATCACCGTATCAGAAACCTTCAACTGCGAAATGCCGGCACATTCATTTACTGTTATCCGGATAAAAACAAACTGACTTATCGAAAGACGCGGAATTCGATATTTTTCAACAGGATTCGCTTTCTAATAAGTAATAATGTCTAAATTTGGATGTTTTTTAGAATATCAAACCGAAAAATACTCAAAACAATATACTTTATAGAAAACATACATCATGAGAAAAACGTCCTTGCTTTCTGCCATTTTATTAATGTGTACAACTATTATATCTTTCGCACAGGGAGATACAAAAAAACTGACAATAACGGATGTAAACAAAATAAATCCGACAACAGTCGAAGTGCTTTTATCCGACAGTAACCGTATGACATTCGATTTCTACGACGAGAATATTTTTCGATTGTTTCAGGATAATTCCGGAAAAATAATCAGAGATCCGGAAGCGAAGCCGGAAGCTCAGATCCTTACAGACAATCCGCGTAAACCGATTACGGATTTGCAACTGAAGAAGGAAAACAATTCTATTTCAATCTCGACAAACGAAATTGAGATTCTATTAGATCAAAACACCGCTTTATTGAAAGTCATTCATAAAAAATCAAATAATATTGCAATCGAAACGGTCAGTCCGGTATTATTTGAAAAAGAAAAAGTCACCTTAGCCTTAAAAGAGAAGCGCGATGAATATTTCTATGGCGGAGGAGTGCAGAACGGACGTTTTTCGCACAAAGGAAAAACGATCTCAATAGAAAATCAGAATAGCTGGACAGACGGCGGTGTTGCCTCTCCGAATCCCTACTATTGGTCTACTAACGGATATGGAATGATGTGGTATACATTCAAAAAAGGCAAATACGATTTCGGATCCGAAGAAAAAGACATCGTAAAGTTATACCACGAAACAGATTATTTAGATGTATTTTTTATGATAAACGACGGAGCCGTTCCTTTGCTGAATGATTTCTATCAACTGACAGGCAATCCTGTCCTTCTTCCCAAATTTGCCTTCTATCAGGGACATCTCAATGCATACAACCGCGACTACTGGGCAGAAGATGAAAACGGAATATTATTCGAAGACGGCAAACGTTATAAGGAAAGCCAGAAAGACAATAGCGGTATAAAAGAATCGTTGAACGGAGAAAAGAATAATTATCAGTTCTCGGCACGGGCCGTCATCGACCGCTATAAAAGTTACGACATGCCTTTAGGCTGGCTTCTACCAAATGACGGATACGGAGCCGGATACGGGCAAACGGAAACATTAGACGGAAACATCCGTAATCTGAAAGAATTAGCCGGTTATGCACATAAGAACGGAGTCGAAATAGGCCTATGGACCCAATCCGATCTCCACCCGAAAAAAGAGGTAGAAGCTTTATTACAACGCGATATCGTTAAAGAAGTAAGAGACGCGGGAGTACGTGTTCTCAAAACAGACGTAGCATGGGTCGGCGCCGGCTATTCGTTCGGACTGAACGGTATTGCCGACGTCGCACAGATCATGACTTATTATGGTAACGATGCGCGCCCGTTTATTATCTCTCTTGATGGTTGGGCAGGCACGCAGCGTTACGCAGGTATATGGTCCGGTGACCAGTCCGGCGGTGTATGGGAATACATACGTTTCCATATTCCGACTTATCTGTGTTCCGGTTTATCAGGTAATCCAAACATATCATCCGACATGGATGGAATTTTCGGCGGAAAAAATCCGACTGTAAATACTCGCGATTTTCAATGGAAAACCTTTACTCCGATGCAATTGAATATGGATGGATGGGGAGCAAATGAAAAATATCCGCACGCGCTCGGTGAACCGGTAACCTCTATCAATCGCTGGTATCTTAAACTCAAATCAGAACTGATGCCCTATACTTACAGTATCGCAAAAGAATCCGTGGATGGCCTGCCGATGGTAAGAGCCCTGTTTCTGGAATATCCGAATCCTTATACATTAGGAAAATCCACACAATACCAGTTTCTGTACGGCCCCTATTTCCTGATAGCGCCTATTTATCAGGAAACTAAATCAGACGAGCAGGGTAACGATATCCGAAACAATATTTACCTGCCCGAAGGCACATGGATCGATTACGTCACAGGCGAAAAATATGATGGCAACCGCATTATAAATAGCTTTGATGCTCCGCTATGGAAATTGCCCATATTTGTAAAAAGCGGAGCGATTATTCCGATGACAAACCCCAATAACAATGTTTCCGAAATCGATAAAGATCTTCGCATTTATGAGATTTATCCTTATGGATACAGCGCCTTCACGGAATACGATGACGATGGTATATCCGAAGAATACAGACAGGGAAAAGGAGTTACAACTTTCATCGAATCGAATGTTGATGGCAAAAATAAAGCCACCGTGACAATTCATCCGTCCGAAGGTAATTTTGACGGTTTTATAAAAGATAAAAGAACAGAATGCAGAATCAATGTAACCGAAAAACCGAAAAAAATATCAGCAGAAAGCGGAAAAAATAAAATAAAATTAATGGAAGTCTTTTCTTTCGAAGAGCTTACGAAAAAAGAAAACGTTTACTTTTTCGATAAAGCGCCGAACTTGAACAAATTTGCCACTCCGGGAAGCGAGTTCGAAAAAGTAGTAATCACCAAAAATCCCCAGCTATTCATCAAGTTGGCTTCGGCGGACATCACTACCCAAAAAATCACATTGCACATCGAAGGATATCAGTTTGAACCAACAGATAATCACAGAGTAAAAACAGGACAATTAACCACTCCTTCAAACGCTCAAATAACAGAAGAAAACACGGAAGCCTATAAACTACAACCCACATGGAATGCGGTTGGCAATGCTGATTATTATGAAATAGACTTCAACAATATGCTCTATACAACCATCAAAGATACCGAACTGTTGTTTGAAAACTTAGAAGCCGAGACCGGATATTCTTTCAAGCTACGAGCCGTAAACAAAGACGGGTATTCTGACTGGGTTCAACTGTGCGCCACCACAAAATCAAACCCATTGGAGTTCGCCATCAAAGGTATTGAAGGAGAGACTTCGGCGGAAAATCAAGGACGTTCGCTGCAGAGACTATTCGATTTTGAAGAAGGTGAATTATGGCATACAAAATACAGTGTGGACGCGCTTCCATTCGACCTGATTATGGATTTAAAAACCATCAACCAACTTGACAAATTCCATTACATTCCACGCGATAACGCCGGAAATGGAACTATTCTGAAAGGCTCGGTCTACTATAGTCTTGATAAAGAAAACTGGACGGAAGCCGGTACCTTTGAATGGGCAAAAAATAACGAAACAAAAATAGTTGAATTCAAAAACAAACCAACCGTCCGCTACATTAAGTTGAATATTACGGATGCCGTAGGCGGATATGGTTCCGGCAGAGAAATCTATGTATTCAAAGTGCCCGGAACAGAAAGCTATATTCCCGGAGATATCAATAATGACGGAAAAATTGACTACAATGACCTGACATCGTACCGGAATTATACCGGACTAAGAAGCGGTGATGCGGATTTCGAAGGATATATCAGCAACGGAGATATCAATAAAAACGGATTAATCGATGCTTACGACATATCCGTCGCCGCTACCCAGTTAGATGGCGGGGCTAGAAGCAGAAGAATTGAAAAAGTACAAGGCACGATTCATGTCAATATTCCTAAACCAAATTATAATGCGGGAGAAATCATCGAAATCAAAGTTTCGGGAACCGACCTGCTTTCGGTAAATGCCATCAGCTTCGCATTGCCGTATAATCCCCAGGATTATGAATATATAGGGATCGAGCCCCTCCATGTAAAAGAAATGGAAAATCTGACAAACGACAGGCTCCACACCAATGGGAACAAGGCTTTGTATCCCACATTCGTGAATATCGGTGAAAAAGAAACGATTGAAGGAACAGAAAATTTGTTCATTATCCGATTCAAGGCCAAACAAAAAATCAGATTCAACCTGAAAGCAATCGATGGTTTCTTGATTGATAAAAGACTGAACACCCTGAAATTCTGAATCAGTCAATAGCATAAAAAATCCTTTTCTACGTTGCAGAAAAGGATTTTTTATGCTAATTCAATTACTTCCCATTTCCCTTATTGCGGAAAGCTTTCGGAGTCTTCCCGGTAGCACGCTTGAAATATTGTGTAAAAAATGACGCGTTGGGAAAATTAAGCTGATCGGATATTTGCTGTATAGTTAATGCGGTCGTTGTCAGAAGGATTTTTATATTGCGTAAAACAAAATCATCAATCCATTCGGCGGCTGTTTTATCGGACACTTCTTTTACGATATGGGATAAATATTTGGGTGTAACACATAACTCTTCCGCGTAATAAGCGACACGACGCTCTTCCTGATATTTTGAGGAAAGTAAATGAACAAAATTACGAAATACGGAGTCCTTATATGAATACATTCGTTTTCGAGACGGAAGATCTTTCTGGTAAATCGCCGCAACTTCATAACACAATACCACTAATAATTGCTTAATAATTTCCATGCGGTACGCATGATCTTTCCGATTGTAAACAGACTGTATATACCTGAAGTATACCGGCAAGGCTACCATCTCTTCATCCGAAAGTGATATGCACGGATTCGTACGGATCGTAATGAATAAATCCGAAACCGATGGAATATTTATATTACGTAAAAATTCCATATTCGCAGCAAGTACCACACATTCCAAGTCTTCGCTTTTCCATAATGTCTGAACAACCGTAGCGGTAAAGCCCACACACATCTGACCGGCCTTGAAATCATAGATAACATGATCAAGCATCAGTTCGCACTCGCCTTTGAGGCAAATTACAACAAAACCGGCCTCTACAATCTTAGGTATATGCTCTATACCCAAAACGCCATCTGTCCGTCCGAATAATTCAAAATATTTCAGTATCACATCCTGATGCAACTCCTCAGGATTATCCGTGAATTTTTCCACATTTAGGCGATCTATTTCCATCTGATATTTCATTCAAAACAGTTTTTCTCTATGGCAAAAATAAACATTATTATCACAATAACATCCGTTATTTCTTATTTAAGGGTAAAACGAACATTTTGATGGACATTTCAACTATTTAAACGCAAATAATACGGTGTATCTTTGCAAAGTCAAAACGAACAAACAATAAATCGAGATAAAAATGAAGTCAAAAATCTATACAGTTATTTTGTTACTATATGCTATTTTAGCGAACGGACAAGATGTTCTGACATTGGAACAATGTCGTCAATTAGCCATCGATAATAACAAAGAACTTCAGATTTCTTCGGCCAAAATAAAAATGGCTGAACACGAACGCAATGCTGCGCGCACAAAATATTTTCCACAGGTATCGACCATGGGAACATATCTACGTAATCAGAAGGATCTTGAATTGATCGATTACAGTGAGTTTACCGCATTATCATCATTAGTCTCCAAACTCGAACCGATTCTTCAGGAAATGCCTGAGTTAGCCCAAGCATTACAGCATGTAGCAAATGATGTCAAAGATGCTACGCGCTTAGATTTTAAAAATGTGTGGGTTGGCGACATATCGCTCGTACAACCGGTTTTTATGGGTGGAAAAATTATTTCGTATAATCAGATTACAACTTATGCAAAAGAATTGGCAAAGTCGATGAATAACATGCAGCTTGAGGAAGTGATTTACAGTACCGATGAAGCATACTGGCAGGTGGTTTCACTCGCGAATAAGAAAAAATTAGCTGACCATTATGTTGAATTGCTTCAGAAAATGGATCATGATGTAAGCGCCTTGATCAACGAGGGCGTTACAACCAAATCTGATGGGCTATCTGTAAAAGTAAAGCTAAACGAAGCCGAAATGGCACAAACGAAAGTAAACAACGGGCTAACATTGTCACGGATGTTATTAGCGCAAATCTGCGGGCTCGAACTTACTTCAACCGTCCGATTGGCAGATGAAGAAACAACACAGCTAACCGTAAATGAAATAGCAGCTTTCCCAGATATAAACTCCGCTTTTTCAAATCGACCGGAACTAAAGAGTCTCGATCTGGCTACAAAAATCTATAAGAAAAAAGAAAATTTAGTTCTGGCGGATATGTTGCCAAATGTAGCCCTGACAGCTAATTATTTAGTGACTAACCCGAATATGTTTAATGGCTACAAAAACGAATTTGCCGGAATGTATAATTTGGGAGTTGTCGTAAAAGTACCTATTTCCGGCTGGTGGGAAGGAACCTATAAGAAAAACTCCGCACGCGCGGAAACATTAATCAAACAACTTGAATACGAAGATACGAAAGAGAAAATCGAGCTTCAGGTCAATCAATCGGCCTATAAGGTAAACGAAGCCGGCAAGCAACTCAAAGCATCACAGAGAAATATGGAAAAAGCCGAAGAAAATTTACGTTATGCAAACCTCGGTTTCAAAGAAGGAGTGATTCCGGCCCTGAACCTTATGGAAGCGCAAACAGCTTGGTTTTCTGCCAATTCACAACTAATTGATGCACAAATAGAATTAAAGCTTACGAAAACATATTTTGAAAAAACAATCGGCAAGTTACATGTAGATTAAAACGAAATTATTAAAACAAAACAATATGAGCACAGAAAAAAAGTATTCGATTAATAATATGCTGCTTGCATTCATAGCAGTATTGATTGTCATAGGGTTAGTAGCGTTAGCCGGCTTCTTCCTGCTTTCGCCACCCGACGAAATAATTATGGGACAGGCAGAAGCGACACAAGTACGCATCTCCGGAAAAGTACCCGGGCGCATCGTGTCTTACCGCTTCGGCGAAGGCGACCGGGTCAAAGCCGGAGATACACTCGTCTATCTTGATACGCCAGAAGTACAGGCAAAACTGCAGCAGGCGGAAGCAGCCCGCTCAGCAGCAGAAGCACAGAAGGAAAAAGCACAGAAAGGAGCGCGTTCACAGGAAATAGCGGGGGCTTATGAAATGTGGCAAAAAGCAAAGGCAGGACTTGATATCGCACAAAAATCATACAATAGGGTTCAGAGATTATATGACCAGGGGGTCATGTCCGCACAGCAACATGATGAAGCCGAAGCTAATTATCAGGCCATGATCGCAACAGAAAAGGCGGCTCACTCACAATATGAAATGGCAAAAGAAGGGGCGCGCCGTGAAGATAAAATGGCAGCCGAAGCTTTGGTCAATCAGGCAGAAGGAGCTGTTGCCGAAGTTGAGTCATACATGAACGAACGCGCCCTGACCTCACCCATCGACGGTGAAGTTGCAGAACGTTTTCCGGAAATAGGGGAACTGGTCGGAACGGGAGCGCCGATCATGAACATCGTCGATTTGAACGATCTATGGGTGACATTTAGTGTTCGCGAAGACTTACTGAAAGATATTAAAATAGGAATGGAAGTAAAAGGCTTCATTCCCGCGTTGGAAAATAAAGAAGTGACAATGAAAGTTTACTTCATGAAAGATATGGGTACTTACGCAGCATGGAAAGCAACAAAAGCTACCGGACAATTCGATGCCAAAACCTTTGAGGTTCGCGCTCGTCCGACTGAAAAAGTTACAGACCTGCGACCCGGAATGTCCGTCATTATCAAACGATAACGAACCGATCCGTTTACATGCTGCGATTAAATATTTTACGCGGGAATAATAAAAATCAGAGATTACAATGACTCATTTTAAGCTAGGAATACAAAGAATAGGACTGATTGCTAAAAGAGAAGTGGTGAGATTGTGTTCTCATCCACTGTACTTCTTTTGCATGATAATAGCGCCCATAGGAAGTCTTTTCTTCTTTATATCCCTGATGCAGAGCGGGCTTCCGACAAATCTACCGATCGCTGTCGTAGACTCGGACAATACACCGACTTCACGAGCGCTGATACGACAGCTCAACGCATTCGAACAGACATCCGTAGCCATACAAACACTTACGTTCGAAGAAGCGCGGATAGAGATGCAAAAAGGAGATGTATACGGAATCTTCTGCATACCCAAAGATTTCCAGAAAGAGGCAAGCTCCGGAAAACAACCTCAGATATCGTTTTACACAAACGGATCATACCTGATCGCCGGTTCACTCCTATTCCGGGATATGAAAACGATGTCCGTTCTTGCCGGCGGAGCCGTCGGATTACAAACCGGACAGGCAAAAGGATATACGGAACAACAGATTAGGACGCAAGTACAGCCCATCGTCTTAGATACACATGCCATAGGCAACCCATGGGTGAACTATTCGATATACCTAAGCAATTCCATACTGCCCGGAATACTACAGTTATTAATATTTTTAGTTACCGTATATTCGATCGGCTCGGAAATAAAATATAAAACATCACGAAAATGGCTCAATATGGGGAATGATTCCATCACGGTATCCGTACTCGGGAAACTACTGCCACACACCGTGATATTCACTATAATCGGATTGTTAATGTGCACGATTCTATACGGATACAATTCATTTCCGCTAAATTCGGGATGGATGCCAATGATAACGGCCATGTTTCTTTTAGTCATGGCTTCACAGGCTGTCGGAGTTTTCATGATCGGAGTTTTGCCAACCGTACGGTTAGGCCTCAGCTTCGCTTCTCTTTTCGGAATGTTAGGTTTCTCTTTTTGCGGACTCTCATTCCCCGTATCCGACATGTATCCATCACTACACGCGGTATCCTATCTTTATCCATTGAGACATTATATCCTGATCTATATTGACCAGGCGCTCAATGGGCGGGATCTCATTTATACATGGGGAGAATATATTTGGCTTTTAGGTTTTATAATTCTACCGTTCTTAATACGGAAAAACCTTAAAAATGCCATGTTATATTTTCATTATATACCATAAGAACAGCTAAAACAGCATCTTCCAAACTTTGAACTCACAAGAGATATGAAAGAAAAGAAAATAACTCAACTAATCAGCGAAGGAATCGGTGACCTGTTCTATGTCTGGAAAGAAGAGATTAAAAATGTATTCAAGGACAGTGGCGTACTCATATTCTTCTTTCTTGTGCCATTGGCATATCCTCTGGTATACGCGCTGATATATAATCCCGAAGTCGCTCGCGAAGTAAAAGTCGTTGTTGTAGACCAATCTAATACGGCATACAGCCGTGAGTTTACAAGGCGCGTAGATGCCACTCCCGATGTTCGGATTGTCGCTTCCTGCATTTCAATGCCTGAAGCGCAGGCCATGTTGGATCGGAAAGAAGCATACGGAATATTGTTGTTTCCTCCGGAGTTCAGTAAAAATCTGCATACAGAAAAACAGGCAACGGTCTCATTATATTGCGACATGAGTCTCATCCTATACTACAAAGCAATGCTTCTATCCGCAACGGAAGTTTCTTTTGATTTAGGAAAAGAAATGACAGCACATAACCAACCCCAGTCCACGGAAAAACTCAGCAATATCTTAGTTAATCCGGTCCCTTACGAATCGATTACTTTATTCAATCCGTCAAACGGGTTCGCCAGTTTTCTGATACCTGCGGTGTTAATGCTTGTTATACAACAAACACTTGTACTCGGGATAGGTATGCTCGGAGGCACTGCCCGCGAACGAAGCCGGTTTCACCAACTTGTACCGGAAAATGAACGCTTCAATGGAACATTACGCGTCGTATCAGGCAAAGCTTTAGCATATATCATCCTTTATATCCCGGTATGCATCTGGACATTAGTGATCGCCCCTCGTATTTTCTCATATCCGAATGTCAGTGAACCGGGAACATTATTTTTGTTCCTGGTGCCTTATCTTTCTGCCTGCATTTTCTTTTCCATGACATTATCCGGCTTTATGACCACACGCGAATCTCCCATGATGGTATTTGTATTCCTGTCGGTCATCGTCCTGTTTCTTTCAGGTATATCATGGCCAAAAGATGCATTTCCCGTATATTGGAAAGTGATCAGCGACATCCTCCCATCAACCCCCGGCATTAAAGGATTTGTCCTTATAAAAAGCGGCGGAGCATCATTAAATGAAGTGGCACGCGAATACCATTTATTGTGGCTACAAACAGGATTTTATTTTATAACATCCTGCCTTATCTACCGCCGCCAGATTATCCGTTTAGAAAAAAAACAAGCGCTACCCTTAAATTAGCAGATGTTGTTGCTTTCCTAACATCCCTTTTGTGGCTTAATAGGCTAATTACTTATATTATTCTAATTCTATACCTGTCAGAGCTTGTACTAAATGATTGGCTGTTATTTTCTTTATATATATACCCGTATAATAGTATTGTTCATGAATATCATTTTCTTCCTGACTTTTTCCTTTTATGTCAAGCAAGTATTTGTATTCATATTTATTGCCATTTTCGTAATACAGGAAATGTTCTATATTAGTTTCAAGCATCTTTGATGAAAAAAATCTCAATAGAAATGTATATTCATTGTAGTCAAATTCTTCAATTATTCTTGGCGTATCCATATTCCATATATCAAAAATTTTATTCCCTTGCTCTTTTGAGTTTATTATAAAAACTTTATTTAAGGAAATGTATTGATCTTCGGATATATTATTGCTTGATATTTTATATATACCTAAAGAATATTTGATTGGGACATTTGTAATCTCATCATCATCTTTGCATGAGTTTAAGGAGAAGAAAACCAATATATAAAATATTATAGATGCATTTTTTATCATTTTTTCAATAGGCTTGATATTCTTTATCGAAAAACGTTTGCGTTTCTGTTTTATTGTGATTGTATTTTTCTGATGAAGTCGATACGCATGGAAAAATACTCCATGCCAAAATAATCTCCAGAATTAAGCTAATTTTTTTTCACTTATTTTGTATTGCTTTTGATTTACGTTATCTTTTGTCAAACAACAGAAGATAGCTTTGTTCGGCAATACAAAAATAATTTTTGCATTGCTCTCAACTTTCGCTATCTTTGAATTCTCTTTTTTAGTTTCAACGATAAATTTACACGCCCATGAAAAAGCTATTACTTTTCGTTACAACATTATGCCTGTCATTCAACCTGTTTGGACAGGAAGATCCGGTATATCAAAAACCTCCGAAAGAGATTCTGGAACTTGCTGACTTTGAGAGAGCGCCGACCTTGTCCATGGATAACAAAAAAAACAAAATGATATTCCAATACAGGAATACATATAAAACATTGGACGAATTATCGGAAAAAGAAATGCGTCTGGCCGGGTTGCGTATTAACCCTGCTACCAACATATCAAGCACCGTTACCTACTTTAACAACCTGAAATATAAAACAATCAAAGAAAAAGACGCCACGCAGATTGCCGGACTTCCCGGTGATGCAAAAATCACTTACCTATCCTGGTCGCCGGATGAAACAAAAATAGCTTTTACCCATACAACAAATACCGGCGTTGAACTATGGTATGCCGATCTGGCAAGCGGACAAGCGAAACGTCTTACAGAACCTGTACTCAATGCAAACCTGGGTAATCCTTACACATGGTTCAAGGATAGCAAATCTTTTCTTATCAGAGTATTACCAAAAAACAAACCGGCCTTTGTAGATACAAATGAAGCGATCCCCGCCGGACCCACTATTTCTGTCAGCGAAAAGGGAGCCAAAGCACAAAACCGCACTTACCAGGATCTTCTACAGAATGCAACGGATGAAGCGAATTTCGAAACACTCATCACCTCCGAATTGTATAAGGTCGATTTGGACGGACAACTTACTTTATGGAAAGAAAAAGACCTGTATTCGGGAGAATCATTCTCTCCCGACGGAAACTATGTTATGATCAATACGATACACCGTCCGTATTCTTACATTGTTCCTTTATACCGCTTTCCTGTTGCAACGGCAATATATGATATGAACGGAAAGCTTATCAGTCAGATCAATGACCAGCCCTTGTACGAAGTATTACCGAAAGGATTTATGTCAACCTATCCCGGGAAGCGTAATTTCTCATGGCGAGCCGACCATCCGGCAACCCTTTACTGGGTGGAGGCACTGGACGGAGGCGATCCTGAAAAGGAGGCGGCGTTCAGGGACGAAATATTTCAGTTAAAAGCGCCTTTTTGCGGACAACCCATAAGCATTGCAAAAACAATAAACAGATATTCCGGAATAATATGGGGCAACGAAAATACAGCAATTCTGTATGATAACTGGTGGAATACACGCAATTCAAAAACATATCTATTCAATCCATCAGACCCAAACCAAAAACCAGAAATCATTTCCGACCGCAATTCGCAGGATGCATACAGCGATCCGGGCTTTTTTGACACGAAAAAAAATGCATCCGGACGCTATGTGCTCAATATTAACGAAAACAAAACTTATCTTATCGGGGACGGATATAGTGAAAAAGGCCAATTCCCGTTTATTGATGAATTCGATCTTAAAACAAAAAAGAAAAAACGCATCTATCAATCCGATTATACTGATAAAATGCTGGAGATTATTTCTATTATGGATGCCGGACGCGGAGAATACCTTGTTCGCATTCAATCGCCTACGGAATATCCGAACTATTATGTGATGAATACCAAAAAACGCGTAGCTCCCACAGCCATCACCCATTTCGACAATCCATTTAAAAGCATCGCCAACGTGTATAAAGAAGTCATTCAATATAAACGCCCGGATGGTGTGGAGTTGACTGCAACACTCTACCTTCCTGCCGGATATGATATGCAGAAAAAAGAAAAATTGCCGATGGTCATGTGGGCATACCCTACCGAATACAAAGACAAAAACAGTGCAGGACAAAATACCACCAACCCCAATGAATTTATCTATCCCTATTACGGATCACCGATATACTGGGTTACGCGCGGCTATGCGATCCTTGATAACGCAGCATTCCCGATCGTCGGTGAAGGCGATACAGAACCAAATGATACATTTATCGAACAACTTGTTGCCAATGCAAAAGCCGCGATCGACGCAGTCGACGGAATGGGGTATATCGACCGTAACAAAGTAGCCGTAGGCGGACATTCATACGGCGCCTTTATGACGGCCAACCTTTTGACCCACTCTGACCTGTTTGCCGCCGGTATTGCGCGTAGCGGAGCTTACAACCGCACCTTGACTCCTTTCGGATTTCAGGCGGAAGAACGCAATTACTGGGAAGCGCCGGAGGTTTACAATGCGATGTCGCCTTTCATGCACGCCGACAAAATGAAGTATCCGTTATTATTGATACATGGAGCGGATGACAATAATTCAGGAACATTCACTATGCAAAGCGAACGTTATTTCAACGCACTAAAAGGCTTCGGCGCCCCTACACGCTTAGTCCTGTTGCCTAAGGAAAGTCATGGATACGCAGCTAAAGAATCCGTATTTCATGTTTTATGGGAACAAGATCAATGGCTGGAAAAATATGTGAAAAATAAAAATTAGGAGATTGGAATATTGAACTTATGCAGATTATAGATTTCCAATAAAAACAATCAGGCCGTTAAACATCATTTGAACTCCGATAGCAGCTACGATCAGTCCTATGATACGAATCAACGGCATCAGAATGTTGTATTTTGTAAGAACTCGTCCGATGGGTTCGGCAAACCACATAACCAGCCAGTTTACAGCGATCGCGGACACAACGGCCGCCCCCGTAATCCATTTGCCGCATATAGACGGCATTGAAACAACGGCGGTTATCGTGGCCGGGCCCGCGATCATCGGAACAGCCAACGGAACGGCGATGATATCTTTTATTTTCATATCATCACCGATTGAAAGAAATGTACCTTTTTGTAAACCCATCAGGCCGTTATATAATAATACCAACCCGCAGGTGAATTGAAAAGCATATAGTTGGAGACGGAAAAAATAATTCAGCACAAACTCCCCGACGAAAAGAAAGATCATTAACACCATCAGGGCCGTCAGGTTTGATCGGTTCACGATCTTTCGCAATTCACCCTGATTGTAATGATCACGAAGTATCATGGTTACAAATAACTTTTGAAACGGATTGACCAGTGCCAGAAAAGCGATGAATACACTCGATAGTTCTTTAAATTGCATAAGTCAGAGTATTACAAGTAATGAAATAATAGAAATCAGCAACCATAATGCTATACCCAGCGCGATAGGCTTCGCGCCCACTTCCCTGATAGCGTTTAAACTCATATTACTCCCTATCAGGAATAGCGTTACCAATAGCAGTTTATGAGATAGTACCGAAGCAGATCGGAGAAACATTTCAGGAAGTGCAATATAGCTGGAAACCAACATAGCCGCAATAAAAAAGAGAATAAACCACGGAAATGAGATTCTTCGATTATCATTATTGCGAAAGAATAACATTGATAAAAACGAAAGAGGGATAATCCAAAGAGTACGGGTTAGTTTGACCGTTGTAGCCAATGCTAAGGCCTGGGAACCGTACATCGCTCCGGCTCCGACCACCGAACTCGTATCGTGGATAGCGATTGCTGCCCACCAACCAAACTGTTCCTCTGTCATTCCAAGCCAGTGGCCAATAACAGGAAACAACAACAACGCAATTGCATTTAATGTAAAAATCACAGCTAATGACACAGATGTTTCGTTGTTGTCCGCATTGACAACCGGAGCAACAGCGGCAATAGCGCTTCCTCCGCAGATCGCCGTACCGCAAGAAAGCAAATACGACAGTTTAGGCGGCAGTTTCAACCATTTGCCCAGCAAAGCTCCTGCAAATAGTACAATGGAGACTGATACTACAGTAAAAAGCAAACCTTCTCCACCCGTTTTGAGTGCCGTTTGGAAATTAAGTCCTAAGCCGAGTCCGACTACTGCAACTTGCAACAAATATTTTGAAATTGTTTTGGCAAGCTTGGGATAAGGATTCTTAAAAAACAGTGCAAATACAATTCCTCCAAATAAGGCAACGACAGGAGAAGCAAACACTGAAGCGATAAAAAGCGATATGAATAAAATATGTACCATTGCAGACTTTATTTAGCACTGCAAATTTACGGGGTCAATTGCAATTATGACAATACAATTTACCTATGCTCAATAACAAAAAGTTATAGTTCACAGACAAGGAATCGCATAAATCGCTCCTGTATTTCAGAATGAGATCCATGACTAATTACATACGCGAATTCACGCTTCAGCTCAAATCCGCTTATCTCGACTACTTTGAACGTATTGCGAAGCAATTCTTTGGTGACAGCAGAAATTGAGACAATGGCAAAAACTGAAGGGCTATTTTCAATAAACAACTTAATACTTTCCGTACTACCGAGTTGTAGCAATATGTTCATTTGCGAAATTTTCTTGTTGTGCCGTACCAATTCCTGTTCTATCACCTCCAGTGTCCCGGAGCCTGTTTCACGCAACACCAAAGGAAGTGTAATCAAGTCGTCAAGTGATATTTCATCTCCGATTTTATTCCCGGCACCTGTTATCAGAACAAGTTCGTCTTTCTGAAATGCCGTATATTTCAATGACAGTTTGCGGTGTACCCCCTCAACAAGTCCGATGTCTATTTCATACTTCTCTAACATCTGTTCTATCTGCTCCGTATTTCCGGAAGTAACCGTGAGTTTTACATCGGGAAATTTTGCGATAAATTTTGCGATAATAGGCGGAAGTATGTACTGTGCGATAGTTGTACTGGCTCCTATGCGCAATTCACCCGAAAAATTACCTGTCAGCAGATTCATTTCCAATTGCAGATTGCGATAAGTCTCCAGTATGGTTTCGGCATACCTGAGCAGGATTTCACCCGGGATGGTAAGTTTAACCTTATTGCCCGAACGTTCAAAAAGTTGCGTTTTATAGGTTGATTCCAATTCCTGAATATGACGGGATATGGCAGGCTGTGAAATATGCAATTCGCTTGCCGCCCTGGTAAAATTCAGATGGTGAGCAACAGAGACAAAAACATTCAAACGAAAGCCCATTCTACGATAACATTTTGTTATGGCAAAGATAGTAAAAGAATTCAGTGGTTCTTGTCTGTATCTTATTTTTATTAAAAGAACTGTTTGAAACGATGAGAAAATAAAACAGGCCAAAGGTTTGGCCTATGCTATCTTTTCAGTTATCTATTTTCCCGGAATTTTCAATTGTGAAAAAATTTACTTTCAATTTTTTTAAAGTAGAAATATAAATAAACTTTTCATTAATCATTTTAACTTAATGCAAAAACACATCACATCAAACTGATTCTGAAATATATATCAAAAAATATGATTAAAACAGAATATTCATAATTTTATAGATAAAAACTTGCATTTTACTCATAAAATCATTATCTTTATTGGTTGAATTGAGATAAAACATTATAGTTTATAACTAAACATTAAATTAATCATGAATCGTCGGTCTTTTTTATTTTATACAATCGCAGCAACCATTACTACCGGTTTAAGAGCTGAGAATATATTTGCTTCAGTAGAAAAATCTGATAATTTTTCAGCAGACCTGAGCAAAGAACTTACCGAACTGGGAAGCAGCAAAATAGCCAATCAGATCATTGTTGTTCGTCTCAAAGAAAGCAACAATCCGGAGTCATTCATTGCACTATCAAGTAAATGCACCCATAGAGGATGTAAAGTAGCATTTAAAGCGGACTTAAATAAGTTCCAGTGCCCTTGTCACAAAAGTGAATATGACACAAACGGAAATGTTATCAAAGGCCCGGCCAAAAAAGCCCTGCAAAAATACACGGTAAACATTAAAGACAGCATACTCACTGTAGTAACAGATCAGGATAAACAGGCATGAACAAACAAAAAATATTGAAAATATTGAATCCGGTTATTGCTATATTATTTCTGACGGTAATAAGCACCGCCTTATGCAGAAATTTGATTCCGTATTCCATATACGAATACGTTCATATGCTACCCGGACTGACGCTAGGAATACTTATCCCATGTCATGTTTTTCTAAACAGAAACTGGATAAAAGAGACGTACTTGAAAAAACGGGATAAATAATTTAACTATAAATTAATTTTTTCTTTCAAAAGTCGCAGACATTCCTTCCGGAACTATTATATCATTTATAAAGAGAAAGGGAACAATAAAGGCAAACCGATCTTCTTTCTTTGAAAAATCAAAAGCTTCATTGTATTGCTTTCGATCAGGATTATCTTTATAATATGATACGAGAATAAGAGTATTTACATTAGTAGATATATCACCCATAAGTTCAACTTTATCATAATAAGCCAAATAAAAATCGTTTCGCTCAGATAGTATTTTTATCAGATTCAAATATTTAGGAGATCTAAGTTGAAACATATAAGGATAACAAACCGATTCCACAAATTTCCCGGAAGAATACAAATAGATAGTATCTCTTACATAAAAAATATTAGATAAAGCATCTTCATCTAAAGTATCAAAGAAAGCAACCCGCTCTTCACGCGATGGAACTAAAGCATCCTCTCCTTTCAACACTAAAGGAGCATTTTTTGTTATAAATACCTGATATGCATCTTTAATTGGCATGCTCTGATCTATTTTAGAAAGAACATAATTATCATAATAATTTATTATTTCATTTACTAATGCCAATTCCTTTCCATCAAAAACTTGATTCAAAACCACATCTGAATTTGATGTATTACAAGCAATTACTACATTAAGTACAGCAATCCCAATTGTCATCCTTAACGTTTTCATAAATCAATTTCCTTTATTATATAAGTAATCAACATAACGCTCAGAGTCTGCATATATACTAATATTAACATAACCCAAACCTAACATTTCTAAATCTTGTATAACATGATAAAAGTTTCGATTTAGATATTGCTTATCAATATTCGACAATCATCTATTAGCCAACAATGTTATTTGGATATTTTATATATTTATTTTTTCAGCTTGGCTTTCAGATAACGGCCTGTATAAGATTCTTTACAGGCAGCAATTTCTTTGGGTGTTCCGGCGCAGACAACATTGCCGCCATTCTTTCCCCCCTCAGGCCCCAAGTCGATGATATAATCAGCACATTTAATTACATCCGGATGATGCTCTACGATAACCACAGTATGGCCTTTATCAATAAGCGCATTGAAGGCCTTAAGAAGTGTTTTTATATCATGAAAATGTAATCCGGTCGTCGGTTCGTCAAAAACAAAAAGCGTACGTTCCTGTTTCTCCTGCCCCAAATAATAAGCGAGTTTCACCCGTTGGTTTTCACCGCCGGATAATGTAGACGATGTCTGGCCCAATTTAATATATCCCAAACCCACTTCCTGTAACGGCCGGAGTTTCTTAACCACTTTTTTCGCCTGAGCGTCTTTCTGCTTTTCTAAAAATTCAATCGCCTGGTTAACCGTCATGTCAAGCATATCATAAATACTTACTCCATGATATTCAACCTCCAACACTTCAGACTTAAAACGCCTCCCATGACACACTTCACACTCCAATATAATATCAGCCATAAACTGCATTTCTACAGTAATCTTGCCTTCTCCCTTACACTCCTCACACCGACCGCCCTCTTTATTAAATGAAAAATAAGCGGGGGTATAACCCATTTGTTTAGACAATGCTTGTTCCGCATAGAGCTTACGTATCTCATCATACGCACCGATATAAGTAACAGGATTTGAGCGTGAACTCTTTCCTATTGAATTCTGATCAACAAATTCTATCATTTTGATCTGGCTCGTATCTCCGGTTATCGAAGAGCATTCCACCGAAGGCGGTGCGTCATCCAAAATCCGCTTCACACCTTCATAAAAGATATCCCTTACCAAGGAACTTTTCCCTGAACCACTGACCCCTGTAACAACAGTCATTACATGCAGTGGAAATTTGACATTGATCTGCTTCAGATTATTTTTTCGTGCGCCTTTTATTTCAATATACTGATTCCACGGACGCGTATAAGCAGGAACTTCAATCTGTTCCTCTCCCGTAAGATAACGAACCGTGTAGCTATCACTCTTCGTCTGCAAACCGACTACAGGGCCCTGATAAACAACTTCTCCGCCAAGACGTCCCGCATCCGGACCAATATCTATAATATAATCCGCCGCGCGCATGATATCTTCATCATGCTCCACAACGACAACAGTATTTCCTATTGCCTGCAACTGTTTCAGAACTTTTATCAACATACCCGTATCACGCGAGTGAAGACCAATACTTGGCTCGTCGAGAATATAAAGCGAACCGACAAGGCTGCTTCCCAACGAAGTAGCAAGACTTATGCGCTGACTTTCACCACCAGACAGTGTTGATGATAATCGATCCAGTGTAAGATATCCGAGCCCCACATCCAACAGGAACTGAAGGCGATTTTTTATCTCTACAAGCAGACGTTTACCTATCGCCGCATCTGTTTCATTTAATTCCAGATGATCAAAAAACGGCTTCAGCTCATTGATCGGCATTGAAACTAATTCCGCCATATTTTTTCCGCCCACTTTCACATACATTGCCGTAGGCTTCAGACGGCCTCCCTTACAAACCGGGCAAACCGTCTTACCACGATAACGAGCCAGCATTACACGATATTGAATCTTATACAGATTACTTTCTACGTGTTTGAAAAAATCATCAATGCCATGAACATCCTTAGCACCATGCCACAGCAGATCTTTCTCTTCATCCGATAAATCATAATAAGCCCGGTGTATCGGAAAATTATATTTTGCACTACTTTTGATAAAATCCCGGAGCCATTCACTCATAACCTCACCTTTCCAGCAAACTACGGCGCCATCATAGACAGACAACCCCTTATCCGGTACAACTAAGTTTTCATCAATGCCCAGAACTTTTCCAAAACCTTCACATGTGGGACATGCGCCAACCGGATTATTAAAATTAAACATCATCTCGGAAGGTTCTTCAAACGTAATACCATCCGCTTCAAACCTTTTGGAAAATTCAAATACTTCAGGCTTTTCCGCTGTGTACACTTTCAACCGACAGACATCATGGCCTTCAAAAAATGCCGTTTCAACAGAATCCGCTAAACGGTTTTTCAATAGTTTATCGTCCGATATCGTCAAACGATCGATCAGAATTTCAACTTCTTTTGACTTCAGCAATTTCGCATCATCAAGCACCTCCTGAATACGATATACCTGATCCTTAATTTCTAAACGTGAATACCCCTCTTTCTGAAGCACCTCAAGTTGGTCTTTCAGTGTTCTTCCTTCCGGGATAATAAGAGGAGCATAGATCGCGAAACGCGTATCCATCGGATAAGACAATGCTTTATTAACAACATCACTTACCTGATGTTTCTTTACTTCCGTTCCGGAAACCGGAGATATTGTCTTTCCTATACGGGCATAAAGCAAGCGCATATACTCATAGATTTCGGTCGATGTTCCAACCGTTGAACGCGGATTGCGCACACTGACCTTCTGCTCTATCGCGATCGCCGGTGGTATTCCTTTGATATAGTCGCACTCCGGCTTACTCATTCTACCGAGAAACTGCCGCGCGTACGAAGACAAACTTTCTACGTAGCGGCGTTGTCCTTCGGCATACAACGTATCAAATGCCAACGAAGATTTTCCACTACCAGAAAGTCCTGTTATAACAATAAACTTATCACGCGGGATCTTAACATCTATATTTTTCAGATTATTGACACGGGCGCCTTTTACAAAAATATACCCGTCATCACCCTTTGTTTTTTTATCCGTACCAGTTTGGGGAGAAGCCTTACTCATCTTTATTTCAACCTATCTCTTTAGTAAAAATTATTCATATCCTTTAGAGCCTCTTTCGGCAAAAAAGGAACCGACAAAGATAATGCAAGTCAAACGCAATGCAAAATAAATCTATTTATTTTTATATACTAAAGCGCAACATAATCTTTAAGTTCCGGCAAAATACAATATGATATAATATTCAAAAAAGCTACCTTTGCATCATTAAAAACAGAATATATGATGAAGACAAAACTTTTCACCTATTTTACACTGTGTGTCGGCCTGCTTGCTTGTAAAAATACGGCAAAGCAAACTACTCCAGAAAACACAATGAAAGATTCTCTCAAAATACAGGTTCCACACAAGCAATTACCTGAACTTGTCGCGGAAGAATTATTCCTAAAAGGAAAAGAGCCTTTTGGAGATATGATTGAATTAAAAGGAAAACAGGTCATTGCCGATACGGTAATCTTTAAAATCAACGGAGCAGAAGGCATTGTGAAAGAAAATAAGCTTTTGCTGAAAACAGGCAGGAACTTCCTGCTCTTCCGCCTTCCGGATATGATATTCGAAGGATTTCACGGCACATGGGGAAATGGGCCCGACGAATTCAATTATCCCCATATTGTCCCGGCATTAAATGATGATTCTTTACTCTGCTACTTATTTGAGAATACAAAGGGGAAATTATATGCGATGGATAAAAATGGTCACATCACTCCCCTCCCTTTCCACTTTGATGAACCGGGGGAGGTTAGATATAGTAGCAAGGCGATTGTTAATATTGCACCTGACGATTTCATATATGTAGATGATAGCCCTACAGGAAAAAGCATTTTCCGGGCAAAAATCGATGTTGACTCCGCAAATATTTATGAAGTATTTAACCTTGCCCTGAATCCCAAACGCAAATCACCCTATAGTTATATCGGCGACTTCGCCGTTAATGCGAACAAAAACAGAATGGTTTATGCGTACAAATATTTTAAAATACTCAAATTTATGGACCTTGAAGCGCTGACCGTCAAGACTATTAACTTTGAGCGTGAAGTCTTTGATGAAAGTACATTGTATAAAATAGACGGATTAGACCAAAACATCACTTATTACTGGGGTACATGCGCACAGGACGAACATGTCTACTTTCTCTATAGCGGTCGGACGCCCTACGATGTAACGAAAGAGGCCGGCAAAAGAAATCATTACATCTATGTTGAACAATATGATTGGAATGGGAATCCGGTAAATAAATTCAAATTAGATCAATGGGGATATTTCACTGTTGACGAAACGAATAAAAAGATTTTTCTAATGTCGACAAATCACGATGATCCGTTTTTCATTTATGATTTACCATAAAGATGAACGAACTAATCAATATCTTCTTGTACTTTTATGGATTCTTTTTTGATTGTGCATCTATTATAATGCAAAACAATATCTGTAGACACTCAGATCTCATAAAACCAACATTTATATGAAACACTTACTACATCTCGCCACAGCAATTATTTTAGCTTTTATTTGCGCATGTAGCCAAAATAATCATAAAGAAGCCGCTACAGCTAATGATGCGTATAGCGATGCTACATTTGAACAATCCGAAGCGATAACTACCTCTTCTAATAATACGACAATCACAGAAAACAATACCGCTCTCCAACGAAAAATCATCAAAGAAGGAACGATCCGTTTTGAAACTACCGATGCAAAAAAGACAAGAGAAATCATTCTGAAAAGTGTTAATGAAAACAATGGTTATCTTGCAAACGACAATATAAGCAATTACTATGGAGGGAGTTCTGATTATCACATAACGATCCGCATTCCTGCAGAAAACTTCGACATACTACTGAAACAAATATCAGACGCCGCACACCGAATAGACAGCAAAGATATCAAAGCATTAGATGTGACAGAAGAATTTATTGACATTGAAGCGCGAATAAACACAAAAAAGGATCTCGAACAACGATACAAAGAACTACTTAAGCAAGCCCATAAAATAGATGAGATCCTGAATATTGAAAAAGAAATAGGCATACTGCGTACCGACATCGAAGCATTTGAAGGACGGCTACGATACCTGAAAGACAAAGTCGCATACAGTACGCTAACGATTACATTTTATGAACAAAGAGAAGCTCCTTCCTCTTCTTTCGGATTCGGAAGCAAATTCATTTATGCCCTCTATGATGGCTGGACAAATATACTTTGGGTTATTATCGGGGTAACAAACCTGTGGCCTTTTATTCTAATCATTTCCTTTGCAATCATAGCCATGAGGCGTATCCGAAGAAAACGCAAGAAAAAAACGATGTCCAATTAACACATTATCACTCTCAAATATTTGTTTTTTCGAAGAATTGTATTAACTTTGTTTTTCGGCAATAATTGTCAAAGAAAACTAACCATTTTAAAATAAGACGAATATGGAACTTACAAAAAAATTAACAGATGCTTTTAATGATCAGATACAGGCGGAAATGTGGTCTTCGAACCTCTATTTATCAATGTCTGTATACTTTCAGGATATGGGATTGGCCGGATGTGCTCATTGGATGAAAAAACAATCAAAAGAAGAAATGGAACACGCTCACAAGTTGATTGATTTCGGTATCATGCGTGGCGGTAAAATAAAAATCAACCATATAGATGCTGTTCCTACTGAATGGGATAGTCCTCAGGCAGTATTCGAAGATACATACAAACAAGAAGTTATCGTATCAGGACGAATTGATCATCTGGTGGATTTGGCTATAGCGGAAAATGATAAGGCAACACAGGAATTCCTGAGATGGTTCATCAACGAACAGATAGAAGAAGAAGATTCCGCGAAATCTATATTAGACAAATTAAAGGTTTACGGCGTACACGGTCTTTATTGTATCGATCGCGAATTAGGAAAAAGATAACATGATTATTTGAAATGATAGAAAAGGATGTGTCACAAAAACGGCACATCCTTATTTTTATTACCTTTACGCCTCTAAAATTACTGTTTCGCATGAAAAAGTCAATTAGACATTTACCCAAAGATAAACGGGAAGATCTTCAGCTTTTGGTCAAGATGGTCTTGGAAAGGATACCTCAGACAGAAATGATTATTTTATATGGCAGTTATGCTACCGGCAGATATGTTGAGTACGATCTTCAACACGAATTTCATACCCTGACCACTTTTATGAGCGACTATGACATATTAGTTGTCACTCACGGCACGAAGGACAAAGATGTTGGCCATAAATTAGATAACATAGAAGATATCTATTATAACAACTATAACAAAAATGACAAAAGACCTCCCGTACAATTCATTAACGACAATATCGAAAAGTTGAATAAAGATATTTCCGACGGCAGATACTTTTATACGCAGCTTAAACAGGAAGGTATTTTTTTATACAATAGTGGCAGATTCAGCCTTGCCAGACGCAGAAAGCTCCGTTACGATGAAATTAAAAAACAGGCGGAAGAATATTTTAATGAAAAGAGCAAAAGAGCTCGCCTATTTTATGAACAAGCTCTGTTTATGTATGAAAAAGATGAATTTGTAATGTCATCTTTCAATCTTCATCAAACTTGCGAAAATCTGTTTCACTCAGTCAGATTGGTCTTTACATTGGAGAACGGAAAACAACATAACCTCATCAAACTTTTAGCCTCCGTAAAAAAGTATTCGGACATATTCGCCAAAATTTTCCCAAAAAACAAAAAAGAAGAGAAAAGATTATTTCAACTTTTGAAAGCGGCATACGTAGAAGCCCGTTATAATTTTGACTTCATCGTTACCCAACCGGATATATACTCTCTTTTACCAATGATCGGGCAACTGTTTGATTTAGTTGAAAAACTATGCAAGACAAGAATTGCAGAGTATGAAGTAGAAGCATTAAACAGCTCACTATCCAAGCATTACGTTCTTCTCGAAAGACAAAAAGAAGCGGCCGCGGAGTTGGATACTTCTTATAAAAGAACAAAGAAGGAGGAAACTTCCCGTCAACCACAACAAAAATCGTAGCATTTCCGCTATACCTCTCCACATTTTTTTATGTAACGCTATTTAAGGACGAGGCAATTCTATATAACAAAAGAAGGTATCCCAGAAAAGGATACCTTCTTTTGTTATATATGGCCGATTTTCTTTACTCTTTCAATAAATCAAATCCATTAAAAGCATTTTCGGCTTATTGCTGTGGCAATCCGTAACCATTTGTTACGTTTCCTTTCGATTGATCGATTACCGTAACAGGCATCGGATGGAAATAGCGAGGCGCCTGGTTTTCACGACCTACTACACCGTCCAAAATAGCTGCACTGAACATCGCTTTAGCATTTGCATCATTCCATACATTAATACCCCATTTGACTTTCGTATATCCATCAGCTTCCAACGCTGCAGCTTCGGTTCCATCAGGATCAATATAAGTGTACAATCCTTTAATTGCCAAATTTTTAGCAGTAGCGGTATGTGCTGCCGCACCCCAATTGAAAATACCACGCCAACCCGGATAAAGCGCCGGATCTGTGTCATCAGTACTCTCCTGCGTAACAACAGCCGTGCTACTACCACCTACCTGGACTTGTTTCGTCCAAATATAGTTGGAGATCGTTCTGCCGCTTGGGAATGTGTAATATCCATCTTTTTCAAGACCAGCCGCCATGTCTACCATTTCTTTACGAACGGCAGTTGATCTTTCGTTAAATTTACCTGAACGAATCATGTCCCAACGAACATCGCCTTCGCCTAATAACTCTAATCTACGCTCATTATAAATAGCATCTAACAATGCATCGCCGGAAAGTCCGGAGATATTATGATCCGCATTACCAAAAGCTCTGGAGCGAATTTGATTTACAAAATTCATCGCACCTGCATTATCGCTTCCCAAAATGGCCTTCGCTTCGGCAAGCATCAACATAGCGTCAGCCATTCTCATGACTGTGTAATTCATACCCGACGCACGGTTTGCCGCATTCGGGAAAGGCAAAAGATCCCCCCTGTTTTGATCCCATTTATTGATACTTGGGCCACCACCACCGATACGGGTGCCGACACCGAGCGGAACCAGATTTTCTTGTCCGGTAGCCGCATTACTTCCGGTTACAACCATACTTACGTCGCGACGTTTATCTCCGGTTTCATAAGCATTATAGAAGAATGTAGGAATAATACGAATCGCGGCAAATGTATTCAGAATACTCATCGTAGAGCTATTAGAACCAGGACGTCCCATACTATAAGGGTGTTCAACGTTTGCAACACCGGCAATACAACCTATTTCAAAGAGAGACTCCTCACTAACGCGTCTTGAGTTGATCTCCTGCCAATGTTTCTGGAAAGGATTGTTGGCTGCCCTGCTGTCTGTGGTGATCAACTTCGCTGTGCCGTTTTGGGTATTCACAGCGATATTCAGGTATTGTTCGGCCATTTTAATATAATTCTGATAGTCCTGACGGCGTGCATAAACGCATTCGCCATCATCAGAACCCTTATAGTCAAATTGTACACTCCCATATAAACCAGTCATATCGGTACGAATCGTCTGCCATCCGCCTGCATGAAGTGCGATTTCGCCTATCAGTGCATTGGCAAAAGTACGACTAAGACGCTCTGCTGTAATACCGCCTTGTCCCAATGGGTACATGTGGCCTTCTACAGCTTTGAGTTCATCCATAATCTGATCCATAATATCAAAGCGCGAAGTCAATTCGTACTCTTCTACATATTTGTTTTCATAACCAAAAGGAACATCACCAAAGTGACGCACCAACTCCCAAGCGCAAAATGCCCACAGGGTTTTAGCCTCTCCATAGAGTTGTGTCCATGTGGTAGGAGTACTACCGGCAGCACCGGACTGATATTCGCTCTTCGCTGCAATCAGATCGGCAATACGAGCGGAACGGGCAAGAACGATGTTCAGGCTATTATACTGACCGGCCCTGGCGCCTATCGCAGTCGCAGCAGGTTGCAATCTGGCAATCGTATTGTTCGCTGTAGGGTATTCACTCATATATTCTGCGTCAGACCCCAAAACATCCTGATAGTTGTAGTTTCCTCCGTGTGCCGCATTCTGACGGTATTCCGCATAAGCATACGACAGTGTTTTGAAAGCTTCTTCAGCACTTGACATGACAAAGTTATCATCGGATTGACCCGCATTTTCGACATCCAGGTAGTCACTGCACGCAGTAAACATGAACGGCAGCGCCAAACATAAATATATTACTATTTTTTTCATTATTGTTATTCTTTAATGGTTACTACTTAAAATGTGGCATTTAATCCAACTACAAACTGACGGGCGCGAGGATAAGTTCCCCAATCAAGCCCCGGAGTCGGATAACGAGCCTTGTTACTATTAGCCTGAGAATTCACTTCAGGATCAAGTCCCGAATAACCAGTTAGCGTAAATACGTTGTATATGGTTCCATACACGCGCAGATTACTCATTTTGATCTTATTTATCAAGTTCTTCGGCAAAGTATAGCCTAAGGTCATTGTATTTAAACGCAGGTACGAACCATCTTCAATACCGATGTTCGAAACATAGCCCTGTTTCAGATATGTCAGCGGCAAACTAGCATTTACGTTGGCTGCATTCAATTGATCCGGTGTAGTAAGCCGTACCAGATTTCCGTTTTGAATTTCATAAAGTTTATAAGTATCGTTTACGATTGCCAATTTGTTGCCATATAAACCACCACCTTTTTCACCGTTATAAAGCGTTGCCAGTTTATTCGCGTTGTAGATGTCATTGCCGTAACTCCAGTTAAAATACAAACCAAGATCAAAATTCTTATAATTCACATTAACATTGAAACCACCTGTATGTATAGGATTCATATTACCGATTTCAACATAGTCCTGTTCATCGATTACACCATCTTCGTGCATATCTTTAAATTTCGGCAAACCCGGATAAGCGTATTGGCCGCTGGGAACCACACCTCCATGATAGGAAACAAACGAACTTGCAAGATCAGCAATACCCTCTTTTAATGTATACATACCCGTTGACGCATCATAATTGAAATCACTCGGCGTGTAGTATCCTTTTCCATCCATTTTGTATCCCATCACAATACCAACGGGCTTACCTTCCTGTAGAATATAGTCGGTAGCCGGAGTACCAGACTGTAGGAATTGTGATCCGTATGCACTCTGAAGCCCTTCTGCTAATTCATCGATATTACCTTTGTTGAAATTAATGTTAGCGCCTGCCGTGACGCTCCAGTCCTTGTTACTGAAGATCATACCCGAAACAGATATTTCGATCCCCTTGTTGCTGGTTTGTCCAATATTGGCATAGCTGGTGGTAAATCCGGTGATAGATGGAATATCGGTCAACATCAGCAGGTCTTTTGTTGTATTGTGATACATATCAATAGAACCCCACACACGACTTTTAAATAAAGTATAGTCAATACCGATATTACGCGTAATAGTAGTTTCCCATTTCAAATTGCGGTTTGCCATTTCATCGGAAGCTAAGTTATAAGAAGCGATACTTTTATTATTTATAGCATACTGAAAACGCGTATCACTTTCGGAAGCCCACATTTGCATCCATTGATCGGCCTTAATAGCATCATTACCCACCTGACCATAAGATAAGCGAAGTTTCAGGTCATTGAGCCAATCCGCCTTCTTCAAGAAAGATTCTTCCGAAACACGCCATGCTAATGCAGCGGCAGGGAAGTATCCCCAACGATGATCGGGAGAAAAGTTCGAGGATCCGTCAGCACGAAACGTTGCTGTAAGTATATACCTGTCAAGCAGGGTATAGTTGGCCCTACCGAAATAAGAAAGTATACGGCTTGGAGTATCTACACCCGAAGAAAGCCGGAGGTTTGATCCATATTGCGAAATCATGGCAAAAGCGTTTTCTTTGGTAAAATTGGACGGATATTTATCACCTTGAATACGCATATCTGTTCCGCCCGAATTTGTCACTTCCTGACCACCCAAAACATTGATCCGGTGAATATCCTTCAACGTCATTTCATAGTTCAATGTATTCGACCAACGCAGATTCCAGCTGTCACGCTTTCTATAATCCGCGTTACCAGCATATATCGGATTTCCATCACCGTCTAAATAATTTTCTTCATTACCGAAAGGTGTAGCGCCTCTCCAGTCTTGATCTCTTGTATAATCACGAGTCATGGTCAATTCAGTGCGGTAAGTCAATCCTTTGATAATATTCCAGTTTACTCCGGCTGTACCGCGAAGGGTTTGCTTCTGTGTCACGTTTTCATGATCATTGATCACAGCTACGGGATTAAACATATCATTCATCACATACATTTCCTCGCCTAAAGAAGCGTCATCCATATAAGACAAATCGCCTTTTATATCGCCGATAGCGATCGGACGGAAGCGGTAAGCTCCGGAAAGTGAAGAACCAAAACCATTGGTAGTACTTTCATTCCCCATGGTTTCTCGATCTGTATAGCGCACATCTAAGTTAAAAGTCAGGTTATCGACTATCTTCTGATCTAACTTGAACGAGGCCGTAGCTCTCCTATTATAGGAATTCAACTTCATACCATCCTCATCCATGTAGTTGAATGCAAAAAGCACCTTCGTCTTGTCGGTTCCGCCCGAAACGGAAAGGTCATGGTTATGCGAAAACGAACTGTTATATACATCTTTTTGCAGATTGTATTTCGACACATTTCTATAAGCGTCAATACCGCCGGAGTTGTCGCCTTTATAGGCTCCAACACCAAACAAATGTTGAAATGGGGTAGTGTAAGTCGTACCGAAGTAGGTATCAAGAAGACCCCATTTGTAAGCTAAATAATCGTATGGATCTAAAGTCTCCATATAACCGGTAGGGGTATTGAACTTGGCATATCCGCTATAGGTCACGGTAGCTTTGCCTTCTTTTCCCTTTTTGGTTGTAACAAGAATAACCCCATTTGCTCCACGCGCACCGTAAATAGCTGTAGAAGAAGCATCTTTTAATACATCAATACTTTCTACCATATCACCCGGAATGTCACTGATGGTTCCTGGTATTCCATCAATCAAAACTAACGGATCATTGCTTTGCGAGATAGAACCTCCACCACGCACACGAATGGAGACTGACGCGTCCGGACGACCGTCCTGTGACATTACGTTCACACCCGGCAATTTACCTTGCAATGCCTGAGCTACATTGGTAACAGGAGCAGCAGTAATAGCATCACCCTTAATGGAAGCGACAGAACCCGTTAGATCCTTACGTCTGACCGTTTGGTAGCCAATCACTACCACTTCATCTAATAATTCAGAATTTTCTTTCAGAACAACGTGAACGGGTGTTCCGGGAACAATGTTAACAACTTCTTTCTGCATTCCGATAAAACTAATTTCCAATTGCTTGGCAGATCCTGATACCGAAAGAGAAAAGTTTCCATCGATATCTGTGATAGTACCATTGGTAGTACCTACAACTACCACATTCGCTCCGGAAATCGGATCACCCAGATCATCAATAACCGTACCGGTAATCGCATGTTCTTGTGCAAAAGCAACAATGCTCAGCATACTCAAAAGCAGAAATGCGATTGTCTTCTTAGCAAGTTTTTTAAAATTCATAAATAATATGTTTAAATAGTTTAAAATAGTCAACAATGACAGGAGACAAAAATACATCTTTACAATAACCGGAAGTGTGCATTTTTTGTTTTTCGGTGTGCATTTTTTGTTCTTTTACACATATATTCAATATTTATACAACCTAACACAAATATTACCCACAAAAAAAATCAACATTTCTCAATGCTGATTTTTAATATAGATTATTTAAAAAGCCTTATATAAAAGAAAAATCACTCCGGAATATTCTCAAGTGTAGCTTTAAGGTAGTCCCAAACTCTCCCTACCGAAGAAATACTGATCGCTTCGTCCGGCGAGTGAGGATGCTTCAAATTCGGCCCAAATGAAATCATATCCATATCCGGATAGACCCCCTGAATAATGCCACACTCAAGGCCGGCATGCATAACCGTCACTTTCGGCTTCTTACCATAAAGCTTTTCATAAGTATCCTCCATCACCTTTAATATCGGAGATTTTGCATTTGGTTGCCAGCCATTATAGGCGCCGCCGTACTCTACTCTGGCGCCGGCAAGCGAAAATACGCTTTCTAATGATGAAAGCAAAGCCGCTTTCCTGCTTTCAGATGAACTACGAGCCAAAATCTTAATTTCAATCAAACTTTCGGCAGATTTTACCAATGCGAGGTTCGATGACGATTCTACCGTATCCGGAAAATCGTAGAGCATGGTAGCGACCCCATTCTGACAGCCCTCTACCGAATTAATCAGATCATCCTGGATCTCTTCCGGCACAAGCGCAAACGGAGCATCCGTCATCTCAGCCATAAAGCTTATATGATCTTCAATACCGGCATACTCTTCCCGATAAAGATCCTGATAGTCGGAAATAAGTTCCCATAAAGGCTCTACATTACCCTTTGGAAGGGTAATAACCGCCTCCGCCTCGCGCGGTATGGCATTACGTAAAGAGCCGCCGTCGATTGTTGCTAAGCGTACGCCATAATCACGTACTGCCTCTTTCAGGAAACGAAACATTAATTTATTGGCATTCGCACGCCCCAAATGGATATCAACCCCTGAATGCCCGCCTTTAAGCCCGGACAGGAACAAACGCACGGCCACATCACCATCAATCAGAGGAGCGCCTTTTTTGTACTGGAATGAAACATTCAAATCAGCGCCACCCGCGCAACCGACAAATAACTTACCTTCTTCTTCCGAATCACAGTTTAATAATATCCTGCCACGAACAAAACCGGGCATCAAACCGTTTGCACCATCCATACCCACTTCTTCGTCAACGGTAAACAATGCCTCTATCGGCCCGTGCTTCAACGAATTGTCTGCCAATACAGCCATCGACATAGCCACACCAATACCATTATCAGCTCCCAATGTAGTGCCTCGGGCCTTTATCCAATCACCATCAACATAAGCATCAATGGGGTCTACAGCAAAATCATGCGTCACAGAACTATTCTTTTGAGGCACCATATCAAGGTGAGATTGCAATACGGCAACCTTTCTCTTCTCAAACCCAGGCGCCGCCGGTTTACGAATTATAACATTCCCCACCTCATCCTGCTCAGTATCCAAGTTCAATTTCTTACCAAAATCGACGATAAAGCGTGTTACAGCTTCCATTTGCCCTGTCGGACGCGGAATCTGCGTTAATTCATAAAAGTATCCCCACACAGACTGAGGATTAAGCGATTTAAATTCTGCAGTCATGATTTTTATAATTTAAAAATTCAAAGTTAGTCATAAAATCCGGATTATCCAATAAAACAAAAGTCAGCTTTTCGATCCAACACCATCTTTTCCTTCATTATTCTTGTTTACAATAGGCAACGCAGCAATACCGAATAACCCTACAAGTACCACCCACAGTGTCTGCACCGCAAAAACTACCATGGCAAAGGCGCCGGCATCATTTGAATCTACGCCAAACGCAACCAATGTCGATATAACCATAAAATGCCATACGCCGATCCCCCCCTGTACCGGAGCAGCAACTCCTATGCTACTCATAGCAAAAGCAATCAGACCAATACGGACACCCAGATCTTTTGTAAAGTCAAATGCGAAAAACGCAATATAGAAATAAAGAAAATAACAACACCAGATCAACAATGTCTCTACCACAAAACGAACTTTTTGCTCAATTTTCCAAAGACTTTTAATTCCTTCCAATATATTTTTTATCACATTGATTATTTTTTGTACAAACAATAAATGTTTCAATCTGACAAACACGAACCAGATGAGTAGCACAAACAGAATAAGCCCGATATATGTCCATACGGAAGATACAATACCATATATTGCCTCCACGATAGTCGGTGGATTCTCAGAAAAGAACTTTTGAAAAAAACTGATATTAAAAACAAACAAACACATTGTTAACAACCCGACAATAATTGTATCCATTATGCGATCGACAAACAACGTACCCAACAATTTAGTAAAAGAAATCTTTTCATATTTCGTAATAACTCCGCAGCGCCATATTTCTCCGACACGCGGAAGGGCCATATTAATCGCGTAATTTCCTAAAACCGCGTATATAACATTCTTACGCTTGACACGCTTTCCTAAAGAATCGATCAGCATACCCCAACGTAAACCCCGTATAATATTTCCCATCAATCCGAAAATCAGCGAAAAGAGAATAATATCATAGCGTACACCTCTTTTTATCACATTCATCATTTCATTCCAGTCCTCATTGCGATATAAGTACCACAACAAAATAACGCCTAAAGACAAAGGTAGTAATACCTTAATAATCTTTTGGAAAATTTGTTTAAAAGCCATGCAATATTTTAGTTATTATTTGTATCTTTGTGCCCGCAAAGATAGTGTATGTTAACAGGAATACAAAATTGACATGCTCATTTTTATTTCCGGAACTTATATTTATCAAGATCAATCAGATATTTAAAATTATTTTTTAAGTTAAAAGCAAATTGGACACTGATGACGATTATCCGGCCGAAAAAGTCTATAGGACAACACTTCCTAAAGGACCTTGGGATTGCGCAGCGTATCGCAGAAACGCTGTTGGCATATCGTGGCTTACCTATCTTAGAGGTTGGTCCCGGAACTGGTGTGCTTACGCGCTTCCTGCTCGATGAAGGGCATGACCTGTCTGTCGTAGAGATAGACATGGAGTCTGTAAAATATTTAGAACAAAATTTCCCCAAAATTGAAGGCCGTATCCACGTAGAAGACTTCCTGAAAATGAAGTTCGAAAACCTCTACAGTGACAAATTTTGTGTTATCGGTAACTATCCTTATTATATTTCAAGCCAAATCTTTTTTAAAGTTCTTGATTATCGCGAACAGGTCATCTGTTGTTCCGGCATGATACAAAAAGAAGTTGCCGAACGCCTTGCGGCATCTCCCGGAAGTCGTACTTTCGGCATACTAAGTGCGCTAATACAACCTTGGTACGATGTGGAATACCTTTTTACTGTCAGCGAAAAAGTATTTGACCCTCCGCCGAAAGTCAAAAGCGCAGTCATTCGTATGACACGAAATAACCGTACGGATTTAGGTTGTGAGGAAGCTTTATACAGAAAAGTCGTAAAAACGTCATTCAATCAGCGGCGGAAAACATTACGCAACTCAATGAAGCCTCTGTTGGGAAAAGATTGCCCCTATTTCACACTACCTATCTTCGATAAGCGCCCCGAGCAATTATCAATTGAACAATTTATAGAACTTACGCTGATAGCCGACAAACATCTAAAAGAAAAAGAGTCGGCTTCATAGATAAAACGAATTATGAGCTTCAGACAAATTACAAAACAAAATATTTTCAGACCAAATAATTACGGATGGATATTTCTGTTGTTCGTTATATTGATATTGCCGAATATTTTTGTACTTTTCCTATCTAACGAATTATCAGAAAGCGTTGTAAAACAAATTGAATATCTCATTTTCTCGTCATTCATACTAATCACTCCCGCGTTATTTTTAAAAATGCGATGGTATTTTTTATTTGAAAGTATATTTATGCTATGCGCTCCGTTTGAAATCGGATATGTGTGGATATACAAATCTACGGTAACAGACGGATTCATTTCTTCCGTACTAAATACGAATATGGGCGAAGCCTCCGAACTGCTTACGACAATCAAATGGCAATGCCTTATCTTGTTGTTGCTATGGACAGGTTATTACTTCATTACATTTCGCAAAATAAAAAACAATTATTTATTTACACGTAAATACTCTGTCATCACGGGAATATCAGTCATCGCCCTTAACCTGATGCTATTCTCCACCATGTATGCTGCCGAATATCGTCAGGATAAATCACACGTTAACATGGATGAAGTGACAAACAACTTTATCGATAATTACAGGTGCGCATATCCATGCAATATAATAGCCACACTCGTGCGCAAATACGACAATCACATTGCACTGAAAAATATGCATGAAAATATCGCATCATTTTCTTATCATGCAAGACAGAATTCCATACTACCCGAACGGGAAATATATATCGTGATAATCGGAGAATCGGCGAGGTATGGCAACTTTTCCATAAACGGGTATAAGCGACACACATCTCCACAATTGGAAAAGATGATGGATATCATGACCTACAAAGATGTCTACGCAACGTCAACCGTCACAGAGTTCGCTTTGCCGCTGTTGTTATCAAGCGCCACCCCCCTTAATCCTGAAGATGCGTTCAAAGAAAAAACCTTTGCTGACGCATTCAAGGAATGCGGTTTTTATACCGGTTGGATAGCCAATCAATCCGGTTACCATCCATACATTCAGCGTATTGCAAAAGATATAGACAAAGCCTTCTTTATTTCCGACGAATCCGACAATCCTGAAAATCATGATGGGCTGCTTTTGCCCTATATTGATTCATTATTGAACAGAAATGAACAAAAAACATTCATCGTCATACATACCTTAGGCAGTCATTTCAGGTATAATTTCAGATACCCGAAATCATTCGAGCGCTTTACTCCGGCGCTGGAAGGAATGGAGAATTATTCCATCACCTCGGATAAAGACAAGGGATTGATAATAAACGCTTACGACAACAGCATTTTTTATACGGACTTTTTTTTATCGGAAATAATAAATAAAGTAGCATCCCAGCAATGTATTTCAACCGTACTATACATCTCTGATCATGCCGAGAACTTGTATGATAACGGAAGCCTTTTAGTATTCCATGGAAGTAAAACACCCCCGAAAGCTGAAGTTCATATCCCGCTATTTATATGGACATCGCCGGATTACAACAAGGCATATCCGCAAAAACAGAAAGCCCTGAAAGCAAACATAGATAAAAAAATAAGTACATCAAACTTGTTTTATTCGATATTGGACATCGCGAACATAAGCTACCCGGGAGAAAAAATAGAAAAAAGTATAGCCTCGGACTCTTTCAAAGAAGACAGCATACGACATGTTTATACAGCGAACAAAGAAGTTATTCACATTCCATAGATAGCGTCATGATTGAAATAACGAAAGAATACATCGATGAGCTGAAAAGAATCATTGAGACGAAAAACAGAGAGAAAGCCGCTGCAACCCTGAAGGATTTGCATCCGGCCGATATTGCGGAACTGTACAAGGAGTTGACCTTAAAAGAAGCAATCTACCTCTATCTATTGATGGACGGCGACAAGGCTGCCGACGTCCTGATGGAACTCGAAGATGATGAGCGTCGCAAATTATTGAATGAACTCCCCAATAAAGTCATCGCCCAACGCTTTGTTAACGAAATGGACACGGACGACGCTGTAGAGCTGATGCGTGACATGGACGAAGAGCGTCAGGAAGAAATCCTTTCACACATTGACGACGTTGAGCAGGCTGGGGATATCATTGATCTTTTGAAATACGACGAAGATACCGCGGGAGGATTGATGGGTACTGAAATGATCGTCGTCAACGAGAACTGGAGTATGCCCCAGTGTATTGAAGAAATGCGCAAACAGGCCGAAGAAGAAAATATGGACGAAATATATAATGTCTACGTAGTCGACGACGATGAACGCCTACGTGGAGTTCTCCCTCTACAAAAGCTTGTTACAAGCCCCTCTATTTCTAAAATAAAACATGTAATGCAAAAAGACCCCGTTTCCGTACAAGACAAAGCGGCAATGGAAGAAGTGGTAGAACTTATATCAAAATATGACCTTGTATCCCTCCCTGTTGTCGACAGTATCGGACGCCTATTAGGACACATCACCGTTGACGACGTCATGGACGAGATAAAGGAACTTCACGAGCGCGACTACCAATTAGCATCCGGTATCTCCCAGGACGTAGAAACATCGGATAATGTACTGATGCAAACAGCCGCGCGTTTGCCATGGCTTCTTTTCGGCATGATTGGAGGCCTGAGCAACTCAATGATTCTCGGAGGCTTCGAAAGCGCGTTTGCCGCAAATCCTAAGATGGCGTTGTTCATTCCACTTATCGGTGGTACCGGCGGAAATGTGGGCGTTCAATCGTCAGCGATTGTCGTACAAGGTCTGGCAAACAACAGCCTGAAGCACACTCATATTTTCAAACAGGTATTTAAAGAGGCTTCCGTAGCATTGATTAACGCGGCCATCATTAGTTTTATCGTTTTCGTTTATAATTATTTTACGCTTGGTGACCAGCATATCACAATGGCCGTATCCATCAGTTTGTTTACCGTTGTCATGTTTGCCAGTACCTTCGGCACAATCGTTCCGATGATACTTGATAAATTCAATATAAATCCGGCCATAGCAACAGGACCGTTCATTACGATTATGAACGATATCATTGGTATGTTGATTTATATGGCCACAATAACTTTATTAATGAGATAAGCCAAGTTCATTTTTAAATCTCATTCCGCTCAAATGAGAGGTATTAAACGCTTATCACTTTGGATACTTCATTCGTTTTCATTTTTCAACTAAAAATAGTAACTTTGCATCGGAAAATTTAAAATCATTTTAACTATACTTATAAATTTATGGCTACAACATCAGATTTTAGAAACGGAATGTGTCTTGACATAGACGGCAGTTATTTTTTCATCGTGGAGTTTCTTCATGTAAAACCGGGAAAAGGCCCGGCTTTCGTACGCACAAAACTTAAAAACGTAACCACAGGACGTGTCCTTGACAAAACATGGAATGCCGGTGTTAAAGTGGAAGAAGTTCGTATCGAGCGTCGCCCGTATCAGTTCCTCTACAAAGATGACATGGGCTACAACTTTATGCATCCTGAAACATTCGAACAAATAACCCTGCCGGGAGATAGCATTGACGGCGTACAATTTCTAAAAGATGGAGCCATGGTAGAAGCGATGGTACATGCAGAAAGTGAAACAATTCTGACTTGTGAGCTTCCCGCGCACGTTGTTCTTGAAGTTACATATACAGAACCGGGCATTAAAGGCGATACGGCAACAAACGCTCTTAAACCGGCGACTGTAGAAACCGGCGCTGAGGTACGTGTTCCTCTGTTTATAAATGTCGGTGAAAAAATAGAAATCGACACGCGGGATAGCTCGTATGTAGGACGTATAAATACGAAATAAGTGATGGAAGACACCAACGGGAGGCTTCGCATTAAAGAATTGGCGAAAGAAGACCGTCCAAGGGAAAAGATGCTTCTGAAGGGAGCCTCTTCGTTGAGTGATGCCGAACTTATAGCCATTCTAATAGGCTCCGGTAATAAAGATGAGACTGCGATCCAACTTGCCCAAAAAATTCTGAATAGCGCTTCAAATAATCTTAGCACACTCAGCAAGTTGCCTGTAAAAGAGTTTATGGTATACAAAGGCATCGGTGAAGTAAAAGCCATAACGATTGCCGCCGCGTTGGAGTTAGGAAGGCGCAAAGGTCTTTCCGAGCCTGCAAAACGCAAATCCATACGCAGCAGCAATGATGCTTTCCAGCTCTTCTATCCTATATTATGCGATCTTTCACACGAAGAATTATGGATAGCGTTAACAAATCACGCGGGCAAAATCATCGAAAAAGTAAAAATCAGCCAGGGAGGTATCGGAGAAACCTCTGCCGATCTGCGATTTATCATGAAAGCGGCGATAAATACGACCTGTCACGGGATCATACTATGTCACAATCATCCTTCCGGAAATATACAACCCAGCGCACAGGATGACATGCTGACATCCCGGTTGAAAAAAGCCGCGCAACTCATGAACATACAACTGCTTGATCATATTATTATTAGTGACAAATATTATTATAGCTACGCTGACGAAGGGAAATTATAAAATGGAAAACGAATTTCTAAAAACAGAAGAAGAGATCGTAAAAGTACTCAAGACAGTATATGATCCTGAAATACCGGTCAATATCTATGACCTCGGGCTGATCTATAAAGTCGATGTGGATGATAGTAAAAATGTCCATATAGACATGACATTTACCGCGCCCAGTTGTCCCGCCGCAGACTTTATTATCGAAGACGTACGTCAAAAAGTAGAAGGCGTCGAAGGTGTAAAAAGCGCACAAATAAACCTTGTTTTCGAACCGGAATGGAGTAAGGACATGATGACGGAAGAAGCTAAACTTGAATTAGGTTTATTGTAGGATATGCCTTCAAAAAAAATATATTTCGCCTCTGATATTCATCTTGGCAACCGCTATTTGGAAAATCCTTTAGATGCGGAAAAAAGACTTGTACAATGGCTTGACAGCATTAAAAAAGACGCGGCCGCGATCTATTTTCTCGGGGACATTTTCGATTATTGGTACGAATATAAATACGTAGTACCACGCGGGCACGTACGTTTTCTTGGCAAGCTGGCGGAGTTATCCGACACCGGAATCGAAATTCATTTTTTCACCGGCAACCATGATATATGGATGTTTGATTATTTCCCGACAGAGATCGGAGCAATTATTCATCGAGAACCGCTAACCGTTGATTTACTTGGAAAAAACTTCTTTCTGGGGCATGGAGATGAAGTCGGACATCGTCCGTTAAAATATCGCATCTTACAAAGTATTTTCCGAAACCGCCTCTGTCAGATTTTATACGTAACTATTCATCCGCGCTGGACTTTCGGATTCGCACGCCGCTGGTCACTGAGCAGCCGAAAAAGCGGACTCGCGGCGGAAAAGGTTAAATTAGCCCAAACACGCAACACCAAAGCGTTGGAAGATTTTGCCAAAACATACCTTGAAACACATCCGGACATCAATTTCTTTCTGTTCGGACATCTTCACATCTTATTAGAGCGTGAAATTACTCCCGATTCCCGGCTTATCATAATCGGAGACTGGATGCAATTCTTCTCATACGCCGAATGGGATGGAAACACCTTAGAACTCAAACTGTTTTCCGAATAAATCCCTATGGTTATCCGGTTCAAAAACAGAAAACCGCTTCAAACCGAAAAACCATAGAGAGGATATAACCAAATCATTTAATAAACCAACGACAGCCGGATATGAACGGTGTCAATAAGCATTCCTGTCATCATCCATTTCTTGCTTTGTTATTTTATGTAGATCAATCGATCTCCACGCATAGAAAATATATGCCAAAACAAATGGAATGAAGAATGAAACGTAAGTCATCACTTTTAAGGTAAACAGGCTTGAACAACTGTTCGATATGGTGAGCGAACTCTGAAGATCGGCCAATGAAGGATAATAGGCTGTATTATTCCATCCGGCGCAAAGCAGAAGCGCCAAAACAGTCAGAACCGTTCCGGTACCCGCAAACCATATTCCTTTGGTACTTTTAGAAATCAATGGTTTAGCTATTCCGAACAATACAAGTACAACACCTGCCAGAAGAATAATACCAACAACCGGCATCTGAATAAAGTTATTGAAATACTTATATTTCTCCATAAATATTTCTCCGCTAATAGGATTTACGGCAAAACCTTCGGAAAGTAACAATTTTACAAAAAAGGTCAGGAAAAAAACCAAGAATAATCCGGCTTCTATCGGAAGGCGTTTCCGGCAACGCGTTCTTACCGTTTCATCATTTATGTTATTGATAAAATAAAGAAGAGCCAGAACCCGTGATAAGAAAAAGACAGCTAATCCTAAACAAACATTCCATATAACAAATGCCGCCTCCAAACCGTGCAAAGGATTTTTCCAAACCGAAATGACCGGCATGCCGATGTCCGTAAGTTGCGCTTTATTCACAACAAACTCCGCACCGTTGAAAAACGTTGCTACGGCTGTACCTAATAAAACAGGACCTAACACACCGTTTATGATCAAAAATATCCGGTATGTTTTCTTGCCAAGCAGATTTCCTTTCTTTGACTGAAATTCATATGAAACAGCCTGAATAACAAAACATAACAGAATCAGAAGCCATACCCAATAAGCTCCACCGAAACTGGTTGAATAAAAAAGCGGAAAGGATGCGAAAAAGGCCCCGCCGAAAGTAACAAGAGTCGTAAATGTAAACTCCCACTTACGCCCGGTCGAATTTGTAAGCATTTTCTGCTCACTTTTCGTCTTTCCGATAGAAAACAGTAACGATTGGCCTCCTTGCACAAACAGCAATAACACCAACAGCGCGCCCAACAGTGATATTAAAAACCACCAGTAATGTTGCAAAAATATATAATTGTCCATATCTTTTTCTATTATATTCGTGAATATCAATTGTCTACCTCAGAAGAAGGTCCTTTTTTAATAGCTTTCACCATGATCCTTATTTCGGCAACAAGCATTATTGCAAATAATATAAGGAAAAGAAAAAATGTTAGTTTTACCGATGCTGTCGGCAATTTTGAAATGGCCGCGGAAACCGGCAATATATCCTGAATAGCCCATGGCTGACGGCCAACTTCAGCAACGATCCAGCCAGCTTGGCCCGCCATATATGCAAGTGGTATGGAAAGCAACGATACCCAGTGAAGCCAGCGATGCTTAACAAGTTTATTTTTCCATCCTAACCAACATATCACAATAAACAACAAGATGAAATAACCTCCCAGAATGACCATGATATGGAATGAATAAAACGTCAGTCCTATAGGCGGAACAATATCTTCCGGTTTACTGATGTATCCGTATCCGAAATAATCAAAATCTGTTTCTATTGAAGACCGGGCAATAGCCGCCTTTTCCGTATTTCCCTCTTTGACAGCAACACGATAATCCGACAATGCCCGTATCGCCGCTTTCCCCCTCCTTATTTTTTCTTCCGTCGATAAGGCTATTCCATTATCTGTAGGATAACCTCCCTCTATCAGGTTATTAATACCGGGCACATACGCGTTCATATCGCCCGTGGCAAGCCAGGACAACATTTTAGGGAACGCTATCTTAAAATAAAAGGCGTCATCATTATTTGCTACATTTGTAACATTGGGTTTTAATACTCCGAATCCTATTAGTTCTACTCCTTCGTAGCCATTATAAAGCCCTTCCATCGCAGCCAATTTCATTGGTTGGTGTTCTGCCACATCCTTGGAAGAGGAATCACCGGTGACAACAAGTAATAACGCCGAGACAAGGCCTGTTATAGCACCAATCTTCATACTTGACAATGAAAACCGGGTATGCCTCCCTTTTAACAGAAACCATCCGCTTATTCCTATTACAAACGCACCCCCAAGCATCAGGCCGGACAGCATCGTATGAAAAAATTTGTTGATGGCTACAGGAGAGAATATGATAGACCAGAAATCGACCATTTCATTGCGAACTGTGTCCGGATTAAACTTCATGCCCACAGGATGCTGCATCCAGGCATTCGCGACAAGTATCCAAATCGCCGAAATTGATGCTCCTAAGAAAGTAAGCCAGGTTGAAGTCAAGTGCATGCCGCGACTGACCTTATTCCAGCCAAAGAACATAATCGCGATAAATGTCGCTTCCATAAAAAACGCGATAATGCCTTCTATCGCAAGTGGAGCGCCAAAAATATCCCCTACAAACCAACTGTAATTAGACCAGTTTGTACCAAACTCAAACTCCAGAATCAATCCGGTCGCTACACCAACGGCAAAATTAATTCCGAACAATTTCATCCAGAATTTTGCCGTTTCTTTCCAGAACACTTTACCGGTCTTATAATAGAGAGTCTCCATTATAGACATGATCAATCCTAACCCTAATGTAAGGGGAACAAACAACCAGTGATAAATAGCCGTCATGGCAAATTGCGCCCGCGACCAATCAACTAACGAGTCCAAATTTTCAATCATAATTATTTATGTTTAAGGATTTAATGATCTTTCTATTAATTCTTTGGAAACATAGTCTTCTTTTTCCGATTTCGTATCAAACTGGTTGAGATAACGCGGAAAAAAGAAGATTTTAAGGATAACAAACATAATAAACAATTTGATCAGAATCAAAAGCCATAAGGTTCTTCCAAGATTCATAGACCTGAACCCTTCCAAATAAAAACGAAATATACGTACCGGTATCGATTCTTTTCTCATAAATACATTATTTCAGTCGTATTCGAAAGCTTTTTTAACTTCAAGTTAAAATATTATAATGCATACAACTTTATAAGCATTCCAATTAGTAACAAAAATACGCAAACATTCCTCCGAAAACAAGCGTTTTCAGATTTTTTTTTAAATATTCTTCTCTATGGATTCGTTACATTGAAAAAGGAGGAGCCTCTGATAACTTTCCCATCCCTCGTTAACCCTTCTACCGTAACCTGAAATTCTCCTGTTAACTCCGAAGTGCTGAATGGAATGGACAATGAACTTTGTCCGCCAGATTCTACATCCGGCTTCCAGAGTAATGTATGCCGGAAGTCAGGCATTCGGCGCCCCGCCTCTGTTTCGTTCGAATATGAAGGGGAGAAAAAACGACGATGCGCCTGCGTACCTTCATAATCAAAAACATGGGTAGACTTATCCGTCACTAAAGACGGATAATCATGCTTGTAAGTAGTAAGAAATACCAAACCTTCAAAACGCTTATTTCCAAAAACAAATTTATCTTTATAAACATCTATTTTATAAAGTAGTAACGGATTATATTTAAAAACGATTTCGTGGTCTATGATTGGTATACCATCTAACAATACAAGCGTATTACCTATTGAGAACGCTTCATTATCATTTAACAAAACTGACAAAAAACGTTTGTCATTATAACGTCTGAAACGGAGCGAAGGAATAAATTCTATCACAATTTCGTCCATTGTAGTGAAACGCGTATACTCATCAAGAATGTATGAACGATCCGGCTTCCATTGAAAATAAGAATAAGTAGTATCCACACGATCAATCGAGTCCGTCAGGTACGTGTGTTGCACCTGTAAACCAACACTACGCTGTAGCAATTGCTTTTCCCAGTCAGCATTCAATGTATAGGGAGGAAGCACCTTTTCGGAATGGACCGCAAACGGAGTTTCAATATTTACCCGGCATTGCCTATCTGATAAGGCAATCGAAGTAACAGCCAGTTCCTGTACTCCTGAAATACGTTTTGTGATAAACTGAACATTATAATTACCATCCATCATTGCGCCAAATGTACGAACCTGATCTCCCACAAACCCAAGCAACGAATATACATTTTCGTTGACGGGAGGCTGATCCGTCAAAAGGTCAGTAACCTTACCACTCACGATATGCCCCTCATATTCCGGTAAAAATTCCGTCTTTACGGTGGTATTGGTATGTTCCCCCAGGCGGCTATTCCATTTCATAATATTTTCGGAAGACGGAATAAAATCCCGGCCTGTAACAGAGACACTTAAGGAATGTATATTCTCAGGAAGCCCCTGTATTCGAATTTCGCTTTGGGCGCAAGTCGTATACGATTGTTGTCCGGTTGTTACGGATACATTGTTGTCGCCTGATAAAAAAGAAGCGCTGATATCCGAAGGTATAGTATCTACCCGGACAGAAGCGTCTGCCTGAAAGGTATTGATTATACCGATTGTCTTATTAAAAAAGACGGCTTCTTCTTCATTCCGCATGTTGCGTGTATACGCGACCATACGATAATTGCCGGTAGGCAATGTAACCGGTAATTCCATCCAGCCCTCCGCGACTCCATTCATTATTTCTAACTTAACCTGTACATGAGCCGTTGTTTCATCCAACAGTTCCACGTATCCCACTTTACTAAACGACACAGGCCTGCCCGCCTCATCCGTAAGATACAGCTTCATCCATAATAACTCCCCCGACAGATAAGTTTGTTTGTCCGTATGAACATACACACGTTCACGCAAAACGCCCTCTGCGGAAACCGGATGAAATAAAAACGCGAATAAAGTAATGATAAATATATAATAGACTCTCATAATATACCGGGTTTAGTGTATAACATAGTTATAGATGATTATTAGGCCAAAAATCAGGTTTGTTCTTTGTCGCCCTTTCTTTCATCCTGCAATCAACACAACGAAATGGGGCATATGTGATTATGGGAGGATTCATCATTGGATAAAATTCATAATAGGCATATTTAGGATATGCCAATTCCGGATCGTCTGTTATCAGACTATGACAGAAAGCCATGGGAGCTTCATAAAAACTCGTATTCAGCGGAAAAAACAAATCCTTGACAGTAGTCGTTGACACATCAATATATCCTATTACAGGCAAATCCGGATTTGTGACACAACGTATATTACCCTTCATCTCGGATGGCACCGGAGCAAAAATACCTCCTGTCTGTTCAATGTTTTTCTGTATATTGGAATAATAGTCATAGGCCTCTTTCCTGATTTGTATCTGCTCTACCTGAACATAATACAATTGTGAAAGCCTGTCACTTGAACAGTCTATTTCCTTTAACCTTTTCTGATAAATAAGATTTTCCGACAATTTTTCGGATGATCCTAAAAGCATTGTTTTGGAATTATCTCTGCACCAGCAATAGTAAGTATTTCTGGATGTTGAGAGCGAAAACTCACCCCATACGCCATCTATTTCTCCATAATTGGCATACAACTCCGCTCTGACCTCCCAATGTTCTTTATATGACCAAAGATAATACCGCGACTGATCTGCCGGATCATGTGTAGAAACACAGACATACACAGGCTCACCTGCCCCTCTTTTTGTCAAATTAATGCTATCTATTTCAGGAGTATATAGAGGCGATAAAAACTCTGACCGGTACTCTTCTTCACCGACAAAAGCACAAAAGCGGTATTTCATCCCGGCATCCAGAATCCCTGTCGAAACCGTATAGGTTCCGTTAGCGGTCATTATTCCGGGCAAAAGATCACCATTCTCTTTCTCTATATAAACAGATGCATAATTAACGGCTTCTTCTCCCGTAAACGCTTCCGAAAGGCCTACACTCCGGCTTAACTTGAAAACAGATTGATTGTCGGTAATTGTCCCTTCTATGACTAACAGATCGCTTACTTCTTCTATGCCGGTTGGAGTGTATTCCTCTATACATCCGGTAAACAGAACAAATAGTATGATATAATATAGATGTTTCATCGCTTATCAAAATTTTATGTTATATGATATGTAAGGTATAGCGGTACCGAAAATCGCCAGCTTATATCCTTTTAATTTTCCTTCTTCCGAAACATAGTACACCGAATAGGCATTCTTTCGTGCCGTCAAATTATAGACTCCTAATGAGATCATGCTATGGGTCAACAAGGTAAGATGATGGCTTGGCTCAATATTAAATGATAAATCGACACGGAAGAAATCAGGAATACGGTATCTGTTTCTGTCTGAAAAATAGACGAATTCTCCGCCTGCATAATTATATTTTGACACCGGCAGTGTGATCGGGCGCCCTGTACTGTAATCACAATTCATAGAAAAACTATACCGGTGTGTAAATTTATAATTCCCCACAAGCTTGACATCATGCGGTTTATCATAATCTGCAGGATACCAGTCTCCGCCATTAACCGGAGAATCAATACGTTTATCATTCTGACGAAGCTGTGTGCGTGAATAGGTATAACTAACCCACCCGTTCAGCTTACCTTGTGTTTTTTTCAACATAACCTCAATACCATAAGCCCGCCCGTTCGTACTTAATACATCCGTTTCGATATGATGATTCATCAGTAATTCCGCCCCGTTACGATAGTCCAAATAATCATCCATTGTCTTGAAATAACTTTCCAATGAAAGCTCTATCGTATTATTGGCAAAATTCTTATATAATCCCAAAGCGACCTGCGAACCTGTCTGAGGTTTTACATTGGCATCGCTCAGCTTCCATGTGTCGGTAGGAGACATGATTGTCGTATTCGACAACTTATGTATATTCTGACGCATTGTGTTATATCCGGCTTTTACCGAGAAATCGTCTACAAATTCATAACGGGCGGAGATTCTGAATTCAGGACCATGATATGTTTTAAAAATGCCGCTGCCCTCGTTTTTTTCTTCCTTAATGGTAGTCAGAGAAGGTAAATATTCATCTAAATATTCATTATAGGTTCGGGGACCTAATACGTTAAACATAGAATATCGAACGCCCGCGTTCACCGAAAAGCGTTGAGTTATATTCCAGTTATCACCAATGTATACAGCAGTTTCCACCCCTTTTTCCTCCTGCATATAATCAGGCACAACCAACGATTCGCCTCCAAAAGGAATGTATTTTCCCGGATTTAGTTGATAATATGTGCCGTTAAGGCCAAAATTGATTGTATGATTATCTGCGGGATACCAGTTAAAATCTGCCTTCGCATAAAATTGCTCTATTCCAAACGACAATTTATAAGCATTTACGGAATTTTCCGTACTCTTCGTATCATAATCGTAATGGTCATATCCGGCAGTCATAACACTGGTCAGCTTTGGATTAAATATATGACGCCATTTTATGGATGCGTTTGTGTTACGGTACGAATATTTTTCAAATTCGTCGAAACTGAAACGGTCACTACTATAATAGCCATTCAGATAGAGATTATTCCGCTCGTCAAACTTATGATTCAACGATGCGTTCAAATCATAGAATCCCGCGCTTCCATCCTTGTAGCCGCTCTTTTCCGGCAGTTTCCGGAGTATCCAATCGGAATAAGTAGTTCTTCCGCCGATTATATAAGATGTCTTTTCACTGAACAAAGGACCTTCTAAGGTCAGACGACTTGTCAGCAATCCCAAACTCGCCGAGCCTTTAAATTCCTTTTTATTACCTTCCCGGGTAGTAATATCCAAGACTGAAGAGATGCGGCCTCCGTATTTGGCAGGAATACTGCTTTTATATAATTCCATATCCTTCACTAAATCAGGATTAAACGCAGAAAAGAATCCAAATAAATGGGTAGGGTTATAAATCGTACCGTCATTAAAAAGTATAAGATTCTGGTCTGTAGCCCCTCCACGCACATTAAATCCACTCGAAGCCTCTCCGACTGCTTTAACTCCCGGCAAAGCCAATACCGCGCGAATAATATCTACCTCACCGAACACCATTGGGATATTTTTTATATCTTTTATTTTCAACCGTTCAACACCCAATGTAGTCCCTCTTACATTTTCGATCTTTTCAGCCGATATAACAACCTCTTTCAATGTATAAATATCTTCCTCTAACTCTATATCCAACTTCCCTTCGGAATATAATGCAATTTGTCTGCGTGTATCCTTTATTCCGATTCCACGGATATGCAAATCATGATGACCGGCAGGAAGATTAATCGTATAATAGCCATACGCATCCGTAACAGCTCCAATTAACGGCTCTCTGATAGACAATGTTGCGCCTACCACCGGCTCCCCGGTCTTAAAATCAGTGAGAATACCACTCAAACGAACCCTGCCGGTTGATGCCACTAAAGGATCTCCAATTTCATACACCTTATTTTCCGAAGAGGCTTTTTGGTTCTTGAGGCTTTGATACAATGAAATATCAGATAAACCATATTCCGCATGATTGTCATCGCCGGCGTTACTGCTAAAAAACGCATCCGGCAAAGAAGTTACAATCTTCACATTTTCCGTAACAAAAATAGAATTCTCATACTGAGATACATTCAAGTTCGTTCCCTGCAAAGCTTTTTCCAAAACAGGCAAAGGTTCTTCGCCCGTTACATTTACAGTTATAAATAAAGAGTCTGTTTTTTCCGGATAATAATAGATTTTACAATTTGTTTGTTTTTCTATTATATCAAACAACTCCATGATATAGCGTTGCTCTAAACGCACACTCACTTTTTGCTGTGCGATAACTAATACCGACAACAATAAAAAACAACTTATCAAGCACAGCTTCTTCATCATAGTATATATCTACTTGTTCAGATTATCATAAAAGCCTGTAATAGCAACAATTGCTCTTTCGGGACTTTCTTTATAATTTAAACCCGATTGCTTTATTTTTCTCTTCAACTCCTTTTTTTCTGATGCAAACAATTTCAATACGGATCTTTTAGTACTTACAGGGTAGTAAATTCCATCTTTTCGGATATATATTTTCGTGTTATTTTCAAAAAAATACTCCAATACCAAATCATTGATTTTTGAATTCAGGAATGACGCCTTCCGCTTCCAAACCTCACACTCTCCGCGATACATTCTGACATAATACCCTTCCGGAAGCACCTTGCCGTCAGCTGAGACCGGCTTATGATAAGTTATAAACAAAGAATCAATAGTTGCATGTTCCACCCTATCTCTCGGAACCAAGATTGAGTAACTTTTATCAGGAGATAATATAGCCAATTCCTCCAGATCCTGATTAAGACGCATCATCATATTTGAGTAAACACGGCCATCAAAATACAGCACTCCTTTCCGAAACTCCTCAGTATCAAGATAAGGATGATTGAGAATCTTCACCTTATAACGAGGCTCTTCCTTCCCGTTATAAATAGACGCATAATTTTTTACAGTTGAAAGATACGATTTTACATTATCATCAACCTCCTGTATATCAACCTGTTTTTGGGGAAAGGCATGGTATGTAGCCAAAAAACAAAAGAAAAAGGTTAAAAAAATCTTCATAGTACATATTTAAGTTTGTCTCCCAAAGATATAAACTATTTTTCATCTTCCAAAAAACAATAGCAAAAAGCGACTTTAACACTATGTTAAAGCCGCTTTCATCCTTTTTTTATGTAAGCTGTGAAAGGATTTTATTTTTTGTTTAGTATTTCCTGTGTATCGGCGGCAATCATATATTCCTCATCTGTAGGAACAATCAGCACTTTTACTTTACTTTCAGATTTACTTAATACAACTTCGCGTCCACGTTCGTTCTTATTTTTTTCTTCATCAAAAATAAGTCCCATATATTCCATATCTTTACATACTGCCTGACGCGTAACCCACTGATTTTCGCCAACACCACCTGTAAACACCAAAATATCAACACCATTCAATGCAGCCGCATATGAGCCGATATATTTCTTAATACGATAATTATACATTTTCATGATCTGAATCGCCCGCTTGTTTCTGGCAAACATCGCACTTTCGATATCGCGCATATCCGACGACATTTCAGAGAATCCGGCCACGCCACTCTTCTTGTTGATGAAATCAGATAAACCATCCGCGTCCAGATTTTCTTTTTTCATGATATAAGGCAGCGCGCCCGCGTCTACATCGCCGCAACGGGTGCCCATAATGAGTCCTTCAGTCGGCGTCATCCCCATGGATGTATCAACGGACTTTCCGTTTTTAATGGCCGTAACAGAACCTCCGTTGCCAATATGTGCAGTAATGATGCGCTGTTTTTCATAAGGTACGCCTAATATCTCACAAGCGCGACGCGAAACATAGCGGTGGCTTGTTCCATGGAAACCATAACGACGCACCCCGTATTGCTCATAAATATTATATGGAAAAGCGTAAAGATAGGCATAGTCAGGCATCGTTTGATGGAAAGCCGTATCAAAAACACCCACCTGCGGTGTGTCCGGCAATATTTTTTGAATAGCCCTGATTCCTTCCAGATTTGCAGGATTATGAAGCGGAGCAAACTCTGTACATTCGACAAGCTTATCAATCACTTCTTGCGTAATTAATACACTTGATGCGAATTTCTCACCTCCGTGAACAACGCGATGTCCTACTGCGTCAATTTCATTATAATTCTTGATGCATCCGTATTTTTCGTCTGTCAGAATGTTAAGTATAAAATGTATACCTTCTTCATGATGAGGCACATTTTTTTCCAATGTCACTTTCTCTCCGTTTTTATCCGTAAATTTAAGAAATGAGTCCTCTTGTCCTACTCTTTCAATGCCTCCTTGTGTCATCACTTCACCGGAAGCCATGTCAAATAGCTTATATTTTATAGAACTGCTCCCACAATTTAATACTAATGTTTTCAATTTAATTTATATTTTTCAATGAATAATCCGATTTACTGTTTCGCTTTCTTTGCTCCGATTGCCTGATTTGCCGCGATCGCTACCATTTTATAAATATCATCTACAGAACAACCGCGCGACAGGTCATTGACCGGAGCCGCCATTCCCTGCAATATCGGCCCGACAGCTTCAGCACCTGCAAGGCGTTGAACTAATTTATAACTGATATTTCCAACTTCAAGTGTCGGGAACACAAGCACATTCGCCTTACCGGCAACAGGGCTTCCCGGCGCTTTTTGCACTGCTACTTTTTCCACAATTGCGGCATCTGCCTGCATCTCGCCGTCAATCAGCAAATCGGGTTCCATTTCTTTCGCTAATTTTGTAGCTTCGACAACTTTGTCCACCATTTCATTGGAAGCGCTTCCTTTCGTTGAAAAACTCAACATGGCAACGCGAGGCTCAACACCCACCAACGCACGAGCTGTATGGGCTGTCGATACGGCAATCTGAGCCAGTTCGGAAGCTGTAGGGTTCGGCATCACCGCACAATCGGCAAATACAAGAATGCCGTTTTCCCCATACGTCCTGTCTTTCAAAAACATAAGAAAAGCGCCGGAAACACAACTGATTCCAGGCATCGTCTTAATTATTTGCAGTGCCGGACGAAGTACATCGCCTGTCGTATTTTTCGCTCCGGCAATCTCACCATCGGCATCCCCGGCTTTAATCATGAGACAACCTAAATACAAAGGATCTTCAACTAACTGGATCGCTTTCTCCGGCGTCATACCTTTGGATTGACGTATTTGAAATAGCAAATCCGCATAAGCTTGTTTTTTTCCATGATTTTTTGGATCTACAATAGTAGCTCCACCAATGTTTTTCAGACCGAAACTCCCGGCCAATGAATTTATTTCATCCGGGCTTCCCAGCAGAATAATCTCTGCAACTCCGTCGGCTACCAAACGGTCGGCGGCTCTTAAGGTTCTTTCTTCCGTTCCCTCCGGAAGAACAATGCGCTGTTTGTCAGCTTTCGCACGCGCAATAATTTCTTCTATTAAATCCATGAATCAATAACTATTTATAAATATAATTGTAAATCCTTTCCTTTTTCCGCCACAAAAATAGCAAAAATTGCAATGTCTACTTTGCAATTTATGATATTTAACAGTTATTTACTAATTGTCCATTTGCGCAAAGCGCACTACACTTCTTTTTCTCCTGAAAGAATCTGCTGTAAATCTTCTGCTGAAATATCTATACTTAATTTTCCATTATGCGCAACAGTAATAGAACCTCTCTCTTCCGAAACTATAATAACCATAGCATCTGTTTCAATAGACATTCCAAGCCCGGAACGATGACGCAACCCCATCTCTTTCGGAATAATCGCATTATGCGCGACAGGTAAAATACAGCCCGCCGCCATAATCTGATTATTCACAATAATCATTGCTCCGTCGTGAAGAGGGCTATTTTTAAAAAATATATTTTCTATCAGGCGCGCATTAACATCGGCGTGAAACATTTCACCTGTCTGAACATACGATACCAAATCCACTTCCCGCTGTATAACGATAAGCGCTCCCGTCTTTTTCTTGGCAAGATTCATAGAGGCAAGCACTACCGGCGCGATATATTTCTGCTCCTCCGCCCCCCCCTCTTTTCTTTTGAAGAAGTTATAAAGAAATCGCCATCCCCTGTTCGAACCGAGAGCGACAAGGAAGCGACGAATATCGTCCTGAAATAAGATAACAAGAACAATAAAGCCAACGCTAATGAATTTATCTAATATACCGCCGAGCAGACGCATTTCAAGCACTTGGGAAACAAGTATCCAAACAATAATAATAGATACCACCCCGCTAAAAATAGCTAATGTACCGGAACTCTTCATTAGTTTATAAGTCTGATACATTAAGAATGCCACCAGAAAAATATCTATCGCGTCTTTTACTCCAAATGAAACAAACATACAATCAACCTTTTAATTTATCAACAATCTTAACCGCTTCAACCGCCGCCTTTACATCATGCACACGAAGGATATTCGCTCCGTTCAGCAATGCATAAGTATTTAGAACCGTTGTTCCGTTAAGACTTTCTTCCGCCGTACTATCTAACAAACCATATATCATTTTTTTACGTGAAATACCAATAAGCAACGGACATTCGAGTATGATCGAAAAATTATTCAGATATCCCATTAACTCATAATTTTGATCCAGCGTCTTACTAAATCCGAAACCCGGATCCACAATGATATCCTTTACGCCCAAAAGCCTTAATTCCCGCAATTTTCCAGCAAAATACAGCATAATTTCTTCCGGGAGATTACTGTAATTCGTATATTGTTGCATCGTTTGAGGCACTCCGCGTATATGCATCAGGATGTAAGGTACATTCAATTCCGCGATCGTTTCAAACATTTTTTCATCAAACGCGCCCCCGGAGATATCATTAACAATAGAAACGCCATATTCTTCAACTGCGCGTTTCGCAACATCCGCCCTGAAAGTATCAACAGATACAGGAATCTCCGGATAATCCTCTTTCAGTATTTTTAACGCCGGCTCCAACCTACCCCATTCTTCTTCCGGTGCTACCTCCATAGCGCCAGGGCGCGACGAATATCCTCCGACATCAATAATAGCGCCACCTTCCGAAATAATTGCTTCTATACGTTTGATAACAGACATTTCATTCTGCTGCCGGCTGCCCGCATAAAACGAATCCGGAGTCACGTTCAGAATCCCCATTACAACTGGCTTATCCAACGAAAACAGTTTTCCTTTTATATTCAACCTTTTAGTCTTCATCATACGCATAGCGTGATTTTCATAATCGGCGCTTTAAGTTTTTTCTAATAAACTTTTTAATCTACAAATGTATAAAAATAACTTAATATAGCTACTTTTGCTCCCAAAATATTTAAGTGCATGACCATTTCCGAACTGTATTCATTATATCTGCAGTGCCCGACAGTAACTACAGATAGCAGGACATGTCCTCCCGGCTCCCTCTTTTTTGCTTTAAAAGGTGAGTCGTTCGATGGTAATACTTTTGCTGAAAAAGCGCTTCTGTCAGGATGCGAATATGCTGTTGTAGACGATGCTTCGATCGCAAAAAGCGATCGAATGATTTTGGTTGACGACGTACTAAGTACGCTACAACAGCTTGCTTATACACACCGCAAAACATTGGGAATTCCCGTTATCGGAATTACGGGTACAAATGGAAAAACAACAACAAAGGAACTTACCGCCGCTGTATTATCACAAAAATACAAGACTCTGTACACTCTTGGAAACCTCAATAACCACATCGGGGTACCGCTGACACTGCTTCGCCTGACAAATGAACACGAAATAGCAGTCATTGAAATGGGTGCAAGCCATTCCGGCGAAATCAGCGAGCTTGCAAATATTGCTTCTCCCGATTGCGGCCTTATCACAAACGTCGGATACGCACATCTTGAAGGATTCGGTTCATTTGAAGGAATAATAAGGACTAAGGGCGAATTATATGATTATTTGCGAAGAACAAAGGGGTTTATTTTCATCAATCAGGATAACGAATATCTCACAAGTATCGCCGGAGATTTAAAGAAAATAACATACGGTGAGATGGCTTCTGTAGAAAATTCTGTCCTGGCAAACGAGTCATATCCTTTTATCGGAGGAAAAACGTCCGGTAGCCATCCGTTTTTTTCGTTTCAATGGCAACAGCAAAACAAAGCTATTCAAAACATTCACACAAATCTTATCGGTGATTACAATTTATGGAATGCTCTTGCCGCAATCACGATCGGTACTCATTTTGGCATTTCACCGGAGCAAATAAACAAAGCCATAGAAACTTACGAACCGGAAAACCTTCGTTCACAACTAAGGATAACGAAACACAACGAACTCATTATCGACGCATATAATGCAAACCCGAGTAGCATGCGCGCCGCGCTCGAAAACTTTGCAGCAATGAAATCGTTTCCAAAAGCCGTAATACTTGGGGATATGCGGGAACTCGGAGAAAGCAGCCCAATGTTGCATGCCGATATTATCAAACAAATCGAAAGCTATGATTTTGATAAAGTATTACTATGCGGTGAACATTTTTCAGCTGCGGGACAAAAATACACCTGCTTTCCATCAGTCGAAAAGCTGAACGAATACCTTGAAACCAACCCTCTGCAAGGCTATCACATCCTGATAAAAGGTTCTCGCGGTATCCATCTTGAAAAAACAATCGATAAACTATAACATAGAATACTATTTTGCTTGTAAAAACGTTAAACGAATGAAAAACTTAATCACTTACTACCCTGAAAAGGGTTTTTCTTTAAACGACATTGAACAACTATTATTTGGAGAAAAAAAATTAAAACTATCAGCTAAATCCATACAAAAAGTAGATCATTGCTTTACTTTTCTAAAAAATTACTCTAAAGATAAAATCATATACGGTATCAATACCGGATTCGGACCTATGGCTCAGTATCGGGTCGATGATGATCATTTAAAACAATTACAATATAACATCATACGAAGCCATTCCACAGGAGCCGGCAATACCATCGCGCCCATCTATGTAAAGGCATCGATGATTGCAAGGCTTTCTACATTTCTGCAGGGATATTCGGGTGTTCACACAGATCTTATCAATCTCATAACGGAATTTATCAATCGTGATATCTACCCATACATACCTGAACACGGAAGCGTCGGAGCAAGCGGCGACTTAGTGCAATTAGCCCATATCGCACTTACACTTATCGGCGAGGGCGAAGTGTTTTATAAAGGAAAACTGACCCCGACGGCCAAGGTTCTAAAAATTGAAAAGCTTAAACCTTTTGATATTCATATACGTGAAGGACTTTCCGTAACAAACGGCACTTCTGTAATGACCGGCATCGGAATTGTAAACCTGATCTATTCCAAGCGTTTATTAGAGTGGGCGGTCCTCGCCTCTGTTATGATGAACGAAATCGCATCTTCGTATGATGACCTGATGTCGCCCGTATTAAACGGAGCCAAACGGCATAAAGGACAGCAAACCGTCGCAAAAATGATGTGCGAATGGTCCGCCGGAAATAAGACCATGAAAAAACGCGAAATAGAATTGTACAACAGCAACACAGAAAAAATTTTCAAACACAAAGTACAACCTTATTATTCATTACGGTGCGTACCGCAGATATTAGGCCCCGTATCAGATGAAATAGATAACGCTGAAAAAGTACTCATCAATGAACTCAATTCGGCCTGCGACAATCCGATCATCGATCCTCAATCGGAATATGTATATCATGGGGGAAATTTTCACGGCGACTATATCTCTTTTGAAATGGATAAATTGAAAATAGCCGTAACCAAAATGACGATGCTGATTGAACGCCAATTAAATTATTTATTTCACAACCGTATTAACGATAACATATTGCCTCCGTTTGTCAACTTAGGCGTACTCGGATTGAACTACGGACTACAGGCGTCTCAGTTTACTGCGACCTCCACAACAGCCGAATGTCAGACCTTATCCAACCCAATGTATGTTCACAGCATACCCAACAATAACGACAACCAGGATATTGTAAGCATGGGGACAAACTCCGCATTGATAGCCAAAACGATTGTAGAGAACGGATATCAGGTGATGGCAATCCATTTCATGGCTATTGTTCAGGCAATCGACTATCTGAAAATACAAAATGAGCTATCTGAAAAAACATATACTGTTTATAATGAAATTCGGTCATTCTTTCCTATCTTTGCCGACGATACACCTAAATATAAGGATATCGAAACGATGAAAAATTATTTGATGACTAAAAATTTACGATAAGCAATGAAAGTTCCTGAAAAGTACTACGACGAAGTTTTTAATTTTAAAGGACAATGGGACATGCCATCAGGATGCGGTTTAAAAATCGTACAGAACAATGGGAAAACATGTATTATTGTAACGGAATTATATCAGGATAATCCCGGAACATCCATTACCGCTGCCGGATATTCTCTGTTTAAACAGATTTGTGAAAGCAAAAAACTACCTGAAAACGAAGTTGTCTATTTTGAATGCAGTCCGGATACCAATTCCAAATTGTCTTTTTATGATGAAGAATTTTTCGAAGTTACGTTCGGAGAAAATGGTCAACCTGCATACAGGCTACTTTCTACAGATGAGGTAAAGTCCTTATTTGCATAATCTAAGTATGAACTTAATACCCGATATAGAGAAACAACCACAATCGGTAATCAAACAGTTTCAGGAAGAAAAATTAGCCATAGCGCTGGATTATCTTTCTGAATACTCACCTTTTTATAAAAAACTGTTTGAAAAGAATCATATTGACATCCGGAAAATTAGGAAAACGGAAGACCTGAAAAATATCCCTTTTACAAACAAAGCCGAATTACAGCTATACAATGATGAATTTATCTGTGTTTCCAAGAATAAAATCATCGATTACATTACTACTTCGGGAACGCTTGGAGATCCGGTTACATTTGCAATGACAGATGCGGATTTGAATCGTCTGGCATATAACGAAAAGATCTCTTTTCAATGCGCAGGAGCGATGCCGGGAGATACCTTTCAATTGATGACTACAATTGACAAACGATTCATGGCCGGACTTGCTTATTTTCTGGGAATCAGACTCCTTGGTGCAGGTATTGTTCGCGTAGGAAACGGAATCCCTGAATTACAATGGGATACGATTCAACGAATATGTCCGGATACAATTATAGTAGTCCCATCATTCATTCCCAGAATCATTGAATATGCAGAAAAGAAAGGGATTGATTATAAAAACTCAAGCATAAAGAAAGCGGTTTGCATAGGTGAAAACCTACGGCGAGAAGATTTTTCGCTAAATCTTCTCGGGCAACGAATCAAGAATCTGTGGGATATTGAACTTTATTCCACATACGCGTCAACAGAAATGGCTACGACATTTACAGAATGCCAGTTCGGATGCGGTGGGCACCATCATCCGGAGCTTATTATCTGCGAATTGGTAGATGAAAACGGGATCGCTGTTAAGGAAGGCGAAACCGGAGAATTAGTGATCACTACACTGGGAGTAGAAGGTATGCCATTATTACGTTTCAAAACCGGTGATCTTGCCAGTTTCCACTATGAGCCATGTCGTTGCGGACGAACAACAATGCGCATAAGCCCCATTATCGGACGTAGAAATCACATGGTGAAATACAAAGGGACATCACTCTATCCGCCAGCGGTATTCGATGTCCTCGACAATACTCCATATATAGAAAATTATGTAATGACGGTCAACGACAACGAATACGGCAACGATCGGATCATCATCAAAGTAGGACTGAACAGTTATTCGGCCGACATAATTAAAGAATTAAAAGACCGCTTTCGCGCACGCATACGCGTAGCGCCCGAAATAGAAATATGCCCGGTAGACGAAATCAGAAAAATGAACTTTCCGGATATGAGTCGTAAACCCATAAAATTTATTGACAATCGAAAATATATAGACTATCATGCAGAATAAATTCGACGACATACGCCCTTACTATCCTTCGGAAATACCGCCGGCAATGCAACGCATCACGGAAAGCGAGCATTTCGGGATATTGTCGCAATATATTTTTCCTGATAAAAACATAGAAGACGTAAAGAAAATGATACGCCGGATCCGTACTACGGACGAGTTTCAGATAAATGTTATGTATGCCGCAAACCAGCAAATCGTACTTAATTCAATAACAGACCTCTCTTTTGATGGGCTTGACCAGCTGGATCCGCAAAAGAGTTATCTTTTTGTCTCAAATCACCGGGATATCATGCTTGACTCCTCTCTGCTTCAGTACATTCTTCATCGCAATGGATTCAGAACTACGGAAATAACGTTCGGAAGTAACCTGATGAATCCACAGTTAGTTGTAGATATTGGTAAAGCGAACAAAATGTTCAAGGTAATACGCAGTAGTAATATTCGTGATTTTCTAAAAAATTCGATGCATCTGTCTGAATATATCCGGTATACCATCAAAGAAAAAGAAGAATCTATCTGGATCGCGCAACGCAATGGACGCACAAAAGACGGAAATGACGCTACAGACCAAGGTATTATCAAAATGTTCTGCATGAGTAAATCTTCCAATCTGATCGATTCTGTAGATGAGCTGAACATTGTCCCTGTCGCCATATCTTATCAGATAGAGCCATGTGATATACTGAAAACCCGCGAGTTGAATCTGTCGCAAAATCCCGACAAATATATCAAACAACCCGGAGAAGATCTAAACAGTATTCTGACCGGCATCATGCAGCAAAAGGGATGTGTCAACATAAGTTTCTGTAAGCCGATCATGAAAGAAGAACTTGAGTTTGATCACAAAATACCCAACGAATTTTATAAGAATGTTGCAACACTTATCGACAAACGCATAAACGGACATTATAAATTATATAATAACAATTATATTGCACATGATATACGCTCCGGAAAAACGACCTATTCGGAGAATTATACAAAAGAAGCAAAAGAAGCCTTTGTGGCGCGCTGCAATTATATGCTTAACCAAATTGACGGAAACAAAGATACCTTGATGTCTATCTTTTTAGGAATATATGCCAATCCCGTAGATAATGCGGATAATTTAAAAAACCAATAAATATGAAAATATATGGATAGTGTTAAATTTCAATACCTGTCCCTACCGGAGATAAAAGCTTATCAGGAAAAGAAAATGGCTGAAATGCTTGAGTATGTAAATACCCGCTCTCCTTTTTACAAAGAATTGTTTGTAAAAGAGAAAATTGACATCTCGAAAATCAAACACATAGAAAACCTACAGCAAATACCCGTCACAACAAAACAGGATTTGCAATTGCGCAACATGGACTTTCTGTGCGTACCTACTACGGAAGTTCGCGACTACGTGACGACTTCAGGCACACTCGGCGATCCGGTTACTTTTGCCGATACGGAAAACGACCTGCGGCGCCTTGCTTTGAGCGAATACCTGTCGTATGAGTTCGCCGGATGTAAACCCTCTGATATATTCCAGCTGATGGCAACCATCGACCGCTGTTTTATGGCAGGACAAGCCTGTCTCCTCGGAAGCCTGAAATTAGGATCGGGAATCATTCGTGTCGGAAACGGAATCCCCGAATTACAATGGAATACCATCCAACGTATCAACCCTACAGTTTGTATATGTGTTCCCTCCTTCCTGCTTAAACTGATTGATTTCGCCATAAGGCACAATATCGACTATCGCAATTCGTCTATAAAACGTGCTATTTGTGTTGGCGAAACGGTTCGCACGAATGACCACAAATACAATATTCTCGGAGAAAAAATTCACGCGTTATGGCCTGAACTCTCCATGCACGTAAACTATGCGTCAACAGAGATGCAATCCTCATTCAATGAATGCGAAAAAGAATGTGGCACGCACCATAAACCCAATCTCACTATCGTCGAATTCCTTGACGATAACAACCAGCCTGTAAAGGCCAACGAACCGGGCGAAATAACAATTACCACACTTGGCGTGGAAGGTATGCCGTTAATACGTTTTAAAACCGGAGATGTCTGCTATCGTTTTGAAGAACCTTGCGCATGCGGACGAAATTCCTTACGCTTAGGTCCGATACTCGGCCGCAAAGGACAGATGATCAAGTATAAAGGGACAACCCTTTATCCGGCTGCTTTGTATGATATTCTTGAAAATATTCCGGATGTGAAAAACTATATTGTTGAAGTATACACCAACACAATCGGAACAGACGGGATACGAATCCTTGTGGGCAGTCCGAACAACAGTGACTATTTCATAAAACACATCAAAGATTTATTCCGTTCAAAAATCCGTGTGGCTCCTGATGTGGTATTTGAGCCTATCGAGTTAATCGCAAAAAAACAAATGCCCCCTACCAGCCGCAAAGTAATCAAGTTCTTCGACTACAGAGAAACCAAAGAATAAAAAAGCATTTCACATTAAAATACCCTCTAAAAATTATAACTTTGGAGGGTATTTCATTTCGGATTAGTTAAAAACAGAATGCCATGCAACTTAATTTACCTTAGTTGCATCTATGATATAAGAACACACAATTATTGACGACAATATGAAAAAAAAGGTTTTTCACGGATTGTACGATATCTGTTTATCGCTGTCCAATCATTTCAACAATAAACTTCTGACACGATGCAAGATTTTTATAGGCATATCTTTATTAGTACTAATGGGAAGTTGTAGCGGTGATCCGGAAGAAGAGGTAGTTACATGTTATCTTACTGTGGGACCTGACGAAGAAGAAATCATAGAACCTACATGCTATCTCAGCATACCCTGTGAAGATACCAAAAGTATAGAATTACCGCAACCTTCTTCAACCGATATGACGCAAGATAAAATTTACGAAAAAACAGATGACGCCTGAATATCTGAATTTTGCAATTATTGAATTGACGCCATCCTGCAATCTCCGGTGTGTGCATTGCTACAACTGGTGGAAACAGGGGGATTCCACTTCTCCGGAACAGGGATCCTATAAAAAGGCTTTCCGGTTATTAGATCATCTCATCCGTAAAACAACAATCAAAAGAATCACCTTTACCGGAGGAGAACCCTGCATAAGTGATCGTTTTACCGAGCTTGTTTTACATGCGAAATTGAAAGGAAAACGCGTTACAATCATAACCAATGGAAATGGTCCGGCAGCTGTTTACAACCAACTGACAAAAATGAAGGTTGACATGATGGAATTCTCAATCCATTCTTCACAGCCGGAAATTCATGACCGGATTACAGGAATAGACGGCTCATGGAAAAAGGCTGTGGAAAATATGGAACTCATGATGAAAAAAGGGGTATATATCACTCCGGTTATTGTTATCACATCACTTAATTACCAACATGCGGAAGATACGGTCGACTTTTTTTCCCAGATGGGAATCAAGAGCATAATGGTAAACCGTTACAATATAGGAGGAGAAGGATTGAATCATCCGGATCTGTCAGCCAATACCTCACAACTAAGAGAAACATTTGAAAAACTTGATAAATATGCGGAAAAACATTCCATAAGTATATTTTCCGGAGTTTGCACTCCCTTTTGTCTGCTCAACCCGGATGATTATCCGCATATTCGTTTCGGCTCCTGTTCGGCTGATGTTTACCATCGTCCGTTAACATTTGACCTTGACGGGTACCTGCGTCTATGCAACCACTCACCTGTCAAAGTTGGAAATATTTACAATCAGTCACTAAGCGAAATTTTTGCCAACCCTTATGTTTCCGAATGGGAAGATTTAGACATTGCATTCTGCAAAAATTGCATACGCCTATCAGACTGTAAAGGCGGTTGCAGAGCCGCATCGGAGCAAATGGGACATTCCTTGAAAAAGGAAGACCCCATCATAAATAAATTAAATGTCTCACCTATTTTAAAATAAGTATGAAAAAATTGATATACAAAGGTTTGTACCAGATGCTTCTGACATTATCAAACCAATTCAGCAACCGGTTTCTGACAAAATGTAAAATTTTCTTAGGAACCTCTTTATTAGTCATTACAAGTAGCTGTGACAAAGGAGGTGATGATGAACCTGAACTAATGTGCTATGATCCGATGCCTCCTCAGAAAACAGAGGAAATCGAATTTCAAGTGCCATCGCCACCTGCAGAAGATCAAATCAACTTTACAGATATTCATTAATAGAATAAGAAATGAATATGAAAAATTTATTTTATTTACTCCCGCTATCATTATTAATAATCTTTTTTTCAGGATGTTCTGATAATGATGATAATGACCAAACCAAATGCGAATGCAAAGAAAGCGCTACGGAAATTTCCGGAAAATGGAAGTTAGAAAGAAGAACGACTGCTTTCCCCATCAGTATGAACGACTATTCGGCGTATGACATTACAATAGAAATTAAGTCAGAGAAAACGCTCATTGTACACGAATATACTTCGCGGGAAGGACTCTATTTCTTCGAACCTAAGAATTATTCGATCACGGAAGAAAATGGTTATTATACGGCGGTCATAGACGGTTCCAGTTATGGAATCTATATTTATGAAAATCAATTACTTATTGATTTAACACCTGTAGATGGCCCCAGATACTCTTTTTGCTGCATAAAGGATTGACACAAAGAAAAAATCACCATAAAAGATTTCACTACTTATAAAACAAATAAAAATGAATAAACATATTACAATAGCTACAATTTTATGTTTACCTCTATTATTCTTTTTTACGAATGGATTTATTGATAATGAAAGACTTAGAATACACAAACCTTCCGATATACGAAGAAGCGCTTATTTTCACGATGGCTGGATTACTTGACGAAATAGGTGGAAACTTTCGTGCAATAGGCTATACTGTATATTACTACAATGAATACATTGTAAGGCCAAACGATTCTTATTTAAAAACGATTGCCATTGACGGAGTACACCCCAATAAATTTACTATTACCAATCGGTCATATCCTTATACAACAGAAGTTTATGCTGTCATTCGTTCCGATATAGACAAATCTTCAATGGCATATAATGTTTACGAGTGGCTTCAAACAGAAAAAGGAAAACAAGCCATTAGTAAAAGTGGATATATACCCAATTGACTTGCGAAAGAATATTACCAAAGAAACCATAAAAACAAAAGCCGGCTAATCCTGATATGGATTGCGCCGGCCTTTGTTTTTTTAGAAATTATCTATTTAAAAAACGTTTTTCAAATTAACCAACACTGATATTTCTGACTACGTCTTTTCCGAATGATTTGTTTACCAACTCGCGGTTACGGGGACGATATGTGCCGTCTTCCATTTCACGCATAACGACGTTTGTAAACAAACGGAACATCTTCTGTTCCTGGCTTTCGTCTTTGTAGAACGTATCCCATGCGTACTGATAAAGTTCCTCCAAACGTTCGGCGGACATGTGTTTTGGTTGGAATACAACCTGTCCGGCATTGTAATGATCCCAATCAAAATCAAAGATACGTCCCTGACGTAAGTAATCATCATACCCTTTGGTGTGAGGGAACGGAGTCATCACTGTAAATTCCGCAAGATCAAGGTCAATCTCCAAAAGAAAATCAATCAAACGCTTAATATCATCTTCTGTCTGATTATCAATCCCCAGCAAAATCGTACCTTCTACTCCGATACCATAATCATGGTAACGTTTAACACGTTCCTTTATATAATTCGATGTATCGTAAACCGCCTGATAAACATACCACGCACCTGCCTGCGCTGCGAGATCAAGTATCTTAGGATCATCTTCGATGGTATGACTTACCCATTTCTTCTTAAAAGGTATCATCTCACGGAAAAGTTCCATCTCCCATTCTTTATTCTGCGCCAATGAATTATCGACAACAAACAAACGGTTATTATCAATCGTAGCAAGATCTTCTATCACCTTATCCATCGGACGGGGACGGAACACACGGCCACCGAGATAAGACACCGCACAAGGATAGCAACTGAAACGACAGCCACGCGAAGCATGGAACAGGTCGACCATTTGCACCCCTTTGTGATTGTATAATTCACGTTTATATAAATCACGGCGTGCAGGCCCCACATCTTCGATCGAAGGCTGCTGCGCCATATAGTTATATACTTTTTTCAACTTCCCGTTTCTCCAGTCGTTAAGGACTTCTTCCATTCGCCCTTCCGACTCACCGAGAAAAACAGCATCTGCATGCAACATCGTCTCTTCGGCATGCAACATAGTAGATATACCACCAAACATAACCTGTTTTCCCCGTCTGCGGTACTCATCAGCAATGGCCCAGCCACGTTTTACCTGAGTACTCAACATCATTGAGATCGCAACCAAGTCACATTCCTCGTCGAAATTAATTTCTTCTACATTTTCGTCAGTAAAAGATACATCTACATATTCAGGAAGCGTTGCGGCAAATACCACCGGCCCGTGAGGAGGCAAATTAAAGGTGGTTTGTCCCGGCAATTTATGCCATTTAGGGTAAATTAATTTAATCTTCATTCATCAAAAATTTGCGCAAAGATAGTGCAAGCCGAAGGCAATACAAAATAAATTTCGTTTATTTTTATACCCAACTCGTCCATCGTGCATATAAGAAGAGTTATATATTATATCTGTAAATTATGCTATTCACTGGTTAAAAAATAAAATGCGTTCCTACCGAAAAACCTATATACAATTGTTGTAATTTGTCGTCTTCAAACTTTTTCCAAATATTATTATTTGGAAACATTCCTTTATTATCCAAATTATCAGTCTCCAGGAATACAATACTCGGGCCTGCAAAAACTTCCCATTTCGGCATTATTTTAAAAGCAGGCATGATTGAAAAACTATAATGCGAAGTCGTTTCTTTCGACGTAAAAGTAACCATATTACCCTTCAGTTCGTTATTAATACGAAACCGTGAAGAAATCGGAATATGAGCTCCAAAACCGGCCTCCGTCATAAATTTATTATCAGACAACTCATGGCAAAAACCGATACCGACAATACCATATAAGATACGTCCTCCCGAACGAAACGAAAGCATCGTGGTTCCTACTTCGTTATATGTCACCCCAAGACTCATTTCTCCACCGTTTTTAATAATGTTTACTAATCCGAAAGGATAATCATTATCATCCGCAATATTAAGTAAAGTTCCAAATTGAAAGCCGTTTACGTTTTTCGCGATATTCACAAGACCGCCTATCTGGAAACCATTCACTTCCCGGGCAGCGTTCACAAGACCTGCAATTTGAAAGCCGTTCACATTCTTTGCCCTGTTTATCAATCCGGAAAACTGAAAACCATTCAACTCATCCGAGAGATTCATCAAACCACCTATCTGGATGCCATTCGCATATTTTGCCTTATTCATCAGTCCGGAAAACTGGAAACCGTTCATATCACCCATAGCAATATTACCCAGCCCGCCTATCTGAATGCCATCCGTTTGATTGGACATGTTAGCCAATCCGGAAAATTGAAGGCCCTGAAAATCGCTCGTTTTATTCAGCAAGCCCGATATCATAATCCCGCTCCCGTTATTACCGGCGATAGTACCCAATCCGGAAAGATGAAATCCATTGAGATCCTCCTTGACATACATCCCCAAACCACTGAAGGAAAATTTTGTGACATTTTTCGATACTCCGGCCAGGATGTTGAAAGATACCGCATTTGTATATTCTGGAGCTTTCATTCCCTGCGTGCTAAGAGGCGGAAAGAAACTTAACTGAAATGCGGATTTCTCATCATCAGTTTGAGCAAAAATAATGGCAATCTGTAGATATGCCAACAACAATGTTAATGTTATTTTTTTCATCATAATAAATTATTAGTTTATTTTTCGGTACAAAGATATTCAATATTAAGAGTACTCATTTAACAAAGTATACAAACCCCGACATTTCGTAGACAAATATGTATATTTTCTCCTGCAAATAGGGTAAAAGTAAGCTTTCATGCATACATATTCCGGCTAGTCTTAACCGCCGATAATTAGAATCGCATCACCCGGAAGCAGGCAATGCGATTCAGATCTCATTCATTCTATCAAGCGAATACTACAAATTCTCTTTTACTTTCTCAATAAGAGTAGCATATTCTTCATCCGACAAATAAACTTTCTGAGGATTCATTTCAAATGTACTACCATAAGAAGGACCGTCCTCATATTTGGGAACTAAGTGAAAATGCAAATGTGCCAATTTATCAGAATAAGCTCCGTAATTAATCTTTTTCGGATTGAAAGCTAAACTCATCGCTTTGGCCACTCTCGCCACATCTTTCATAAAAGCGTTTCTCTCCTCATCAGAAAGTTCAAACAGCTCATTTACATGGTCTTTATATGCAACTAAACAACGTCCCCTGTAAGTCTGCTCCTTGAAAAGAAAAACAGTCGACGCATCTAACTTCGCAATTTCAATCATCAAACTATATAGCTGTTCATTCTCCTGACAATAAAAACAATCTGCTGCTTTCATAAATAATCGGTATTAATTGTTTATAAATAATTCTGATGCGAATATAAACATTTTTTCGGAAAAACATCCGCCACACTCTAAAACACCTCACACAAAATCGTTGTAAAATAATCCGGCTTATACATAATTATACTTTGTAATTCCGCAAATTATTAAATAATTAATATTTTTGCGGAATTTAAAGGTTATCTTGCTGATGAAACGAGCTAAAGCCGAATTACAAAGTATTTTGTCAATACGATGGAAACAGTGCTATCGTATTCTGTTTTGTATTGATGCAGTACATCTAATTCTATTGTTTTGCCTTGTAGGGTTTATAGGTATATCATGTTTTTATATACTTGGCCGTGAAGTGCAAAACCTCTATGTTTTAGCTATTATGGCGCTATTACTTTTTATTCTTCATTATCAACGACAAGACAGACGATTTTTACACATTAATGTTGAATATAAAAATCTGATAATTTGCTGCGAATATATAATACTTACATTGCCAATTGTGACTTTTCTTGCTATCCATAAATTCTGGCTGTATTCTATTGGCATGTTGACGATAAGCATTCTGCTTGGGTTAGTTCCGATGATAAAGAAAAAACATCAGAAAAAAACGCTCAACACTTTAATTCAACGGAAAATTCCGGATAATGCATACGAATGGAAAGCCGGAGTCAGACGTTATTTCTGGTACCTGTTGGCGTCATGGATTGTAGGATTAAGCACATGCTTTTATTTTTATTCAAGTGTAATTGCGACTTTATTGATTGGTCTTTCCGTTTTAGATTTTTTCAGATTGAACGAATCGCGGCAAATGCTTCTTTCCTGCCAACAAGGTCCGTCGAAATTTTTGCAAAATAAAATTCTACAGAGTATTTTACTGCTCTCTTTGTTGATTTTACCACAACTTATATTGACAATTATTTTTCGATTAAATCTTTGGTATATACCAGTGATAGAATATGTTATACTGCTATCAATATTAATCTATGTGATTACGTTGAAATACGCATTTTATTCACCCCAAAGAACTTCTGTCAGCATAATTCGTGCTAACATGGGAGTTTTAATAGGACTTAATCCAATGACAACGATTGTACTATGGATTCTTTCAATTTTGCTTTATCGCAAAGCCTGTTTAAATTTGAAAATTTATTTAAATGATTACGATTAAGGACCTTACAGTTTCATACACTCCGGAGCGAAAAATTCTTGATTCCCTGAATCTGATGCTCGAAGAGAATCGGATTCACGGCATTGTTGGGTTAAATGGGGCCGGTAAAACAACGTTGTTTGAAACGATTTTCGGTTTCAAACAAGTTGACAATGGTGCGATTCTGCTTAATGACCATGCTATTTCTAAGAAAGATATTGCCTATTTGCCAGCAGAAAATTTTTTCTATTCGTTCATTACGGGCAGAGAATATATGGCGTTATTCTATAATCCACAGTTTTGTTTAAAGCAATGGAATGAATTGACTAAATTACCTTTAGATCAAGTGATTGATGAATATTCAACAGGAATGAAGAAAAAGTTGGCTTTGTTAGGCATTATCAAACAAAATAAGCCAATTATTATTCTTGATGAACCTTTCAATGGATTAGACGTTGAAATGTGCCGTATTTTGCACCTTATTCTGATGCAACTCAAAGATAAAGGAAAAACCATTATCATAAGTTCACATATCATTGAAACACTGACCAATCTTTGTGATTATATCTATTATTTGTCCAATGGCGCCATAAAAAGCATCTGTGATAAAACAAATTTTGCAGATTTTGAGACAATGCTGTTTAAGGACATTGAAAAAGATAATATCAGTTTGATAAATAAATTGGTATAGAACGAAACATGTTTGAATATGAAAGTAGTACAATTACTGCTTTCGCTTACGGTTAGAATAATAGGATACGGAAATCGTAATAATAAAAAACAGGATTGAGGCGAACACATAAGGGATAATATCAAAGAAACCGGCGTCGCGAACAAATATATCATTAAAACCGTTTAATCCCCAGTTCAATGGTGAGATATGACTTATGATCTGCATGAAATGGGGCATGATAAATGTCGGTACCCAGACACCTCCGATTGCTGCCAGAATAACAACCGATACAGCTCCGAATACACTTGCTTGTTGATTTGTACGGGCGACACTTCCGATCGCCAGACCGTAACCAATTGCCGCCAAGGAAGATGAAAACGACATCGAAAGCAGGGCCGGAATACTATGGCCAAGTTTCAACGCCGGCAATCCGAGCAACGGAATAATATACATACCGGTAAGAATAATCAATGTCAACTGCAACAGACAGACACACAGATATACGCCAACCTTGCTTAATATATAGAAGTGAAATGAACAGGGCATGGTCATCAAGCGGTTGAAACAACCGATTTCACGTTCGCGTATCATATTACCGGACAACGATATAACAATAAAAAAGATGGCAAACATACCCCATGCAGGCACATTGTGTTGAGTGGAGTTGGGGACAATTTTCGCTTTATCCGATTGTGCGTACGACTCGTCTATCGTAATCATCCCATTGGTATCAATATTCAGATTTACAGGCATAGGTACAATACGGTTGACCTGCCGTGTAATTTCACTCAAAAGAAGCTGGTTTTGTACAACTAACGCGTTTTCATGCATCGCGCGTATCAACGACGTTCGAAAAGATTCTTTTGCCGTAGGATCGATAAGTAGCTTTATTTCAAGCGGATGTTGCAGAGTTACATCACTGTCTGCTTCCTCTTCGCCATTAAACGCACGCTCCACACCTTGTCGCACCTTGTCACGCAAACTGGCCGTAGCATTTGCCGGTATGATAACACCTATCAGATAATCTCCATGTGAGACAGCTTCTTCTACCTCTTTAGCAGAAAGAACCCGCCCCTTTACATCAGTCGAGACTTCAAATATATTGCTCGCAAGTAACTGGTTCGTCACCATATTCCCCAACGAATCATTATCATTATTAAGCAAGTATAAGGGTATACGGGTTTCATTCACCGAACGAAATGTACTATCCTGAAGATACGTCATCATCAACACTAATGCCCACGGCATCAAAAAGAGCAATACGACACCCCAAAAGTCACGTATAAGTAGCAGAAAATCTTTATAAAGCAGGTTTACAAAATTCTTCATCTTCACACCTCCGGATTTATTGCAACGTTTTTTTGATGAACAGTTCTTCGAGGAAAGATACGGAAGCGTCACAAATTAATTCATTGGGAATGCCTTCGCAGACAACCCGTCCGTGATTAACCAATGCGACATGCGAACACAATTGTTCCGCCTCTTTCATATCGTGTGAGGTATATAATATCGTCATTCCGTTATCATGCAGGTATTTCAGATTTTCGACAATCATCTGGCGCGAATGTACATCGACACCAACCGTCGGTTCATCTAAGAATAACAAAGCCGGCTTATGCAACAACGCCGCGATAAGATTAACCTGACGTTTCATTCCACCGGAGAGATAACCCGATTTTTTCCGACGGTGCGACATCAATCCGAAATCACGAAGGTATGTTTCGATGCGTTCATTCAATTGATCCTTCCGAAGTCCGTACATTCCACCGAAAAAATGAAGATTTTCATCTACCGTCAATTCGGGATACAACGCGATGTCTTGTGGGACAACACCAATAAGTGGCCTGATATGCGGCATCTTATGACGCACTTCAAATCCGTGAATTATCACCTGCCCGCTATCATACGAACGCAATCCGCATAATATAGAAATTGTCGTGGTCTTACCCGCACCATTCGGCCCCAGCAATCCAAAAAACATACCTTTTCCGACCTGCAACGTCAGCCCATCTACCGAAGGGTGTGAAGCTCCGTGGTATGTTTTATGCAAATTCTGTATGTCGATCACTGGATTTTCCATCTTGTTGTTTTACAATCGCTATTACGCATTAAAAATTTAAAGCATCACTTTTTTTGATTATCCTTGATTACTTTTTCCAGTTCGGTAAAAAACAATTCCTCTTGTTTGCCGATAGCCTTCAATCGGTCTCCGATCGTCTGATAATCTACATCTTCCGACGAGCGGTTTTTATAAATGCGACCAGCCTCCGAAGCGAAAATTCGCCACTGGTCGCCAATATCTGTCAGCCGTTGTGAAAAATCGTTCAACTCGCTAATTCCGGTAATTCCCGACGCTTCCTGTAAGAAAGCAGCGTAAAGAAAACGAAATCCGGCGCCACCCGTTCCGATCTCTTCCATCATACGAACAAGCTGTGCCAGATGCAAAGCGGCCTTTTTCTCTCCGTATATCTTTGGAAATTTAGGAATTTTGTTACCAAGGTGTTTAAAACCATTCACACCCACAAAAGGCATAGGCCCCGGCTCGTGAATCATTCGATAACAGTTTTTAAGGATGGCTTTCCGCACCAATTGATCCATATTAGGTTCCTTTTTAGGTAGGGATTTTATCCAGTACAGCTTTCCTAACGGCGGATAAGTACCTTTCGAAAAACGGGCGCGTAATAAATCGCGCGATGAAATCGTCACTGTCTCTGTTGCGAGAGGGTCACTAAGCAGGTAATTATCATTTTCCTTACCGATAATACAAATATTATGAGCATTGAAATGGAACCTGTACTCTATCGGCATATAAGGCAGGAAGTACATACCGACCACACTTCCTGTCGGAACACCTTTGTCTAAAAGACTATCTAATTTTTTAACGGCATTCTTCTTATTAAAGAATATCGTTTTGTGAATTTTAAATCCAAGTAAACGTGTTACACGGGCAAAAATAACCCCCGGCAAAGGACGGAAAGAAGTCACAGGAAATCCTGCTAATTTGATAAACGGCAGATGCACAAAATAGAGTGAAGCAGACAATCCGAATATCAATGGTTCGGAATAATCGTATCCATAAAAACGCAATAAATTGGCTGTCACCCCATCCTCACAATGCGCAGCCGTCCGGTGTTCAAAAGCTATTTCCATTCATTCATACGTTTTAGTTCTTCGACCGAAATGCGCAATGCTTCCGCATATTTCTGCAGTGTCTCGTCATCTAATTTCATAAATTCATCATATTTCAGATGCTTCCGGATTTTTCTTTTAGGGATATCCGAATAGGAGGATAACATACCGATGTCCTGCAATGATTTTTTCATGTGATAGGCCAACGGACTGACCTCCTTTGCCAAAACCTGCTTACGTATCTCTTCGCACTGCTCACGGATGTCATCCCAAACAGCGCCCAACGCATCATTCTTTACGCTCCATCCGTCACTGATGACCGGCATATAATTACCGTTTTCATCGACAGCATACATTACATCACGGACTACCTTATCTTTAAAATATTGTAAGTCCTGTGGAACATCTTCTTTCTTCATCTTGTAAAACAACCCTTATTTTAATAATTCTCTGCAATTTATGAAATCCTGCATCAGGCTATCCAACTGCATTCAAAAAAAATGAAAGCATTTCAACAAACCGTCAGCAATGCATACGAATAAGAAAAACGGGCGCTCTCGGGCACCATCAGGAGTATCCTGTCGCCTTTCTTCACACGTCCCGAACGGTTCAGCGCTTCCAACATCGCAAACGGCGAAACCGCCGCGACATTTCCAATTTCAGGAAGATTTATAAACCATTTATCTTTCGGTATATCAAAACCTAAAACCGCTAATTCATCTTCAACCTTCTTCTCAAAATACATGGATGAAAGATGTGGCAAAAACCAGTCCACAGAAGCAGGATCAAAATTCCGTTTAGCAACAATATCCTGCAAAAAGCGACCGCCAAGCTTTATAATATTTTCATCTAACAGTTTTGTATCCTGCTTCAAAGAAAAAAGTGAACGGCTGAGCCATTCCGCCTCCGGGAATTGCGCCCATCCCACAAGCTCTCCTTTTTCATTCTTATCACCTCCGGCATACATACAAGTTTCGATTTCGTTTGCAAAAGATGTCAGTTCTATCCATTCGATCCGGTAAGACAAAGCATTCTCCGCCGGTTTATTCTGCAACAATAAAGCTACACTTCCATCAGACAGCATCCAACGCAAAAATTCCTTTTCGAATGCTAATATTGGCCTTTTGCTCAATTGGTTGATTAATTCCGATTCTTTTTCGAAATAACGCGCCATCATCCATGCTGAAAGACGCTCTGATGCTACACATACCGCATTCTCCGAATCGCCTGTTAATGTCGAAAAGTAAGCATATTTCAATGCCTGCATTCCTGTACAACAGGATCCTGCGAACGAAACCACTTCCGTATGCTTACTGCCTTTTAATTCACCATGTATCATCACTCCATGCGATGGCATCACCTGTTCAGGCGAAGCTGTTCCGCAGGCAAGTAAATCAATCTTATCTAATGTCAGTTGTTCATCCATCAGCCCGTTTACCGCATTCGCAGCCATCTGAACATTGGTATGTGTCACTTCTCCCGATCTATTCAGTGCATAATAACGGCTTCTGATTCCGTTTTTCCCAAGAACCAACCGCTTGGCAAGCAATGATTTTTCATTCACCAATCCGATATACTGTTCCATTTCATCATTTCCGACAGGTTCGTTCGGAAAAAATGCCGAAAAACGGTTTATATAAACAAAGTTATTCATAATAATATATATTCAATTAAGTTCATAACACATCTCCTGCTTAGCCCGGCGCAACGAAGCCCGGCGCAACGGATAAGTCAGAAAGAAAAAAATCATTCCTATCGGAGATACGGCATATAACACAAAAAATAAATAAGCACAGAAAACACGCAGATACGGTTCTCTTTTGGGATCGTTATAAGCACCCTTCTTAATGATAAATCTCGCCCAATGCCCCCACAGTTTGTAGCCGTTCTTTTCTATAAAATAAACGGTCGACAAAAATGTTACTGCATTTTTATCCATTAGTTCTTTCTGCATTCCGGAATAATCATTCCGTTCCAACGCATCTTCGATAATATGACCGTAAACCACCGCATGATCTATCTCCGAAGGCGAAATACCTGCAGCAGGCAAGAAACGTGTAGCTGCCCTCTTATTATAAAAAAGCCAACGGATTATTGTTATCACGCTGACTAAATTCGGCGCTCTATCCTGCAGGGATATAAAACCGACGTAATCGGCGCCGATTTCACGGAGGTATTCACGCGTCTTTTCTTGTGTCATCACCCACATATTCCGGCATCCCATAGTCACAACGACATTACGCCCTTTCAAATACTTCCGGATATCCTCCGACTGAAAAAACGAATGCAGGGGTATAGACCATGATAAATACCAACTCTGACCGGCAATAAGAACAAGATCCGCATCCTCCACATTACTCAGGTCAATTGGTTTCAGTTTGCATGGTACACCTAAACGTGATTCGGGAAAAGCCTGAAAGAAACCCATAGCTGACCATGGGAACGGGAATGGTTCCTCCGGTACGATTTCTTTGCATACAACTTCATGACCCGCCTGTACAAGTGGTTCGCAAACTTTCTCCGCAAGACGAAGCGCCTGCCCTGTTTGAGTGTAATAGAATAAAACTATTTTTTTTTGTTTTTCCTGCATCCTGCGATAATAATAAAACAAACACCTTTCGTTTTTTGACAAAAAGGCAAAAAAATTGGTTGCAAAGGTAAGCATTTTTTCATTAAAAATTAGGGTAGATTGTTAATTATAGTGTACATTTGCATCAGTCTATGCAGGTAAAAGATTTTATAAAACCATTCTGGGTTACGATTATAGTCATTGTCACACTGACTTTCGGACAAGTTATCGCCGATCTTGTTTTGCCCAATTATATGGCAGAAATTGTAGACAATGGAATTGCGAAAGGTGATACATCCTTTATCTTCCATTCCGGGTTTATGATGCTTATCATTGCTCTCGGAGGAATTATCTGTGCAGTCAGCGCCGGCTATCTGTCGTCAAAGACAGCTTTAGGTGTCAGTCGTAATCTACGACAGGCATTATTCAAGCACATTTCGGGATTCTCTCTGCCTGAATTCGACCGGATCGGAACTTCATCGTTAATAACACGCACTACGAACGACGTACAACAAATTCAACAAACAACCTTTCTATTTTTGCGGATGATGATGCGCGCTCCGTTGATGTGTATTGGAGGAATTATGATGGCAGTACGCAAAGATGGTGACTTATCCCTGCTATTATTAGCATTCCTGCCTGTTGTTGTCGGATTGATTTTTCTGATTATGAAAAAAGCGATCCCATTGTTCCGTGCCGTTCAGCGAAAAATTGACCGACTAAACCTTGTCCTTCGCGAAACATTGGTCGGCATTCGTGTCATCAGGGCCTTCAGCCGGATTGGGTTCGAAAAAAAAAGATTTGCCGAGGCCAACGATGATTTGACCGATACGTCCATACAAGCCAATAGGATCATGGCTATTCTGAATCCGAGTATGAATTTTTTCATGAATCTTCTGACGATTGTAATTGTATATGTAGCTTCATTCCGCATCCAAAAGAGCGACTTAATGATAGGTGATATGATGGCCTTCATCCAGTATGCAATGCAGATTTTCATGTCGATGATGATGATTACCATGTTATTTGTCATGTTGCCGAGAGCCTTCGCGTCGGCCGAGAGAATACGGGAGGTATTCCATCTACGTGAGCATATCAAGGATCCTGCCTCACCCATAAAACCCAATCCGGACAGAAAGGGTATACTTCGCTTCAATCAGGTATCTTTCCGGTTTGAACATGCGGAAAACTGTGTTGTACACAAAGTTTCTTTCTCGGCTAATCCGGGTGAAACAGTCGCCATCATAGGGGGAACCGGTTCCGGCAAAACATCCTTGTTAAATCTTATTCCACGTTATTACGATGTGGAGGAAGGAAGTATCGAAATCGACGGAATTGATATCCGCCGGATGAAACAATCGGAATTAAGGAACATCATCGGATTAGTTCCCCAGAAAACAACCATCTTTTCGGGAACAATTAACGAAAATATCCGGATTGGAAAGCAGGATGCGACGGAAGAAGAAATCATTCACGCCTGCCAGGTTGCGCAAGCCGATGAATTTATTCAACATCTTCAGGATAAATACGAGACGGATATCGCGCAGGGAGGTTCCAATCTTTCCGGCGGACAGAAACAACGCCTATCCATTGCCCGCGCCATTGTCCGGAAACCTCAGATTTACTTATTCGATGACAGTTTTTCTGCGTTAGATTTCAAGACCGACTTTAAAGTGAGAGAGGCATTGGATCGGGAAACTAAGAATGCGACCGTTCTCATTGTCGCTCAAAGAATAAGCAGCATCATCCATGCCGATAAAATTTTAGTGATGGAAAACGGAAAAATTGTCGGGGAAGGCACGCATCAGGATTTATTGAAAACAAACGAAATATATAAAGAAATAGCGGCATCGCAACTATCGGAAGAAGAACTGATCTGAAAATGGCAAAAACAGAAAATGTAGCAAGTAAAATGAGACCGGCAGGAGGAGGTGGAAGGGGCCCGATCGTTCCGGTAACCGAGAAATCAAAGGATTTCAAGGGGACACTTATGAAATTGCTAAGCTTCATGAAACCTTTTTACGGAAGTCTGATCATTGTTTTTATTTTTGCCATTTCAAGCACCCTTTTCGGAATATTCGGGCCGAAAATTTTAGGTAACGCCGTGGATATTTTATTCGATGGAACCCTCAACACAATCGGAGGAAATACTCCCAAGGGGATCGATTATCCGGCATTGATAAAAATCCTGCTTTTATTGTTGGGTATTTATTTATTGAGCGCTTTATTCAGCTACATTCAGGAATATATGATGGCGGGTATCTCGCAACGTATCATCCGAAAAATGCGGACGGATGTCAACTATAAGCTCCACCGCCTGCCACTCAATTTCTATGACACCAAAACACATGGCGAAATCCTCAGCCGTGTGACCAACGATATCGACACGATAGCAAGCACGTTGCAACAAAGCCTTGTTCAGGTAATTACCTCCGCGTTTACACTAATCGGAGTCACAACAATCATGCTTATTATAAGCCCTTTGATGAGTTTAATCACCTTCATTTCGCTACCCCTCAGTTTTCTGATAACGAAATTAATCACATCAAAATCACAAAAACACTTCACCGGACAAGCGCGCGAACTTGGACACCTGAACGGACAAGTAGAAGAAATGTTCGGTGGACACGCAGTTGTAAAAGCATTTAATTACGAAGCAAAATCGGTCAGGGATTTTCAAGAAATAAATGAAAGGCTATATCGCCACGGGTGGAAAGCACAATTTATCACCTCGGTTATTTTTCCCATCCTCAACTTTGTTGGAAACCTTTCCTTTGTCGCCATCTGTGTGCTGGGAGGATATCTGACAGCCAACGGACGAATCACGCTGGGAGCCATCCAGGCATTCATTACCTATTCCAGACAATTCAATCAGCCGATACAACAAATCTCACAAATCATAAATATTCTACAGGCCACTTTCGCTGCGGCAGAACGCGTCTTCGAAATATTAGAAGCCGAAGAGCAGGTACACGATCCCGAAAATCCTGTCGTTGTAGAAAACCCGAAAGGAAAAGTTGATTTCAACCATATCTCATTTCGTTACAAACCCGACAAACCACTCATTGAAGATATCTCCATACATGTCAGACCCGGACAATTAGTTGCGATTGTCGGAGAAACGGGAGCCGGGAAAACGACGCTTGTCAACCTGCTAATGCGCTTTTACGAAGTCGATAGAGGCGCTATTTATGTTGACGATGTAGATATCAGCACCATGCGCCGCAAAGACCTGCACCATCTCATCGGTATGGTTCTGCAGGACACCTGGCTGTTCAAAGGAACCATTCGTGAAAACATCGCATTCGGAAAACGTGGCGCAACCGATGAAGAAGTCGTCAGAGCCGCCAAATTAGCTTATGCCGACGGGTTTATCCGCACGTTATCTGACAGTTACGACACAGAAATAAACGAAGAAGCAAGTAACATCTCACAAGGACAAAAACAACTTCTAACTATAGCAAGGGCGCTGATAGTAGAACCTCATATCATGATATTAGACGAAGCCACTTCATCGGTCGACACCCGTACGGAGGTTCTGATACAAAAAGCTATGAAACGCATCATGGATGGCCACACCAGTTTTGTCATCGCCCACCGCCTCTCCACCATCAAAGATGCCGACAATATCTTAGTCATGAAAGACGGCAACATCATCGAACAAGGCACCCACACCGAACTCCTCCAAAAAGGCACCTACTACCACGACCTCTACCATAGCCAATTTGCGAAAGATTTTTTGTAAAAATACACCAAAACATCAGTCATGGAAAAACGCGTCTACATCGAAACCTTCCATGTAACATATTTTCCATCCATTATTTTCTCTTATTGCTCTCATTTTATAATCGAAACCATCACCCCATGTCCACGAAAATGTAGCAAGATCATCTTCGATATGGAGATCCTGAATTGAAAGAATCTGCCAATAATCATCCGGCGAATCCTGACAATTACACCATGGACTCGTATCATTCCCGTATGGAGGAAGGTCGCCGACAAGCCATTCCATATCCTTACTTTTCAAACGCTCATCGATGGTCAATGTAATCTGACGATAGTTATCCAAAAACTCTTCTGCGAAAAAGCCGGATAACCGGAATTCTTCCAACCGTTTGTCAAGCCTTTCCTGATCCATCCCGATATAATGCAGACTATCAGAATCCGTGACTGGAGAGAAATCAAACCCTACGGACTGATTTTCAATCCATTCATAAACACCTCTCACCAAATCATGTATCTGAGATTTATCATCTGGCAACGCATCCTGATCCACAGCCGGAAAACTCTTCACTACAGCCTGATATCCAAAGAAAATCAACAAACCAAAGCCCAAAAACACCAATTTAAAGTAACTCATAAAACATCCTCCTACGCCGGATTAAATAACAATATTTATAAATAATTCCCGCTCGCCATACAATTCCTACTCTAAAATTATACAATCAATTGCGAACTACCATAAAGATGATTTCCTCCTCCTTTTTCCATAAAATACACGAAAAGTAATTCACATTAAACTTTATACTTCAAATTCCCTTGTACCGAAGTGCAGTTTTCGGCAAGAGCAAGAATATCTGGGTTCGGTTCAATAACAGTTATTTGGAGATTTTTTTTGACTAAAGATAGTAACAAAGCATATTCGCCATAGTTTGTGTTTTGAATGGTGACTTCGCCTTCATCAGGCATGGCGGCGATTTCGGCAATGTAATTATTGTGTTTTTTTAGATTTTGGCGGACAGCGCGTTCGATGGCAGGGCCTTTGTAGATGTAGTTTTTGAGGACTAAATCGGCATAATAATCAGGGGTTTCTAATTCCTGGCTCAGCTTTTTGTATTCGGCCTGATAATAGTGGCGGACATCGATTGAACGAGGGCTGTAGCCTTGACGGAAACGCTCATCACCGGGGGTTATTCTCGGCATTACCTGAATGTGGATTTGGCCTTTGCGAAGCATGAATTCTTCTTTCGGCAGCACATGCCCTACCCCGTGTATCATCACAGGGATGATATCTAATTTCAATTGTTCGGCTAAATAAAATGCACCACGATGAAAACGATTTATTGAACAGTCGACCGAACGTGTTCCTTCAGGGAATATAACAATCGAATAGCCTCGATTAATCGCATCCTGTAATTGGTCTATCGCGTTTTCTATTCCGTTGGAAACAGGGTAAAAGTCAGCATACTTTATCAATTTTCCATAAAACGGAGAATTCCATACCCAATCGTTTGTCAGGATAATCAATTTCGGTGTCAGCATCATAATGCACATCAAATCGAGGTGCGCCTGATGGTTGCAGATGATAACAGCCGGCTTGTCAAATGTTTCGCCGGACAGATTGCGGAATGTGGTTTTCACCTGCGGTATACGATAAATAACAAAATTGGCGATCCGGTGTAATAACCTATGGTATTTACGCTTTTTCTCTTCCGTTGTTCTCCCGAATGTAAACATCACCCATCCGAAAATAGTGATGATTGTACTCATAATCAGGAAAAACAGAAACGAATAAATCGTACACAACAGATTTTTCAATGTCACGGGCATCAGGCGTTTTTTACCCTTTTTCATCGTCAACAGATGGAATAGCAACGACGGAAAAATATACGCCATGATCACCACCGAAAGCATTCCTACGATCGTTACTTCGGCAAGCGAACGTAGCGCGGGATGTTTCGCGAATATCAACATACCCATTCCGACAAACATAATCAATGCCGATAGCGCGATGCTTTTTTTATAGGAAGCCAGCATCTTACGGCGGTATGTATATTCATACATCAAACCTTCTGTCATAAATATCGTATAATCGTCACCCTGACCAAATATAAATGTCGCCAGAATGATATTCACAATATTGAAACGGATATCAAAAATGCTCATCATTCCAAGTATCCATATCCAGCTGAGAGCCAATGGTAAAAATGCGATAAGGCTTAGTTCGATACGGCCTAATGAAAATATCAGGAATACAAAAACAATAATCCCGCAGACATAAAGCACATAGTTGAAATTGTCGGATAAGGAAGATATCATGCGGCGTGTGATAGAACCGGCATCAAAAGCGATTGATGAGGATGATGCATCGTCATTCAGTTTTTCTTCCAATTCCTGCGCTTTTGACGCATCCGTATAAAGCATATTGACAACTGCCGCCTTATTCTCTTTCTCGATGATATAGTTCTTGGCAAGCGTTTCTCTTATCGGATTGAAATGCGATAGATCAACTACTTCCCACTTTTGGCCAGCCATATTTTCGAACTTTTGAAACGCATTCTCCCGGAAACCGATCTTCTGTGATTCTTCACGAAGAAACGTCATTACACTGTCACGGCGCGTACTCCAGAATTCTTCCCATCGCTTTATTTGCTCCGCCTGCCGGACGCGCGAAGGAAAAAATACACCCACACCGCCTATCCTATAAATTTCTCCCTCCTCAACCAATGACTGCAACTTAGTTACCTGGCTTTCATTTGCTTCTAAAGCCGTTCCCAAATCTTCGCCTTCGGTGACATAATACATCACATGCTGATTTTTATTCAGTAAGCCCATCATCTTTTCGAAAGATTTTTTTTGCGGCGCAGTCATGTAGTTAATTTTTTGCATATTCGTTTCAAAACGTGCATCGCCACTGAAAAAACTAAAAATGATAGTCAACACGATAACGGAAATTACTAACCAACGGCTTTTCTCAAAAGGACGGGTGACAAATCTGCCTAATAACGATTTATCTTCTACGGACAGACCGTCTATTTTCTTTTTCCCGTGTGAAGTCAGGAAGTGCGGCAGAAAAAAGAGAACGAAAAGGATTGTTCCGATAAGCAAAAGCGATGCGAATAAACCAAGGTCGCGCATCGCGTCGGAGCCGATGAAGACAAGGCTCATAAACGCGCCAACGGTTGTGATATTACCGATTGTTAATGGTTCTATGATATCTTTGATTACAATCCGCGAGTCAGGGATATGACTATAATGCTCCATGAAATGAAGCGGATAGTTGATAGCGATCCCGAACATAATGGAACTTATACCGACAGCTATAATCGACACATCACCACTAATGATATTCAACATGGCAAGCGCAAACAACCCGCCGAAAAGAACCGATGTAAATATCAACAGTATTTTGCGTCCGCTACGGAATGAATAGATAAGCAAAGCAAAGATAACCATAACGGCAAGCATCATGGAAAACATCGTGTCTTTTTGTATCTGACGGGCATTTGTCAATCCAATCTCCGAAGCTCCGAAGCTATCAAATGTAATGTTACCAAACTCCTTTTCCGTTTCGGCGATAAACGAATTCAGAGAATCTAAAAAGACTGCATTCGACCCTGTTTCACTCGCAGAAATAGCGCAATCAATAAACATAATGGCCTGATGTTCTCCATTGAACAGATGATCGTCGTACAGCTGAAACTGATCGCCCACTCTGAAACTCTGCAACTTGCGCATCAAACCGCCTGTCATTTGCAATGGGTCATACAGAAAATTATTCCGGACAATCATTCCTGCCGACGAAGTAAGCACATTTTTATCGATAAGCAACTGACGGGCAATAGCCTCGCGCGTAAGCAACGTATCCATCCGGCTATAATCGTCTTCATCTAAAAAATAGGGCATATTATCAATCACAAACGAAGAGATCGTCAACATCTCCGCCGGATTGATACTATAAAACAGGCTTTTTATATACGATGCATCCATCCGCGACAAGCGTTCGGCCAATGCGTCGATCGCAGTGGCTTGAGCCTCTATCGCGGCTCTGGAGGGTTCAGATGACACACTCGTTTGACTGCCGGACACGGAATCCCGTTCGCCAGCTAATTGTGCGTTAGAATCTCCTGTTTTCGGTGCGTTAAAATTGCAATAGACCGTTATCGTATTGGAGGATGCGATATATTGATAGGCATTATTGATCCGTTCATTTTCTTTATTCTCGGGAAGAAAGCGTGAGATATCCTCCTTGAAACGAATATGATAGGCGGATAGCGCCAATAAAACAACAAGCAACGACAAAAGCGTAAATAACAAACCTCTGCGCTGCGAAAAATAATCATATACCAAAAGAAAAAACTTTGTCATGATTTTTTCTTTTTAGTAAATAAACGGTGGATAAACATAGACGGATAGCCGTAAACGATAGCTAACAGAGTGAATAGCGTATTCAGCACGCTGATACGGAAAAAATCCCTACCCGGCCGGAAATGCGTAACGCGTTCGCCTTCGGGCGGATAATAGACGCGTGTTGGAACAGGAACTATTTTAATACCCTTCCATGCCGAACGCACAAGCATCTCAAGTTCTGCTTCGTAGCGCGAAGATACGGAACGCAAACCTTTCATTGCCGACAATGGATAAAGCCGGAAACCATTCTGCGTATCATCAAACCGGTACGCTGTCTGAACGGCAAACCAAAAATTTGAAAATTTATTGGCAAAACTATTTTTTGCAGGCATATCGCCTTCGGTTGTTCGTTGCCCAAGAAGAAGCGCATCGGGATTTCTCTCCGCATAATCGACAAAACGTTCTATCTCCGATGCGAAATGCTGCCCGTCAGAATCAATTGTCACAGCACCTTTATAACCAAGTTTCTCCGCACGGTTAAAACCACTTTTTAATGCATATCCCTTTCCTTTGTTTGGCAAGTACGACACGACTTCGGCTTTGCCGGCAAAATCATTCAGAATTTCAGCCGTATTATCGGTCGAACCATCGTTTACCACAATGATGGAAGATGTGTATTGAAGAATATCATTTAAGACTCCGGGAAGTGTTTGCTGATTATTATAAGTCGGCACAACTACACATAAACGCAATACCTCCATCCGCGACTGCAAAATTTGCTGTTGCCCTTGTGATTGTCTGTTTTGTGTAGTTTCCTTCGGTCGCACCACGTATTTAATCTTTTCTATTTTCCAGGATAAGACTTGATTTTGAAAATATCGTATTGTCGTTATTTAGGACAGCTGATACGGACACACGGTCATTCTCCTGTTTCGTACAAGTCAGCTGCACTGATATTTCAGGAGACTCCAATGGATTAATGACATGAAGGAATTTGATATTTTTGACCGCAGCGGTGAAAAACGTCCTCCCGAAATAATCCGAAGAGAGTTCTTTTATCATCTGTACGATACAAGCTCCCGGCATAACCGGATTTCCGGCGAAGTGCGCCTGAAAAATGGGATGCGAAGCATTCAGAGCCAAACGATATGTCCGGCCATTTTCCATCTCCATAAACTCTTTTACCGTAAAAAAACGTTCCTTCAGCATTTATAATATCACTTTATCGGGGTCTATCTCAACTATTTTTCTTAATTCATATCGCAGGTTATGACGATTATTCATCAGCAAAACAGATCCATCCGGCTCCACCAATAGTTGCTTTTTCTTGTAATTGACAACAAGATTGCCATCCTGTTCAAAACGTTCAAGTTTCTTTTGGAAAGAAGCCCTTGGATTATCCACGTTAAATAAGAAATATAAATCAGCGGCAACCGTCTTTTTTATATACCACTTATCCATCATTGAAATAACGTTGAGCAGCTCGCATTTCTCGTCGGTGATAATAAAATCAAACGCTTTCGCTCCCATCTCATTGATCAGTGTCCCACGCCATTCATCACCGTTTTTCTTCAGAATACAGATACCCGTAATGCTATTACCAGGTGTTTTCAAAACTACCCGGTAACTGTTTTTCAAACTGTCGGAACGAAAATCCGGTGTCCACACAACAGATTCCGTTGGTTTAGCCGTTGTCGCACGCTTAACAATTGGTGTTACCGAAGAGCAACTAACCATAAATGCGAACAGCGAGCAAAACAAAAAACTTTTCAAGATCTGCAAAGGCAAGGATTTTTTCATTTTATAAATATATCGTCACTGATTGTCGTGTTTACCTGAACATTTTTTAAGGTAATGGTGGTCTTATCACCACTTTTTTCAACTAACTCTACCGAACGGATACGGTTATCCGATTTTCCGACATATAACTGTACGAAAGAAAATAGATCCTTTATTTCTTTTTTCTTAGGAGTAAGAGTTACTTTATAATCATCACCTCCCACCATGAATTGGGTATCAAAATCAGGTGAATTAACCAATCCGCTTCCGCTGACACCGCCAACCATGACTTTGCTTATCTCACCGAACATTTTGCTCGAACTGACCGGGACCTTATTTGTTTTGTCACCCGACGTCATACGCACGTTTTGTCCGTCCATTGAAAATACGTATTGGTAAGGCTTTGTATATTCCCAACGTATCTTATTTGTTTTTTTATAGAACATCTTACCTTCGGATGTTACTTTATCATCCATAAAAGACAACTCCTTTACCTGTGTAAAATCACCCTGCATCGTATTCATATTACCCGCAGCCTGTGTAATTTTATCTACTATTTCCTTCTTTTGCGCTTCCGTAGCATTCTGATACTGCGCCGATAATGAAATCGAACACAACAACAAACCTATTAATAAAACCAGATTTTTTCTCATATCGTAAATTTTTAATCAATAAAAAATATATTTATAAGACTATTTTACTTTCAAGTAGTTTAATCCGATAATTCCGGGAGTTATAATCTCTCTTTGTCCGCAACTATGTCGGCCTGGCAAGAAACGCAACACCGATCATGATAAATAAAACTCCCACCCAACGTGTGAGAGGAACCGTTTCATGAAAGATGTAAACAGCAGCCAGTGTTCCGAAAATATAACTGATGCTTATCAACGGATAAGCAAGTGATAAATCATGGTGTTTCAATATAAAAAACCAGATGATGGAAGCCGCGATCATTGAAAGCCCTGAACCTAAAAGCCACCAGTTGGTAAAGAAGTCACGAAAAAATTGCCATGTCCAACTAAATTTATCTACTCTTTCGAGTCCGAATTTTAATAACACCTGCCCTAACGCAAGAAACATACATTGTACTACTGAACTACATATTAATTTGAGCATGATGATAATAATATAAATGAATGTGATTTATTTCTGTAATGATTATATACAAGTATACGCTTAACATTTTTGATATCAACATCTTTATCCGACAACAGGAAAGAAGGCACACGGCCATTGCGAAGGCAGGTCATCGCGACATAAACACCCATTGCCGACGATGAAAAAGATTCGCCGAACAGGTGTTTGTATTGCGCAACCGGATGATCGTTGAAAAAACGGGCTATCACATCATGATAAACCTGATCGTTCTCCGCATGTGTACTCAAGCCGGTAAGAACAACATCAATATCCGACAAGCCGTAGCCGGCTTTTGCAAGTACCGCGTCGAGCGTCTGTTGCATTTGTTCGGGTGTCGGTTTATGCATCAGTCCGACATCATTTATTTCGCATATCGTATGTTCGTTTTTAGTAGCGCCAAGTAGCATACTGACAGCCGCTTCACCCGCAAAACATTTCTTTTTCGGGGAAGATTCCGGCACAAAATCCCAGATACCAATTCGGTCAAAGAATTTATAATAATCATCCGTCAGTTCGTCATATCCGCCTACTATTACATTCTGTACCCGTTTCTGTTCAAATTGCATAACCGCATCCAACAAAGCATTCTCAAACGATGCGCCACGATGTACATACGTATTATTATATCCATGACATTTCATGTCTATGGCAACGGTCGAACTCAGGATATTATGGGTAGACTGCATAAAATAGGTCGGTTGAAGAAACTTTTCATCATTCTCCATGATCGCATGCAGAAATTTTTCCGTATTCTCAATGCACCCGAGTCCCGTTCCGCTGATTATCGCATCGGGCATTTCAACTGAAGCATCTTTTAAAGCCAAACGTGATAAGATAACCGCACGCTTCAAAAGTACACACATACGACGCGCTACTAACGGCGGAAAATGTCCGGTGAAGTCGGGGTTGATCGTCGGCATCCGTTTTTCTTCATAATAAACAGGATGATCAAACCATTCGTCCGACAGTGGTTTTTGAGCCGATATTTGATTTGCTGATTGTATATATACTGGCATAATCGATTAAATTTTCGAAAAAATAATAGCAGAATCATTCCCTCCAAAGCCAAACGAGTTCGACAACACATGTTTCAGCGAACGTGAAGGCGCCGGATTGGTAACAGGGCTAAAGTTATGCTCTTCAATTCTATTTCTGAAGTTCATATTTACAGGCAGAAAGTTATTTTCTATGGCAAGCAGAGAAATGACAGCTTCAAAACTTCCGGCAGCGCTTGTTGTATGTCCGGTATATGCTTTTATAGATGAAAGTGGCGGCACATTATTGCCGAAAAGCTTCATCACCGCAAGCCCTTCCGTCAAGTCATTGTTTGGCGTACCCGTACCGTGCGCATTGATATAGTCAATATCTTCGGGCTTCAATCCTGCGTCTTCAATAGCGCCTTTCATCGCAAGGTAAGGCCCCAATCCGTCGGGAGAAGAAGCGGTCGGATGATAAGCATCACACACGTTGCGGTAGCCGGAAACTTTACCGATCGGTGTCACGCCACGACGTGCCGCCGACTCCGCCGACTCAAGAACAAGATATCCCGCGCCTTCGCCGAGATTAATACCGGCACGGTCGCGATCGAACGGCTGGCATACCACCTTATCAAGTATCATCAGGGTTTTGAAGCCATTCACATGATAACGGGAAAGACACTCCGTCCCTCCGGCTACAACAATGTCGGCACGTCCGCTTTTAATCATATCAGCTCCCATCATAATTGTATTAGCCGACGACGAACAGGCCGTCACAATTGTCGAAACCATCCGAAAACCTCCGATAAAATCAGCGATTTGCTCCGTACAAGCGCCACAGTCATTCAGTTCGATGTAATCGTTTTTTGAATCATTATCCAGAAAATCGGAATACATCAATTCCGCCTGATCCATACCACCAACAGTTATACCTGACAGGAACGCCACACGCAATGACGAACGATCGCTAAGCTGTGCCTGCTGCAATGCTTCCCTGACGGCAGGTATTCCGAGCAGGGAGGAACGTATAAATGCCTCCGATGAGGGAATACCGAGCCTTTCCCGAAGTTCGTCGTTGCTGAATTTTACCTCGCCGACAGGAAGATCAGTATGAGAGGTCCGGAGATACCTGATAGGCTCCACACCTGTCCTCTGATTAAGCAAAGCGTCAAGAGTTTCAGCTTTATTCATTCCTATAGCGGAGGAAACACCTGCTCCGGTGATATAGATTTCTTTATTCATTTATGTCTTGTCTTATTTTATTCTGTTTGCCTGAACGTATTCCGCCATTGTGCGTATAGATTTGAATATGACCTTACCTTCTGCGGGGTCTTTCAGTTTAATACCGTAATTCTTTTCTAACAATACAATAAGTTCAAGGGCATCAATCGAATCGAGGCCTAATCCTTCACCGAAAAGTTCGCCGTCATCAGCAATATCTTCAGCTTTCACACCTTCAAGATTTAAAACCCTGATAATCTCATTCTTTAGTTCCAACATCAATTCTTCCATCATTTTCTATATTTAAAGATTAATAAAATACAAATACATTTATCTAAAACTACGTATATAATTTACTCAAAACATCATCTGTTAAAGGCATCGTCAAACCATTTGCATCAACAGTATCAACCACTGTCTGACAGGTTAGTGCACCGACTCCGGAAACGTCACCCGCCTCACACAATATCATCAAACAACTAAGTGTATCAGTAAATATATCGACTTCCGTCCACCCCGCCAATACACATTTCATCCCGCCAAAGGTTATCATATTATTTACAGTTTCACAAATAATATTACTTAAAAAACGATTAATTACATAAAATGAAGTCTCTCCGTATATTTTATTCCGTATAGCAATCTCGCCTGTCACAATATTCGGCAAAGTATAAACAAAATCCGCAGGAGAAGGAAAAAAGTCGTCTTTATGCTGAATGGTCTGCTGGTATTTTTTATCTGCTTCGAGCGATGCGCTTGCATTGAAAAAAGCAATGCCCATATCTTCCTTTGGCATTTCGCGGTCAATACCGGCAAGCACCATTTCGGATGCAAGAAAACCAAGCTTTGATAGCGCATCCATCTTATAGAATTTCCGATAATCCGTTCCTAAGTGTCCATACAAAACAGACAAAAATTCATGCATGGTATAAGTCCCGCCAACAGACTCTAAAAGAGTTTTTCCGTTCAGGATCGCATTTCCCGTAACAATTCTGCAATATGATTTTATATTGTTCATTCTCTCAATATTTAGTAAACAAAGTCGCGACATTACAACCTCCGAAACCGGAGAGCATTTTAACGCAACGACGTTTTGTCGTTTCCCGATTTTCCGAGACAATATCAAGCAGATTTGTCACGCCGGGCTCTTCGAAACCGTACGTTTTAAGTATTGTTCCATCCTTTAACGCGCGGGTGGAAATCACACTCTCAAGCACACCTGCCGCACCAAGCGTATGTCCGAAATACCCTTTCAGACTGCTTACCGGCACATTTTGCAATCCGGCACGTGTCAACGCGATGGACTCCATCTCATCGTTGTAAGGCGTTGCCGTTCCGTGGGCGCTTACAAAAGCAATCTCATCCGGATCAACTCCTTCCATGATAGCGCGTAGAGCTAAATAAGAACCTTCACCCGTACGTGAAGGGCCGGATATATGATTCGCGTCATTGCGCACCGCGCCTGCCGTAAATTCAACATCTCCGCATTGAAGCCCGCTTTCGGAACGTTCAGTCATGATTATCGTAGCAACCGCTTCCCCGATATTCAATCCGGTACGGTTCGCGTCAAACGGCTTGCAGACATCCTGCGACAATGCTTTGAATGACTGGAAACCGGTTACGATAAACTTCGAAAGCATATCCGCACCTGTGACTATCACATAATCAAACCGACCGGAACGCAGTTCCCGTTGCGCCGTTATCATAGCCGAAGCTCCCGAAATACACGCATTCGACACAACTATCGGAGAATTACTGTTTCCAAAAAAACAGGCTACCAACTCCGCCGAACGGCTCAAAAGAAGTTGGTCACGCTCATAGCCTTCGCTTTCATTTTCATCAAGCAGAAATACATTCCCTTTCGTCGTAGACAAAACAAAAAGTACGCGCGCGCTCGAAGGATCTATATCTGTGCCTTTTAACGCATCGGTAACTGAAACGATTGCTGCTTTTTCCAGTTTTGAATATTTTACCTGACCTCTTGTCTGCAGCTGGCTATTCACAGTAGTTATTTTGGAAAAAGCCTCTTCTAACCGCGCATTATCAATCTCCGAAGCTATGAACGGCTCCGGCAAACCATAACGGTCTGCAAAAAATTGAAGTCCACATATCCCTTGTTTTACATTACGATAGTTTTCTTCCGCCGTAAACCCAAGGGATGAAATTATATTATCATTCAATAATATCGTCATAACAAATTATGTTTCTTTTTCCACTCTTCATAAAAGGGAGGATTTGTAAGCATCAGATTATGATTTTTATCAACAAACACCTGTATCGAACGGCCTTTAGTCACAAGGCTATTGTCCTCCACAAGATAAATTTCATAATCGAAAACCACTTTTGCCGCACGCGAATTTCGGAATATAATATCCACACGCGCACGCTGTCCGTGAAGCAACGGCTTAATATATCTAAAATTCAAGTCGACCAATGGCGCCGGACATTCATTTTCAAAATAGAGCTGATAACTCAGACCATATCTGCGGCCAAATTCTTCACGCGCATCCTCAAAATAAAGCGCATAAGAGCCATGCCAGACAATATTCATCGAATCTACCTCGCTAAATCTGACCTCAAACTCCTTAGATGCCTTCAATATCACTTCGTCCATAATTCTCTATTTTTTGTCTTAACGGAACGCAACAACCTGTTAATCCGGAACTTTATCCGTTAAAAACAGTTTCATCCGGCAGGTCGCAATTATTTCACCGTTTATTTTAACCTCCGAACTAATAAATGTTGTCGAAAAAACTTCCTCCTCTATTAAAATCGATGTTTCCAGAACCTCTCCTACTAAAGGACAGCGTTTCATCTCCAAAGCGTTTATCATTCCGATAACTCCGATTTTTATTTTATCACCCTCACTTTTCTTGCGCGCGTCTTTTTGTTCGGAGAGATTGTTATAAACAACATCCGAAACGCTTAAACTATTATTCTCTAAACGCTGTTTGTACCCTGTACGCGCCGCGCATGTCTGAGCAATATTTTCCACAATCCCGGCCTCTTCCATAATGCCGTTTGTACAAAACAAATTATCCTCGCGCACCGTGAATATCGTTTTCGCAGATACCTGATCATAATGAATCAGCTTATCTACCATAATGAATGGCAACCGTTGCGGCAACAAGTCTATAACATCTACATCTGTCGGTTTAATGCTCATATTTCTCATCAATATCTTAAATACTCCCACAAAAGACCCTTACGTCCACGCTTGCGCAGTACATCCACCATCGGCGATTGGGGATCATCAGGGAAAACCCATCGTTGGCCGGTCGCTGCGGCACGTGCGCGAATCGTTTCTTCATCAATATCTTTCGATATATAATATACAGGACTTATCAACTCTTCAGAAGATTTGATAAGACCCTCACTAATCGCAATATCGCATAGTTTTGTATCAGGATAAATCCTCATTCCGATATATGGAAAATAAATTGTAAATCCAAGCTCTTTCGAATGCTCAAACGTTTCGTTCAACGTATCCTCCGTCTCGCCATAAGCTCCCAGAATAAGATAATGAGCATAGAAAATACCAAGATTTCCACAGTACTCGCTTTGTTCTTTTATATTCGAAAAACGAAACTTTTTATTATATTTTTCTAATTGACGGTCCGATAATGAATCAGTACCAAACTCGATATGCGTCAGTCCTGATTGTTGGTATAGTTTCAAATCGTCGAAAGTCATATTCGAAGGTGAAAAATAGGCGCCCCATTGTATGTTGGCTTTGCTCTCTATCAGACGACGCGCCAATTCTTCATTATAATCTTTGTGGATATTGAAAATCGAATCGGTGAAAAACAGATAAGACACCCCTTTTGAAAAGTATAGTTCTTCGATATTTTTCACCACCATTTTAGCATCAAGCGTACGCACACGACGGCCATCAATCAACGGATAGCTACAATAGATACAATTATACGGACATCCGCGTTTGCTCTGAATATTAAGCATTCCGCCTTCTTTCCAGTAATAATCCACCCAACTATTTTCGACATGTAACACCGGAGCGGAAATATATTTCGTATGTCCGTTCACACAAAATACACCATCAGGCAAACGGTAGGCGAGCCCCTCAATATCAAATGGTTCACGTCCCTCATCAAGCGCAAGAATAAGCTGCCGGAGCGACTCTTCACCTTCACCTTTTATACCGTAATCAGGGCTTAATTCATTGAACATCAGCTCAGGGAAAACAGAAAATCCGGATCCTCCGATAACAACCGGCTTATCAGTATGGGTACGAATGATACCCATTATTTCCTTGTATTTTGTAATAAATATATTTTCTTCGTAAATATTTGTCGAATCATCAAAATTACGCATGGAAACTCCCACTAAAAGGAAATTATTATCGCGCATAAAATCAGAAAATGATTCCGTTTCCTCGTGATTGAAGTCGTATAGTTTTATTTCAAAATCATTCGGAAGCACCGAGGACAGATAGCTTGCTAAATACGAAATACCAAGCGGATAAACCGGATAAGGTATCTTGTGAACATTAGCAGATATTAATGCGATTTTTTTCTTCATGACTTCCAGAATTCAAAAAAATTAAACCATTGTTCGGGATATTTTTTCACGATATCCTCTAAGATTTTCACGAAAGACCGCGTCATCTGTCCGATTTGTTCACGTTTATTTCCCTCCGGAGGAACAGGTACGGACACAACATGAATACGGTATAGAGAAGCGGATATCTTCAACACAAACATGGCTATAACCGGTACATTATATTGTAACGCAAGCACAAATGCGCCGACAGGAAAATCAGCTTTTCCGTTCAGAAAATCACATTCAACCACCTTATTACTCCCAAAAGCGCGGTCGCATGGCATACTCACCATTTCACCATTTGTCAAAGCTTCATTCAGGAGATAGATATGTGACATATCTTCCGACACAGGGATAAGGCGTACATTATTCTCATCTAAAATTTTGGACCGGTTCTTCTGCACTTCTTTCGCTTCACCACCATAGATCATACTATTGATACGTTTGGTCTTCTGCTTTAACAAATAGCCGCATAATTCCGGATTCCCTATGTGTGAACTTGCTATAATACAACCATGTTGAGCATGAACCATTTCAAGAAACAAATCATTGTCCGGATTATCCACTTTGAACTTTTTCTGCCCGGCATAAACGGCAAAGCGATCCATCATCATCTGACCGAACAGATAATGATTCTGATATGTCTTATAAAAGGATTTCAGCACTGTATATCCGTGTTGCTTACGAAAATAGTGATATATAGACAAATAGCCCTTGTGTGCAAATAACATATAGAAAGGGATGACAAAGGCAAGAATAACATAACCTATACGAACATTTACTATTGAAAAAAGTATTTTCAACGCCTTTTGCCCGAAAGTATTCCCTCCCGTAACGCCTTTCCATTCTCTCTCTTCACTGGTCATCGCTGATTGCTTCTATTTCTTCTGTTAGTATCTCGTTATACTTTTACTTTAGACTCTATATAGTCATAAAATTCTTTTACAGTCAACACATTTGACATTTCTTCCGGTTTGAGTTTAAAGCCGAATGTCTTTTCCACAATGACAACAATATCAACAAAATCCAAACTATCAAGGCCAAGGCCTTCTTTCAATTTCGCGTCATCATTAATATCGCTTGCTTCAATCTCCATTTCTTCAATTAAAAACGCGTTCACCTTTGATTCAATTTCTTTTCTTTCCATGTACACTTATTTATTATATCTTTTTACTATCACCGTACTGTTCGTTCCTCCAAAGCCAAATGAATTCGAGAGGAATACATCTATATTCTGTTCTTTTGTTCTTGAAACTATATTCAGATTGACCGCCGCTTCATCCGGCGTTTCAAAATTAATATTCGGAGCTATAAAGTTCCTCTCCATCATCAGCAACGAATAAATAATTTCACTCGCACCTGCCATCCAGCATTCATGCCCGGTCATTGATTTGGTTGAGCTAACAGGCGTTCCTGAAGCTGCAAATATTTTATCGATCGCCATTGCTTCACAGCGATCACCCTGTGGAGTGGATGTTGCGTGAGCATTAATATAATCGATATCAAACGCATTCATGCGCGCGTCAGCCAATGCGCGTTCCATTGAGATAGCAGAACCAACTTCACTCGCCTGGGAAATCTGTCCGCCATTCGAGGAAAAACCATATCCCACCACTTCGCCATATATCTTCGCGCCACGCTTCAAAGCGTGTTCTTCGTCTTCAAGGATCAAACTTGCCGCGCCGCCGCTCGGCACAAGTCCGTCCCGGTTCGCATCAAACGGACGGGAAGCCTTTGTTGGTTCATCTACATGCATAGAAAAAGCGCTCAGTCCATCAAAGCCCGCCATCGAATAAAAATTTGTTTCCTGCGCGCCGCCACATAAAACGACATCCTGTATTCCGTTACGTATAAATGTATACCCCAGCCCTACCGCGTGAGAACCACTTGCACAGGCTGCTGCGACGGAAAGATTCACTCCGCGCAATTTAAATATCGTCGAAAGGTTCATGGATACGGCAGATGTCATCGATCGAAAAGCGCCTCCGGCGCCAATCAGCATCGAATCTTTCTTTTCACGCATAATTTCATGCGCTTCAATAACAGCCTGCGCGGAAGTATCATTTCCGTAAAAAACACCAACCTCTTCTTTTGCTCTGAAATCTTCATCAATACCTGCCGTCCGCATTGCTTCGCTTGTCGCCATAAGTGCAAATTCACCTTCTTCAGGAAGAGACTGTCGCATACGCCTGTCAATCAAACTCTTCAAATCCGGACGTTCGATAAGTCCCGTCAAAGGAGAACGATAACCATACGCTGTTCGCGCCGGATCAACACCGATACCCGATTTGCCCTGATATAAAGATAGGGACACCTCTTCAAGGCCCTTACCTATGCATGAATATATACCGATACCTGTTATTACAACTCGTCTGTTCATACTGGTTTATCAATAGGCAGTTTATGCTTTCCTGTCTTGTTTAAGGCTGATTTGATGATTTTATTAGACAATATCAGGAATAAAGTCCTCCGTTGATAGATATCACTTCCCCTGTTATATAAGCTGCTGAATCTGAAGCAAGAAAGCTTACTAATGCCGCAACTTCTTCCGGCTGTCCGAAACGTCCTGCGGGCACGGTCTTTTTCAACGTTTCCTCATCTAAATCCTTCGTCATATCCGTCGCAATAAAACCCGGTGCAACCGCGTTAACTGTCACCTTTCGAGGCGCCACCTCCTGTGCAAGCGCTTTGGTTGCGCCTATTACAGCAGCTTTTGCCGCAGAATAGTTTGTCTGTCCCGGCAGGCCTTTTAGACCGGAAAGAGAAACCATATTGATAATACGTCCGTTACGCTTCATTACCATCGCTTTCAGCAGACGACGCGTTACATAGAAAAAACCATTCAGAGATATATCCAGTACATCTTTCCATTGCGAATCCTGCATGAATACCATCATTGCATCCTGACGAATACCCGCGTTGTTTACCAAAACTCCTATATAATCTTCCGGATGTTTCTCAGCCCAGTCTTCTAATGCATTATCCACCGCAGTTCCATCAGATACATTGAAAGGAAGCAACTCAGCCGTACCCCCTTTTTCCTCTATCATCTGTTTTGTTTCCAACGCCGCCGCTTCGTTCGAAGCGTAATTAATAAGCACCGGATACCCCTTGGCAGCCAACTCAATACAAACCGCACGACCAATGCCGCGGGAACCTCCTGTTACTAAAGCGTAATTCATACGATTTCGTTTTTATTAATAGTCTAAATTCTTTATTTCAATGTACGCATATACGCGTTTCTACGAAAGTGCAAAAGTAGTAAAAAAACAAGAATCCCAAAAACATTAATAATCAAATGATACCAAAAATAACATAAAACACTATTAAACAATACTTCACAATAAATAATAATCAAAAAAAACAATATTTTTTTTGGGGAACACGCCTTTTTTCTTATATTTGTAAAATCCTTATAGCAATTCACACATCTATCTCTATAGATCTTCAGGTTTTACCTTCTGAATTGCGCTTTATTATTCGTCTCAAAACCATTACGTTATGAATATATTCTATATACATTGGCACCTAAATGATTTAAAAAAAAGATTTTTAATTGATCTGCCGCATATATACAACGCGGCTCAGAAAGCGAAAACTATTGCGGAGTTCAAACAAATAATAACAGAACTCTATTGCAATGATACGGTCAGACGACTGTGCGATTACGACGGACAAACCATCAGAGACTTTTCAACAGGGAAAGAGGTCGATATACAAACCCTTTCGTTATTACATTCTTTTTTACGTAACCAGACAAAAACAAATCCGGCAAGCGTCGATTTGTTGACCGACTTATATTTCATCCTTCTCAATACGGAGAACAAAATAGAAAAGAAACCTGTTAAGGAAACAAAACTTATGCAATGGGCTAAACATTGGGTTTCAGGTCTAAATCCGGAGATACAGCAAGCCAGGGAAGAAAACAAATTACGTATTATCAAAAAACTCGTACTACGCCTTGAGCGGAGACATTCCGTCAACACAGCGTATTTCTTACCCGGATTCTGGAGTTTCGAAGAAAAGCAACGTTCAGTTGAAGAATGGTGGAACAGCAGTCGCTTTCACCTACACATGGCTATCAAAAATCCGGACGAACTTAACTTTTATTTAGACAACACGTTATCGGAAGAAATAATGCTTGTTCTTCGCGATGCCAAAAAGAAAGGTATTCCGTTTTTTATCACTCCATACTACCTGTCCCTATTAGATATTACAGGCAAAAATTACGACGATGCCAGCCTACGCTCTTATATACTGTACACTAAAGAATTAGTCGACACATTCGGCGAAATAAAAGCATGGGAAAAAGAAGACGAAGTAGAACCCGGAAAGGCAAATGCAGCCGGCTGGCTCCTACCCGAAGGACATAATATCCACCGTCGTTATCCCGAAGTCGCGATTTTTATTCCGGATTCCTGCGGACGCGCTTGTAGCGGATTATGCGCATCCTGCCAACGCATGTATGATTTTCAAAGCAAGCGTCTCAATTTCGACCTGAAAGAATTACGCCCCAAAGAATCATGGCCGCCGAAAATGAAAAAGTTAATGACTTATTTCGAAGAAGACACACAATTACAGGATATACTCATTACAGGAGGAGACGGACTGATGAGTCGTAACACGACACTTCGCAATATTTTTGACGCCGTCTACAAAATGGCTTTGCAAAAAAAGAAAGCAAACGAATTTCGTCCCGACGGAAACAAATATGCCGAAATACAACGTATCCGGCTTGGCACACGAATGCTCGCTTACCTCCCGATGCGTATTGATGAAGATCTCATTTCCATTTTAAAAGAATTCCGCGAAAAAGCCTCGAAAATAGGAATTAAACAATTCATTATACAGACACATTTTCAAACTCCATTGGAAATGACAAAAGAAGCGAAAGAGGCCATAAAACACATCACCTCCGTAGGGTGGATTATAACCAACCAATTAGTATTCAATGTCGCTTCTTCAAGACGTGGACATACGGTTGCATTACGCAAAGTATTAATAAACAACGGAGTTGTCCCATACTACACTTTCTCCGTAAAAGGTTTTAATGAAAATTATGCTGTCTACGCACCGGTTGCAAGATCAATGCAGGAAAGGTATGAGGAAAAAGTTTATGGAAAATTGGATCCGGAAGAGCAAGAAACTTTTATCCATATTTTATACAATAATAGCCCTTATATCAAAGAAGTGAACGAATTTCTTCAAAAAAAGAAACGAATGTTTGTCGCCACAGACCGTAGCGTGCTGAATCTGCCGGGAATAGGCAAAAGTATGACATTCAGCCTTGCCGGCATCACTCCTGAAGGAAAAAGAATTTTATGTTTTGACCATGATACCACACGTAAACACAGCCCCGCGATAAAAAACATCGGAAAAATATACATTACGGAAAACAAATCAATCCTTGCCTATCTGAAACAATTGGAACAATTAGGAGAAGACATCAAGTCTTATCAGTCTATATGGGAATATACCGAAGGTATAACCGAATCAAAATTCAAACTGTATGAATATCCCGAATATCCGTTCCAGCAGACAGAAGAGATAAACCATATCGATATCAGCAACTAAAGCAAGCTTTCTTCCACAAGATTATTCATCAAAGCGTACATCGCCAAGCCCGCGACAGATTTTATATTCGTCTTACGGGTAATATTCTTACGATGCGAGATTACCGTATGGATTGAGATATTCAGCCTATCAGCAATTTCTTTATTCATCAACCCTTTAGCTATCAGCACAAGCACATCTGTTTCGCGCTTTGTCAACTCATAATTACTGTCATCGGGCAACTCGTCCGACTTTACGGCAGAACAACTTTCATTCAATATTTCACTGATATGCCCACGCTCTTCACGAATGTCAAGTATCCCGTGATATGAACGCAAGGCTGTATGCTCTACATATTGATAAATCAAAGCGATCACCGCCATCTGAGGGTAATCCTGCATGATACCGCTCAGCGCCGGACGCTTGGAATAGGGCAACAAGGTAGGATTAAAAACCAGAATATCAGGCTTCCCGGCAGCAAGACGGGCATTAACATTTTCGACATCATGCAACGGTGATAACAATTCAAACTGTGTGGACTCTCCAAGTATTTTCATCAATCCTTCCGCAACAACAGAAGATGGTTCTACAATCAGTACTTTTTTCCTGTCACTCATATTTGTTTTTTCTCTAATGATTCCACGTACGGTACAAGAATTTTTTCTTCAATCAAAGAATGTTTATTCAAATCGGATGAAAGTTGGAAAATATCATACACCACTTCCACCGAATCAATTGAAGATGTATCACCCGGAAAATATTTGAAGATGATCTGCAACAGATCATTCAATTTATCCTCTATATTACTATGAGCTTTTTCATAATCCTTTATATGATAAGCGCTTCCAGGCTTCCGAGAAACCAAGGCCTCCATATAAGGGAATACCGTTTTTTCCTCATAGATAAAATGCTCCGATACTTCATTTTTATATTCATCGAAGAAGCGTTTCAGTACTGTACCATACTTTTTCTCCGCTTTATCAACGATACGATCTAAATGTTGCTCTATATGCGGCAGTCTTTCCTTTAAATAGAAATCATGCGAAGCTGTCAGATAAGGTATTAACAAACGCATATCCGTAGCCACGATCCTTTCTTTATCAGGAATATAAGAATCAAAAGTATAAACATTGCATATAAGTAGAAAAAAATCAACCGGCACATCGTATTTCATACAAACCTCCGCAACGCTTTTATCACCGAAACCAAGAGGTATACCTAAACGTGGTAACATAAAAATAAGATTATTATTGACCAATATCAGGTCTGCCAACTTCATCTTATCCGAAAATATTATTTTATCCATACATTTCTCTTTTTGAGGAATATTCGATGACAAAGATACTCATTTTATCCTTTTATCAATTATACAAGCCGCCCCCATTATCCGGTATTAACAATATCCATATCCCCATTAATGGGGATATGCGAAATAAAATAAATTCACTACTTTTGGCGGCAAAATAAGAGAAAATGAGATTATCTGATTTACATAATGGTGAATCGGCTATTATAGTCAAAGTACACGGGCATGGGGGCTTCCGTAAACGTATCACCGAAATGGGATTTGTTCGCGGCAGAAAAGTATCCTCAATCCTAAACTCTCCTCTTAAAGACCCAGTCAAATACTCAATCATGGGCTACGAAGTCTCTTTGAGACATAGCGAAGCCGAGATGATTGATATTTTATATGAATCGGAAGTTAATGAACAAATCGTACTCACGAACAAACAAGAGGTATATTCCAATGACTATCACGACGAAATAAATGATGAATATCGAAACACAGACATCCCGGATGGACGGGCAAGACATGGCCATCCACATCGTCACCGCCATCAGCAATCAGATGAACATACGGCTTATCTCAAGAACATCATAAACATTGCACTTGTCGGAAATCCCAACAGTGGCAAAACTTCACTATTTAATGCGCTGGCAGGCAGAAGTGAACATGTTGGGAATTATGGAGGGGTCACGGTTGATGCCAAAACAGGGCATTTTAATTATAATGGCTACCATTTCAACATTACAGATTTACCCGGCACCTATTCCCTTTCGGCTTATTCGCCCGAAGAAAAATTTGTGCGCCGGCATATCTTTGATAATATGCCGGATGTAATCATCAATTCTGTAGTCGCGTCAAATATTGAACGCAACCTGTATCTGACAACCGAATTAATTGATCTCAACCCACGCATGGTAGTCGCACTCAATATGTATGACGAACTACAGGCAAGCGGAGCAAAACTTAACCACGAAAAGTTGTCCGGAATGATTGGTGTACCCATGATTCCAACTGTGGCCAAAAGCAAAATAGGACTTAATACCCTGCTTGATACCGTAATAGATCTTTTTGAGGGCCGTAACCAGGTAGCAAGACACATACATATCAACTACGGAACAGCCACGGAGCCTGAAATCTCAGTTCTCAACGATATGATCCGGGAGAGTAATGATGTTCCGCAACAGTTTCCGGCACGATACTGGGCTATAAAATTGTTGGAAAATGATTCCGAAGCAAAAGAACTATTAAGCAAATGCGCTGATTACGACAAATGGAAAAAATTCGCGGATAAAGCCGCCGAAAAGATAAAACTTAAAACCAACAACGACGTCGAAACCGCCATTTCCGATGCGAAATACGGCTTCATTACAGGAGCATTGCAGGAGACATATAGCCCCGGAACGCAGGATTCAAACAAAAAAACACGTGCCATCGATAAACTTGTCGCAAACAAATGGCTCGGCTTCCCGATTTTCATTTTTCTTATGTGGATTATGTTTATGGCCACATTTTTCTTGGGAGCATACCCGCAGGATTGGATTGATAAAGGGGTCGGAATGCTCGGTGACTTTATCTCATCCTACATGTCCGATGGCCCATTAAAAGACCTCCTTGTTGACGGTATTATCGGTGGAGTCGGAAGTGTTATCGTATTTCTGCCGAACATCCTGATACTATACCTATTTATATCTCTCATGGAAGATTCAGGTTATATGGCGCGTGCTGCGTTTATCATGGATAAAATCATGCACAAAATGGGGCTACACGGTAAATCATTCATACCTCTTATTATGGGGTTCGGATGTAATGTACCGGCTATAATGGCCACACGTACCATCGAAAGCTACAGCAGCCGCCTGATAACCATACTGATAAATCCATTTATGTCGTGCAGCGCGCGAATTCCTGTATTCATTTTATTTGCCGGCACATTCTTCCCCAAACATGCGGGAACAGTCATGATTTCCATCTATTTAATCGGAATATTAGTAGCCATACTGACAGCCAAACTATTCAGAAAAACAATTTTCAAAGTCGACGAAACCCCTTTTGTGATGGAATTGCCTCCATACCGCATACCGACATTAAATTCTACGATAAGGCACATGTGGGACAAAGGCAAGCAATACCTCAAAAAAATGGGAGGAATCATCCTTGTCGCTTCGATCATTATATGGTTCCTAAGCTACTATCCCCGGCAAAAAACAAATACCGTAAACGAAATCGTACAAACAGAACAAGTTACACAATTTGAACAATCGTTTCTGGGACGTGTCGGCAAATTCTGCGAGCCGGTCATGAAGCCCCTGGGACTTAACTGGAAAGCGACCGTAGCCTTGTTGTCCGGAACCGCTGCAAAGGAAATTGTAGTAAGCACATTAGGCATACTCTACCATGACGATAATGAAGAAACGTTATCCGAAACCCTGATTGAATCAGGGGATTTCACACAGCGTTCGGCTTTATCCTTCATGGTATTCATCCTGCTTTATTTTCCATGCATAGCCTCATTAGCCGCAATAAAAAACGAAGCCGGAAAAAAGTGGGCGTTATTCACAATTGTATATAACACAGCATTAGCCTGGTTAGCAGCTTTTGCCACATATATTATAACAGGATTTTTTTAGCATTCGGAAAATACGATCTGAAAATATAGCCCAAAATAGCTAATAAGACGCTGAAAATCGCTAATAATAGGGATTTCCTATTTCCATTGTAACACTTACTTTTGCAAAGTAATTTTAAATAAAAACAGAAAAATGGATAAAACAGCTATCATCTTCGGATCAACTACAGGTATGACAGAAGATATTGCGAACAAAATCGCTTCACAATTGAACATCTCTAAAGACAATGTTTACGAAGTTGCAAAAATTACGCCTGAAATTATTTCAAAATATGACGTATTGTTACTCGGTAGCTCTACATGGGGTAGCGGAGAACTACAGGATGATTGGTATGACGGTGTTGAAGTGTTGAAAAAATCTGATCTTAACGGCAAAAAAATCTCTTTCTTTGGAACAGGCGACTCCGAATCATATTCGGACACTTTCTGTGATGCAATAGGATTGATATACAAAGAAATAAAATCATCAGGCGCTACATTCATAGGCCAGGTGGATGCCTCGGAATATACATTCGATGACTCTATTGCTGTTGAAAATGGAAAGTTCGTAGGCCTTGCCTTAGATGAAACAAATGAGTCAAACAAAACCGACGACCGAATTAATCGTTGGATTAAATCTTTAGTTATATAATGTTTTTCTGAATAGAGGTGCACGTGATTGTGTGCCTCTTTCATTTTCATACGTATGGAACAAGTAAAAAATATCCTTCCCGCCGAAATCAAAGTCCTTTACAATCATATATACGAATATAAAAAAGGAGTAAGAAACCTGATCCTTTTCACAATGAACAACCAATACTCCGAACAGGCATTCAAAAGATTAGAACGCCAAAACATCGGATACTTAGTTCAGAAAGCAGGCAAAAACAACATCAATCTGTATTTTGGACATCCTGAATGTTTGGAGATCATCAAAATGTTTGTTGACCGCCCGCTAAACCGCCTCACTCCCGAAGAAGACTTCATTCTTGGCGCCCTACTCGGCTACGATATCTGCCGCCAATGCAAACGCTTCTGCTCCAGAAAGAAAGGTTGATTCCGACATTTTTTTTAAGCTGTAATTCATATAAACAAAAATAGCGCCTTTTCACAAAGACGCTATTTCCAAGTTAATAATTTATTCACTCAAAGTTTAATTATTTAATTTTCTTATATCCATATACCGCCAGATCACCCAGCTCCTCTTCGATACGTAACAACTGATTGTATTTTGCCATACGATCACTACGACTTAAAGAACCTGTCTTAATCTGACCACTATTTGTCGCTACGGCAATATCAGCAATTGTAGCATCTTCCGTTTCACCCGAACGATGACTTGTGACCGAAGTATATCCATGGCGGTGAGCCATTTCGATCGCATCAAGCGTTTCGCTCAATGAACCTATCTGATTTACCTTTATCAAAATGGAATTGGCACAGCCCAGTTCAATACCTTTCTTCAGAAACTCAACGTTTGTAACAAACAAATCGTCACCAACCAACTGGCATTTGTCGCCAAGTTTATCCGTCAGTAATTTCCAACCATCCCAATCATTTTCGCACATACCGTCTTCAATAGAATCAATCGGATATTTCGCCGCTAATTCAGCTAAATAATCAGCTTGCTCCGCAGATGTACGTTTGGCGCCATTTGCCCCTTCAAATTTGGAATAATCATAAATTCCGTCTTTATAAAATTCAGAAGCTGCGCAGTCAAGGCCAATCATCACATCTACACCCGGTTTATATCCGGCAACTTCGATCGCTTTCAATATTGACTCCAAAGCATCTTCCGTTCCGTTCAATTTAGGCGCAAAGCCACCTTCATCGCCTACTGCCGTACTAAGACCTCTGTCGTGAAGCACTTTTTTCAATGCATGAAATACTTCAGCTCCGCAACGCAGACCTTCTTTGAAAGACGGAGCGCCTACCGGACGAATCATAAATTCCTGGAACGCGATCGGAGCATCCGAGTGAGAGCCGCCGTTGATGATATTCATCATCGGAACAGGCAATGTATACGTGTTTGTACCTCCAATATATCTGTACAAAGGAATATCTAAATAATTTGCAGCCGCCTTCGCCACAGCCAAAGAAACTCCAAGAATAGCATTTGCACCCAACTTTGATTTTGTCGGAGTACCATCTAATGCTATCATTTTCTTGTCAATAGCACGCTGTTGCAATGCAGAAATGCCGATAAGCGCAGGAGCGATAACATTATTCACATTAGCAACCGCATTTAACGTTCCTTTACCCAGATAACGTGACTTATCGCCATCGCGCAATTCCAACGCTTCATGCTCACCGGTCGAAGCGCCCGACGGAACAGAAGCACGCCCCATAATACCACATTCCAAAATCACATCTACCTCAACCGTAGGATTACCACGGGAGTCAAGTATCTCACGGGATACAATTTTTTCTATTTTCATAATCTCTAATCTTTAGTAATAGTTATATAACGTTTTCGATTGCAAATTTCGGAGAAAAAATAATCATATACAATACCAACTAATAGGGATTTTTACAATATATAATCCTGACAAATAAGGAGCCTGCAGGTTGGCTACTGTCATATTTATCTACTACCCGTAAATAAACTTAAAAGATTTGGCATAAATCGTCTCATAAACAAATAAATGCAGAGTGTTACGCCAGCACAAGCAAATGGTGTGATAAAATAGGTTGCGAATATTCCCACTATATTGTCTGCGCCCAATATTTTTCCAAAACCAATTCCAATTATCATACGCATAAATTTCAAAATCAATATGATATGTGTGCAATAGATGAAGAAACTCGCTTTTGAAAGCGTTTCCCGGACTTGTAATTTTCCACGCTCCATAAAGTATGAAGAGATATTTACCACCGAAATTACGCCAGACAAAATAAATACAGGAGAAATGAATTTATCATAGACCGTATCGTAGAAATATGTGCTTAAAACCATTGTTACCAATGAAATGATCAACCAAAAAACTTGATATTTTCGTAGTGAAACGACAATATTTTTTTTGTCAACACCAAAAAATGATCCTATGCTGAAAAAGAACAATGCCGTTAGAAAAAGACTCGTGCTACATCCGGGAATTTCGATCCAAATATTCGTGTAATAGAAGAAAAATAAAACAACAAGTCCCCAAACTTTGGTGTATTTAACAAAATAATAAACGATTGGTGAAATAAACGCCATTACAATCAAATCGCGTAAAAACCACAATGGTAATAAATAGGGCCCATAACTCATTGACAAAGGTTGTCCCAAAATATTTTCAGCATTTGCCCCCCACGAAGTATAATTCCAAAATATACGATACCAATTTTCATGCAATTCGTTCAAAAAAGGATAAATACTATCATCTGCTCTCAGAATTCTTAACAAAGCATGAAGAGCTATTGCCACTAAATTGAACAAAATATAAGGAACTACCAAAGTTCTCAAACGGGTTTTCACTTTCGTAAAATATACTGTCTTGTTCCACTCTTTCACTTTATTGAAAAACAAATATCCAGAGAACATAAAAAAACAAGGAACCGCAATTCCACCAATAGTTTTGCTCACCAATGTTCCTATAATATCATACCAACTATTTGGATTAAGATTTCGATAATCAACACTTTGAATATCCACATCCGGATTCATATGAATAAAAATCACAAGGATTACCAAAGGAAAACGCAGCCAATCTATTGTTTTCGACTGTAATTCGAATTCATTTAATTTTGTCAGCATTACAAATCTTTCTTTAAGTAAACCATGTCAACGAGCTGTACTCCCTCTTCAAACATCAGATGGTCATAATTGTCCGTGAAAAAATTCTTCACACGATGCGATTCCTTAAATCCGCAATTTTTATAAAATGATAATATTGTCGGCGTTTCTCCTGTCCCAACAAGCATTATTTTATACTCATTTTTATAGAAATCAGAGATAAATGTTATCAGCGCTCTACCATATCCTTTTCCCTGATATTCCTTATATGTCGCGATGTTTTTCAACTCACACGCTTCTTCATCTATTGAAACGACAACACAGATGCTCTTTAAGTCATTGTCATATAACGCAAACATATCTCCACATGTCAAATATTTATCAATCATATTCTCCTGCTCATCTGCTAATAACAGTAAATCAAGAAACCGTTTTTTGTCTTTCGTAATCTTTTCTATTTTCATTTATTATTGTCATTAAATTGAGCATTACCCCACACTTTCACATCTTATTCAGCCAACGTTCCATGAGGGCTCAAGTTGAGGGCTGGCGTTTTGTTTTTGTTCTTTGAGGCGTTGAAACTCTTTGAGAAAATACAGTTCCTATCACTTTTGTAGATTCAATCCATTTCTTTGGTGTCATTACAAAACTATTAAGACCGGCTTCTTTTCTGCTTTCAAAATATTTTATTTTCTATTGACATAACAGGTCATTCAAACTAACTATTTTACTGCCTTTGTTTTCATAATAACGAAGCATTTCATCAATTTTCTTTTTATCATAACTGGTAATGCAATCTGATAAGACAGTAACTTTATAATTTGCCTTATTCAAGTTATAACAGGTTGATTTGACACAAGCAATTGCATCTGCCCCTGCTATGTAGAATTCATCTATTCCGTTTTTATGGATAAAGTCTGCGAACTCCTCACTACTTAATGCGTTTCCTTTATATTTTGTGAAAATATTTTTTGATACTATCTTCAAATCCGAAACTAATTCAGCCCCACATGTATTGGGTTTAAAAGTCCTTGTGCTGTCTGATAAATTTTCGTGTCTTATATAAACAACATAAACATCATTATTAATTGCCCAGTCTATGGCTTGATTTATATTATTAATTATATCCTTATAATTCTTTGTTATATCATTTTGAATATCTATTATGACTAATGCTCTTTCCATTTTTCTTACTTTTTGTGTTCCTGTCGTATGATTTATATTTTGTTTCACGTTTAATTCTGCTTTTCATTTGCCCGCTGCGCTATCCGCCACTTGCCGCTGACGTTTCGCTGGCTGGTGGCGGGCAGATTTGCGACGTACGTCACTGTCCGCCGGGACGAACGGTGATGCGGAGCACAAACGGTGGCTTCCACTCTTCGCTCCGCCTGCAAGCAGGCCAGCAATTGGAGGTTCGGCATTCTGTCGTCTGCTGTCAATCGTTTTTATGTCAGTTGAAGCAACATTTGATAACTTTTACCGTTGTTAGAGGTAGCGTTTATCTACCTTTCTGTTTTAATTGATAAAACCCTTTCATATTCAAATTTATCTTTTCTCTATTACTTCGCAAAATTATCAGGAATTCGTCTATTGGGGATAATAATGCAATAACTAACATGGCTACAAACAACTCCTTTCGTTCAAACCAAATGAGTATGGGCAAAAGAAAAATAAAAAAACCTGTCAAATTATTTGCTATAGTGTGAATCATAATCAGTCGTTTGTATTTAATGAATCCGAAAATAATATTTATGAATCGAAACAGCAAAACAAGAATGATCAAAACCAAATATGGCTTTAACATCTCTTTATGTTCTGTTACTAAATATGCGATTAACATGGTATAAAAAAACAAATCGACAATTGAATCTAATTTTGCTCCTAATGTAGATTTGCCATTAAATTTTCGTGCCACATAGCCGTCCAACATGTCGGTTAATCCTGCTAACAGATAAAAAAACATGAATAATGCAAAATTATCAAAAAAGAAAAACAAACCAATAGAAATCAGAATCCTGCTTATCGACAAAACATTTGGAATTTGCTTGATAGTCATTTTGAAATATCTTTTGCAATTTTAATAATTCTTTTGGTATTGTTATTCATTCCGCTCGCTGACCACCAACGTGACGGCGGCTGCTTGCGAGCAAGTTTGCGGACGGCTTCACTATCCCCCGAGACCAAAGCCGATGCGGGTGGCAAAAGCTGAAATTACCGATTTCAGCCCGCTTGCAGGCAGGACGTGAGTTAGCAGTAGTTATTCTATACACTTTTCTTTTAATTTATTATATGTTTCCTGATATTCAGGATCAACATGTTTGATACGATTGAGATATTCGCATGTATGTTCTCTATCTCCTTTCATATCGTATGCAAAGGCAATGTTTAAAATTAAAAAATCATCTGTAGGGTCAAGATTATTAACTATTTGATAGTATCGAATACAACTATCAAGTTCTTTCATAGCTGAATAGCAATTTCCAAGTTCATAATAAGATCTGATACGTTTTGCCTGATTTGGAAATTTATCTATTGCTAATGCTTTCTGAAAATCAAGAATAGCCTTTTCATAATTTTTAGTCTTTTCATAAGCAACTCCTCTATTGTGATAAAGCATCGAATGTTTATTTGGTTCTCTGATTATCGCCTTATTAAACTCTTCTATAGCTCCTGCATAATCTCCTTGGTCTATCTTCTGAATTCCTGTCAGATTTTCAAATCCTTGTATAGAAACTCCCGATTTTATTTTCAAGTAATTTAATAGAATTAAAGAACTACTCAAAATAATAAGTCCACCAATAA
>JAVBNB010000086.1:0-78045 GCA_031551825.1 Tannerella sp. | reverse complement strand
CGGAAATATTCAGTAATCGCCGAATTGTTATTGCACCGATTGTAACGGTTTTGGGTTTTGCACTTGTCGTTGTTGGCATATTGAAAAAACCAAAAGATGCTCATGTTGTTGATAATGTAAAAGATAAAGCATGAGCTGGATAGAGGCTGTTGTATTAGGTCTCATACAGGGACTTACGGAGTTTTTACCGGTTAGCAGTAGTGGTCATTTGACGATAGTGGGGACTTTCTTTGGGATGACGGGTGAAGAAAATCTGGCATTTGCCGTATTGCTTCATGTGGCGACCGTATTGAGTACGATTGTCGTTTTATGGGGAGAGGTTTCCGGATTGTTCAAAGGACTTTTTTCTTTCCGTTGGAATGATGAAACAAAGATGGTTTCTAAAATATTGCTATCTATGATTCCGGTGGGAATTGTCGGATTGTTTTTTAAGGATACGGTAGAGGGATTTTTCGGAAGTGGATTAATCTTAGTAGGATGCATGCTGTTGCTGACAGCTGCCTTATTAATGATTTCATACTATGCTAAGCCTCGTCCGAAGGAAGATATTTCTTTTCGCGATGCTTTCATTATTGGTATAGCTCAGGCTTGCGCGGTCATGCCTGGTCTTTCGCGTTCCGGTTCTACGATAGCTACAGGTATATTGTTAGGCAATAAAAAAGAGAAAGTTGCCAAATTTTCATTTCTTATGGTTATTATACCTGTATTAGGTGAAGCATTATTGGATGTGGTAAAAATGATGAAAGGCAGTGAAGTGTCCGCATTTTCCACCATTTCGACGAGTGCTATGGTGTGTGGCTTTGTTACCGCATTTGTAGCAGGAGTTATCGCCTGTAAATGGATGATTGATATTGTAAAAAAAGGAAAACTGATCTATTTTGCATACTATTGTATTGTGATAGGCCTGTTTGTTATTATATATTCGCAGTTTAGTTGATGATGGATTTTGTTGCCGGGGAGGTTGTTTTTTTTAATAAGCCGCTTGATTGGACTTCGTTTGATCTGGTAAATAAGTTTCGCTATAAGTTGTCGCGGAAATTACATGTAAAAAAAATTAAAGTTGGCCATGCCGGTACATTGGATCCGAAGGCCACAGGGGTGATGATTTTATGCACAGGACGTGCGACCAAGCGTATAGAAGAGTTTCAGGGGCAAACGAAAGAATATGTTGCGACATTGAAATTGGGAGCAACGACACCTTCTTTTGATTTGGAGAAAGAGATTGACGCAACCTATCCGACTGAGCACATAACACGCGAAATGGTAGAAAGCGTGTTGCGCAAATTTGTCGGGCGTATCGAACAGATTCCTCCTGCTTTTTCAGCATGCAATATAGATGGAAAGCGTGCATACGAATTGGCTCGTAAGGGTGAAGATGTCCCTCTTAAGGCGAAAGTGTTGATGATAGATGAATTGGATTTGATGGATTATCAGCTACCGGTGATAAAAATACGGGTGGTTTGTAGTAAGGGTACCTATATTCGTGCATTAGCGCGTGACATAGGACAAGCTCTTGATTCAGGCGCACATCTGATTGCATTGGAAAGAACACGTGTCGGTGATGTGACATTAGAGAAATGCCTTCATCCCGAGGATATTGATTCTTTTTTAAATGAAGTTGTGCCTGAGGTAGATGATTATAAATAAAAAAAATATATATGAAACTCTCAAAATTCAAATTTGCGTTGCCGACACCGTTGATTGCTCAACATCCGGCGAGATTTCGAGACGAGTCGCGTTTGATGGTAGTTCATCGTGATAAGGGAAAGATTGAGCATAAGGTATTTAAAGATCTGATAAAATATTTCGGTAAAGGCGATGTTTTTATCATGAATAATACCAAAGTGTTTCCTGCTCGTTTATATGGAAATAAAGAGAAAACAGGCGCGCGCATAGAGGTTTTTTTATTGAGGGAACTTAATCCGGATTTGCGCTTGTGGGATGTGCTCGTAGATCCCGCACGTAAAATTCGCATCGGTAATAAGCTGTATTTCGGAGAGGATGATTCTCTTGTAGCTGAAGTAATAGATAATACTACTTCGCGTGGGCGTACACTTCGCTTTTTGTTTGATGGATCTCATGATGAGTTCAAAAAGACATTATACGGTCTCGGTAACACGCCTCTTCCTAAATATATTACGCGCGAAGCTGAACCGGACGATGTGGAGCGTTATCAGACTATTTTTGCTACGGAAGAAGGGGCCGTTGTGGCACCTGCGGCGGGACTTCACTTTAGCCGTGAACTGATGAAGCGTTTAGAAATTAAGGATTGTAAGTTTGAGTTTGTGACAGTTCATTCCGGATTAGGAAACTACCGGGAAATTGATGTTGAAGATTTGTCAAAGCATAAGATGGACTCCGAGCAGATGCGGATCGGCGCTGAAGTGGCGGATTCGGTTAATGATGCGAAAGATAACGGAAGAAAAATCTGTGCCGTAGGAACTTCGGTCATGCGGGCAATAGAGTCTTCTGTGAGTACGGACGGGCATCTGAAGGAATATGACGGATGGACCAATAAATTTATTTTTATGCCTTATGATTTTAGTATCGCGAACTGTATGATTACTAATTTTCATACGCCTTTATCCTCATTGCTTATGATGACTGCTACATTTGGTGGTTATGATCTTGTGATGGAAGCATATCATACGGCAATAAAAGAAGAATATCGTTTTTGCGCTTATGGTGACGCGATGCTGATTTTATAATTATCGATTTTTAAAGATTTAAAATTGTCATTTGTCTATTTAGGCTTAGGCTCCAATCTTGGAGACAAGCAAAAGAACATAAAAAAAGCGCTTACGCTTATTGCTGAAAGGGTGGGAGAGATTCTTGCCCTTTCGGATTTTTATGAAACACACCCCTGGGGTTATGATTCTTCGGAGATATATCTGAATGCGGTGGCAAAAGTGGAAACGGAATTGAAGCCGGAAGAGTTATTAGTTGTGACGCAGGAAATAGAACGAAAAACCGGACGCCGGGAAAAAACCGTAAACGGTGAATATCATGATCGTATCATTGATATTGACATATTGTTATATGGTGACTTAATTGTGCATACTCCGAAGCTGACAATACCGCATCCTCTTATGCATCAGCGAATCTTTGTTTTACAGCCGCTATTTGAGATTGCGCCCGATGTTGTTCATCCTGTCTTAGGAAAAACGATTGAGGAGATTTATCATACTCACACCTGAACGTAATCTCGAGAATTGATTATTTTTCAAGTTCATTTAGCCATATTGCAGCGGAGGCATCACTTGGCATGCGCCAGTCGCTACGTGGCGACAAACTTATGGAGCCAACCTTGGGGCCATCCGGAAGACAACTACGTTTAAATTGTTGTGAAAAAAAGCGGCGTAAAAACGTCTGAAGCCATTTTTTAATTTCATTGTCCGAATACTTTTTATGAAACGCCTGTTTGGTAAGAAAAAGGATTTTACCGGGCGATGCTCCAAAGCGTATGAAATGGTAAAGAAAAAAATCATGCAACTCATAAGGGCCGACACAATCTTCTGTCTTTTGACAGATCGTGTCATCTTCATTTGCCGGAATAAGTTCCGGGCTAATGGGAGTATCGGCAATATCTAATAGGGTCTTTCGGGCTTTTTTATCAGACGTGTTATTGGCTGCCCATTCGACAAGATAGCGAACGAGCGTTTTCGGAATGCTGACATTAACCCCATACATTGACATGTGGTCGCCGTTGTAGGTTGCCCATCCAAGCGCCAGTTCAGACAGATCGCCGGTACCAATCACAATACCGTTTGTCTGGTTGGCCATATCCATCAGTATTTGGGTACGCTCGCGTGCTTGTGTATTTTCGTATGTGATATCGGTTGTTTTTCCATCATGTCCAATGTCGTTAAAATGTTGTATACAGGCCTCTTTTATAGATATTTCTTTGAAGGAAATGCCCATAGCTTTTATAAGAGATACAGCATTATTATAGGTGCGTCCCGTTGTTCCGAACCCGGGCATTGTGATACCGAGAATGTTCTTGCGCGGAATATTCAATGCATCAAAAGCGCGAACAGCGACAATTAAGGCCAAAGTGGAGTCTAATCCACCGGAAATACCAATGACAACCGATTTTGCATTTATGTGTTTCAAACGTTTGACGAGCCCGAATGTTTGAATATTGAATATTTCTTCACACCGCTCTTTCAGCGCGTTGTCTTCCGAAGGAACAAACGGATGAGGATTGATAAACCGGTCCAGTTTGTTCTTGTATGGAGCGAGATCAAAGAGTATATTGCGTATTTTTGATAAGCCTTCGTTTTGAAATTGTGGAGCAAAACTTGTATTTGCAAGCCTGTCATGTTGCAGATAATCAATGTTGATGTCATTTACAATCAACTTATCTTTTAAGTCAAACCGTTCTGATTCACTCAATATCGCGCCGTTCTCAGCAATAAATCCTTTGCCGGTATAAACCAGATCGGTACTTGATTCTCCGAAACCGGCACAAGCATATACATATCCGGCAATACAGCGGGCCGACTGCTGGGCAATGAGTGATCTGAGATATTGATTTTTTCCGATGATTTCATTGCTGGCAGAAAGATTCAGTATAATGTTGGCTCCCAGCATAGACAGTTTTGAGCTTGGCGGTATGGGAGTCCATAGGTCTTCACATATTTCAATGCCGACAATGGCTTTGGAATTTCTCGCGGAAAAAAGAAGATCTGTTCCGAACGGGTATTCTTTGTCACCAATACAGATTGTTTCCGACTTCAGATTGCTTCCGGAAGAAAACCATCGCATTTCCTGGAATTCTTTATAATTAGGAATGTATGACTTTGGAGTGACTCCGAGAATACGTCCGTTCTGAAAGACAACAGCTGTATTGAATAATTTGTTTTCCGTAGCAAGCGGCATGCCTACGGCGCATAGTATATTTAATTTCTTTGTTTTCTCAATAAGTTGAAGCAAAGCATCTTCCGCTTGTTGCAGCAACGTGTCCTGAGCAAAGAGGTCCATGCAAGTATAGCCGGTAACCGACAATTCAGGAAATACCATAATCTGCACGCCCTGTTTGTCCGCTTGGCATATCAATTCTTCAATCCGGCAAATATTTTCCGTACAGTGAGCAACTTCCACATTGGGCGCCGCCGCCGCTACTTTCACAAATCCGTTCATACTTTATCGTGTTGGTTCAGATAGCAAAAATATGAATTTATTTAGTAATAATCAGCGTATAAATAATAATTCGCGGTATTTGGGTAATGTCCACATTTCATTATCGACCGTCAATTCGAGTTTGTCAATATGATAGCGGATTTCGTCGAACATCGACGCGATGGTATCATGATATGCAATCGCTTTTTCGCGTTCGCTTGAAATTATATTTGCTTTTTTACGATTATCGATCATCTTATCCACCAATGTTTTGATTTGGGTAATATGTTCCGCGATATCTTCAATGATTGAAAGATTTGTTGCAGAGATGATTTTACCTTTTTTCGCATCGAACAGGTCTTTCACTCTTGATACATTTTCGATGAGCATGGACTGATAATGGGTTGCTACCGGGATGATATGATTCATTGCCAGATCCCCGAGTACGCGTCCTTCGATCTGTATTTTCTTTGTGTACATATCCCATTTGACTTCATTACGTGCTTCCAGCTCCTTCTTCGTCATGATACCGGTTGATTCAAACAGTTCAATGCTTGATTTTGACAGGTAATTGTCTATAATCAACGGTACGCTGGTTTCGCAGTCTAAGCCTCGCCTTTTTGCTTCCTCTTTCCATTCGTCGCAATAACCGTTTCCATCAAAGCAGATGGCTTTACATTCTTTTGAATATTTGCGTAAGACATCTAATATAGCGGTGTATTTGTCTGTACCTTTTTTGATCTTCGCATCAACATCTTTTTTAAATATTTTTAGTTGTTCCGCAACTGCCGCATTAAGAACCAACATGGCTGTTGCACAGTTTGCCGACGAACCGACTGCGCGAAACTCGAACCGATTTCCGGTAAAAGCAAATGGAGATGTACGGTTTCTGTCCGTATTATCCAAAAGTATTTCAGGTATGCGTGGAATATCAAGTTTAAATCCGTGCTTTCCTTCAATCTTTAGCTTGTCGGATTTTACTTTCTCAAGGCTGTCAAGAACTTCGGTAACCTGTTTGCCAAGGAAGCTGGAAATAATGGCTGGGGGGGCTTCATTTGCTCCGAGGCGATGTGCGTTTGTCGCGGTAGAAATGCTGCCTTTCAGCAATCCGTTGTGCTTGTGTACGGCTTTCAGCGTGTTAATGATAAATGTAAGGAATCTCAAGTTTTCCTCAGGTGTTTTTCCGGGTGCCATCAATTGTATTCCGGTATCTGTACCTAAAGACCAGTTGTTATGTTTCCCTGAACCGTTTACGCCTTTGAAAGGTTTTTCATGTAGCAAAACACGAAATCCATGTTTGCGTGAGATCTTGCGCATCATCGCCATTGTCAATAAGTTATGGTCATTAGCCAAATTGCATTCCTCGAAAATGGGGGCTAATTCAAATTGATTAGGGGCCACTTCATTATGACGCGTTCTTACCGGTATTCCGAGTTTAAGGCATTCTATTTCAAGTTCTTTCATGAATTCGGTTGCCCGGGTTGGAATGGCGCCAAAGTAGTGGTCTTCCAATTGCTGGTTTTTGCTACTTTCGTGTCCCATAAGGGTGCGTCCCGTCAGAAGCAAATCAGGACGAGCGGCATACAAATCTTCATCAACAAGAAAATATTCCTGTTCCCATCCTAAGTTGGTATGTACTTTCTTGATTTTGGAATCAAAATAGTGACATACATCAAGCGCCGCTTTATTTACAGCATCAATCGCTTTTAAAAGAGGCGCTTTGTAATCGAGTGATTCTCCTGTGTATGAGATGAATACGGTTGGTATGCAAAGCGTATCTCCTACGATGAAAGCGGGTGAAGAGGGATCCCAGGCTGTGTAGCCACGCGCTTCGAATGTATTGCGGATGCCTCCGTTCGGAAAACTTGAAGCATCCGGTTCTTGTTGTACAAGTAGTTTGCCGGACATTTCTTCAACAACGCCTCCTTTTCCGTCGTGTTCGATGAACGCGTCATGCTTCTCGGCAGTCCCTTCGGTCAGGGGATGAAACCAGTGTGTATAATGAGTTGCTCCCATTTCTATCGCCCACTTTTTCATACCTGCGGCGACTGTGTCCGCTGTGCTTAATGAAAGGGATGTTCCTTTGTCGATGACACTAATTAAATCTTTATATGCTTTTTCCGGCAGGTATTTGAACATTTTCTCTCTATTGAATACCATGCAGCCGAAATACTCGGATGGACGCATACTGGGTGTTTCAACAGGGACGGCTTTCTTCTGAAAAGCTTTTTCTACTACTCTGAATCTTAAATCTGACATCGTTGTTGATTATTAATTGTATAAAATGTAAATGAGAAGTCTACCGGTTTATAGCAGGAAGATATTGCTTTTTTCGCAGATTTTGATCTGATCTTCCGGCCATATAGACGCCTGTACTTCTCCAACATGCGCTTTTTGCAGGAAAAACATGCATAAACGGCTTTGTCCGATACCCCCTCCGATAGAAGAGGGGAGTTGATCGTTTAGCAGCGCTTTATGAAATGCTAATTCCGCTCGTTCGAGGCAATTACTTATTTTAAGCTGATGCTCTAAAGCTTCTTTGTCAACGCGTATACCCATTGATGACAGTTCGAAAGAAGTTTTCAGGATTTTATTCCATAAGATAATATCCCCGTTAAGTCCAAAGTATCCGTCGTCATTCGGAGTACTCCAGTCATCGTAGTCCGGCGCGCGGCCATCGTGCCTTTCCCCGTTACTAAGTTTCCCACCTATACCAATCAGGAAGATTGCCCCGAATTTTTCAGAAGCTTTCATTTCACGTTCACGCGGCTCAATATCCGGATACATCTGAAGAAGTTCTTCCGCGTGAATAAAGGTGATTTCTTCCGGTAATGTTGGAGTGATATGCGGAAATTGCTCATAAACGACTACTTCTATTTCTTTGAGAATGGTGTAAATATTGCGCACTGTACGTTTCAGATAGTCAACATTGCGGTCGCTTGGATTTATCGTTTTTTCCCAGTCCCATTGATCAACATAAAGAGAATGAAGGTTGTCGAGATCTTCGTCGCTACGAATCGCGTTCATGTCAGTATAAAGCCCATAACCGGGAGCGATTTGATAAGCCGCCAATTTCATGCGCTTCCATTTTGCTAATGAGTGTACGACTTCCGCGTATTTATCGCCCATGCATCGGATTGGAAATTTAACAGCACGCTCTACGCCATTAAGGTCGTCATTAATACCGGTTCCTGACAGGACAAACAAGGGCGCTGTTACCCTGCGTAAGTGGAGTTCCTGAGTCAGTTTCTCTTGAAATGTGCGTTTTAACATCTGGATTGCCAACTCTGTTGTTTCGGGCATCAGTGTTTGTTTGTAATTCTTTGGAATGATTAATGACATGACTTTTGTAATTTTAATTTGATTTTTTTATTTTGTTTTTATATAATTCACATGTAATACCTCCTCAATACATGACGGAACACATAAGTTGTGATCCGCTACCGCTTCCCGGTGTCCTGTGTTCGGAGATGGGATAAATACGGTATACATTGGAATGGAGTGGCAAAGATACATAGAAAATTTGTTTTTTTGACTGCGACGCTCAAAACAATCAAATCCACTTTTTCAGCCTTTCCAGCGCCTCATCTGTATCTTCACGGCTTCCAAAGGCTGTGAAACGGAAGTAGCCCTCGCCGCTTGGCCCGAAACCGACACCCGGTGTTCCCACAATTGCAGCTTCATAAAGAAGCTGGTCGAAAAATTTCCATGAGGGCATCTTTTTGGGCGTCTGCATCCATAAATAGGGAGCATTATCACCACCAAAAACGTTCATTCCGCATTCGATCAGTCCCTTTTTCAATATCCGGGCATTTGTCATATAATAATCTATGTTTTCTTTGACTTCCTGTGCACCTTCCGGAGTATAGATAGCTTCGGCTCCGCGTTGTGTGATGTAACTTGTTCCGTTGAATTTGGTATTCTGGCGGCGGTTCCATAGCTTGTTTAGAGGATTTTTTTCGCCGGTTAGGGAAAATCCGTTTACGTCTTTCGGCACAACGGTATATCCGCATCTTATTCCCGTAAACCCTGCCGTTTTGGAAAAGCTGCGGAATTCTATCGCTACTTTTTTAGCTCCTTTTATTTCATAAATGGAGTGGGGAATGTCCGGATCCTGAATAAATCTTTCGTAGGCTGCATCGTATAAGATCAATACGTCATTTGCCAATGCATAATTTACCCACATTCTGAGTTCTTTTTTAGAAAGGGTAGTGCCTGTAGGATTATTGGGGTAGCATAGATACAAGATATCAACTCTTCTGTGCGGCAATTCAGGTATAAAATTATTTTCTGCTGTGCATGGAATATATACGATATTACTCCATTTGCTCCCGGTATGGATCCCTGTGCGTCCCGCCATGACATTTGAGTCAATATATACAGGATATACAGGGTCGGTAATCCCGACAGTGTTGTCATGTCTCAATATATCTCCTATATTTCCGGTGTCACTTTTAGCGCCGTCATTTATAAAGACTTCATCAGCATCAAGGCTTATTCCGCGTGAGGTATAGTCATGTTTGATAATTGTATCTATTAAAAAAGAATATCCTTGTTCCGGGCCGTATCCGCGGAATGTTTCCGCACTGCTCATTTCGTCAACGGCCTTGTGCATAGCATCGCAGACCGTTTTGGGTAAGGGGCGTGTGACATCCCCAATCCCAAGGCTGATTACTTTTGCTTTCGGATGTGTTATCTTGAAGGCATTTACTTTCTTTGTAATGTTTGAAAATAGGTAGTTATCAGATAGTTTTAAATGATGTTCGTTTACTAATGCCATAAATTGTTGTTTTATTGAACGCCGGATTATTGTTGATCATAGATGTTACCTTCGAATACGGTAACAGCATCACCGGTCATTTGTATATTATTATTGTCATCCCATGATATGGAGAGAGAGCCTCCGTCCATTTCGACCGTAGCATTACGTTCCGTTTTTCCCTTTACAGCACATACGGCAAGTGTTGCACAAGCTCCTGTCCCACACGCCATTGTTATTCCGGATCCTCTTTCCCATACCAGCATACGGATGTAGTTTTTATTTTTTATTTCGACAAATTCGACATTTGTGCGATCCGGAAATATCGGATTATTTTCAATAAGGGGCCCTACTGCCGAAGGATCAATTTTTGAAACATCATCTACAATAACGATGAAGTGAGGATTTCCCATGGAAACAATTGTACCTTCGTAATCTTTTTTATTTGCCGTTACTATCACGGATTGTTCTTTGATCACAGGAATTCCCATATTTATTGTTATGCTGTTTACTTCTTTGTTATTCACATGTAATTTTATTGTTTTTATTCCGGATAAAGTATCAAGTGTTATTGTTGTTTTTGTAGTGAGTTGTTGGTCGTATACGTATTTTCCGATACATCTTGTCGCATTGCCACACATCATGGCTTCTGATCCGTCAGCATTGAAGATGCGCATACTAAAATCCGCTTTATCCGATTTTCCAATCAGTACCAATCCGTCGGATCCGATACCGGTATGCTGTTTGCTCCATCGTTTTGACTTTTCTTCAGGATTAGCTATATTATATTTTATGGTGTTGATGTATATATAGTCATTGCCTGAACCATGCATCTTATGAAAATGTATTTTTTGTGTCATTTATTTGCTTGTATTCTTTTATAATTTACAAATTGTTTGTTTTATTCTGCAAATATATATCTTTTTGAAATTAAATTGGATGAAATGTGGGTCAGAATGATATTTTTTATCTCTGGTGTGTTAAATTGTTTGTATATATGAGTTATTTGTATCAGATTGTTTTTGTATGATGTATTTTTGTTTTAATTTGTTATTTGTGGGAGGAGGGGGATATTACATACCTTTGTTAAAATATCACTTTGGTTGTTATCCGAAATTAGATCGAATACTGTTTATATTTAGGTTATTGCATTTTTTTGCTTTGGATAAAGGTATTTTAAGGGAACGTTAATACGAATATTGTCGTATTGGATTGGTGTTCTTTTTTAAGTGTTATGTTTCCTCCGGACAGTCTCATGATCTGTCGGGCAACGGAAAGACCTACGCCGCTACCGTTTTTTTTCGTTGTGAAAAACGGAATGAAAATATGTGCCGCTTCTTCTTCAGGAATGGCCGGGCCATTATTTGATACTTCGATGATGATAGATTCCGACTCGTTGCAAGATGCTGTTATTGAAATAAGTCCGTTTTCCTGTTTGTCTCCGATAGCTTGTTCCGCATTTTTCAACAGGTTGATTACGACTAAGCTGATGAGATTTTCGTCCGCGTAAAGTATCAGATCCTCGGGTTGTATATCAGTTCGCCATTCAATGTTGCTGTAGTCTTTATGATGACGTGCTAATAAGATCATTCTTTCTATGAAATTTTTCACGTAAAACAAGGAGGGTTGAGGTTCGGGGATGTGGGTGAATTTGCGGTATGATTCGACAAACGACATCAAGCCTTTTCCTGTTTTGCTGATTACTTCGAGTCCGTTTTGTATCTCGTCTTTCGTATAATTGTGCTTGGATAGTAACGTGTTGCTGATAGAAGTGATCGGAGTGATGGAATTCATAATTTCGTGTGTCATAACCCTTGTCAGGCGTATCCATGAATCAAGTTCCTTGTCATCCATCTCATTGTTTATATCATTGAACGTGACGATAAAAACTGTTTTATTTTGGAGTTTTGTTCCGGATATGTTTACGTAGATATCGACTGCCCCGCGTTCGGTTTCGTATGTGAATTTGAATTTGTCGTCGGACTGCAGGTTCATTAAACGTATCGCGAGTTTTTCATTGATGCGTTGTATCTGTTTTAGGTGTGTAAGAACCGACAAACCTAAAAGTTGCATGGCTTTATTGTTTTTCTGAATGATGTATCCATTTTCATCAATAACAATAATGCCAATGTTTACCGAATCGATAATCTGTTCATAGAATTTTTCTTGTTTCATGGTATCAATCCGGGTACGCAACAGCGCACGTATGATACGGTTTATTAATTCATTGATTGTTTTGTCTTCCGATGGTTGCAGTCCGCTCGCATATTGAAACGTTAAGTCATTGTTATCAATGGCTTCAAACATGTATTCTATTTTTTTTATGCTGCGTTTATGAAGAGATAAGGCTCCGGAAAGCATTGCCATGGATAAAATCATAAATAAAATGAAAAGCAACAGATCTTTTTCTATTCCGAAATAGGTGCATATAGCAACGGCTACTATCAGCATCGTCAGACGGAATATCATGCTGTTAATGATGTATTTGCCGATCGTGCTTTTCAAAGTTCGTATCGTTTAATCTTATTATATAATGTTTGTCGTGATATTCCAAGCTCATTTGCGACAAGAGATAGGTTTCCATTGTGTTTGTTTATGGAATTGCGTATCATATTGCGCTCCATATCTTCTATGGTGGTAGCCCCATTCTCTTTAATACCTGACGAAATGACCGGAATGTCCAGATCATTCGCATCTATGGTTTCGTTTTCGCAGAATATAACCGCTTTCTCTATAAAATGTTCCAATTCGCGTACGTTACCATACCATGGTTGTGTTTTTAATCTCTCTTTTGCTGCGGTGGTAAAACGTAAAATCTCTTTATTATAGTTTTTGGCCTGTTTATCTAAGAATATTTCGGCAAAGGGCACAATATCGTCCGGTCTTTCGCGCAGTGGCGGTATGTGAATATGTATCGTATTGATCCGGTACATCAGGTCTTCACGAAACTGGTCTTTTTTTACTAATTCGTCTAAGTTTTTATTGGTAGCGCTTAATAAACGGATATTAACGGGAATATGCTTGTTATTGCCCACACGAACGATGTAGCGCTGTTGCAAAACGGTCAGGAGTTTGGCCTGCAAATGATAGGAAAGATTTCCGATTTCGTCTAAAAAAAGAGTGCTGTTGTCTGCTTCCTCAATTTTACCAATCCGGTCTGTCTGAGCGTCGGTAAAAGCGCCTTTAACATGTCCGAATAATTCACTTTCGAATAATGTTTCCGTTATAGCGCCCATATCTACGGTTACCATCTTGTTTTTATTCCGTGACGATAACCGGTGTATTTCCCTTGCGACCATTTCTTTTCCTGTTCCGTTTTCGCCGGTGATCAGGATATTCGCGTCGGTTTTAGAGACTTTGTCAACAAGCAGCCGGACTTTTTGCATTGCTTCGCTTTTGCCCCAGAACATATCGCTTTTCCCGGATGGTATTGTTGCAGCTTGTGCGGATTGTCCTGCGGATTTTTTATTTTTCGTAACCTGGTAAGCGTTTTGTAAAGATTCTAAGAGTTTGTCGTTGTCCCATGGTTTCACAACAAAATCCGCCGCTCCTTCTTTTATTCCCCGTACGGCAAGTTCTATATCCGCATAAGCTGTAAACAACACAACTTGTATGGACGGTTTCTGTTTTTTTATTTCAGCCAGCCAGAATAGCCCTTCGTTTCCACTGTTAATTCCGGCGCTGAAGTTCATATCCAAGAGAACGATATCAACCTGTTCGTCTGATAATATCTGATTAATACGATTCGGATTGTTTATCGTAATGATTTTTGCAAACACATTCTGCAAAAGAATTTCGACAGCAGCAAGAATGCTCTTGTTGTCGTCCACTACCAATATTGTACCTTGCTGTCTGTTCATAATGAGTACAAACTTACGTGAAAAACTTTAGTTTTACAAGTGATACGAAAAAAATAAAACCATTGAATTTTTATTGCTGAAAGTCCGGGAATAGTTATGATTCAGGATGGTGAAAAATAAGGGAACCGGTTTTTATTCCCGACTCCCTTCGTATTTATGCTAAGCAGCGTGCTATTTCATATCAAGTTCAAAGTTTCAAGTTCAAAGTTCAATCGTTTTGTTTGAAATCTGGAACCTGAAATTTTAAACTGTTTAAAAGTCATGCTCGTTTCATGGAATCAGCATTCCATGATTGTAAAAATTTAATATCCGAAAATATCTTCCTGTGTGAGTGTTGTTACCGGTCCGATTTTTTTCAGCGCATCGATGTCTAAAAATTGTACATCATTGTCAAAATTTTAGACACTTGTTGATTTTTGCTTTTGTTTATTGTTCTTGTAATCAGTTATTTGTTTGTTTGGCACGATTGTGGTATATTATCAAATGTAACAAAATAGAGAGATAATAAGATGAAAAAGATATTTTTGAACTTGATGTTTTTTGCCTGTACAACATGGATGACAGTGGCGCAGGATTCACTTTGGACGATGGATGATTGTATGCGTTATGCGGTAGACAATAGTTATGCGGTCAGAAAGCAGATGTTGACGAACGATACGTATAAAGCGGAATATCAATCTTCGGTAGCATCCTTTTTTCCTACATTAAGTACCGGTGTTTCCGCACAGTATAATTTTGGACGCGCGATTGATCCGGGGACAAATACATACGTGAACACAACGACCTTCAATAATGGTTATGAAGCATACGCTTCACTTCCTGTTTTTAACGGCGGACAATTAGTGAATCAGTTCCGGTTGGCAAAGACCACCCGTCAGTCCGGGATGAACGATCTGCAGAAATCCAAAGATGACTTGGCGCTGAATACGATGGAAGCTTATGTGAATGCCGTATATTATCAGGGTACGGTGCGTTTTGCCGGAGAAAAGTTAGAAGAGAGTAATCGTACATTGCATAAAATGCGTAGGGAAGAAGAATTGGGTATCAAAGGAAAGGCCGATGTGGCTCAGATAGAAGCGCAGGCTGCCGGAGACGATTACAATTTGACTTATCAGCAGAACTTATTCAATATAGCATTGCTTAAACTGAAGGAATGTATGAATTATCCTTTGGATACGGAATTAAAGATTGACACAGCGGATATATCCGTGAATTATCTTTTCGCCAATGAATCCATTGATGATATTTATAATCAGGCTAAAGAAACAAATCCAACAGCTTTACAGGCTGAATATCAATTAAAAGCCAATAAGTTGACACATTTGATGCAAAAAGGAAGGCTTTTTCCTACCATTTCAGTTTCGACAGGAGTTTCTACAAGCTATTATGAAAATTTGAAGGCGGAAACGTTACCTGAATCATTTAATTCGCAGTTTAAAAATAACAGGGGAGAATATGTGTCGTTTGGTTTTCGATTGCCTTTATTTAATGGATTGACGCGTGTGCGTGATATACGCCGCGCCCGTAATAATGTAAGAATTGCGGAGGAAGAGCAGAGCGAGGTACTTCGCCAGCTTCGTACCGCGATCGAACAATCGGTGCTTGAACGTGATGGTTTTGCAAAGGAAAGTATTCAGATGGAGAAAAAATTGAAATCGGATGAAATCGCTTATCAGATAACATTACGTAAATTTGAAGAGGGATTGATGAGTCCGATTGATTTACAGACGAGTTCGAATACATTGATCGAATCAAAGGCAAAGTTGCTTCTGAAAAAACTGATGTATCGGTTGAAGTGCCGGCAGGTAGATTATTACAAAGGAGAGCCTTTGGTGATGATGGGTGAAGAATCATTAATGATAAGCAAATAATTAAATAATATAGCAATGGATATTCAATTAGAAAAAAAGAAAGGGATCCGCAAAAAACATCTTCCATATATTGCGGGAGGCGCGTTGTTTTTATTCTTAGTCGGCTGGATTATATTCGGTGATCATTCGTCAACGCTTAAAATTGATTCACGGGGTATTAGTATTGGTGCGGCGAAATTAGATCAATTCAATGATTTTGTGCGTGTGGATGGTCAGGTACAGCCTATTACAGTCGTGCAACTTAGCCCGCAGGAGGGTGGTATCGTACAGGAAAAAGTGGTGGAAGAAGGCGCCCAGGTCAGGAAAGGGGATGTCATTGTCCGATTAAGTAATTCCGGTTTGGATTTGCAAATTTTGAATGCCGAAGCCGATCTGGCGGAAAAGCAAAACATACTGCGTAATACACAGATTACGATGGAGCAGCAGAAATTGACCAATCAAAATGAGAAATTGCAGTTGGATTTGGATATCAATCGTAAGCGTCGTAGTTTTCGGCAACAGGAACAATTATATAAAGAGAGTCTGATTGCAAAGGAAGACTATATTCAGGCAAGAGAAGATTATGAGTTAGCCCAGCAAAAACATGAATTGATTACTGAACGTCTTCGTCAGGATTCTATTTTTCGTTCATTGCAGGTGGATCAGATGGAAGAAAACCTCACAAATATGCGCCGGAACGTTCTTTTGATTCGTGAACGAAGGGAAAACCTGAATGTTCGTTCTCAAATTGATGGTGAGCTTGGTCTTTTGGATGTTGTATTAGGACAAAATATTTCGGCCGGGCAAAAAATCGGCCAGGTGAATGATTTATCGGATTATAAAATAGAGGCATTGATAGATGAACATTATATAGACCGTGTGCGTACAGGATTGAACGCGACATTTGAACGTCAGAGCAGTAAATATGGATTAACCGTCCGGAAGGTATTTCCGGAAGTGCGTGAGGGTAAATTCCGGACTGAGTTCATCTTTACCGGCGAACGTCCTGATAACATTCGTAGCGGACAAACGTACTATATCAATCTGGAATTAGGGCAGCCAACCGAAGGTATTATTATTCCGAAAGGATCATTTTTCCAGAGTACGGGTGGAAGCTGGATCTTCGTATTAGACGCGGACGGAAAGAAAGCGTATCGCCGCAACATTCGCATTGGTCGACAGAACCCGCAATACTACGAGGTTTTGGAAGGGTTAGAAGCCGGAGAAAAGGTTATCGTGTCAAGTTACGAGAGTTATAAAGACAATCAGGTACTTATACTTAGTGATTAATCTTTTGTTTTTAGTATGTAATTAAATCATATAAATTAGAGAATGTAATGGAAATTTTTAAAGTATTATTCCGCTCTTTCTTCAAAAGAGGAAGAAATAATCTGATCAAAATTATATCGCTAAGTGTCGGATTAGCTCTTGGTTTGGTCTTGATTGCGAAAGTGTATTTCGAGCAGTCGTATAATGACTTTTTTCCGGATAAAGAGCGTATTTATATGATCATGTCTAATTATTCGACAAGTGACGGGGCAAAGTCCTACAGTCAGGCTTCCGGAGCTGTGGCAGTTGGTATGAAAACGGAATTGCCGGAGGTGGAAGTTTCGACGCGTTATACTTTCTTAGCCTCAAATGCAGTTTTAGTTACGCCTGATAAGAACAAGTATTCCGGCGATGTGATAATGGCTGATAGCTGCTTATTTGATGTTTTTCCCCGTCCGATATTGGCCGGAGATGTGAAGGATGTATTGTCGCGCCCGATGTATGTCATGATTTCGGATGAGATTGCTGAAAAAATGGGGGGAATATCATCCGTTATCGGACAGACGTTTGAGGCGGAAGCGATGCCGGGAAAAGTATTTACAATAGGAGGTGTTTTTAAAGCATTGCCTAAAAATACCCACCTGAGGTATGATGTCGTGGCTTCGATGGCTTCGGTAGGTCATGTCATGTGGGCGGGGAGCAGTACCAACTGGGTCGGAAATGACCGTTATATGTCTTATACGAAGTTATATCCAAAAGTGAAACCGGAAGATCTTAGCGAAGGAATAGAAATGATGTGCAGAAAGTATCTTCCGATGCAAGAGTTGGAAAAAGCCGGTGTCGGAATCGGTTATAGTTTTAAGCCATTGAAAGAAATACATGTAGGCGATGATGATACGAAACGGATGACATTGATTATGTCTCTTTTAGCCGTAACTTTACTTTTTGTGGCGGTCATGAATTATGTCCTGATCGTGATTTCGTCATTAGTCAACCGTTCCCGGGAAATGGCCGTAAATAAATGTTACGGAGCATCGGAGAAAAATATTTATTTCAAGATGTTGTCGGAAACAGGAGTTGATCTTTTTGTCTCACTTGTCATAGCATCGTTATTGATTTTATGTTTAAGGGGAGTCGTCTTGTCTTTGTTGGGAACCGCATTGGGTGATTTGTTTACCATAAAGAGTACATTGCTCTTATGCATTGTTTGTGTAATCATTTTTATTGTCGCCGCAGTTATTCCCGGTTATCTCTACGCGCGGATTCCCGTAGCAGTCGCATTTCGTAAATTCAACGAAAGTAAGCGTTACTGGAAATTAGGGCTATTGTTTATTCAGTTTATCGCCGCTGGTTTTTTTGTTACATTGTTAGTTATTATCGGGAGGCAATATCAATTTATGGTGAATGATAATCCGGGCTATGTATATGAGAATTTGGCTTATTGCAGCTTAGCCGGCGTAGATTCCGAACTCAGGCAAAAAGCTTTGGATGAGGTATCTCGTATGCCGGAGGTTTCGGAAGTAACAACGTGTACCCAGCAATTTTTTGGTTATGCATCGGGGAATAATGTTCGGTTGCCGAATGACGATCGTGAACTATTCAATATCGCAGACTTGTATTCGGTAGGAAACGGTTATTTGGACCTGATGGAAATTTCTCTTGTTGAAGGACGCAGTTTTATCGAAAATACGCCTTCATCAAAAGAAGTAATGGTCAGTCGCAATTTCATTGAAAAAATCGGCAAATTTACAGATTGGTCGGATGGCGTTGTCGGTAAGAGTATTGTTGTAACGGAACATAGTCAGGGGCCGGCGGATCTATATACAATTTGCGGAGTGTATGAGGATGTTCGATTAGGAATTATCGGAGCTCAGGATACGCGTTCGTCGGTTATGTTCTATAATGATAAGCCCTCTCGTTATCTGATGGTAAAGTTTCATCAATTAACACCGGATGCGTTGAAAAAAGTGACGGGTATATTGCAGAAAGTATTGCCGGATAAGGAGATTGTCGTTAATTCATACTCGACAGAGATGATAGGCCGGTATCGCGATTCCGCTAACTTTCGTGATTCCGTATTAGCTGCCGGATTAGTCACTTTGATCATTTGTCTGATAGGATTAATCGGATATACGAATGATGAAACGAATCGACGCAAAAAAGAAACGGCTATTAGGAAAGTAAATGGAGCAACGACATTTGATATACAGCGTTTATTTTTGAAAGACGTAAACTTTATGGCGCTGCCAGCTATAACCGTTGGATGTATAATCGCATACTTTGTTGCAAATTCGTGGCTTAAAAAATTTGCTGATAAAGCGGATTTGACTGTTTTTTTATTTGTGGGTTGTGCTTTGGTTGTGTTATTTATTATTCTGTCGGCCGTTAGCATAAAAAGTTATCGTGCTGCCAATGAAAATCCGGCAGATGCTGTGAAAAGTGAATAATAAAGGCTCTCCGGGAAGTTTTTTTTTGGAGAGTTTTTTATTTATTTATAAATTCTATTTTCTAGCAAGGATAAAAATATCTTTGAATATATGTTTTAAATTACATGACTTGTGTGTATTTATTCTATTGATAATAAGATATTTGTTTATTTTTATTTTTATAAAAATAAATTAGTGATTATTTTTCTAAAAATCAGTGTTTTAAATATTTTTTGAATGAACTGTTATTTATTCTATTTTATAAAAAAAATAATTGCTTTTTTTGTTACATTGCTAATAGATGTTATAATTTTTTGAATTATAGAAAATGCGGCCGGATGCGTTAAAATTTGTATATGTCGAAGTGCTGTTTTAGGAATTTTTGTATAGGAAGAATTCTGCTTTATAATTGAATATCTTGCTTTTATTCATAAAAAAGTTGCCCTTAGATCAAATCTATTTTGTATTTTTGTCCTCGTAAAAATAAATAAGCATGGGGATGGGAAGGAAAAGTAGAAGAACAACAAAAGAATTGGATGATTTATTATTGGATACCGTTAAAGAACTTATTGAAGAAGTCGGTTTTTCTAATATTACAATATCATCGGTAGTAAGCAGGGCGAAAATTGAACCGGTTAGCTTTTATAACAGGTTCAATGATATCACGGAACTCTTTGATAAGTATGTAAGGACTTTTGATTATTGGCTGAATGATTTGTTTGATTTTAGTCCGGTAAGAAATACCTCAAGACAGAATGGCATAAATCTATTGGTAGGTTTGATTGATACGCTTAATAAAGATGTGTCTATGCAAAGGATTTTAGCTTGGGAAGTATCGGAAGATAATTATATTACCAGAAGAACTGCCAAGATAAGAGAGACTCATTCGGAATCTTTGATTGAATATTTTACAAAAACTTATTCTGATGATAACCTTGATATTCGAGTCGTATCAGCGTTAATGATTTCAGGTATATACTATTTGTGTTTGCATAAGAAATTGTCGACATTCTGTGGTATAAATTTTGAAACGGAAGAGGGAACCGATTTACTAAAAAAGAATGTGATTGAGTTGGTGAACAGGGTATATTCAAAATCCGCTGATAGCAGAAGTTCAGCGGCTAAAGCGGCCAATACAAAAAAATCGATAAGGATTGCTTACGAGAAGGGCGTTGACATTGATGTGATTAAAGATATTTTTGAGTTGCCTGTAGAAGATATAAATACCATACTTGGGTTTGGAGGTAATGAAATTGCCGAAGAGTCAAATATTCCTATTAAGAAGAAAAGAGGAAGACCCAAGAAAGTTAGGTTAGATAACTGATTTTGCTTTGTTACAGCAGAAGGCATGAGCAATTTTACCGTTTTTTAATCTAATAAAATTTATGAGACTGTGATAATCCACATAAGTAAAACAATAATTCATTTTACTTATGTGGATTTTTTTTGCAGATCTCTCGGCTTGCGTTATCTTTGCGTTTCCCTTACTTAATCATAATATAACAAAACAAGATGAAAAAACTAAAATTATCGTTGGTTGTCCTATTGACTTTTTGTACGACGCCTTTTATTTATGCGGGAGGATTACTTACAAATACAAATCAAAGCGCTCATTTTATCCGGATGATTGCCCGCGACGCGTCGTTGCAAATTGATGGTGCATATACAAATCCGGCAGGGTTGGTCAAGTTAGATGACGGATTTCATTTCTCTTTTACCAATCAAAGCGCTTTCCAAACCCGTACGATCACATCTACGTTTGCTCCCTTTGCGGGATTTGGCGGTAGCCAGACGAAAACGTTTGAAGGAACAGCTTCCGCACCCATTATACCAAGCCTTCAGGGCGCTTATAAAACCGGAAAGTGGGTACTGTCCGGTGCCTTTGCCATATCAGGTGGGGGAGGAAAAGCGACTTTTAATGACGGATTACCTTCGTTTGAATCCTTAATCGCGACATTGCCTGTTGCCATATCAACGATGGGAGTGCCGACAAGCCAATACTCCGTGGACGCGTATATGAGAGGAACCTCTTTTATCTATGGCGCTCAGTTGGGGGGAAGTTACGCGATCAATGATCTGCTTTCGGCTTACGCCGGCTTTCGTCTTAATATTGTGAATAATCATTATGAAGGTTATCTGAAAAATATAAAGATCAATCCGAATGGGAATATGATGTTGGCGTCCGATTTTCTGAATGCGGTGGGACAACCCGCATTAGCAGAGATGACTGCAGATCGGGAGATAGACAATAAGCAGTCGGGATGGGGAATATCGCCTATTATCGGGTTAAATTTCAATTATAAAAAATGGAATGTCGGAATGAAGTATGAATTTAAAACAAGTCTGAATCTGGAAAGTAAAACCATTGACGGAAAGGACGGGGGGTTACCGCAGTTTAAGAACGGAGTGAACACGCCTCATGATATTCCAGCATTGTTTACCATCGGGGCATCTTATCAGATTACGCCTAAATTGCTGGCAAGTGTCGGATATCATCATTTCTTTGATTCGGACGCGGATATGGCGGATGATAAACAAAAATACATTGACGGAGGCATCAATGAATATATCGCCGGTGCGGAGTATCGTATTAACAGACTGTTTCTACTGAGCGCGGGCGTACAATTTACGCAAACGGGAGTTACTGACGATTATCAGAAAGATTTGAGTTTCTCGTTGGACTCTTATTCCATTGGTTTTGGTGGCGCGGTCAATGTTTCGAAAAATGTAGTTATCAATATCGGTTATTTCTGGACTACTTATTCGGATTGGACTGTAGAAAAAAGTAACTATGCGACGGTTGCCGGTTCTAATACGCCCCTTCCCGGTAAGGATGTATATTCAAGAACGAATAAGGTTTTTGCGGCAGGGGTTGATTTTACTTTTTAAATAGTACTTACTACGATACATAGGAGGTGTTACCTGATAGTAATGCCTCTTTTTTGTATCCTGATCTGTCAAAAAATTATACATCTGTGTCAAAAAAATTGACACAGACTTTGTTGGTGAAATGGGTTATATTGTTGATTTGTAGTGTAATGATTGTTTTGGCACGTCGTTTGAACAATGAATGCTGGACTAATAAAACTATAAATCTGATGAAGCAGTTATTCTACACCATACGTTACCTTTTCAGGGGAAAGGAGAATAATTTAGTAAAAATAGTATCACTGACTATCGGATTGGTAGTGAGTGTTGTTTTGTTTTCTTTGGTTGCTTTCGAGATGTCGTATGATAACTTTTATCCGGAGAAAGATAATTTGTATATGTTGCGTGTCAAATGGCAGATCAGAAATGAAACGCCAAGTGAAAGTGTTGTAATAAATGCTCCGTTTGCTCCGACGATGAGCTATGAATTTGATGAGGTTGAGTCTGCGACTGTTATGAGGAATAATAATCGTACTATTGAACGAGCATATATGTTGAATGACAATCGCTATACGGGAAACGTGATTGTGACGGATTCCCTTTTCTTTTCGACTTTTGGCTTGAAATTACTGGTTAATAATCCGGAAATGATGAACTCCGGTACGCTTTTACTCTCCCGGTCTTTTTCTAAGCTTATTTTTGGAGAAAAAGATCCTGTCGGAGAAACCCTTTTAAAAGAAGATAACCCGCTTACAATTGCCGGAGTTTTTGAAGATATACCGCATAACAGTCATTTGCAGTTTGATGTTGTAGAACTATTTGCTCCTCCTATGACCAGTTGGCAAGGTAATGATGCTTACAGGGGATATATACGCTTAAAACAGGGTGTCGATCCGAAAGTTGTCGAAGCGAAAATACCTGATATGATGCGCAGGCATTATGATGTGGATGCGGAAATTAAAAGAGGGACTGTCAGAACATATTCATTGTTGCCGGTGACGGAATATCATGCGGGAAGTCCGGAAGTGCGCCGTACTTGTTTAGTTTTAAGTTTACTGGCTTTTTCACTGTTGTTTGCCGCAGCGATGAATTATATTCTTATCTCCGTTTCGTCGTTGGCACGTAGGGCAAAGTCGGTTGGAATACATAAATGTAACGGAGCCGGAAACCGGAATATATTTATGATGTTTATGAATGAAACATTAGTACTGTTACTGCTATCCTTTGTCTTATCCGCAGTTATTATTTTAGTGTTCCGTAATCCGATTGAAAGTCTGATAAAAACCGATTTAACCGCTATATTTACGGTAGATCGTCTTTGGGTTATATTTGCTATTATTATACTGCTGTTTATTTCGACGGGTATTATGCCGGCGAAGATTTTTTCTTCCGTTCCGGTGACGCAAGTCTTTCATACGCATTCTGATGGTAAGAAGCGATGGAAGCGGATCCTTCTTTTCGCACAGTTTTCCGGAATTACTTTTATCCTCACATTACTTTTTATTATTGTATTTCAATATCATATGATGATAAATAACAATTTGGGCTATTGTACGGAAAATATTCTTTATACAAAACAGATGTGGAATATGACTAATGAGCAATTGCAGACGGCAAAAGAGGAACTGATGCGTTTTCCGGAGGTAGAATCGGTCGCATTAAGTTCGGATTTACCGTTAAACAGGTTTTCCGGTGATCCGCTGAAAGACGTGGAAACCAAAGAAGATTTGTTTACAGGGTATCTGATGACCATGGATGAGGATTACCTGAATACATATGAAATGAAACTGGTTGCGGGACGTAATCTTTCAAATCAGTCCACATTGGCCAAAGAAGTTGTTATTAATGAAACATTAGTTCGCATGTTGAATCTGGATAATCCGGTGGGAGAAAAGATTTTCTATTTGGGTGACGTCCGGACGATATGTGGAGTCGTAAAAGATTTTCAGAATCAGTCTTATTACAAAGATGTTCCTCCGATTATCATGTTGCCCGACGGTACACATCATTATTTTCCGGTAAACCGTATTTCCATCAGGTTAAATGTTCCTTTGACTGCCCAAATAACAGAACAACTGTCGGAAAAGCTTAAAAATCTGGCAAATGACAGAGAAGCCACTTTTATTTCTTATATGGAAACGTATAGAGACATTTATAAAGACGCCCGTTCATTCCGGAATTCTGTTGCCGTAGCCTCGGGACTTATGTTGGTGATGATGCTTTTAGGCCTTTGGGGATTTGTTGCGGATGAGGTGAGCCGTCGCCGGAAAGAAATTGCTATACGTAAAATAAACGGAGCGCGGGTAAGGGATGTTCTCGTTTTATTATCGAAAGGAATTTCGTATGTCGCGTTGCCTGCAATTATTCTGGGATTGATGTTTTCCTATGTCGTAGGAGTAGAATGGTTGAAGCAGTTCGCCGTAAAAATCTCCATGAATGTCTTTTTGTTTACATTAAGTGGTATTTTTATATTGATATTGCTGATGTTCAGTGTCGTTGCACGCGCATGGAATTTCGCTAATGAAAATCCGGTGAATAGTATAAAGTCGGAATAGTGCGCTTTGTCTTGATGAACAACTAAGGGCCTGCTTTACAAATGGAAAATGCATGATTGAAATTTGATAATTAAATTTATAGATACCTGATGAATCGATTGTTTTACACGACTCGTTATCTCTTGAGAGGTAAGGGTAATAACCTGATAAAAATTATTTCATTGACACTGGGATTGGTTGTGGCCTTGGTTTTATTCTCGAAAGTTGCTTTTGAGATGAGTTATGATACTTCTTATCCGGATGCTGACCGGATCTATCAGTTGAATGTAAAGTGGGATATAAAGAGTAGCGGCGCTTCCAACGGAGATTTGGTAAATGCTCCTCTTGCTCCTTCTATGTATCAGGAGTTTGATGAGGTTATTGCCGGTACGGCGGTTGTGGCTTGGCCGGAAAATGTTTTATTTAAAGTCGGAGATAAGGAGATTATCGGTACTCATCTTTTGGTTGATTCGATGTTTCTAAGAACGTTTGGATTTAAGTTGTTAGCCGGCAGTCCGGCTGATATGGGACGTCCCCTCGCTGTGTTTATTTCCGAAACACTGGCTAAAAATGCATTTGGAAATGTGGATCCGGTTGGTGAATTGCTGCACATGAGCGAAGGTAGTTTAACTGTAAGTGGCGTTTTTGCGGATGTTCCTGAAAATAGTCATTTGAAGTTCGATTTGATTAAGATTATAGATGCAACCATGTTTGGGGGCTGGCAAAACGCAGATATGTTCCGCGGTTATGTCAAGTTGGCTCCCGGGGTTGATTACAAAACTGTTGAGGCTAAAATACCTGATATGTTGAAAAAACATTATGATGTGGACTCCGAAATAGAAAAAGGGACGGTACGAACATTTTATCTGAAACCGGTTACGGAAGTCCATACGCATCAACCGGATGTCAAACGAACAAATATGGTATTGAGCATACTTGCCTTTTCGTTATTGTTTGCTGCTGCGATGAATTATGTGTTGATTTCCATATCATCACTGATTAAACGGTCCAAAGCTGTAGGCATTCATAAGTGCAGCGGAGCCTCGAACAGGAATATATTTGTAATGTTTATGTATGAAACGGGAATTCTTATATCTATCTCGTTAATTTTTGCTTTTTTGCTTATCCTTGCATTTAGAGGACAGATAGAACTATTGATAAAAAGCGAATTGTCCAGTCTTTTTTCATTACAAAACCTTTGGGTAACAGCTGCTATATTGTTGGTTTTGTTTTCAGTTACCGGTTTTATTCCGGCTAAAATTTTTTCGTCTGTTCCGGTTACACAAATTTTTCACGCGAATAAAGACGGGAAGGCGCGGTGGAAGAATTTGCTTCTGTTCGCACAATTTTCAGGGATCGCTTTTATAATTACATTGCTTGCGATTGTTATGTATCAGTATCAAATGGTTATGAATAAGGATATGGGATACATTACGAAAGATATCCTATTTTCAAACGAAACATGGCGAATGAACGAAGAGCAGTTGAAAACGGCTAAAGCCGAATTTGAGCATATACCGGAAGTCGTATCTGTAACAATTATGTCGACCATTCCGGTTCACCGCGCAGAAGGTCGTCTGGTGACGGATATGGAAACGAAAACGGACTTATTTACGGCTCATTATTTTACTGCAGACAAGGATTACTTTCAAACATTTGGCATGCAAATTACAGATGGACATAATTTTACGGATAATGCAAATCAGATGGGTTATGTGATTGTAAATCAGTCTTTTGTTAGACTGTTGAATGTGGAAAATCCGATTGGGTATCGGATCGAATACCTCGGAAAAGAACGAATCATCTGTGGAGTAATAAAAGATTATCAAACACAAACCTTTTATAGTGAAATCTCACCGTTAATTATTTTTCCGGCTTTTGCAGAAGTTGAATATGTGTTTACGAATGTAATCGCATTGCGACTGAGCAATCCTCTTACGAGCGAACAGTTGAATCGACTTAATAGTAAGTTAAAGGATTTAGCGCATAACGAAGACGTTTCCTTTACATCATATACCAATGCTCTTTATGGAGAAGGATACGGCGATGTACGTTTATTTCGTAATTCTGTTATTTCGGTCGCTCTCATTATGTTAATTGTTACCCTAATTGGTTTATTCGGCTTTGTGGAAGATGAAGTAGGGCGCCGGCAAAAGGAAATCGCTATTCGAAAGGTTCATGGTGCCGGTGCCGAAGATATTCTTCGTTTACTATCGGCGGGTATGTCATATATTGCTGTTCCGGCCATATTATTGGGAATTCTTTTTTCCTACGTTGTAGGAGACGAATGGTTGCAACAATTTGCTGTAAAAGTTTCACTCAATTTTACTCTTTTTCTTTTGAGTGGTTTATCTATCCTGGCAATTTTATTATTTAGCGTAATAACCCGCTCCTGGAGTGTCGCACATGAAAATCCGGTGAACAGTATAAAGTCGGAATAGTGCGCTTTGTGTTAATTAACAATTAAAGATCCGAGTGGTAAATGGAACGTGATACGATAGAAATATTTTTTACTCTATAATAATAGAACAGATGAAACAATTTGTGTATACTATTCGTTATTTACTTCGCGGTAGAAGACATAATCTGATAAAAATCGTATCGCTCACATTAGGCTTTACAGTAGGACTTGTTTTATTTGCTTATGCAGCTTTTGAAATGAGTTATGATAATTTTTATAAAGATGTGGATCAATTGTATTTTATAAAAAGTCACGTGACAAAAGACGGAAATAGTTTTGATTATTTCCGGATCAATGCCCCACTTCCGGCCGCTTTAAGACATGATATTCCGGAGGTTGAATGTGCTACGATCGTAAATCGTTCGGGGCAACAGTCTTTCTTTTATGATGAAAAGAAATATACGCCGATGACCGTTTTTGCCGATTCATTATTTTTTCGGACAATGGGACTTGATGTAGTCAAAGGTGATGAAAAGGAGTTGGGTATACCGGACAAACTATTTATTTCAGACGAGTACGCGCGTCTTATCTTTAACGATGAAGATCCTGTCGGAAAGCAATTAGTGCATGGAAAAAAGCATCCATATACAATTGCCGGAGTATATAAAGCGTTACCTGAAAATGTAGATATGGACCATGACATCGTGTGTTCGTTTGCAAATATGAAAACGCAGTTCGGACGGTCTTGTGATTGGTACGATGATATGACTTACTGCGGATATGTCAGATTCCGGAAGGGAACGGATATTGCTGTCGTGGAGCAAAAGCTTCCGGCAGTTTTTTCCAACTACGTATCGAAAGAAAAGATAGAGGAGTCGGGAATTGAAAACCGTTACTTTTTTACACATATCACTTCTCATTATTTAGAGGCGAATGGGATTGAGTTTATGATTTTGATTATAGGCATATTGGCTTTTGCTATATTATTCACAATGGCGATGAATTATGTGTTGATCTCTATTTCGTCATTGGCGGCACGTGCTAAAATGGTTGGGATTCATAAATGCAGTGGTGCGTCTGATGGTAATATATTTCGTATGTTTTTGAATGAAACGCTTGTTTTATTTACAATTTCTTTGATATGTGTCGTGTTGCTACTTTTGGCTTTTCGTGGGCAAATTGAGAGCATGACACTTATATCGTTGAAGTCGCTTTTTGCATGGAGTAACTTGTGGGTGCCGTTATTGGCGGTGATATTTACTTGTCTGTTGGTTGTTGTTATACCGGGACGTATCTTTGCTAAGATTCCGGTGAAACAGGTTTTTCAGACTTATACGTCCGGCCGGAAAGGCTGGAAACGTGTATTGTTGTTTGTACAATTTTGCGGTATAGCCTTTATATTTACTTTATCCGCTATAGTACTTTATCAGTATGATCATTTGATGAATCGTGATTTAGGTTATAATCCGGATAATATTGTGTATGCTCATTTACAAGGAGTTGATACGAAAGAGAACTATGCTGCATTGACAGCGGAGTTAAACCGTATCTCTTATGTAGAATCAATCGGTTTGTCGGAACAGAATATAGCGGACGGGTATAGTGTACAACAAATCTTCGATAAGGATAATAACCATCTTTTAAATTCCTATTATACGCTTTATGATGTAACTTATCCGGATGTGATGGGGCTTGAATTTGTAGCTGGGCACGCGACTGAAAAAGCGGGAGATTTGGTAGTGAATCAGCGGTTTGCGGAAAAAATGGGGTGGAAGATTAATGAAGCGCTCGGACAAACAATATACGGTCAGAATAAACCATTGGGGACAGTAGTTGGTATCGTGAGTAATTATAGTGTCCGGTTACATGTTTATACACCGGAAAGAGGGCCATTAGTGATCAATGGAGGCGAGTTTATTCCGAATGGCGTACTTACACTTCGTTTGTCATCTCTGACAGCCGATCATGTGCAGGAATTGAACGCGACGTTGCAGCAGTTATACTCTAATGAAGATATTAGTTTTGAAATATTAACGGATCACATTGATCGATCGTCGATGTATGTCAAAAGCTTCCGTGACGGTGTGATGATGGCTTTGATTGTTGTGTTTCTGATCGCATTGATGGGATTGTTCGGATATATTGACGATGAAGTAAGTCGGCGCAGTAAAGAAATAGCTCTCCGCAAAATAAACGGAGCGACCGTAGCCGGTGTATTGAAATTATTTTCTAAAAATATGGCATATATTGCTGTTCCCGCTATTGCTCTGGGAGTGCTGGGCTCGTCGTTTGCAGGCGCTGAATGGCTTCAGCAATTTGCCGATAAAGTGACATTGAATGCGTCATTGTTTGTTTTGTGCAGCTTGCTGCTATTTATGATCGTCATATTGTGTGTCCTTTATAAATCGTGGGCAATTGCCAATGAAAATCCGGTGAATAGTATTAAGTCAGAATAGTGCGTTTCGATCAATGATTAACAACTTAAAAACAATTTGTATATGGGTAACTTTCTGAATTTCAAGTCTTATTTTAAATTCCTTGGCAGAAATAAAGTGTTTACGGCCATCAATATTTTTGGTTTGTCCGCATCATTGATGTTTGTTATTCTGATTATGGTTTATGCCGGGCAGGGATTGGCTACAGACCGTTTTCAGAAGAATGCCGATCGTATTTATGCAATAGGGAGTGAACAGGGGATGGGTTTTGCCTGGCGTATCGGTGAACGGCTGACTGAGCAATTTCCGGAAATAGAAAAAATGTGCCCGTTAGTGACTTATCCCGATGACCTTGCTTTTGTTGACGAACATAAATATGGAGCTGCCTTGTTGTTTACGGATACAACGTTTTTTGATATGTTCTCATTCCCATTACTGCAGGGCGATCCGAAAACAGCGCTGGCGACAAAAAATGACGCCGTTATATCCGAATCGTTTGCCCGGAAAGTATTCGGCGAACGAGATCCGATGGGACAATTCATTCGAATAAAGGATTCGGTGACCGTGATGGTGAGTGGTGTTGTAAAAGATATGAAAAATTCGGCAATTCCTTATTCAGATATACTTATTAAGATAGATAATGTCCGTTTTTGGGGTAACGGACACGAATTGCCGGGAGGAGAAAATGCTGCAGGAGTACAGGTCTTTTTTCAGGCAGTTGTAGGGGCGGACTTGCAGGCTAAATCGGAAGATATGGTAACATTCTTAAAAAAAACATTTTGGATCTACGAACGGAAAATGTTTAATGAAGTGAGATTTACCCCTTTGAAACGTATTTATTTTTCGGATGAAAATGTGTTGAATTCTTCACTAAGACAAGGCTCCCGAAAACTTGTCATGGTGTTTATGGCGATTGGCATCCTGATCCTGATTTTTGCGGTTATCAATTATGTAAATCTTACGGTGGCACAAACCGGTTTGCGCGCCAAGGAAATGGCGACGCGGCGTTTGCTCGGATCTTCCCGTGGAGAGCTGTTTTTTCGCCTGATTATGGAAGCGACCCTTATCTGTATTATTTCTTTTTTGTTGGGGGTGATGTTGGCTTTTGCCGTTTTGCCTTCTGCAAATGATTTGTTACGAGTAACTATCGATTTGAAAGGATTTTTTACGATTGAAAATAGCCTGCTTGTATTACTGATGATTCTGATGGTCGGTTTGATATCCGGTTTGCTTCCTGCTATTATCATTTCCAATTCAAAACCGATTGATATTGTAAAGGGGGGATTCCGGACAAAAACAAAAATGGTGTTTAGTAAAGTCTTTATCACATTTCAGAATGTAATTACAATTATGCTGCTGGCGGCTTCGTTTACCATGTTTCTTCAGATCAGGCACATGATTAATGCGCCTTTGGGGTATAATACCGAAAATATTATGACGATATGGACCCATCAGTTTGAAAGCCGGGAAAAGATCGATGCATTCGCGAACGAGACGCGGCAATTAGCTTCGGTGAAACGTGTGGCTTATTCACAGGGTGTTCCTTTTAGCAGGGGAAATAATTATACCATTGATTATGAGGGACGGATGCTTTCGTTTCAAAGCCTGGTTGGTGATAGCATCTATTTTGATATGCTGGGTTTTAAGGTGATCCATCGTAATGGAAATATCTCTGGCAACCAGTGTTTTCTGAATGAACAGGCTTTACTGGAAACAGGCCTTTCTCCGGACGCTACTGAGATCCGGTTTTGGCCGGATGTGGAGCCGTTCAAAATAGCAGGGATCATCCATGATTTTCAGCTGTGTAATATAATAACTCCGCAGCAACCGGTTATTATACAAGTACAAAAAGATACCGATTTTCAACCCTGGAATGTGCTGATCGAAACGCAAGGTGATCATACGGTTGTCCGGAACCAGATAAAAGAAATATATGAGCGGATTACACAGTTTGATTTTTCGGAATCTGTCGGAGCATATACAGATGAGATGGTAAAGTGGTCCTATACGGAACAATCACGCATGGCTCAATTAATCGCAGTATTTTCCATTATTGCCGTTATCATTTCATTGTTGGGATTACTGGCCATGTCGACTTATTTTATCCAGCAGCGTTCACGTGAAGTCGCCGTTCGTAAAGTGTTTGGTTCGTCAAATAAGGAGGTGCTTAAAAAACTGGTTTTTACATTCCTGAATTATGTGTTTATCGCTTTTGTGATAGCAACGCCTGTTATCTGGTATATCATGAATCAATGGATTTCGGAATATAGCTACCGGATACCCTTGTATCCCTGGATCTTTATATCTGCGGGGTTATTCTGCTTATTGATCGCTTTTATTACCGTATTTTTCCAAAGCCTTTATGCTGCCAACGAAAATCCGGTAAATAGTATAAAAACCGAATAGTATAAAATAATAATATAATCATTTATGAAGACGATTATACGGAATTTTTTGAGTGTGCTTCGCCGTTTTAAGATGGCGACAATACTGAATGTGCTGGGGCTTTCAGTTGCATTTGCTGCGTTTATGGTGATTATGATGCAGGTACAATATGAACGCAGTTTCGATAAATGCCATCCGACTGCAGAGAATGTGTTCAGGGTTACGTTGCAAAAGTCGTCGGACATTTTTTCCGTGATTTTTCCACGAGGATTTGTGGAAGAATTAATACACTCTTCTCCACATATTAAAGCGGGTACATTGTTGACTGCCGGTTTTCCGAATTATTTTACCTATCAGGAAAATGATGAAAAGCACGGAATAAAGGAGAGTTTGCGGATATGTTCTCCTGATATCGTAAAGGTGTTTGGTTTTCCGTTTATTGAGGGTGATCCGGGGTGTTTAAATGAACCGGACAATGTTATTATACCGGAAAGTATGGCAAAGAGATTGTTTGGCAATCAGGGGGCTGTAGGTAAGAATCTACATGCCGAAGAGCCAATTTGGACGAAAAGTCAAACTCAGCTTGTTGTGGGAGCCGTATATCGTGATTTTCCTGAAAATACCCAATTGGATAATTGCATTTATACGGCGATTAATGCAGGATATCAGCTAACTAATTTCGGGTCGAGTAATTACACTTGTTATCTATTGTTGGATGAACCGTTTTCCGCAAAGCTTGTAGAAGAAAATTTTAATAAAAAATTTGATTTCTCTAAAATAGATGAGCCGGAAGAACAAATAGGCCTGACACCTTTAACTGATATTTATTATTTGAATGAAGGTTTGAGTGATATGGTAGTAACGAGCGGAAGTCGTGATACGACTTATTTATTACTTTTTATAGCGATGCTGATTATCATAGTAGCGGTGATTAATTATGTCAATTTTAGCACGGCTCTTACTCCTGTACGGATTAAAAGTATTAATACACAAAAGGTGTTGGGTAACCCTAGTCATATAATCCGTATTTCGATCATTTCGGAAGCTGTCATCATTAGTGTTTTTGCCTGGCTGCTTGGGCTTTTTATTGTGTATGCATTGAATAAGCTGGCGGTCATGCCGTTTGTTTCCGCAAATATGGATTTCTCCGTCAATGCGGGTATTTTGTTTTTGTCGGGAGGAATCGCTTTGATTGCCGGAATAATTGCCGGTATATATCCGGCATCTTATATCACATCATTTCCTCCTGCATTGGTTTTGAAGGGAAGTTTCGGATTATCCGCTTCCGGACGTAAATTACGAACGGCATTGATCGGTTTTCAGTTTGTTGTTTCTATCATTTTGATAATCGGTGCGAGCCTGATGCAATTGCAAAATACCTATATGAGGGATTATACATTGGGCTTTGACAAGGATCAGGTGGCTATTGTTGAATTAGGTACAGATATTTATGACAAATATCATGAAGTATATGCTAACCGGCTGAAAGAGTATCCCGGAATTACAGATGTGGCTTTTAGTATGGAAAAATTAGCTTCACAAGACTCCTATAATACAAGTACAAGTGAATATAAAGGAAAGTCGTTTCAGTATTTCATGTTTCCGGTCTCCTATAATTTTCTTCGGGTAATGGGAATTCCTGTTGTTGCCGGAAGAAATTTTTCCCATGCCGATGAGAAATCAAATGATGCGACCTATATATTTAACCGGTTTGCTCATGAAAGTATGGAAATGGAAGTGGGCGATTTATTTGAGAATTGGCTTCCGGGGCGCATTGCCGGATTTACCGAAGATGTCAAATTTAGTTCTTTACGTAAAGGAAATGATCATGTTGCTTTTGTTGTAGAGAATCAGAATTATCCCAGTCTGCCGGTATCTTATATTCGTTTGGAGAAAGGAATAAATGTACACGATGCCGTATCACATATTCACAAGACGTTGTCGGAGATCGATGCTAATTATCCATTCGAAGTGGAATTTTATGATACAATATTCGATCAGCTTTATCACAAGGAGGTAAATTTACGTAGCCTCGTTTCTTTATTGAGTCTGATTGCAATTATACTATCGTTGGTAGGTGTATTTGGCCTGGTCGTTTTCGACACGCAATACAGGAAAAAAGAAATTGCAATCAGAAAGATTTACGGATCTACCATATCGCAAATCCTGGAAATGCTCAACCGGCAATATGTCAGTATTGTATGTGTTTGTTCTGTTATAGCAATTCCGGTAGCGTATGTCGCCATCAAGAAATGGCAGGAGAATTTTGCTTATAAAACACCTCTGTATTGGTAGATTTTTGTATTGGCATTTCTGCTTGTGGCTGCAATCACATCTGTTATTGTGACATATCAAAGCTGGCGAGCGGCGAATACCAATCCGGTAGATTGCATTAAATCGGAATGATTTAAAAATGGAAATTTAGAATAAGGTTGATCTTTTATCTTTTAATATTGATCACAAAAATTTATTAATGTGTTAATAACAATTTACAGATGAGTAATTTAATGAACTTCAAGTCTTACTTTAAATTCCTGAGCCGGAATAAAGTGTTTACGGTAATCAATGTGTTCGGCCTATCCGTGTCGCTGATGTTTGTGATATTGATTATGGTCTATGTCGGGCAGGGATTGTCGACCGATCGTTTTCAGAAGAATGCCGACCGTATTTTTGTGATCGGGAGTGAAGAAGGTCTTGGTTTTGCCTGGCGTATAGGAGAAAAGGTGGCAAGCCGGTATCCGGAAATTGAAAAAATGTGTCCGGTTGTATCAGAGACCGAGATGCCGGTTTTTGTAGGAGATAAGAAGTTTAAGGCGAATCTGTTGATAACGGATACTACATTTTTCGATATGTTTACATTTCCATTGCTGAGCGGAGACCCGCATACTGCCATTGCGGCAAAAAATTATGCTGTAATATCCGAATCGTTTTCGAGACAGGCTTTTGGCGATCATGATCCGTTAGGGCAATTGATTAAATTGAATGATTCGGTCACAGTGACGGTAAATGGGGTGATGAAGGATATCAAGAATTCAACCATACCCTCTTCGGATATTGTTATAAAAATGGATAATGTCCGTTTTTTTAATGGAACTCTTGATACTGAAGGAGGTGATAATGCTCTCGGGGTACAAGTTTTTTTTCAGACTGTTGCAGGTGCGAATCTGCAAGCCAGATCGGAAGATATAGCAGAGTTTCTGAAAGAAAATTTTTGGTTTTATAAAAACGGACATCGACAAAAGGTCGTATTTACACCCTTGAAAGATATCTATTTTCATGGAAAAGGATCCCATAATACATTGTTGCAAAATAACTGGCTGTTTGTTGTCCTGTTCATGGTGGTGGGAATTTTAATCCTGGTATTTGCCGTTATTAATTATATCAACCTTACCGTAGCACAAACGGGGCAGCGTGCAAAAGAGATGGCTACACGTCGTTTACTGGGTTCTTCGCGAACGGAACTATTTATGCGTCTTGTCGCGGAGTCATCCATTATTTGCATTATTTCATTTGTATTTGGCTTGTTACTGGCTTTTGCTGCATTACCTTTTGCTGAAGATCTGTTGAAGACGAAAATTGATCTGGAAGGATTTTTTACGGTCGAAAATAGTTTAATTGTTTTATTAATGCTTGTTGCCGTTGGTTTTATTTCGGGTTTGCTGCCGGCTGTTATCATTTCCAATTCAAAGCCAATCGATATTGTAAGGGGTGGATTCCGGACAAAAACAAAAATGGTTTTCAGTAAAGTCTTTATTACATTTCAGAATGTAATTACGATTATGCTTCTGGCTGCTTCAACCACAATGATCCTTCAGATTAATCACATGATGAAAGCTCCGCTGGGATATAATACGGCTAATATGATGTATGTTCCTACCTATCAGTTCGAAAGTGATGAGAAGGTGAAAACATTTGTAAATGAAGTGCGCCAGTTAGCCTTGGTGAAACGTGTGGCTTATTCCCGGGGAACTCCTTTTACCCGGGGAAATAACAATACAGTGGTATATGAAGGACGTAATATTTCTTTTCAGTGGTTAGCAGGTGACAGTACATATTTTGATATGGTGGGGTTTGAGGTTATTCATAAAAATAATGTTTCCGGTTCACAATATTTTTTGAACGAGCAGGCTTTGCTTGAAATGGAATTACCTCCGGATGTCACAGAAGTCAAAATATGGGATCATGTATTTCCTATTGCCGGCGTTATACGTGATTTTCAACTTGGTAATATTTTGCATAAAAAGCAGCCTGTCATTGTGGAAGTATTTAGTAATTCTGATTTTTATTCATGGAATGTTCTGATTGAGACACAGGGAGATCCTTATATAGCCCGTGATCAGGTAAAAAAAATATATGAAGATATTTCACAACTGGATTTTACCGGAAAGTATACGGATGAACAGGTTGAAGAATCGTATGTTGAACAGATCCGCATGGCTAAATTAGTAATTATTTTTGCCGTTATCGCTATTATTATTTCTTTACTCGGTTTACTCGCGATGTCCACTTATTTTATCCAGCAACGTTCGCGCGAAGTATCTGTACGTAAGGTTTTTGGTTCGTCTAATAAAGAAATCCTGACAAAATTAGTTGTTACATTTTTGAACTATGTTCTGATTGCTTTTGTAATTGCGACACCTGTCGTTTGGTATATCATGAAAAAATGGCTTTCTGATTTTAGTTACCGTATCTCTTTATATCCATGGATATTTGCTGTAGCAGGCTTGTTCTGCTTAGTTGTCGCGTTTATCACGGTATTTTTTCAGAGCTGGCGTGCAGCGAATACCAATCCGGTGGAAAACATTAAAACGGAGTGATTAGAAATGAGTGATAGGCGAGAAACTTTGAACATAAAATAACTGATAGATGAAGACTATTATAAGAAATTTTTTGAGTGTGCTTCGCCGTTTTAAGATGGCGACAACACTGAATGTTTTGGGGCTTTCGGTCGCGTTTGCAGCATTTATCATTTTAATGATGCAGGTTTTCTATGATTGGGGATATGATCGCTTTCATGAGAATGCAGATTGTTTGTTCCGGTTAGAAATGACTTTTGATGATGGAAATGCGCAGCCGGTTATGCCCCGTCCTCTGATCGATGAGTTTATCGCATCTTCACCGCATATAGAACAAGGCGCGTTGATAAAGAGATGGGATAACAAACGTAATCTTGTTATACAGAAAGGTCAGGAAAGAATCGGTTCTCAGGAATTATATCAACAGGTATATGCTTCATTACCGAATGTTTTCGGATTTAAAATGATAGAAGGTGATATAGATGCTTTGAATGCTCCGGATAAGGTGCTGATACCGGAAAGTCTGGCAAAAAAACTGTTTCCGAAAGAATCCGCATTGGGCAAACTGTTTATTGGGGATGAGATAAAGGCGGAGATCGGAGGCGTTTATCAGGATTTTCCCGAAAATTCAATTGTCGGAAATGCTGTTTATCAGAAAATAGCGGACAAAGAAGGCTCCGGAATTTGGCAATATAATAACTATGAAGCCTATATTCTGGTCGATGATCCCGCAAATATACCCGGTATTCTTGATAATTATAGGAAAAATCATGGGGACAATACTGATTATTGGGATAAAAAGGACTTAAGGTTAACTCATCTTCCTGATGTGTATTACCAGACTGATTTGGTTTTTGAATCGCAAACAAGTAAAGGAAACCGCGCGCAGGTGTTGATCTTATTTTTCATTGCTGTCATTATTGTTGTTATTGCAGCGATAAACTTTATTAATTTTAGCAATGCCTTGACTCCTATCAGGCTAAAAAGCATTAATACACAAAAAGTGTTGGGGTGTTCGGTCGGAAAGCTTCGGATGTCTATCTTATTTGAAGCGGTGGTACTTTGTTTGCTTGCTTTTTCGTTGGCTGTTGTGCTGGTTAATCTGCTTTCCCGGACAACTTTTTCCGATACGGTTAGTGGTGGTATTTCTTTGTCTGCTCATATTCCATTGATTGCCGGTGCGGGAATTTTTGCTTTGTTTACAGGTTTGATTGCAGGATGCTGGCCAGCCTGGTATATCACCTCTTTTCAACCTGCTATGGTACTGAAAGGGAATTTCGGGCGATCTTCCAAAGGGAGGAGTTTAAGGAGTTTTCTGGTTGGGGTACAATTTGTTGTTTCTTTTATATTGATCGTCGGCGCTCTATTTATAAATATACAGAATCGAATGATGACGCGCTCATCTTTAGGTTTTGAAAAAGAACAGGTTGCTATTATTAAATTGAATAAGAAGTTGTCTTCGAATGCTAATATATTACGAAAGGAATTGAGCCAGATACCTGAAATAGAAGGGGTGGCTACGACTGATAGAGTTATCGGTGGTGGTGATACTTATTCTAATTACGGCAGAACTTATAAAGGTGAACAGATATTTTATAATCTGATACATACGGATCCTTCTATTTTAGACGTTTTAGGAATTTCTGTTACGGAAGGGCGTGGATTTCTGCCGGAAGATGTAATAGGGGATGGGGCTTTGGTCTTTAATGAAACTGCGCGCCGGGAATTTGGCATTGAGCCGGGCGCTGTAATAGAATTGGATTGGGAACAGTCTCATTTTCGAGAAAAAGTGGTTGGTATCATGGATGATATTAAATATAATTCATATCGCAGCGATTTAGGGCCTTTTGCTTTTTATGTGAAAGAGGGATTTCGAAATTACGCGTTAGTGAGAATACAGAAAGGTGCTAATTATCCGGCGGTTGTTGAGTCTGTGCGAAAAACGCTGAAGCAAATTGATCCTGATTATCCTTTGGATATGAACCTATATAATGAAGTCCTGAACAGTGTTTATAGCAAAGAACTTGTGTTGGGGCGCCAGATTACCTTATTTAGCATCATTGCAATTTTAATTTCTTTATTTGGAGTATTTGGCGTTGTTTTGTTCGAAAGCGAATATAAGAGGCGTGAGATTGCCATACGTAAAGTATTTGGATCTACCATTCGTGAAATATTATTTTTATTGAATAATCAATACCTTCGGATTTTATCGGTATGCTTTATTTTAGCCATTCCATTATCCTGGTATCTGATAAGCAGTTGGTTGAAAAATTTCAGTTATAAAACGCCGATGTACTGGTGGATTTTTGCTTTGGCCTTTTTAGCTATTACATTCATGACTGTCATAACCATCACGATCCAGAACTGGCGTACGGCAAATGCCAATCCGGTGGATAGTATTAAGACAGAGTGATTCGTGTAAAAAAAATTTACAACAGTGTCAAGTAATTGGACATGGAATAAAAAAGGGTTTTGTTTTAATTTGTTGAACAATAATATTTTATCATTTTTGGCATAAAGGTTGATTTCAAGATGTAAGAAAACAAATTAAAAGCAAAACAGATGAATATGATTTTCAAAAATTTTATAAATGTATTGAAGCGGTTTAAACTTGCTTCGTTTCTGAATATTGCCGGATTGTCGGTTGCATTTGCTGCTTTCCTGATTATTATAATGCAGGTGCAGTATGAATGGACATTTGACAAGACGCACCTGAATTCGGATCGTATATTCAGGGTAGATATGCCGAGAAGTCTGGGGGACGATACGTATGCGGCGGTATTAACACGTGGTTTTGCAGATCAGGTATTTGCATCTTCTCCTCATATTGAGGCCGCCAGCCTGTTAAATGTTTTTACTGGAGGAAGGGTTTATGTAACCGTAGGAGAAGGTGAATCTCAAAAAGGCTTTATTGAACACATTGTGACTTGTTATCCGGATATTGTTCATATTTTTGGTTTTTCAATGGTTGAAGGTGATATCAACTGTCTGGAAGATCCTGAAAAGGCATTAATACCCGAAAGTATGGCGAAACGTATGTTTGGAGACTCTTCTTCTGTAGGAAAACCAATACATTTGGGAAGAACCGTATGGACAAAATCAGAATTTAAATCATTGACGGTAGGAGGGGTTTATAACGATTTTCCGGAGAATACCCAATTGAATAATAATATTTATACTGCGATAGATAAAACTCAGGAAAATGACTGGTCATCACAGAATTATCTGGCTTATGTGTTATTGGATCGCCCGGAATCGAAGAAGGCGGTAGAGGAACTGGTTAATAAAAATATCGATTTCAAATCACATGGACAGCCTGAAGAAACACATCTGGAACTGATCCCGTTGACCGATCTTTATTATATGCAGGGACAGTTGAGAGACTTTGTAAAGGTCGGTAACCGGGGAACAACCAACCTGTTATTCTGGGTTGCCATACTGGTCATTGTGATCGCTTGTATTAATTTTGTTAATTTCAGTACGGCGCTGGCTCCTTTGCGTATGAAAAGCATTAATACACAAAAGGTATTAGGCAGTTCTGTCGGTAGTTTGCGGGCAGGGTTGATTTTTGAAGCAATGGGAATGAGTATTCTGGCATGTTTGTTTTCACTTTTAATCGTCTGGGGAACGGATAAAACCGGAATCTTATCGTTTGTTGTTGCGGATATAAATCTACTGAACCATATACCTTTGGTTTTGTTGCTGTTTACCTTGTCTATCCTATTGGGGATCGTGTCGGGATTGTATCCGGCGTGGTATATGACATCTTTTCCTCCGGCGTTGGTTTTGAAGGGAAGTTTCGGATTATCCGCTTCCGGCCGTCAGCTCCGTACGGCGTTAATCGGTTTTCAGTATGTGGTATCTATCGGACTGATCGTATCTTCCTTGTTTATCCAGTTGCAGAACCGGTATATGCGTTCGTATGATCTCGGATTCAGGAAGGAGGGGGTCGCCATGATTGATATCGGAACTAGGATTTATGAGCAGTCGAAAGATCTTTATGTACAAAAGCTGAAAGAATATCCGGGTATTGAAGAGGTTGCTTTTTCGTCTGTGCCGATTGGTCGTTTCGATAGCTATTCTGCGTATGATATGCGATATAAAGAGAAAAACTTTAATACTTATATAATCGATGTATCCTGGAATTTTTTACATGTAATGGATATTCCGGTTGCCGGAGGGCAGGATTTTACAGAAGCCAATGCCCGCAACGATAGCGCTTCATACTATATCTATGATAAAAAAATACAGGAAATGTTTGGCTTGGAAGCGGGAGATTTACTGGATCGTTCATGGAGAGGGCAGGAATATATCAGTGGTTTTATTAATGGTGTCAAACTGACATCTTTGCGTCAGGGAGAAGATAATATTGCGTTCAAACTAAGTAAACGACAATCTCTTCCGGTGTCTTATGTACGATTAAAAGCAGGCGCCGATATGCATAAATCCATAGAACATATCCGAAATACATTGGTTGGAATAGATCCTTCTTATCCTGTAGTCGTGGATTTTTATGATAATTTTTATGATTATCTTTATGCAAAAGAGGAAGCATTGAACAAGATGATAACCACCTTTAGTCTGCTAGCTATTATTCTATCTATTGTTGGGGTTTTCGGTCTGGTTGTGTTTGAAACCCAGTATCGGAGGAAAGAAATAGGAGTAAGAAAAGTGTTCGGGGCCACGGTCGGTAATATACTGGGTATGTTTAACCGGATCTATATTCGCATCATTTGCATTTGTTTTGTTTTGGCTGCTCCCGTCGCCTTTTATTTAGTCAGAGAATGGCTGGGTAGTTTTTATTATCGCACACCGATATACTGGTGGGTGTTTGCCGTCGCATTTGTTATTGTTGCGCTGATAACCTTACTGACAGTAAGTTTTCAGAATTGGCGTGCGGCGAATGCTAATCCGGTGGACAGTATTAAGACGGAGTGATTCGTGATAGGAAGCAGTGGCGTTAAATAACCTAAAAATTCTTGTATTTGTGTTTTGTTTTTGTAACTTTCATCATTTTGTAAACGTCATATATCAAATAGACATCAAGTTTCGTGAGCAAAATCGGAACCTGATGAGTAATGACGTTAATTATTAAATGAATAAAATATGAAAACAATTTTCAAGAATTTCTTGAGTGTGCTGAAACGTTTTAAGATGGCGATGACTCTGAATATATTGGGACTTTCGGTAGCCTTTGCGGCGTTTATGGTGATTATGATTCAACAGGATTACGATCGTAATTTTGATAAGTTTCATTCCGATTATGATAAGATTTTTCGCTTGGAATTTGCAAATCGGAATTCTACACAAGCTATTCTTAACCGTCCGCTTTCCGAATTGTTTTTCAATTCATCTCCGCATATCGTTGCCGGAACACTTTCCAGTCCATGGGGTAGTAAGACTTTTTTCAGTGTGGAAGAAAATGGAAATCGTCATTTTTATGAAGAAAATATGACTCCTGTATCTCCGGAATACACGGAGGTTTTTGCTTTTGATATCGTCGAAGGTACAAAAGATGCGCTGAAAACACCGGAAAATGTTTTAATACCCTTGAGCCTTTCACGTAAGTTATTTGGTAACCAGCCGGCAGTGGGAAAGCAGTTGTTGGGTAGAGATGGCAGTCAAACGGTCGGAGCAGTTTATCGTGACTTTCCTTCTAATTCAGTTGTAAATAATTATATCTATTTTCCGATACCGGAAAATGAAAATAAACAAAATTGGGGTAATTGGAATTATCAGGTATATATTCGTGTAGATGATCCGTCGAATGTACCTCTCTTGTTTGAAAATTTCAAACAAAATTTTGATCCGAAAGAGGTTTGGGGATCGGATTTTGATTGGGGAGAATCAGGTACGAATATCTGTATTACCGCTTTGCCGGATGTGCATTATGTGACTAATGTTCTTTATGATAATGCGCCGAAAGCCAGCAAACAGACTTTGTTTATTTTGTTTGCCATAGCGATCGTTATTGTCGTAATTGCGGGCATTAATTTTACGAATTTCAGTACGGCTCTGACGCCCATGCGTATAAAAAGTATTAATACGCAAAAAGTACTGGGAGGCGACGAGGGAATGATACGCTTGTCCATTGTTTTTGAGGCGGTATTTGTCAGTATCTTATCGTATTTTATCGCTATAGGATTGATGGCCGTGTTTAATCTGATACCTCTTTCTAAGTTGGTCGATGCGGATTTGTCAATAACCGCTCATCCCTGGATTGTTTTAGGAACAGCTGTTGTCGCATTGTTTACCGGTTTACTTGCCGGTATATATCCTGCGCGCTACATGACTTCGTTTTCTCCGGCGTTGGTGTTGAAAGGGGGCTTTGGCTTATCTCCCAAGGGGAAGAAGTTGAGAAATGTATTGATCAGTGTTCAGTTTGTGGCCTCTTTTGCACTGATTATCGGATCTGTTTTTATGTTTTTACAGAATTATTATATGCAACATACATCTTTGGGTTATGATAAGGATGAATTAATTGTAACAAATCTGAATTCAAAAATTAATGAGAAGCGTGATGCTTTTTCCAACCAACTTAAAACATTTTCCGGTATTGAGGACGTGACTTATGCTGAGCCACTTTTATCAAGCTCTGATCAATATATGGGATGGGGGCGGGGATATAAAGGGAAAGATATAAATTATCAGTGCCTTCCGGTAGATTATTCTTTTTTGAAGGTGATGGGAGTGGAGATTTCCGAAGGCCGTGATTTTCGAAAAGAGGACGCCAATACAAAGTATGGAGCCTATATATTTAATGAGAAGGCAAGGCAGATGTATGATCTGGAGCTTGGATCTATGATTGACAGCACGACAATTGTAGGCTTTATGCCGGATATAAAATTCGCTTCTTTTCGAACGGAGGTCGTTCCTATGGCATTTTATGTATGGGGTACGCAGAATTGGGGGTCACCCAAAAGATATGCCTATATAAAAGTCAAAGCGGGTTCGGATATGCGTGCTGCCATGTCTCACGTGCGTTCCACATTAACGGAATTTGATGCGGAATATCCGTTTAATATCCGTTTTTTTGATGCTGTCATGCAGCGGTTGTATGAGAAGGAAAGCTCATTGAGTTCTTTGATCACTTTATTTAGCTTGATTGCTATCTTTATATCTATGGTAGGCGTATTCGGATTGGTGGTGTTTGATAGTGAATATAGAAGAAAAGAAATCGGAATCCGGAAAGTATTAGGTTCATCGACCCGGGAGATTTTAATCATGTTTAATAAAACATATTTTCGGATATTAATTATTTGTTTCGTACTGGCGGCTCCGTTTGCCTGGTATGCCGTTCATTCATGGTTGGAAAATTTCGCCTATAAAACACCGATGTACTGGTGGGTTTATCCGGTTGCTTTTATTGTTGTCACAGCGATTACCGTTTTCACGGTAACGTTCCAAAACTGGCGTGCGGCAAATGATAATCCGGTAAATAGTATTAAAGCGGAGTGAGTGTAAAGAAATTATACAACAGTGTCAAATATTTGGACATAGATAGAATGAGTTTGTTTGTGTAAGTTGTTGTTGTTTAGTGGTTTATTTGTTTTGGCATGGATATTGAAATTAAGATATAAAAAGAGGAATAACAAATTAATAAAAATAAAGTTATGATTAAAATTGAAAGTTTAAGTAAGTTTTTCCAGACGGAAGAGGTGCAGACAATTGCATTGAATAAAATTTCGATGGAGGTAAAAGATGGTGAATTTGTCGCAATTATGGGACCTTCCGGTTGTGGTAAATCAACTTTGCTGAATATTTTAGGTTTGCTTGATAATCCGAGTGAAGGAAATTATTTTCTGGGAGAAACAGAAGTCGGACATCTGAAGGAAAAAGAACGCACGCAGGTTCGTAAGGGTAATATCGGCTTTGTTTTCCAGAGTTTTAACCTGATTGACGAGCTGAATGTTTTCGAGAACGTGGAGTTGCCTTTGACTTATTTGAATATTAAATCTTCGGAGCGTAAGGACAGGGTGAATGCTATATTAAAACGGATGAATATAGGGCATCGCGCCAAGCATTTTCCGCAGCAGCTTTCGGGAGGACAGCAACAGCGTGTTGCCATAGCCCGTGCCGTTATATCAAACCCAAAACTAATACTTGCCGATGAGCCTACCGGTAATTTGGATAGTAAGAATGGTCTTGAAGTAATACAGCTTCTTACCGAACTGCATAAAGAAGGAACGACAATCGTGATGGTGACCCACTCTCAGCATGATGCCGGATTCTCCGACAGGGTCGTTAATCTGTTCGATGGTCATATCGTTGATTCCGTCAGCGGAAAGATTTGATTATATTCTAATTTCGTCAGCCATCTGATAAATAACAGTACTTTAATGCTGGTCCGATCTTTCTCCGGATACAACATTATTCATATAAAATGATTTAGTTATATTGATAGATGATACTTTATATAATGATGGCTGGCGAAATATTCCATAAAGAAAGCGCTTTTTTTCAAAGGCGCTTTCTTTATTTTCAATTTAAGCCTCAGTCTGCTACATTTCCGATTCTGCCGATAAATAAAATCGTTCCGGTACTATTCTCGCATATTGAAAAAATAAACGGCCTGTTTATTTTGAATTCGATCGGTTGAGCAGGTTGATCGTCTCCAGGTGATGCTGTCGCCATTGATATTGCCGTAACGGCAGCCGCTTCGGCGCCATATTCATTGATTTCGATGAATGTTTTATGGATAACGCTACTTACGAATGTCGGTGTATCGCTCATGCCTGAAAAATCGGCATTTGCGGTGAACGGTAATCTCATACCCATGCTCGGTAAAATATACTTTTCCATTTGATACGAACATTCTTTTTTGAATTTAGGCAACGATAACCTTACAAGTGTTGGTGTCATATTGTCTGATGTAGTCCACTCTGTTTTGTCCATGTTATCAATTACTTTCTGCATTGAGGTATCTTCGTTAGGGAGAATAAAAGTCATATTATATGCCTTGTTGCCAAACGGAATTTTTAAATAACCGGCGTAAGCATCGTGTGTGTATAGATAAGTATTTGTTTGATACATCATGTCTGCTTTCACGGTCGAACCGCCAGCTGTGTGGAAGTCTTCTTTTTGGGTGAAATCTGTATCAAAATCATAATGTTCGCCCCAATATCCATTGAAATAGAGTGCGTTGATTAATATCGTCCGGATGGAAGAATTTAACTCATTTACTACCTTTGGGATTTTACCGTTTGTCTTTTCGGAACACCAGCCGTTTATTGCATCCAAAGTTTCTTTCAAGGAAAAGTCAACTGATTTGATTTCGGCATCGTAATAGGTTTTATTCGTTTGAATAAAAGGTTCTTTTATTGTGAAACCGGATGATGCATACCAGATCGAATTGGCAATTGATACGGTGGTGATTGGATCAACCGTTTCTAACGCTTCGGATAATTCTTTGCTGTATGCGTTTATGTGGTCTGTCGTAAATCCTTTTGCAGCAAGTGCTTCCAGTATCTGATCCTTGGTTTCGCCGTTTGCTCCATTCAACAGCATACCAAGTGCAAGGTTTACGCTTAACGGAGATACAACAGCATTCGTTTCATTCTTCTTGTCCGCTTCGTCACAAGTCATTTTAAACAATTGGAATGCAAAAGCATTGTCCGATTTTGCTTTTTCCGTATATTGTAAAGAAATAGGCAGCGCATCAGGTACACTGTTTGTGTTTTCTGTTTTGATAAGCGTGATTGTAGGTGTATCTGAATCCTTGTTTTCCCATTTCAACTCATCATTGACCCATATTTTTTTACAATGAATTTCGTCTCCGCTTTTTTCGACTTCGCATTTGAATAAGTCAGAGGTTGATGTCCTCATATTTCCCCACCGGATTGTCATTTGGCGTATTCCGGTTCCATCGGCTAAACCGCTTTTGTTTATTGTTACGTACATCAATGCTTCGCCATCTTTTTTCAATATGTCGAATGAGAGATCGTCTAGGTCGTTATCACTACTCAAGGAGATATTTCTTTTCGTATAATAAGAGGCTGGTCCTCCTGAATAGGTATAGATATCGGAAGATTCCGATAGTAAATTTTCTCCTTCGCTGTTCTTTACTGATATGGAAAACGTATATTCGCTCCCATTGCTTTCCGGCTTTACGATTTCCGGTTCCCCCTGATTGTTATCTGAGTCACACGCCATCAATGTGATAAGCATAGATACGATTAAATAAATGGTTTTTTTCATTTGTCTTTTGTTTTGATAATTAATACAATATGGCAAATATAAGACGAAGTGTCAAATAAACAAGTAGAAATAATAAAAAAGTTACAACTATTCCAACTCCACGACTGTGATACCTGCACCTCCGAATTGGACATGTTCGTCTTTAAAGCGTTTGATGCCCGGCACTGTCGACAGGTAGTCGCGTATCAGTTGGCGTAGTATGCCTGTGCCTGTTCCATGAAGAATCCTTACAGGGGATACATTGGCAAGGATCGCATCATCGATGAAATAAGTAACGGATTGTAAAGCCTCATCTCCTCGCATTCCTCGCACGTCAATTTCGTGCTTGAAATTGAGTTTTTTCTCATAGATGGAGTCGGCTGTTTGCGCGCTGACAAACGTGCTTTTCTTCGTTTCTTTTTTTAGTTGACTATGGCTGATTTTTTCGAGTTTATCTAATTTGACGGTACTTTTTATCATGCCGAACGCGACAGTGGTCTGTTTGTCCTGGATGTCGAGAATTGTTCCTGTGGCGGTTTGTCCCTGCATACGTACGGTGTCGCCTTTTTCGAAGGGAGCGTTGGTTTGTGAGCTGTTTTTGGAGGACACTTCCGGTTTTAGGCTGGTTTTTGTTGAAGTGCCGGCTTGTTCTCCACCTTTTTTATGTCGTTGCTTTTTTCGTTCCTGACGTTCGCGTAATTGTTCCATTTTACGCGTAATTTTTGTATCTTCCTCTTTTGTCTCAAAAACGTTTTCTTTGAACTTTTCTAATTCCTGTCTGACTGTTTTTGTGCGTTCTTTTTCAGCTTGTGCTTCTTTGATTTCGCGAATGGTGTTTTCTATTTTTGCATTGGCATCCGACAGAATTTGTTGTGCTTCAGTTTTGGCTGTTTTAACGATTTCTTTGCGTTGTTGATTGACCGTTTCGAGGTCATTTTCGTAACGGGCGATAATGTCTTCGAGTTTCTTTTCCTGTTGGCGTATATTTTGCCGTTTCGTTTCCCAATAGCGTTTGTCGCGAACAATGTCCTGGAGGTATTTGTCCATGTCGATATAGTCGCTGCCGACCTTTTCGGATGCTTCGGTAATCACATCTTCCGGCAATCCTATTTTACGGGCTATTTCAATAGCAAAAGAACTACCCGGTCGTCCGATGGATAGTTTAAACAGTGGTTGCATCAAATGGCGGTCGTAAAGCATAGCGCCGTTGATGACACCGTCATGGTCTTCGGCGTATTGTTTCAAGTTTTGATAGTGTGTTGTTACGACCCCGAAACTACCGTTGCGGTTAAAGCGATCAAGCAATGCTTCGGCCAACGCTCCTCCGATAAGCGGTTCTGTTCCGCTCCCGAATTCGTCAATAAGTAAGAGCGATTTTTCATCGCAGTTGCGAATGAAAAATTTCATATTGGTCAGGTGCGAGCTGTATGTGCTGAGGTCATTTTCAATGCTTTGTTCGTCACCAATGTCAATGAATATTTTATCAAAGATTCCCGTATGTGAATTTTCATAGACCGGAATTAGTAATCCGCACTGTAGCATGTATTGCAGTAATCCGACGGTTTTGAGGCATACGGACTTACCTCCGGCGTTTGGGCCGGAAATAATGAGTAGTCTTTTGTTATCGTATAATTCGATATCCAATGGAACAACTTCTTTTTCCTGTTTTTTTAATGAGAGAAAAAGAAGTGGATGTATGGAATGGAACCATTCGACAGTTGGTTTATTTTCGAGAATCGGTTTGATGCCATTCACTTCAATAGCAAAAAGGGCTTTGGCGCGAATGAAGTCTATTTCCGCGAGAAAAACGAAAGCCTGTATAATATCGGGGACCACCGGTCTTATCATATCGGTAAATGAAATAAGAATGCGTACGATTTCCCGCCTTTCTTCATTTTCGAGTTCTCGTATGCGATTGTTCGCTTCAACAACAGCTTCCGGTTCTATGAACACAGTTTTTCCCGTCGCCGATTCATCATGGACAATGCCTTTTATTTTACGCTTGAACGCGGGTGCTACGGGTATGACCAATCTTCCGTCGCGCATGGTTGGCGCCACATCTTTATCAATAAAACCTTCCGATTGCGCGGAACGCAGTATGGATTGCAGATTTCGAGAGATGCTTCCTGTAACGGAAGATATTTCTTTGCGAATGCGCATCAGTTCCTGTGATGCGTTATCTTTCATTCGTCCGTATTTATCTATGATTCCGTCTATTTTTGAGATCAGTTGCGGAAAGACCGGAATATCTCCGGCCAGATGGGTCAACGCCGGATATTTTATTTCTTCATTTTCATCCGAAGGTTTGAAGAAACGCGTGATATCATAGATTGTTTGAAGTGAGCGTTTCAAGTCAAAAAGCTCTTTCTCGTCTAAGAATGTCCCTTCGGGACGAATACGCTTCAGGGAGTAGCGAACATCAATAAAATAATCGGCCGGAAAAGAATCTTCTTCCTGCAGGATATGTACGAATTCATCTGTCTGTGTTAGTTTTTCGGAAATAGTCTGAATGTCGGATAAAAATGATATTTCATCGACACGTTCTTTTCCCAACGAACTAAGGCACTTGTCGCTTATCAGCTGACGTATTTTATCGAATCCGGTTTTTTGTTCGAAATTTTGCGGATAAATCACACTCATAGAAATTATTCAACAACAAGCGTAATCTCAGAGCGGATTTCGGGGCGTACGATGTACTCTAATTTGTCCTTGTTTCTTCTCAATTTGAAGGAGCATGTATTGTTGCCTGAAGGATTGATGAACGGTGCGTATTTGAAAAGGTATGAGAACGCCGCGAGATTCTTTTTGTCATTGAACGCTTTTACTACCTGAGGATATTTGAGCTCGTCCCAGTACATGCAATCAGGAAATCCGTTTGCATCGACAAAACGCGTATCTTCATTTCTGAGTTTCAATGTATTCACGAGAAACTGGCGATATGCGGAAGTGAATTGCTGTGATGTCCGGTCCATGCGTTTGTTTTCGATCGCGTCAATTTGGTCAAACGGCATAACGCCGGCTTTGGCAGCCGGAGAATATGGGTCAACCGATGCAACCTCCGAGATGTTCTCTATGTTGTAATTGATTCCGGTATAATTGTATTTTTTCTTGGACAGGCGGTATTGTACGTTACGTCCGTATTTCATGTAAGGATATTGCATACTCATAAGAGGTATGTGTATAAAAGCGAAATCGGCCAGCGAATAAGATTCATTCAGAAGTTCGTTTGCTTCACATTCCCAAATAATACGTCCTCTTTCTAATTTGCGGTCTTCGAGGCGAAATCCTAACTTGAGAATATACTCCGCTTCCGTCTCGATGGTGCCGGGGGGTAAAAACGGCAATTTGGCCATCCGGTCGCGCGTAACATCGTAGCGATATACGACTCCATATTCTTCCTCTTTTTCATTTGTGGTTTTTTTTGTTGCCGCTTTAGGTTTGTAATTCGGGTTTTTATTGAATGAGTAGTAGATCTGCACCAACAAATCCGGATTGACCGGATCGTGCTTGAGGCCTCTGTTCATCAGCTCTTTTTTTATTAATTCATTGATCTTTTTTGCCATCTCCGGTTGGTTGTCGCTTCCGCCAAAGAAGTCAAAAGATTTGAACACGGTAAAATCGACCGGATCTTTTGTCTGCGTAGTTATAAAAGGACAGGAAAACAATCGTTCATGCGTGTATTCCACCGCGTACATAGCAAAAGCTGTGGCTAACTGTTCCTCTGATAGAGAGTAAATACTTTTACATTCTTTTTTAATTTTTATTTTTCGTGGACCTTCGCTGATGTTTTTTATTGTCAGCTCCACAATCTCTTTGCCTTCAGGGTTCAGAAACAGGTAGATGTCATCTAATACATTTTCCGTAATAGGCACCCCTTCGACCTCTTCAATGATATCGTAGGGCTTTATGCCGGCTTTTTCCGCCGGAGAATTAGGATAAATGCTTGTTATAACCGGCTTGTCCTTTCCCCAGTGAGGATCATTGCTTATTTCGTAACTGAAGCCATAGCGGCATGACACATCCTGAGCTTTTGTAGTTATAAAGCAACATAGAATTGTTATAATAAAAAGTATTTGTTTCATATTATTATAAATTATATTTGGCATTTATTGATACACATCATTTCAGAATAAGCGAGTTCGACTTATACTTAACATTTTGTAGGGCAAAGTTAGGGATATTTTTATAATTGGCAATATTTTTGCCGTTAGCAGTGTAAAAGATTACAAATAAAATACGAAATTATGGATGAACAAACGGAAAAGACATTTCGGGAGTCTGGACGAATGGATTCGGATGTGCATGAAGAGATAAAAGGAGAAAGAGAAAATGCGACAAAATTGCAGGATGATTCTGTAAATACGTCAGAGCGTTTTTCAAAAAGCGACAATGTGTCAGAAAATATAAATGATGTGGAAAAAGAAGAAAAAATGAGCGACGAGAAGGAAAATCTTATGGAAGATGAGTCGTGTGATGGAACTAAACAGGAGTCCTGGGAGGAAAAATACGCAACGTTAAATGACTCTCATCTTCGTTTAATAGCCGAATTTGATAATTTCAGGAAACGTACGATACGTGAAAAAGCAGATCTGATAAAAAGCGGAGGCGCTACTGTGCTGACAAACCTTCTTCCGATTATAGATGATTTTGAACGCGCTTTGAGTACACTGCAAGCGACAGATGATTTCTCTTCCGCTGTAGAGGGTGTGAAACTGATATATGATAAATTTATTAGTTATTTGTCACAACAAGGCGTTAAGGTGATAGACACCGTGGGGCAGCCGTTTGATACGGAATTTTTTGAAGCAGTTGCAACTATTCCGGCGTCCGGAGAAGATCAGAAAGGCAAAGTGATAGATTGTGTGCAGACAGGCTATATGTTATATGACAGAGTACTTCGTCATGCCAAAGTTGTTGTCGGAGAATAAATAGAAAAAATATGGCAAAAAAAGACTATTATGAGGTGTTAGGCGTGAGTAAAAGCGCTACTGCCGACGAAATAAAATCAGCCTACCGTAAGAAAGCGATTCAATATCATCCGGATAAAAATCCCGGAGATAAGGAGGCGGAAGAGAATTTTAAAGAAGCTGCGGAGGCTTACGATGTATTGAGCAATCAGGAGAAACGTCAGCGGTATGACCAGTTTGGCCATGCGGGTGTTGGCAGTTCAGCTGCCGGTGGAGGATTTAGCGGTGGTGGTATGTCTATGGATGATATTTTCGAACAATTCGGAGATTTGTTCGGAGGTCATTTTGGCGGCTTCGGTAGTTTTGGCGGCTTTGGCGGTTTTGGCAATAGCCGTTCGCGAAGTGGCGGGCGTGTTCAGCGGGGTTCCGACCTTCGGGTGAAAGTGAAGTTAAACCTGAAGGAAATAGCGAATGGTGTGGAGAAAAAGATTAAAGTGAAAAAATATGTTCCGTGTAAAACTTGTCATGGAAGTGGCGCGGAAGATGAAAAAAGTGTTGCTGATTGCCAGACTTGTCATGGAAGCGGTTATGTGACGCGTGTGTCGAATACCATACTCGGTCAGATGCAGACACAGAGCGTTTGCCCAACGTGTCATGGAGAGGGTAAAACGATTACGAAAAAATGTCCGGAATGTAATGGCGAAGGAGTTGTTCGTGATGAAGAAGTGATCAGTATCAATCTGCCGGCCGGTGTAATGGAAGGTATGCAGCTTTCCGTGCGTGGAAAAGGAAATGCGGCGCGACGTGGAGGAGTGAATGGCGATTTGCTTGTTGTGATAGAAGAGGAGCCGGATAAAGAGCTGATCCGCGATGAAAATGATTTGGTTTATAATCTATTATTATCGATTCCGCAAGCCATGTTAGGGGATACGGTGGAAGTGCCTATTGTTGAAGGGCGCGCCAAAGTAAAGATTGATCCAGGTACACAACCCGGTAAAGTATTGCGCCTGCGTGGTAAAGGATTGCCTTCTGTAAATGGTTATGGTACAGGTGATTTGTTGGTGAATGTGAGCGTTTATATACCGGAGACGTTATCTTCGGAAGAGAAAACGACTATGCGCCAGATGGAGTCATCTCCGAATTTCCAGCCAAATCAATCCATAAAAGAAAAAATATTTAATAAATTCAGGAATCTTGTCGGATAATGGAAAAAGACAATTTTTATATATAAATGTATGCCTTTTTTAAAATAAATCGTTACTTTTGTGCGATTTATTTTAAAATAAGGTAGACATGGAAGATTATAAAAAGATAAAACGAGCATTAGTTTCGGTTTATCATAAAGAAGGATTAGATCAAATACTAAATAAACTTTATGCCGAAGGTGTTCGGTTCGTATCTACAGGTGGTACACAGCAATTTATAGAATCATTGGGATTACCGTGTGATGCGGTAGAGACTCTAACTAATTATCCGTCGATTCTTGGCGGACGCGTAAAAACACTTCATCCGAAGGTTTTCGGCGGAATACTTACCCGTCGTGATAATAACAGCGATAAGGAACAGATCAAACAATATGAAATACCGGAGATCGATCTGGTTATTGTTGATTTATATCCGTTCAAAGAAACTGTCGCTTCCGGAGCTGAAGAAGCAGACATCATCGAGAAAATAGATATAGGCGGAATTTCCCTGATACGGGCCGCCGCAAAAAATTATAAAGACGTGGTTATTGTCGCGTCTCAAAGACAATATGCCCCTTTGGCAAGCCTGTTAGAAGAAAAAGGCGCTTGTACGACATTAGAAGAACGCCGCTTTTTTGCTAAAGAGGCGTTTGCCGTTTCGTCCGGCTACGACAGCGCGATCTTTAATTATTTTGACGCAGCTGAATGTTCCGCATTTCGCGCGGTAGCAGATGATGTTCATGTAATGCGATATGGAGAAAATCCGCATCAAAAGGGTATTTTCTATGGCGATTTTGATGCGTTATTCGAAAAAATTCAGGGAAAGGAAATTTCATATAATAACTTATTGGATATTGATTCGGCTGTCACTCTGATAGACGAGTTTGATGAATTGACATTTGCGATACTGAAGCATAATAACGCGTGTGGTATCACGTCGCGTGAAACCATGTTGGAAGCATGGAAGGGCGCTTTAGCCGGTGATCCGGTATCCGCGTTCGGCGGAATTCTTGTCACAAATGATCTGATTGATAAAGACACGGCAGAAGAAATCGATAAAATCTTTTTTGAAGTGATTATTGCTCCGGATTATACGATGGGTGCGCTGGAGGTGCTGATGCATAAGAAAAACCGTATCATACTGAAACGAAAAGAGTCGAAAGCGGTTTCTTCAAAGCAGTTCCGTTCTTTATTGAATGGCGTATTGGTGCAGGATCGGGATGTCAGTATTCAAACTGCGGCAGATCTTGAAGCAATGACAAAAAAGAAACCTACGGAATCAGAAATATCGGATTTGCTTTTTGCAAACAAGTTGGTTAAACACAGCAAATCAAATGCGATCACGTTGGTGAAGAATAAACAGTTGTGCGCAAGTGGAATAGGGCAGACATCGCGTGTCGATGCTTTGCGACAGGCAATAGAAAAAGCCCATTCATTCAATTTTGATCTGAATGGAGCTGTCATGGCATCCGATGCTTTTTTCCCGTTTCCGGATTGTGTGGAAATAGCTAAAGAAGCTGGTATTGCCGCGGTAATACAACCGGGCGGCTCTATTAATGATAAATTATCGGTAGAATATTGTGATGAACACGATATGAGTATGGTTAAAACAGGTGTACGTCACTTTAAACATTAAATTTAATTATGGGATTATTTTCTTTTACTAAAGATATAGCAATAGACCTTGGTACGGCTAATACAATCATTATTTGTGATGACAAAATAATGGTTGATGCTCCTTCGGTTGTGGCATTGGACAGGCGCACGGACAAAGTACTTGCCGTTGGAGAGCAGGCTCGTCTGATGTACGAAAAGACACATGACAGCATACGTACAATACGTCCGCTTGGAGATGGAGTAATCGCAGATTTTTACGCAGCCGAGCAGATGATACGGGGTATGATTAAAATGATAAATTTTAAAAATCGTTGGTTTTCACCTCCTTTGCGTATCGTAATATGCGTACCTTCCGGAGCTACGGAAGTAGAGCGTCGCGCTGTTAGAGATTCTTCCGAACGTGCGGGAGGGCGTGAGGTTTATCTTATTGATGAACCAATGGCGGCTGCCGTGGGTATCGGAATCGATGTGGAAGCGCCGGAAGGACACATGGTGGTGGATATAGGCGGTGGAACGACTGAAGTGGCGGTTATCTCGCTTGGTGGTATCGTGACAAAAACATCGATCCGGACAGCCGGTGACGCTTTTACGGAAGATATTATGGAATACATGCGACGTCAGCATAATGTAAAGGTTGGAGAACGTACAGCGGAACAAATCAAGATAAATGTAGGTTCGGTGCTTACATCCTTAGAAAGCCCGCCTGATGATTTTGTTGTTCATGGTCCGAATCAGATGACATCTTTGCCGATGGAGGTGCCTATTTCTTATCAGGAAATAGCTCACTGTTTGGATAAATCAATATTAAAAATAGAGACGACCATCATGAATACATTGGAGAATACGCCTCCGGAACTATATGCCGATATTGTTCGCAATGGTATATATCTTACGGGTGGAGGCGCTTTGATGCGTGGTCTGGAGAAACGTCTGACAGATAAAATACACATTCAGTTTCATGTGGCGGAAGATCCGCTTCGCGCTGTAGCCCGTGGCACCGGTGTCGCATTGAAGAATCTGAATAAGTTCAATTTCCTCTATAAGGGTTAATTGTCGTTATGCAAAAATTGCTGGCGTTCATAGTTGCTAAAAGACACTGGTTTATATTTATATTATGTGAGGTAATTTCGTTTGTGCTGATTTATAAAAATAACGTTTACCAGCGGAATATGATGTTGAGTTCGGCAAATGTGATTACAGGCAGCATATCGTCTGTTTCCAATACAGTTTTTTCTTATTTTGACTTGCAAAAAGTAAATCAAGAATTGCTTGCGCGTAACAGTTTGCTTGAAATGGAAGTGCTTAAACTACGTGCACAGCTTGATGGTATTGCAATAGACTCAACATCTTTCAGTCAGGTGTTTTTGAAAGATACGGTATTTGTTGATAGTCTTTATGGCGAGAACTCTGTTTACAAATATATTATGGCCGGAGTCGTGAATAACAGTACCACTTATATGCATAATTATATTACGATCAACAAAGGGGCGAATGATGGCATACGTCCGGATATGGGAGTTGTTTCTCCACAGGGTCTGGTTGGAATCGTAGCTACTGTAAATGATCATTATTCAGTGATTATATCATTATTGAACGTAAAATTTAAAGTGAATTGTAAGGTGCAGCATACGAATTATGTCGGGGCTTTGTCATGGAAAGGGGGTACTGCCGAATATGCTTATCTTGAGCAATTGCCTACTCACGCGACATTCCAAATTGGTGATACGATTGTGACAAGTGGATACTCGGCTGTTTTTCCGCCAGGGATTATGGTTGGCGTTGTGGAGTCTTACAGCAAACAGAATGATGATAATTTTTATTCCTTGAAAGTGCGTTTAGCGACCGATTTTTACTCGTTGAACGCATTGTGTGTTATTGATAACGGCTCTCAGGCGGAACAAAGAGAAATAGAACGGGAGGCAAGGAAAAATGATTAGAGTCTGGTTCCGGGTAGTTCTCTATTTTGTTGTATTTGTATTGTTGCAGGTGCTTGTGATGAACAACATTCACTTGTTTGGCATCATAACTCCTTTTGTTTATCTTTACGCTATATTGAAATTTCCGATAGATATGACGCGTTCAAACGTGATTATCATATCGTTTCTTCTCGGACTGACCGTTGATATATTTTCCAATACATTTGGAATGCATGCTGCAGCATGTTCTTTTATCGGTTTTATTCGTATGCCTTTATTGGAACGGTTTGTTGATATGAAGGAACTGCCGGACGGGAGTGTTCCTTCTTATAAATTATTCGGATTCGGTAAATTTATGCGTTATGCGTTTATATTGGTAGCCCTTCATCATATTGTACTGTTTTCAATAGAATCATTCAGCTTTTTTCAGCCATTGCTGATGATTATACGTATGTTTTCGAGTATTTTACTTACATCATTATTGATGTTGATTATAGAAGCGTTTAACCTGGGTAAAGTGAAAAGTGGGGAATGACAAACAAAAATATCTGTATGATAACCGGCGGTATATTATTGCCGGTACCGTCATTGTATTGCTGCTTGTTTTTGTAATAAGGCTGCTGTTTCTGCAAATAATGAGTGATGATAGTAAGAAATGGGCCGACAGTAACGCATTTCAGAGACGCACTCTTTATCCTTCGCGCGGAGTGATCTATGATCGTAACGGCAAATTACTTGTATTTAATCAGCCATCGTATGACATGATGGTTGTCATGCGCGAGGTACAGCCTTTTGATACGCTTGATTTTTGCAAGACCTTAGGAATAACAAAAGAGAGTTTTGACGCCCGTATCGCATCTATAAAAGCTTTGGGGCGCGGATCTTCTTATGTTCCGCAAGAGTTTATGAATCAGCTTTCTGTGAATGAATATGGGGTTTTGCAAGAAAAACTTTATAAGTTTCCCGGATTTTATATACGAAATCGCGCGTTGCGTGAATACGGATATCCCTATGCTGCTAATGTGTTGGGTAATGTCGGTGAAGTAAACCGGAAGGATATTGAGGTTGATGATTATTATGTACAGAGAGACCGTTCCGGCCGGTCGGGCGTTGAGCGTTCTTATGAAAAAATACTGCGTGGTGAAAAAGGCGTAGAAATTTTGTTGCGTGATGTCCACGGACGCATCAAGGGGAAATATGAAGACGGAAAATATGACGTAGCGCCTGTTTCCGGAAAAAATATTACATTGTCTGTTGATGTGGATTTGCAGGCTTACGGAGAAAAGATTATGCAGAATAAATCGGGCGCTATTGTTATGATAGAGCCTTCAACAGGAGAGATCTTATGTCTTGTATCCTCTCCTACATACGATCCGAGCCTTCTTATCGGGCGGCAGCGGGGAGAAAATCATCTGATGCTGGATCGTGATCCTCTGAAGCCGTTATTGGACCGTTCGATCATGGGATCTTATCCTCCCGGTTCAACATTCAAGCCGGCGCAAGCGCTCGTCTTCTTGCAGGAAGATGTGGTGACGAAAGATAAAATCTATACCTGTGCCGGTGGATACCCTTATCTCGGAGGACGCCCTAAGTGCCATCCTCATTATTCTCCCGTATCTCTGAATCTTTCTCTATCGACATCCTGCAATGCTTATTATTGCTGGGGATTGCATGATATGTTAGACAGCCGCTCCCGTTATAAGACAGTACAGGAAGCACTCGAAGTATGGAAGAATCATATTGTTTCTATGGGATTTGGTTATCCTTTAGGTGTTGATTTGCCGGGCGAAGGGCGTGGTCATATTCCGAACAGTAAGAGTTATGATAAAGCTTATAATAACAGATGGAATTCCAGTAGTATTATATCAATAGCAATTGGTCAGGGAGAAATAAACGCTACCCCTTTGCAAATTTGCAATCTTGCCGCCACGATTGCTAATCGTGGTTACTATATTACCCCTCATGTTGTTCGTGAAATACAGGATACGCCATTGGAGGAAAAATACAGGACTAAAAAGTATCCAAGCGTGGAACAAAAATATTATGAGTATGTCGTTGAAGGGATGCGGGCGGCTGTTACAAATGGTACTTGTTGGGCATTAGCTTTGCCAGGTATAGATGTTTGCGCCAAAACGGGAACTGCGCAAAATCCGCATGGCCGGGACCACTCGGCTTGTATCGCTTTTGCGCCAATGGATGATCCGAAGGTAGCGATTGTAGTCTATGTGGAAAATGGAGGTTTTGGCGGGACAATAGCCGTGCCGACGGCAAGACTTATGTTAGAGAAGTATTTTCATGGCGAAATATCTGATGCGAGCAAATGGACTGAAACTTTAATGATGAATTTTAGTACACGTCCCGGAGCGGTGAATTATCTTAAAAAGGAAAAAGAGGAAGAAGATGCCGAATAATAAGACGAGTATATGGAAAACCGTAGACTGGTTTACGATCATTCTGTATGTTATCATGATAACAGCGGGATGGATAAGTATATGCGGCGCGAGTTATGATTTTGATAACCCTAATTTTTTTGATCCTTCCGGCCGGCCGGGTATGCAGCTTGTATGGATAGGCACATCAATCGTGCTTATTTTTATGATCATGATGCTCGATAAGAACTTTTTTGAGACTTTTGCTTACCCGATATATGGTTTAGTATTGGTATTGTTGGTGTTGACCATATTTCTTGCCCCTGATATAAAAGGGTCCCGTTCGTGGTTAGTTATAACGTCTTCCATTCGTTTGCAACCGGCCGAGTTTGCCAAATTTGCAACGGCCCTTGCTCTTGCCAAATTCATGAATACATACGAATTTAATTTGTTGAAAGGTAAGAATTTCATTATCTCCGCATTGATCGTATTGGCTCCTATGTTGTGCATTATTATGCAGAAAGAGACTGGTTCCGCTATGGTTTTTCTGGCATTTGCCCTTGTCTTTTATCGCGAAGGCATGTCCGGATACGTGTTATTGACAAGTCTATGCGCGGTCATGTTTTTTATTGTTGAACTGAAATATGAATCCCTTATCTGGAATTTCACGCCGGTTGGCGAATTTGCTGTCGCGTGCATAATTCTTGCTATCATCTGTGTCGTGTTACGATTTGTTTTGAAAGAATCCGTATTATCAAATTACTTTTTGGGCATTATAGCGTTTGTTGGTGTTGCGGCATATATAGTTTCACTTTTTTACGCATTTAATTTGATTTGGGTTGCCGTAGGGCTTATTATTTGTTTTTCATTATACCTTGTTTTGTATTCGATTAAAAAGATTGTCTGGCAGTATGCGTTATTAGCCCTTTTCGCGCTTGTCTCCATTGGGTTTCTTTTTTCGGTGGATTACGTTTTTGATGAAGTGTTGGAACCTCACCAACAGTTGCGTATTAAGGTTTCATTAGGCTTAGAAGATGATCCCACAGGTGCCGGATATAATGTTAATCAGTCAAAGATCGCGATTGGTTCCGGTGGCTTTTGGGGTAAAGGATTTCTTAATGGTACACAAACCAAATTAAAATATGTACCGGAACAGGACACCGATTTTATATTTTGTACTGTAGGGGAAGAATTTGGCTTTTTAGGTTCGTTTTTTGTCCTATTGATTTATGGAATGTTTCTATTGCGCCTGATTACTCTCGCGGAACGACAGGATACCACATTTGGAAGGGTATATGGATATAGCGTCGTGTCGATTTTCCTTTTTCATGCGATCGTAAATATAGGAATGGTAACAGGCATAACCCCTGTTATCGGAATACCTTTGCCGTTTTTTAGTTATGGCGGCTCGTCTTTGTGGGGTTTTACAATCTTATTGTTTATTTTTTTGCGAATAGATTCCGGGCGAAAAGAAGAGGTTTAATTCCTTATTTTGCTTTTTCTATAAGTAAACCAATGTCTTCTATTCCTTTTAACTCGTCGTCGCGCATACCATGTTGTATGCTGATTGTGTATTTGCCGGTGTCAGGAAAGTGATAGTTTTTTCTTAACGATATCTGGTTTTGAAAAAGTGTAATACCGTTTCCTGTCCATTTCCCAAAATCATCTGCAAGCATGCATTCAATGGTGTCTTTTATGACGATTTCAGACGGTTGCAACTCATTGAAAAGAATCCATAAATTTTGGTATGGATATATATCATTATTGCGTAATTGCAGAGAGATGTTGTATGGAAGAGACTTGTCGTTAATATCAAAGTTGAAAAAATATTCGGAACGCTTCTCCCATACCTTATGCTGTACGGGTTGAAATTCGTTATACACAGTATCTTTGCTGCATGAAAAGAAAAAACATGAAGTAATAAAGATTATTAGTACTATTTTTATTAACGAACATTTATGCATTTTACCCGTTGTTTGACTTGTCTTTGGGGGTCGCAGGTCCGGTGTTAGGATAATTTTTTTTCTGCTGCGTGGACGCATCATTTGTATCATTGTTGGGCCTGTCGTTTTGCCTATTCTTCATATTATTATTGGGCTTCTTTCTCTTCTTGTTGTTATTCTTTTTCTGCTTGTCAAAACGTGAAACGTTGTCATCAAGAATATCTTTGGTATCACGTTTTTCTTCTTTTATTTCTGTGTCACTGAGTAAAGAGAATGGCTTTTCGCCGTTTTTATTCATATTTATTATTTCAAAAGCGCGTTTTGAAGTAATTGCAACAAGATTAGCCGGAATATTTCTGTCTGTAGAATATGTAATTTCTTTTTTGAAAATGTCTGTCTTGAAGTGATGATAGGTGTTGTCTTTGGTGTATAGCTCTACTCTGCGCGGAGGGAGTTGTTTGCGTCCTTCAACATAAGCGTCTACTTCATGATTGAGACAACATTTCAATTTCGCGCATTGTCCGGCTAATTTCTGAGGATTCATGGATAAATCCTGAAAGCGGGCTGCGTCGGTAGCAACGGAAATGAAACTGCTCATCCACGCGGAACAGCAAAGTTCACGTCCGCATGGACCGATTCCTCCAATACGTCCGGCTTCCTGACGTGCGCCAATCTGTTTCATTTCGATGCGTATATGAAATGTTTCCGCCAAAACCTTTATCAGTTGGCGAAAATCGACCCGTTCATCGGCGATATAATAGAATATGGCTTTATTTCCATCTCCCTGATATTCCACGTCGCCTATTTTCATATTGAGACCTAAATCAGTCGCTATTTGTCGTGAACGAATCATGGTTTCGTGTTCACGTTTTTTAGCTTCCTCATATTTTTCTATATCATTCGGTCTGGCGTAACGATAAACACTTTTCGGTTCCTCATCGAAGCGATACCGGTTTTTTTTCATCTGAAGCAAGACGAGCTTGCCTGTCAGGGTAACAGTTCCGATATCGTGTCCGGGAGATGCTTCAACAGCTATGATATCACCTTTTTTTAAAGGCAATTGTTCTTTGTTGAGAAAATATCCTTTGCGTGTATTTTTAAATTGAACTTCAACAAAATCCGTAGCTTTTTGCGCTTTGTCAATGTCGCACAGCCAATCGTAATTATTGAGTTTATTCTTGGCCTTGGAATAACCCCTGACCCCTAATCCATAGCAACTGCCTTTATCTTGAATAAATCTCATGTGAATTCTGTCTAATTAATCAGGTTATGTTTTTTAAATATCTTTCTGATCGCTTCAAGTGCAAAATTTACTTGTTCCATTGTATGGGTTGCCATTAACGAGAAGCGAATTAATGTGTCTTGTGATGCAACAGCCGGCGCAACAACCGGATTTACGAAAATGCCGGCATCAAATAGGTCGCGTACAATGGTGAATGTCAGATTGTTGTCGCGAATATACAGTGGGATGATTGGTGTCGCCGTATGGCCGATTTCACATCCCATCTGACGGAATCCATCTAATGCGTAATTTGTCAACTTCCACAGATTTTCAATGCGCTCGGGCTCACTCAGCATAATATCTAACGATGCGTTTGCCGCTGCTATGGATGCCGGTGTACAACTCGCGCTGAATATATAAGTGCGGGCATGGTGCCGCAGGTAATTTATCGTGTCTTTATCAGCGGCTATAAATCCTCCCAGAGCGGCAAAGGATTTGCTGAATGTTCCCATTATCAGATCTACATCTTTTGTGACGCCGAAATGATCGCATGTACCTCGTCCGTGATCTCCCAATACGCCAATGCCGTGAGCTTCATCAACCATGATATTGGCGTTGTATTTTTTCGCTAAGCGTGTAATGTCTGTAAGGTTGGCAATGTCGCCTTCCATACTGAATACTCCGTCTACAACAATGAGTTTGATCTTATCGGATTCACATTTCTGGAGTTGTTTTTCCAACGAATCCATGTCATTGTGTTTATATTTCCACTTTGTGGAGAATGATAGACGTATACCTTCTATGATAGATGCGTGATCTAATTCGTCCCAGATTATATAATCCTCACGCCCTGTTATACAGGATAGAACGCCTTCGTTGACCTGAAAACCGGTTGAAAAAGAAATCGCGTCTTCTTTTCCTACAAATTCAGCTAAGCGCTTTTCCAATTGTACGTGTATGTCTAAAGTTCCGTTCAGGAAGCGAGATCCGGCGCATCCTGTACCATATTTCCGGATAGCCTCGATAGCTGCTTCCTTCACTTTGGGGTGATTTGTTAATCCTAAATAAGCATTGGAGCCGAACATCAGGACTTTTTTTCCATTGATGAATACCTCTGTGTCCTGATCGCTTTCTATTTCACGAAAATATGGATATATTCCTGCTTCTTTAGCCTTTTGAGGAGTGTCGTATTTTGATAGCCTTGCTCTTAATAAATTCATATTCAGTCTGAAATTATATTACTATATTCATTAGAGACATAAAACGGTGCAAAAGTAATAAAAAGATATGACATTTTATAATCTGAATACAAAATTGTACTTTTGTCGTCAAATCCGTATTAATGAAAAAAAGTGTAAAAAAAATATATGCTATAATTAATCCGATCTCTGGTATCGGATCGAAGGATCGGATTCCGGAAATCATTTCTTCACGTTGCTTGGATAGAGAGATCGCAGTGAATATTGTGTATACCGACTATGCCGGCCACGCGACGGAATTAACCCGAAAGGCGATTGATGATAATGCCGATTGTGTTATTGCCGTGGGGGGGGACGGAACTGTGAATGAGATTGCTCGGACGTTGCTTCGTACGGATGTTGTTTTGGGAATTATTCCCAAGGGGTCCGGAAATGGTCTGGCACGTGAGCTTCATATTCCGATGGATGTTCGTGGCGCAGTTGATGTTATTTTTTCCAATCACATGTCCGTGATAGATGCCTGCAGGGCAAATGATCATGTCTTTTTTTGTACTTGCGGGGTTGGCTTTGATGCTGCTGTAAGTGCGAAATTCGCGGAAGAAAAACGGCGGGGGTCTCTGACTTATGTGAAGAATATTGTGGAGAAATACCTTGATTACAAGCCGGAAACATATAAGCTGCATATTAATAACGATACGATTAAAGAGAAAGCATTTCTGATCACATGCGCGAACGCGTCCCAATATGGTAATAATGCATATATAGCGCCGCATGCTAATATCTATGACGGAAAGATGGATATCACAATTTTATCCTCGTTTAACGCGTTGGATATAGGCCCTTTAGCGATTCAGTTATTTGCGAAGACGATCGATAAAAATAGTAAAATAAAAACCTTCAGAACGAAGGAGGCCCGGATAATTCGTCAGAAAGAAGGTTTTATGCATATTGACGGTGATCCGGTGATGGCTGCTAAAGATATCGAACTGTCGGTTATACATTCGGCATTAAAGGTTTTTACCTCTGAGAATCTTTCATTTGCCGAAGGCGTACAACGCCGGATCAATGATGTTTTCCGCTTCTTTGACGAACGATTCCCGGATTTGCCGGACTTGCTGTAGGTTACAAGTAAAAACAGCCTGCTAATTTCTGATATTGTTCCGTGCGTTTACGGTTTTTTGTTTCCAATGTCAATGTATCGGTTTTTATTTCTTGTTCCTGAAGGGGCGTTACGGATATTTCAATCAGGAAACGTTTCGGTTGCGTTCCTTCCACCGGGATCACGTCTGTGCGACGTACGGCGTATAGCTTATGTGTGGCAATGATGAAATCAAGCTCTTCGGAAAGTTGTGCCGGTAATATCAGGGCGATGCGGCCGTTTTCCGAAAGCATGGGGATGGCGTGTTCGATTAGTTGTTTCAATGGCAGGCTGTCATTATGTCGTGCCCTACTTCTTTTTTCGTCAGGGCTTTTTAATGAGTTGTTGAAAAACGGCGGATTAGAGATGATCAGGTCGTATTTTTTTTCAGTAAAATAGTCGGTAAACGATTGATGAATGACCCTGATTCTGTTTTTAAACGGTGATCTTTCGATATTTTCAGTGGCTTGGTTACAGGCATCCCGGTCTATGTCAATGGCATCAATATTCGCATTATTGTTACGTTGGGCGATCATCAGGGCAATCAATCCGGTTCCTGTGCCGATGTCAAGAACCGGGATTGTCGCGTTGCGGCTGCCTGCTGTAAGCATTTCCGGCAAGATGGTTGCCCACGCGCCGAGTAAAACGCCATCCGTACCTACTTTCATCGCGCACTTATCATGTCGTATAGTGAATTGTTTAAAGTTGAAAAATGGATTTGGCATGAATACTCTTTGTTTTTTTAACGGATGCAAATGTAATTATTAATATTTGAAATTTTACTTTATCTTTGTTCGCTTAATCTTCGCTTCGCAGTATAAATTGTGTCTGCTATGAAATTTTGGCATAATTATTGATGATTATTTGATTTTAATAATATGATGTTTTTAATTTTGCTGAGAAAAATTATCTTTGTACTTTAATTTAAAACTGAAAATTTACTGATGAATAATAAGAAAAGCATAAAAATATATAAAAGCGATTCATTTGATGATATTGATGAGACGATCGTTGCAGTTCCGATATTAATGGAATGTGATAAGGATGAGGATTTTACCGAAGGAGTGGAGAAGGTCGGTGATACATTGCCCATTCTTCCATTAAGGAATATGGTGCTTTTTCCCGGTGTGGCGATGCCGGTTATTGCAGGCCGTGCTAAATCGATGCGCCTGATTCGCAACGCTGCTCAGAAAAAAATGATGATCGGTGTTTGTTGCCAGAAAGATTCGGCGGTTGATGAACCGGGTTTTGAAGACCTTTATCATGTTGGTGTAATTGCTGAAATTATGCGCGTGCTTGAAATGCCTGACGGTACGACCACCGTAATCCTTCAGGGAAAAAAACGTTTTTCATTAAAATCACTTACGGAGACAGAGCCGTTTCTTGTCGGAAAAATAGAACAGCTTGAAGAAACACGCCCTAAAAAAACGGATCGTGAATTTGAGGCGTTGGCATCAACGATAAAAGATTTGACTGTTAAGATGTTGTCTGCGACAATGGAGCCTCCGCGGGACTTGATCTTTTCGATACGTAATAATCAGAATATTCTTTATCTGATTAATTTCTCGTCATGTAATGTAATTACCGATGCGGCTATCAAGCAAGAGCTGTTGTCTATCAATGATTTGAAAGATCGTGCTTATCGTTTGCTTTTTATACTGAATCGCGAATATCAGTTGTTGGAACTGAAAGCGTCCATACAAATGAAGACGCATGAAGACATCAATAAGCAACAGAAGGAATATTTTCTGCAGCAACAGATCAAAGCTATACAGAAAGAGTTGGGAGGTGATAATATTAATGATCTCGAAGTTGCGGAGTTACGTGCGAAAGCGAAAAAGAAAAAATGGGCTAAAGAAGTTGGCGAAGTATTTGAGAAAGAAATTACCAAATTGGAGCGTCTTAATCCGCAATCTCCCGATTATTCGATGCAGGTGCAATATGTTCAGACGATCGTTAATCTGCCTTGGGGTGAATACAGCAAGGATAATTTTAATCTGAAGCGTGCCGAACGCATACTCAATCGTGACCACTACGGCATGGATAAAGTAAAAGAGCGTATTATTGAGCATCTGGCCGTTTTAAAACTCAAAAAAGATTTACGTTCGCCGATCATTTGTCTTTACGGTCCTCCGGGAGTAGGCAAAACTTCGCTTGGTAAGTCTGTAGCAGAGGCTCTGAACCGTAAATACGTACGTATTTCATTGGGAGGACTTCATGATGAAGCGGAGATACGTGGTCACAGGCGTACTTATATCGGTGCGATGGTTGGACGTATTATTGAGAATATAAAAAAGGCAGGCACATCTAATCCGGTGTTTGTATTGGACGAAATAGATAAGGTTGGAAACGATTTTAAAGGCGATCCGGCATCGGCTTTGTTAGAAGTGCTTGATCCCGAGCAAAATGAACATTTTCATGATAATTATTTAGATATTGATTATGATTTGAGTAAAGTGATGTTTGTTGCTACAGCTAATAATCTGAATACGATTTCGCAACCATTGTTGGATCGTATGGAGCTTATTGAAGTAAGCGGATACATTGCTGAAGAAAAAATGCAGATCGCGTTGAAACATCTTATTCCCAAACAAATGGATGTTCACGGAATACCGGAAGATAAAATTAAATTTGATAAACCGGCTGTGCGCCTTATTATTGACTCTTATACACGTGAAAGCGGAGTTCGCGAGTTGGAGAAGAAGATCGCAAAAGTCATGCGTAAGGTGGCGCGAAGGATCGCTTCGGATGAGGAAATACCTTCTGTGATTACGACTGAGCATGTTCGCGAGTACCTTGGAGCGGAAGAATATACTCCGGATAAGTATCAGGGAAATCAGTATGCAGGAGTTGTTACAGGGCTTGCGTGGACATCTGTCGGAGGAGAAATTCTGTTCGTTGAAACGAGCTTAAGTAAAAGTAAAGGCGCTAAACTTACTATAACCGGTAATTTGGGTGATGTGATGAAAGAATCTGCTGTCATCGCCTTGGAATATGTGCGCTCCCATGCGGATGCTCTTGGAATTGATGATTCGATGTTTGAAGATTGGAGTGTGCATATACATGTGCCGGAAGGTGCGATACCTAAAGATGGTCCGAGCGCAGGCATAACAATGGTGACATCGATTGTTTCCGCGTTTACAAAGCGAAAGGTTCGGAAAGATTTGGCTATGACGGGTGAAATTACATTGCGTGGAAAAGTCCTTCCTGTTGGTGGTATCAAAGAAAAAATACTTGCGGCAAAACGCGCGGGAATAAAATATATAATCCTGTCGGAAGAAAACAAAAAAGATATAAACGAGATAAAACCGGAATATCTGAAAGGGCTTACGTTCCACTTTGTTTCTGATATTGCGGATGTGGTAAGTTATGCTCTTCTGAAAGAAAAGGCAAAAGAGTAAAATATTTCCAATAATAAAAAATCCCAATTCTTAGTAAGTAAGAGTTGGGATTTTTGCTATTTTATGAGTACTCTCATCTTATTACAGGTAAGAGCTGTTTATTTGTCTTTCAACGTCGTAATCTCAGTATAGTTAACTAAGTTGTTCTTGCTATCTCGCGTTTCGGAGCGTACTATACCTGCGTTTGTAGCATACCATTCAATTCCTTTATAAAGTGTTGTTACTTTATTTTTAGTTACTTCGAAATAAAATGTTATTTTGGATGCGTTGAATGTTTTAACTGGCGTCTTAATGTCTTCGTTACCTTGGTATTGTCTGTTAAATACGCGTACCTTTACGGGATGGCTTTTGTCGCCTTTCGATTGTATGGAAAATTCTCCGGCTTCCATGTCGAAGGGGCTGTTGTCATACGTAAAGTCGTCATTGAATGTATTCGGATAATCTAAGAAATCACTGACTAATTCAGTGTCGGTACTTAGTATGTCCATTAAGTCCGGCGACATTGTTTTATTTACCATTTTCAAATAAAATACACCGTCATCACATCTGGTGTCTAGGTTTCCCTGATCTATGGTTTTGTTGTTTTGATCTGTCATGGTAAAGCTGATCTGAAGATCGTTGCTTGCTCCATAATCATAAGCCTGATCGATTTTGTAAGTCATTGTTCTCAACAGACTACCTTTCGCATCATAGGTTTTGTTGACTAACATGGCTCCCGGATTATTAGGAAAGAAAGCCATACAGTCGTCTTGTGCTATAGCTGTATTCGCCGATAAGAAGAGGACCATCGCTATAAATACTGAAGTAATTAAATTTTTCATAATGATAATTTTTAAAATTTTAATAAAATGGTTTGATATAACTAATCCTTATCGGATTATGTTTAATAATAAATTTTGAAATTTTGGAAGACATTCTTATTTTGTCTACATTCTACCTTTGCACTATTTCATATCATAAGCTTTATTGTTGAAGAGTTGAAATGTGCAATGGAAGCGCAAAATCAATACTGTCAGCCATACGTGTTTCTTTTTAATACTAAAGTTTGTAATTTCGTCTGTAATTGTTTTTTTATCTCAGGCAAATCATCTATCCTTTGCCGTACGCTGAGTTAATAACCTTTTTTCAATCTCTGTAATCTTACTTTTGCCGATAACCGGTGTTTTATTATGGAAACCTTGACCTGTAATCTCTTTTATTTTTATATATTTGTATGCCTATTAGTGTAAATTGTTTATTATATGTTATTAAATAATATGCATAAATTTATATAAAAATATTATTACGTACGTATGGTATGCAAATTTATGAATTAATTAGGGGTTTGTAAACATTATTATGGTTAATAAAATTGAATCAATTGTTAATAAAATTCAATTGTTATTTTTGTGTGAGTTCTCTGCTTTTATTGAAATTTATGCCTGTTTTGTGTGTTGTTGTGCGGTTTTTGCGCTTTTTGGTGAGGTTTTTTTGTGATAAATGCTTATTGATATTAGGTTAGTTGAGTTAATTAAATTGAATTAATGTTATTTAGAGTGTTGCTTCGAGGGGGTGTGGTAGGAGGCTTGCTTGTTTGTCTAATTTCATTTCACTTTTAAATATTGCATTGATTCTGTTTGGTATTGTTTATATATATATGATGTGTTTCGATTATTGTATTATATGGTGAATCCTAAAAGTAAGATAAAAACTTTTGGGCTTCACTTCATTTATTATAGTTGAATTTTAAGCCGGAAAACTTCATTCGTTTGATATAACCGTACCTTTGCCTCCGTTGATCTCCGAAGCTTTGGTTATGATGACTTGTTTAACTCCAGCGTCAACGGCCTGAAACGAATTTTCTAATTTGGGAATCATCCCTCCCTGAATGATACCTTCCTTTTTATACATCCCAAACATTTCACGGTTTATCCGGGGAATTAAACTGTTATCATCATTTTCGTCAAGCAGCACACCGCTTTTCTCAAAGCAGAATACTAACGTTACATCGAATAATTTGGCTAGCGCTTTGGCTGCTTCTCCTGCGATCGTGTCAGCATTTGTGTTGAGCAGGTGACCTTTTTTGTCGTGTGTTAAGGGTGATAATACTGGAATAAAGCCATTCTTGAGCAGCATGGATAAAGCTTCTGCATTGACTTCTTTTACATCTCCGACAAATCCGTAATCGATCTCTTTGACCGGACGTTTTTCTGAACGCATTACATTCATATCCGCTCCGGTAAGCCCGATAGCATTGATTCCTAATGCCTGTAAACGGGCAACTATATTTTTGTTTACAAGACCGGCATATACCATTGTTACAATACGTAAGGTCTCCTCATCAGTAATACGTCGTCCTTCAATCATACGACTTTCGACTCCGAGTTGTTCCGCCATTTTGGTTGCTAATCGTCCGCCGCCATGTACAAGAATTTTGGATTCGTTTATTGTTGAAAAATCAGCAAGCAGTGTGTTCAGTGTATTTTCATCTTCGACAATCTTGCCGCCAACCTTTATTAGTGTCAATTTTTCCATGTATGAATCATTTTAAGTGCAAAGGTATAAAAAATAAAGACTGTCGTAAAATCGTAACCGAAATATATCTGATAAAAAATCCGGTTTGTTTTGGAATTCTAATAATTTTGAGTAAATTTGCTCTTTGTATTGAGTAAATTGGTTTAGTATGTACGAACGTTCTTATTTGAAGCAGGTTAAATCAAGAGTAGAAGAGCCGCGAAAATTCATATTTTAATTAGGAAGAATTTACGATAATGCAAACTGCAAATTTTTTAGCACGGGAACCTTTTTGTAGCATATAGAGCATGTGTATCATATATGCAAAAAATATTGATTTTTTTTTGGCGCTATCTTTTTTCTTCTTAATTTTGCAGGCAACTTAATGTTTGCGGCAGTAGCTCAGTTGGTAGAGCATCAGCTTCCCAAGCTGAGGGTCGCGAGTTCGAGCCTCGTTTGCCGCTCTTTCTTATAATCAGGCATTTATGTAAATGTAAATGTTTTTTTTATGCCTATTTGCAGAGTTTGTGCGATTATTTTGCTGCCTTCGCAAAGTACTCTATGGTACATTTAGGTAATGCATCGTATAAAATAATCGCACAATAATAGCAAAAAAGGCGTTTGTCAGAGTTAAATTAGAGTTCGCTTTAGGGAAGAGTATAACTCCCTTTGCATGTGAATTCTATTAAGGCAGGACAATTGTCTATTTTCAATTCGGCAACATGATTCGCAAAAAACTTAGTTAACGATTTGCAGTTACTGATGTCTATTGTCACCCTTCCCATATGATCAGGAACCTTTCCAGATCCGGAAATCGTCTGATAATAATAAAATTCCTTAAGATTTGGACAGTCATTCAGCAAAAGAGTAGCAGAAGAAGGAGTGGTAGGATTTGCAAAATGAAACTTCTCGGGATTAAATTCTTCACCACGACTCCATGTATTATATTCTAAAGGAACCGGACCATAGGATATTTCCTCCAGACTGGATTCACTTAAATCAATAAATTCTACGAAGCTTGAGCTCGAAAGATATTTCAAGGATTTGCATCCTCTTGCCTTTATGGAGTGAACGTTTCCAGATGTTCTTATTTCCTCCACTGCAGTGTTACTTATATCTAAATTTAAAGTTGGACCAACAGAGGTGGGGTCATCAAGAAGAACTGTTTTAAGTTTGGGTGCAGTACTTAAATTCAATGTGGTTCTGTTACAATATGTAGCATCTACTTTTAGTAATTCTGGTTTATCCCCTAAGTAGAATTCTTGAAGAGCGAGTCCCCTTATAGATAGTTCAGTTAGTTTGGTGTTGTGTTGGAGGTTAAGTGATTTTAATTTGAGGTTGTTGCTACAATTTAGGATTTGTAACTTCGTGTTGTTGGATAAATCAACATCCTCAAATTTGAGAGCTGTTATATATAACTTAGTCAACTCGGTATTGCGCTGAATATTAAGTGATTCTATGCCAGACGTGCTACAGTCCAATATTTTTAATTTCGGACTGTTGGATAAATTAAGAGTTTTTATATTGTTGCATCCTGTAAGATATAATTCTTTTAATTCTGTATTTTCGCTAAGACTAAAATCTGCATCGGTACCGGCAATGTTTAGTATTTCGAGTTTGGTGTTTTTGGTTAAATGCAAAGTGTCTACACTGTAAAATGAATGTAGGCAGAGTTTTTCAAGATTAGGCAGTTTTTCAAGATCTTTAAGTGATTTAAGCCCTTTGTTTTCTGCATTATAATCAATTTCTTTTACAACGCTTGCTTCATCGGAACTAATTTTACCGTCTTTGTCGATATCAAATTGTTCCAGTAAATAACTATAGAAAATTTCGTCATAAATAATGTCATAAGGGTTTTTGTTATCCTCATTTGTATTTTTTTCCTCTTCCTTCTTTTCTTCTGTAATATAAATGTATGTGTTTTTTTCACAACCTATGAATACAGATAAAAGCAGTAGGGTATAAATGGCTTTCTTTATTTTCATAATTATTTACTTTTGAGTGTTGCTATTAAAACGATCAATTTTCTAATTTATTGTTTCATTTTGTTAAAACTTACCTTTGAAAAATATTTATCGGAACTCTCTGTTAGATGTTACATCGTATTCAGATACAAACATAAGTCAGGGGTTTATTTTTTCATTCTTGTATTAAAAAATATTTTCGTCTTAAAACATTTTTATATTCAAATAATAGATTACATTTGCAGCGTTATATGGCTGAAAAGAAGTGTTTTATGAAAAATGTTCGCAGAGGCATTTCTTTTCATTGTTTTTAAAATTTGGTTTTAGGAAACAAAATGATAAATTTGGGGATGTTGATGAATCAAATTTTAATAAAAATAGAAAAATAAGTAACTAAAATACTATTGAAAAATATATGGAAAAGAAGACGGTGGTGACCGGAGTAATTGGTGCGGATGTGCATGCTGTCGGTAATAAGATCATTGCATACGCATTGCAGAAAGAAGGATTTGATATTGTTAATCTCGGGGTGATGGTGTCTCAGGAAGAGTATATAGCGGCAGCGTTGGAGACCAATGCGGACGCTATTTTAGTTTCCTCCCTTTATGGACACGGAGAGATTGATTGTCATGGACTTCGTGAGAAATGTGAGGAGGCCGGCTTGAAAGAGATACCATTATTAGCCGGAGGAAATCTTGTTGTGGGAAAACAGAACTTTGCTGAAGTGGAAAAGCGGTTTAAAGATATGGGCTTTACCAAAGTATATCCTCCCGGTACTCCAATAGAAACAACAATTGCCGATCTGAAAGAAATATTGGGTTTGCTCTAAGACAATTCGTCCTGAATCATGAATATTCTTACGGCAGATTTTGGTAGTACATATACCAAACTTACAGCCATAAATACCGCAGATGCTACTATATCCGGTACGGCAAGTGCATTTACAACCATTGATACGGATATTATTCATGGTTTTAATACCGCTTTGCGCGCGCTTGAGAGCAAGATAGGCGCATTTGGTTATGATCGCTTGTTGTGCTGCAGTAGCGCCGGAGGTGGATTGAAGATGGTTGCGTTAGGGCTTGTACCCGAACTTACGGCTAAAGCGGCCCGTTTGGCCGCGTCAAGCGCAGGCGCCAAAGTGATCAGGACATATTCGTTTGAAATATCCCGTATGGAACAGGATGATATCCGTCAGATTAATCCGGATATTGTTCTTCTTTGTGGTGGAACCGATGGCGGCAATAAAGAAGTTATTATTGCTAATGCTCATCGTCTTTGTGAAATTGACGGAAATTTTACCGTTATTGTCGCGGGAAATAAAAGCGCGTCACATCAGATTCGGGAAATTTTTGAAGCGCAGGGTAGGGACTATGTGATTACAGGTAATGTAATGCCTACCTTCAACAACTTGGATATTGAACCTGCCCGGAAATGTATCCGCGAGGTATTTATAAAAAAAATTATAGAAGCTAAAGGGCTTTCCGGAGTTCAGGCAATGGCTTCCGCAGATATAATTCCCACTCCTTTAGCCGTCATGGCAGGATGTGAATTGTTGAGCAAAGGTACGTCGAAAATATCCGGTATCGGTGATTTCATGGCAATTGACCTGGGAGGCGCTACTACTGATATTTATTCGATGTCGGACGGAAAACCGTCATTGGGTAATGTTTTGGTAAAAGGACTTCCCGAACCTTTCAGCAAACGGACAGTAGAGGGGGATTTAGGAATGAGATATAGTCTCGGCCCACTTTCAGAAGAATCTGATATGGATACAATGGCAAGTGAACTCGGAGTCGAGAAAAACGACATTTGCGCCTGGGTAGAAAAATGCATGGCTAATCCTGATACAATTGCAGGCTCTTCCGATGAACAATCTATCGATACATTTTTTGCAAAAAAGGCGGTAGAGATTGCTACCGAAAGACATTGCGGCTTTATGGAAAGTTCATACACTCCTTTAGGTGAAATATTTACACTGACAGGTAAAGATCTTTCCGACGTGAACTATATAATAGGTGTAGGAGGAGCCATTATTAACTGTTATCACCCACCCAATGTTATGGAAGGAGCTATCTACAATCCGCAGAAGCCCTATCTTCTGAAGCCGAAACGGCCGGAATTTTTACTCGATAGGAAATATATCTTTGCTTCAATGGGATTGCTCAGCAATATCGATCCTGAACTCGCGTTGTATTTCATGAAAAGAGAAATTGTATCATGTGAAATTAAGGTGCAATTAACACCTTAACAGCAAATAATTGAAAATAGAAAAAATATGGAACTTAGAAATAGAAAACTAACCCGGGACGAATTCTTTAAGGAGCGTGAATTGGTTCTCCAGCAATGGCCTACAGGTAAGGCTGTTGACTTTGAAAAAGCTGTGAAGTATCAGCAAGGTATTGTTGCTTCCAAGCGCTTCGGTGAAAAATTAGCGAAAGCTAAAGCCGAAGGAATTACCCTTATACAACCTCGTGCCGGCGTTGCTCTTTATACGGAGCATATCAAGCTTTTGCAGTATTTGGAAACGGAAGGTGAAGCTGACTTGTTGCCAAGCACGATTGACAGTTATACTCGTTTAAACAGATATAAGGAAGCCGAAATAGGAATTGAAAAGAGTAAAGAGAGCGGTCGATCCATGCTGAATGGTTTTCCGGCGGTGAATTATGGGGTTGATATTTGCCGTGCCGTAACATCTGCACTGCAAACTCCCGTACAGGTGCGCCACGGAACTCCTGACGCGCGGTTACTGACTGAAATAACAATTGCGGGCGGATTTACCTCTTATGAAGGAGGGGGGATCTCTTACAATATTCCTTATTCCAAAAATCATTCGTTGGAAAGTACCATTGCTCATTGGCAGTATGCCGACCGCCTTGTCGGACTGTATGAGGAAGCCGGCGTTTCCATCAACCGGGAACCGTTTGGGCCGCTTACGGGTACGCTTGTTCCGCCTTGTATCTCAAATGCCGTAGCTATTATAGAAGCTTTATTGGCAGCTACGCAGGGAGTGAAAGATATTACGGTGGGCTACGGACAATGTGGAAACCTCATTCAGGATGTAGCAGCTATACGCGCGTTGAACCATCTGACGAGAAAATATTTAGATAAATTTGGTTTCGAAGATGTACGGGTGACCACCGTATTTCACCAATGGATGGGGGGATTCCCACAGGATGAAGCGAAATCTTTTGCCGTAATCTCATGGGGCGCGGCCGCGGCAGTACTTGCTAAAGCTACAAAAGTGATCGTGAAAACGCCGCATGAAGCGATGGGTGTTCCGACCAAAGAAGCAAATGCCGCAGGGCTGAAAGCTACCAAACAGCTCACTTCTATGCTTAAAGACCAATCTTTTGTTGAGATTCCCGCCGTAGTAGCCGAAAGCGGAATTATCAAAGAAGAAGTAGAATGCATTCTTAGTAAGGTTGAGGAATTGGGTAAAGGAGATTATGTGCAAGGCGCTATTGCGGCTTTCGAAGCCGGGGTTCTTGATATTCCTTTTGCTCCCAGTAAGTATAATGCGGGAAAACTGATGCCTGCACGTGATAACAGCGGAGCTGTACGTTTGCTTGACGCGGGCAATATTCCGCTCACTCCCGAATTGAAAACATTCCATCGCTCCAAGTTAGAAGAGCGGGCCGCATTTGAAAAGCGTCCCGTGAGTTTCCAGATGGTCGTGGATGATGTTTACGCGATCGGTAAAGGTTTCCTGGTAGGAAGGCCGCATGGGATATAAAAGGTTCAAAGTTCCAGGTTCAACGTTCAACGTTCAATGTCAACTTTGAACTTTGAACTTTGAACTTTAAACCTTGAACTTAAATGTATATTACTTTAGTGTTAAAAATTAAATTTTGTAAATATGAAAATTGTTAATGTAGTATGCGCTCAGGGGAAAACCGGTTTCTTCTTTGACGACCAGAAAGCGATTAAGGCTGGGGCCGGACATGATGGCGCTTTTTATATCGGTAAATCAATGACGGAGGGTTTTACCGCCATACGTCAGGCAGGAGAATCTATTTCCGTACTTTTTGTATTGGAAAACGGAACTGTAGCCCATGGCGATTGTGCCGCCGTTCAATATTCCGGTGCGGGAGGGCGCGATCCGCTGTTTCTTGCCAAGGACTTTATTCCTCTGATCGAAAAAGAAATAGCGCCTATGTACATAGGCCGGGAAATAACTAATTTCAAAGAACTTGCTGCATTAGTCGATACGGCCAAAAGCCCGTCTACGGGAAAAATATATCATACGGCTATCCGTTATGGGGTGACACAGGCCTGCCTTGATGCTGTTGCCAAAAGTAAATCTAAATTGATGGCGCAGGTCGTAGCGGAAGAGTACGGAACAGATGTCTCCGACAGTATGATTCCGATCTTTACGCAATCGGGTGATGATCGTTATTTGAATGCTGATAAGATGATAATGAAGGGCGCTCAGGTACTTCCGCATGCTTTGTTTAATCATGTGGAAGAAAAGACCGGCCTGAAGGGAGAAAAAATAGAAGCGTATATAGAATGGCTGCGTAATCGTATTATCAAGTTTAAACCGTATGAAAGCTATCAGCCGGTCATTCACATTGATGTATATGGAACATTAGGCCCTGTTTTTAATAATGATTTTGAGAAAATCGCAGATTATATTGCCGGATTAGAGAAGATTGCCGCTCCTTTTAGCCTTCGCGTGGAAGGGCCTGTGGATATGGGAGAAAAAGAAGCTCAGATAGAAGGTTTGCGTGTGATTCGTGAACTTCTTGAAAAGAAAGGTTCCAAAGCAGAAATCGTAGCGGATGAATGGTGTAACACACTTGAAGATATACAGGATTTTACAATGCGTAAGGCAGGACACATGATCCAGATCAAAACACCGGATCTCGGCGGAATCAATAATTCGATTGAAGCGGTTATTTTCTGTAAGAAGAATAAGATCGGCGCCTATCTGGGGGGGACTTGCAACGAAACCAACCGTTCCGCTGAAGTCTGCGCCCATGTAGCAATGGCCACTTCTCCGGTTCAGTATTTGGCTAAACCCGGTATGGGAGTAGACGAAGGCTATATGATTATTTTCAATGAGATGCAACGTATTCTTGCTTTGAAAAATGTTTTATAAATATAATCCGTACATAAGATGGAAGAAATAAGAATACTTTCCCCGACAGCCATACTCGGTTATGGATTTCCGATGGATTCTTTCGTTGAAGGAATGAAGCGTAAACCACATGTGATTGCTGTCGACGCAGGTTCAACCGATCCCGGGCCTTACTATTTAGGAGCCGGAAAATCATTCACTGATTTTAATTCGGTAAAAAGAGATTTGGAAATAATGATTCCTGCCGCTATCGAAGCCGGTATACCTGTTATTATCGGTACGGGAGGAGGTTGCGGCGGAAGGCCTCACGTTGCCTTTAATCTTGAGATCATCAAACAGATCGCAGAAGAAAAAAAACTTACATTCAAACTCGCTGTCATTCAGTCTGAATTAGACAAAGAACTGATTAAACAAAAGCTTGCGGGTGGTGATGTCACTCCTCTTTTTCCTGCGAAACAAATCACAGCGGAAGATGTTGATGATTGTGTGCGTATTGTCGCCCAGATGGGAGAAGAACCTTTTATTAACGCGCTTAACGAAGGGGCCAATGTTATTTTAGCCGGACGCTCTTATGATCCTTCCGTCTTTGCCGCATTTGCTATTAAAGAGGGTTTTGAAAAAGGCTTAGCCATACATTTAGGTAAGATACTTGAATGTGCGTCTATTGCTGCGACTCCCGGAAGCGGTAGTGATTGTATGTTCGGATATCTTCATAAGGATGACTTTGTG
>JAVBNB010000012.1:0-12476 GCA_031551825.1 Tannerella sp. | reverse complement strand
TTAGACGATGTCCGCAAGATTATCCTTGCGGCAGGCGGTATACCAACCTATCCGTTTCTTGGCGATGATGCAAACGGAGGTTTTACCGATTTCGAAAACGACATCGAAAAAGCGGCGGAAACGCTTAAAAAACGCGGTATTTTTTCTGCTGAATTTGTTACGACCCGGAACAGTATCGAAGCACTTGAAAAATATGCCGGATACCTTCATGACAATGGATTTGTCATAACATTCGGAACAGAGCATAATACACCGGCTATGGAGCCGATTAAACTATCCGCACGGGGAAATACCCCGCTGACCGAACGACTGAGACAAATCAATTATGACGGCACTTGTGTTATTGCTGCCCACCAGGAAAGGATCCGTAACGGAAAACCGGGATACGTTGATGCGAATGGTTTCGCAGACATCGAAAATCGTGACCGATTCATTAAAGAAGGAGATAAGCTGATACAAAATGTAATTCAGGGGTAATATGAAGGAAATAAAACAATTAATCGAAATATCCCGCAAATACGGAAGCGATAGTCGCTATGTAATTGCCGGTGGCGGTAATACATCTTACAAAGATGATAAAAAAATATGGGTCAAAGCAAGCGGACATGCATTAGCAACCATTACCGAAGATGGATTTGCCGTACTTGACCGTCAAAAGTTAAATGCTATATCTAAAAAAAAATATAGCGCGAATATCGCCAAACGTGAAGAAGAAGTGAAGGAAGACCTGGCTGTGGCATGTATTACGAAAGACCGTCGTCCGTCAGTTGAAACATCCATGCACAACGCGATAGATTACGCGTTCATCGTACATCTTCATCCAACCGTTGTAAATGGACTCATGTGCAGTAAAAACGCCGAAGCCGAAACGAAGAAACTGTTCGGAGACGAAGCTGTATATATTCCTTACACAGATCCGGGATACGTGCTTTTTAAAGAAGTGGAAACTCGTATCAACGATTATAAAAAGAAAAAGGGCAAACATCCGTCTATTGTATTGCTACAAAATCATGGTATATTTGTAGGCGCCGATACGACAAAGGAAATCGATACGATATACAAGAATGTAATTAGCAAAATTGAGAAAAAAGCAGCTGTAAAACAGAATACCGGAAATGAAAAGACTTGCGATTGTGTGCAGGAGCTGATACCCGCCATTCGTATGATGCTTAGCCGGCAAGGCGGGCTGAAGACATTAAAAATACGGAATAACAGCCGGATCAACAAGTTTGCTTCATCCCAAAAAGAGTTTGATAAAATCGCAGCGCCTTTCACACCCGATGTGATTGTGTACTGCAAATCAAAATATGTTTATCTGTCGGCAAAAGACAACGAAGATCTTCTGAAAAAGGCACAGAAAGAAATCGACTCCTATTCGAAGAAAAACGGATATACGCCGAAAGTGCTGGTTATCGAAGGAATAGGCCTTGTAGCGGTTGGCGATAATGCCGCCGGATGTGATATCATTCTCGATGTCTATGAAGATTTGATGAAAATAGCGGAAATCGCGCAATCATTTGGAGGAGAACATCCGATGACACAAAAACAAATCGATTTTATCGACAATTGGGAAGTTGAAAACTACCGCCGGAAAGTAAGCGCCGGAAGCGCCTCCGGACGAGTGGAAAACAAAACAATCATTGTGACAGGCGCCGCACAAGGTTTTGGAGAAGGTATTGCGGAATGCCTGTTGAAGGAAGGCGCGAACATCGTAGTAGCCGACCTGAATGAAGCCGTCGGTATGGCCACAGCAGAAAGATTTCTCGGCTTATGTAAATCAAACCGGGCCATATTTGTCAAAACGAATGTTTCCGATACGGTAAGCCTGCGTAACCTGATTCATGAAACAATCTGTAATTTCGGAGGATTGGATGTCTTTATCAGCAATGCAGGCGTACTCCGCGCAGGGGGACTTGAAGAGATGACCCCGGAAGACTTCGAGTTTGTGACAAAAATAAATTACAATGCGTATTTCTACTGTACCCAGGCAGCGTCACGCGTAATGAAACTTCAGAACAAATACGCTCCGGAAGCCTATTGCGACATCATTCAGATAAATTCCAAATCAGGATTGCGCGGCTCTAAAGCCAACTTTGCCTATGCGGGAGGTAAATTTGGAGGCATCGGGCTAACACAATCGTTTGCACTCGAACTGGCGCCCTTTCGTATCAAAGTAAACTCTATTTGTCCCGGCAATTTCTATGAAGGACCGCTTTGGTCCAACCCGGAAAACGGATTATTCAAACAATACCTGCACGCGGGCAAAGTCCCCGGAGCGAAAACAATCGAAGACGTCCGGAAATTCTATATGGACCAGGTTCCCATGCGTAAAGGCACAGGCCCTGAAGATGTGACAAAAGCGGCGCTCTACCTGATCGACCAGACTTGCGAAACAGGACAAGCGATTCCGGTAACCGGAGGACAAGTGATGTTAAGTTAATAATAAATAAGTAGCAATATATGAAAACAAAAGCAGTCCGTTTATACGGAAAAAACGATCTTCGTCTGGAGGAATTCGAATTGCCGGCTATCAAAGACAATGAAATTCTGGCAAAAGTGATCTGCGACAGCATTTGTATGTCGTCCTACAAAGCCACTCATGAAGCCGACATACATAAACGTGTACCCAATGATGTGGCTCAGAATCCGGTCATAATCGGTCACGAATTTGCCGGCGAAATCGTTGAAGTAGGTAACAAATGGAAAAGCCAGTTCAAACCCGGCGATAAGTTTTCAATACAACCTGCACTCAATTATAAAGACGGCCCTGTAGGCATGTTAAGCGCACCCGGGTACTCGTATCAACATATCGGAGGTGATGCGACTTACGTTATTATACCCAATGAAGTGATGGAAAACGATTGCCTTCTACATTATGCAGGCAAAGGCTTTTATCCCGCCTCATTATCCGAACCGTTATCCTGTGTCATCGGAGCTATGCATGCGAATTACCATACCGAACAAGGCTCATACATACATCACATGGAAATAAAGGAGGGTGGAAATATGGCAATTCTTGCAGGCGTAGGGCCTATGGGACTCGCAGCGACAAACTATGTCATCCATCGTACCGACAGGAAGCCTAAATTCCTTATTGTAACTGACATAGACCAGACCAGATTAGATCGCGCGGCACTCTTATACAGTCCCGAAGAAGCGGCAAAAAACGGCATAGAACTCAACTATATTAATACAGGAAAAATGGAAAATCCCGTCGAGGAACTAAAAAAACTTACCAAGGGATACGGATATGATGACGTATTTGTCTTCGCGCCCGTAGCTCCGATTATTGAACAGGCAGATGAACTCCTTTCCGTCGACGGATGCCTGAACTTCTTCGCCGGCCCGGCTAAAACAGACTTTAAAGCCCCATTTAATTTCTATAACGTTCATTATGCAAGAACTCATATTGTAGGAACAAGTGGCGGTAACAATGATGATATGGTAGAAGCGCTTGATATGATGAGCAAAGGACTTGATCCGGCAGGATTAGTAACACATATCGGAGGAATAAATGCTGTAATTGATACAACAATGAATCTCCCTCAGATACCGGGCGGAAAAAAGCTCATTTACACACATATAGACATGCCGCTAACTGCTATAAGCGACTTTGAAGAAAAAGGTAAAAACAACCCCGTATACGCGGAACTTCATAAACTCTGCGATGCGAATAACGGGCTATGGAGTGTTGATGCCGAAGAGTACCTGCTCGCAAATGCAGACAAACTGTAACCACCGGAACAAACACAAAAGAGGCGGCATTTCACAAAGAATGCCGCCTCTTTTATTATATTCAACAGCTATAGATCATTCGGACGTCGGCAGAAAGTTCGCTATTAAAATATCTGTAGTAGTAGTACTCCAGGTCTTATTATTATTTTCATCTATATTAGATATATAATTGAAACGCAATGTAAATGTTGACGACGATGCACTATAACTACCCCCTAATGCCGCTTTTTCCTTAACTGCCGCATTGCTCAAATAATTATTGACCCTGTATGCGTTAATATGCTGCACATCCACCTTTGTTTTAGTCGAACTTTTAATTGCATTCGCACGGCAGAACAGGTCGTAATAACGCTTACCGTCACTACCTTCTGTCGGCATCATGGTGGAATAATCATAAGACAAATCCCAATGCACATCCGAATATTCTAAATCCGAAGCATGCTTAGCATATTGCGATATAACAAAACGCCCTTCAATATAACTACTTCCATCATAAACTTTTGATATGACCAATTCGCCGGACATGACTTCAGATGTATCCGTAAGGGATGTACTTAAATAATATGACGGTATTATTTTCTGAGCCAGAATAGAAATTGTTGAATAACCTCTTGCTTCTACTACACTGGAAGCATTTTCCGGCAGATCCGCGTCATAACTATACTGAAAATAATAACACTCGCCTAAGTCCATCGTATTCACACTCGGCGAATAAACGTTTCCAACCGTACTTTTTAGTATAAGATTAGAATTACTATAACCTAATACTCCAAATGCATACCCCTCAGACACATTATTCCCCTCCAAACAAGAAGTAAGGCCTATCGCACTCATCAATATTACAACAAAATACTTACTAATTTTTTTCATCTCTTTTTTCTCTATTTTTAAAGTTAAACATTCAAAATCCCAAACGTATTCCCGCCTGCAAAGATACATTAAAAGGTTTATCCGACCTAATTGTTTCAATGTCACTACCATTATCGAAATAGTAAGAAGCTCCGGCCTCGGCATAAACATTAATGAATTTCCATACCGGATAAACCACTCCGGCACGCGTATTTACAGACCTGTATGGCGCCTTCATACGTATATTCTCCATCTCTTTAACATTCAGGTTTTCAAAAGTTACGGTTTTCTTAAACTTGCCCGCTATGTTAAATTCGCACATTCCTCCTGCTGACGCATAAAACTGAAAGCGGTTCCACTCCGCGATCTTATAAGAAATAGACAAAGGTATCCCTATGTAATGAAGGTTTTGCTTCCAGTCCGCAACATTACCTGTATTATTATAATAATCCCCTTCCGACCTGAGCAAAGTATATACAACTCCGCTTTGTAAAGCCCAGCGGTCAGAAAGAAAATAACTGACACCTGCGCCTACGGATATTGGTGTTTTATATTTAATCTTTCCTGTATAATAATTATAGGAACGGGCATTTACCACATTGGTAGTTTTTTTATCAGACCCTTGAGCAGAATTTCTCAATTCAATAACGTCACCGCCAAATATATACTCATTACTACTATTACTAAACAGTCCGGAATAAGGTTCCACCCCTAAGCCTCCAGAGGCTGAATTTGCGGCATAACCTCCTCCTCCCATACCAAAGCCCCAGCGGCGATGTTTTGTTTCCGTTTTCGGAGAAGCTTCAGCTAAAAAAAGTTCTTCTGACGCCACTTCCTCTGATTTTATTTTCTGAAATCCGGATAACATTTCCTCCTCTATTGTTTCAATGTCCGGATACGGATCCGATATTTTTTTGATGCCCGGATTGCTATCATCAACAACTAGCGGCCTCAGTTGCACTATAGGCTCTTCAACCAATCCGGCTTGAACTTCACGAACCTCTCTTCTCTTTTTAACAGAAGATTTTAGCGAATGACCTGTTACTGATTCAGCATGGTTATCAACGGTTTTTTCAACATATTCTTCAGACTTATCAACCGGATCTGCGGCTTTTTCAACAAGAATTTCACCACCCTCGGCAGCAAATTGAGCAGGCTCTTCAACAATAGCTATTTGATCTGAAAGTTTATCACTATCCGAATAAAAATAGATCCCCCCAACAATCAACAATACAGCTACAGCCGCGGCGGCAATAGATCCATATTTGCGATAAGGACTGAGCCGAACGACCTTTCTTCCGGATATTTTAGCAGATATGATCTCCCAATCATCCGGACTTGTATCCGACTCAAAGTCATATACTTTTGAACGGATTATATCTTCCCACTTTCCTCTTTCTTCTTTCATCTGATACAACTCATTTTTTTAGAATCATTTTCTGGAGCATTTTGCGTGCGCGCATATATTGCGAACGCGATGTACTCTCCGATATATTCAACTTATAGCCAATCTCCTTATGAGAATACCCTTCAATAGCAAACAGATTAAATACCGTTCGGAAGCCATCCGGCAGCGATCTCACATACATCATGATTTCCTCTGAGGACATTTCTGTTGTCGCAGATTCGTCCGGTATCTCTGCATAATCAAGACCATTTATATCATCTGCATTTCTCAGCACATCATTTTGGCGCAAACGCTCCAATGCACAATTCACAAAAATTTTCCGCACCCAACCATCAAATGAGCCTTCGCCCATATATTTATGAATATTGGTGTACAGTTTAACAAAGCCTTCCTGCATCAGATCACGAGCGTCTTCCATATCTTTCATATAGCGGAGACACACAGCCATCATTCGATGAGAATACTTGTCATACAGAGCCTTTTGAGCCTTTCTGTCACCATTAATACAACCTTCTATCAGTTGTTTTTCATTCATTGTCGTCACGTACGTTCCTTTATACAGATGCATTTCTTATCAAAAACGCTGCATGTGATTATTTTTTATTTCGGACAAGCAACAAAGATAAAAAATTACATCGAACAAATTGTTAACCGTCAATTGTCAATTGTCAATTGTTTATTATCTTTGCCACTCAAAACAACTTATCATTATGGCAGAAAATACAATTCAGGAAGAAAATAAAAAGAGTTTGAATTTCATTGAACAAATAGTAGAAAAAAATTTGGCCGAAGGTCTGAACAACGGACGTATTCAAACTCGTTTTCCGCCGGAACCAAATGGTTATCTTCATATCGGACATGCGAAAGCCATCTGTTTAGATTTCGGTATAGCCCAACGTTACGGTGGTATTTGCAACCTGCGTTTCGACGATACCAATCCGACAAAAGAAGAGGTTGAATATGTAGACTCCATACAAGAAGATATTAAATGGCTCGGTTTTCAGTGGGCCGGCATATATTATGCGTCCGATTATTTTCAACAATTGTTCGATTTTGCCGTACGCCTTATAAAAAGCGGAAACGCGTATATTGATGAACAAACAGCCGAACAGATAGCGAAACAAAAAGGTACGCCTACACAACCGGGAGTCGATAGCCCTTTCAGGAACAGGCCTCTTGAAGAAAACTTGGATCTTTTCAAAAGAATGAGCGAGGGAGAGTTCGAAGAAGGCGCCATGACACTCCGTGCAAAAATAGACATGGCTTCTCCGAACATGCACTTCCGCGACCCGATTATCTACCGTATCATTAAAACTCCGCATCACCGTACGGGAACAAAATGGAATGTTTACCCAATGTATGACTTCGCGCACGGACAAAGCGATTTTTTCGAAGGTGTTACACATTCCCTATGCACGCTTGAATTTGAAGTGCACCGTCCCCTTTATGATCATTTCATAGACTTATTGATTGAAGAGACAAACAAGAATTATGATGACGGATTTGATAAATGTAAAATTTACGATAATTACCGTCCATGTCAAACGGAATTCAACCGGTTGAACCTGACATATACAATGATGAGTAAACGTAAATTACTCCAGCTTGTAAAAGAAAATCTTGTAAACGGATGGGATGACCCGCGTATGCCGACGATTTGCGGATTCCGCAGGCGAGGATTCACCCCGGCTTCCATCCGGAATTTCATTAATATGATAGGATACACCAAATATGACGGCACAGTTGATATGGCACAGTTGGAATATGCGGTAAGAGAAGACCTGAATGCCACATCAAAACGTGTAGCCGCTGTCATAAATCCGGTTAAATTGGTCATTACAAACTATCCGGAGGGTCAGGTAGAAATGTTTGAATCCGTAAATAACCCGGAAAATCCTTCGGCCGGTACACACAAAATAGCCTTTTCGCATGAATTATATATCGAAGCGGATGATTTTATGGAAGATGCCCCAAAAAACTATTTCCGCCTTACTGCAGGACAGGAGGTAAGATTACGCTGCTCTTATATTATAAAATGTACGGGATGTAAGAAAAACGATGCCGGCGAAGTGATTGAAGTCTATGCCGAATACGACCCTGAGACAAAAAGCGGAATGCCCGGAAGCAGTCGAAAAGTAAAAGGCACGATACACTGGGTTTCAGTACAACATGCCGTTCCTGCCGAAGTACGCTTGTATGACAGGTTATTCATGGTCGAGAATCCTTCAGAGGAAAAAGAGAAGGATCTACGCGAATTATTAAACCCCGATTCATTGAAAATTCTTACAAATTGCTACGTAGAAGAGGAATTGAAAGAAGCGAAACCTTACGATCACTTTCAGTTCCAGCGTATCGGATACTTTAATGTAGACCCGGATAGTAAAAACGGAAAGTTAATTTTCAACCGCACAGTGTCTCTGAAAGATACATGGGGTAAAATTAAAAGTAAATAATTTGCAAAAAAAATTGAAAGCAAATAGGCATAAAGTTTTTTAAATAAACAAAAACATACACCAAAACAATGTATTTAAAGCATTGTAAATAGTTTCAAACTAAAAGCGAAGAGGCACAATTAATAATTTGCGATAGATAATGGACGATATTTCATCTTTGTTGGAACGATTCTTGTCAACACAAAAAAACGGTTTAATTTCATATTTTGATGTAGATGAAATTGTGTCTCTTATTAACCATTTTTTAGAAAAAGATGACGTGCTCAATTTGAAAACCGTCATCGAGTTAGGATATGAACTACACCCCGATGATATCGGCTTTAAAATCGCTTTGTGCAAAACCTTAGCTTCAATGGAAGATTTTAATTCTGCGATAAAACTAATCGATGAGATTAATATAAATGGAAATAAAGATCTTGATCTTATTCGTCTTGAGTGCTATTGTGAACTTGACAAATATGACGAAGCTGTCAGGCTTATAGATGATTTAACGGTAAAAAGCAGCCCTTATCTTGAAGACGCTGTTACTCACATGGCATGCGTGCTCAATGATATTGACAAGTATCAGGAAAACGCATATCGCTTTATTCAACATGCATTAACAATGTTTCCTAATGATTTCATACTGAAATCGGAATTATGCTTTAATCTCGAACTGCGCGGACACACGAAAGAGGCGATGGAGCTTTGCCGAGAACTAATCAGTGATGACCCTTATTCAGCCGAGATATGGTATATGCAAGGCAGATTGTATTCAATATGCGCGGATTTCGAAAAAGCCGTGGATTCGCTTAATTTCGCAATAACCTGCGTAGATGACAACCAGGAATTAGAATATGAAATAAAACTCATGAAAGCTTTCTGTTTATATAAAAATGAAAGTTATGATGAAGCTATCCATTGTTACAACGAACTAATGTCATACGATGAATTTGTACACTCACAGGTAGATTTATTTTTGGCCGAATGTTACATGAATATAGATGAATACGAAAAAGCGTATCATATCCTGAAGCGTGCAATCGGACACAAAGGAGTTCATGACGAAGTTTCCGTTTACGGCAATTTCATCTATTGCTGCATAGAAACAGAACGAAGAAAAGAGGCGATAGAAGTATTAGGAGATGCTTTAAAGCGCTTTCCGCACAGCATACTTGAATATATTTCCACATTAAATATCATAAAAAATCAGGAGCCGGATCAATATACCGGAAAAGAAAGTATTATTTATCCAAGTGAATTAGCAAGAAAATATTTGAGCAGCAATATACATAATAATTAACATGAACAGAACATTTAAAGATTACGCATTAATTGCAATTAAAGGGATGGGAATGGGAGCAGCCGATGTTGTTCCGGGTGTTTCCGGCGGAACCATCGCCTTCATCGTCGGTATATATGAAGAATTGATAGACTCCATAAAAAGTATCAACTTGTCATCTTTGAAATTGTTTTTTTCATTCAGATGGAAAGATTTCTGGAAAGCCGTAAACGGCAATTTTCTTTTATCTCTTGTTCTGGGAATATGTATAAGCGTTTTTTCACTTGCCAAACTGATCACACACCTTCTGCTTGAATACCCCATTCTCGTATGGGCTTTTTTCTTCGGATTGGTACTCGCGTCAACATGGATTGTTGTTCAGGATGTGAAACAGTGGAATTGGAAAACCATTCTTAGCTTTATCGCAGGGACTGTATTAGCTTTTTATATAACAATGGCCACTCCGGCGAAAACACCGGATGGCTACTGGTTTATATTTATTTGCGGCGCAGTAGCTATTTGCGCAATGATACTTCCCGGCATATCCGGAAGTTTTATACTGGTACTCCTCGGCAAATACTTTTTCATTATGGAAGCGGTGAAATCGTTTAATATACCAATTCTTTTAGTTTTTATCTGTGGCATAATCATTGGCATAACATCATTTTCACACATACTATCTTATGCGTTGCATCGTTTCCACGATATCACTATAGCTGTACTATCCGGATTCATGCTTGGCTCCCTTAACAAAGTATGGCCATGGAAAAGTGTGGTGGAAACCTATACGGACAGTCACGGCAATATCAAGCCTCTCATCGAAGCAAACATTCTTCCGGATCAACTTCTGTGGCAAGCAATAGGATTAGCCATAGCGGGATTCGCCATCGTTTATTTTATTGACAAATTATCCAAAAGGAAAAATGTCAGCTAATTTCCCCATTATGCATATTCTTCAAAAATAAAGGATATTAAGATTGTGTTAAATATAAATTTGTGTATCTCATGATGAAAAAAATTATTATTATTGTTTCAGGTCTTGCATTATACCTGAATTTATCAGCCCAGGAAGAAAAAAAAGACACTACTTACTGGAAAAAACAAGGCTCAACGTCATTGACATTCGGGCAAACATCATTTACCAACTGGTCCGCCGGTGGAGAAAACTCGGTATCGGCCTTAGCAGCTTTTGCATATAAGGCTGAATATAAAAAGAACAAAATTGCATGGAATAACAGCATTGATTTAGGTTACGGATTAAGCTACCAAGGAAGCGATCAGATCAAAAACGATGACCATATCAATTTAGCTACCAACTTTGGGTATCAGGCTACTAAGCTATGGTATTATGCTGCTGAATTAAGTTTTAAGTCACAATTCGATAAAGGATATAGCTCCTATCCGGTTGAAGATGCTGATAAAGATAATTACATTTCACGTTTTATGGCTCCCGGATATCTGATCGGGTCAATCGGTATGAGTTATGCGCATCCCAAAGAAGATCTAAAAATATTACTATCTCCGATTTCTGAAAAAATGACATTTGTTACCGATAAAAAATTATCTGATAATGGTGACTATGGGGTAAAACCGGGTGAAAAACTGTTCGCTGAATTCGGAGTGCTGGCCAAAGGAACTTATTCCAAGAAATTCAACGAAAATATATTGTTCGGAACTGTTCTGTCGCTGACCACAGCTTATGAAACTTTCGGAAATATTGACGTAGACTGGACTATGTCATTAGATTGGAAGCTGAATAAATATTTCACATTCAAAGCTAATACATACTTATTATATGATGATGATATAAAATACATCGATAAAGACGGAAACAAAAAAGGTCCCCGCCTCCAATTTAAGGAAGTAATCGGGCTTGGTTTCGGATATATATTCTAAAGCCGGCCATTATCAATCAAAACCGTTAGTTAAATTAAAAATCTAAACGTTTTATATTTATAAAAACAGAGAGTATAAGGTGGAAATTTTGTACTTTTGTGCCCTTGTAATAATAAACTACAGAAAATTAGAGATTATGGCAAAAATAAAAGGAACGGTCGTCGTTAATACGGAACGCTGTAAAGGTTGTAATTTATGTGTAGTAGCCTGTCCTACAGATGTACTCGAATTACATCCGAGAGAAGTAAACGACAAAGGATATCATTATGTATATATGAAAAACCCGGACGCATGCATCGGATGTGCAAGTTGTGGCTGGGTTTGTCCTGATGGCTGCCTTACTATTTATAAAAAGAAAATGGAGGTTTAAGATGGAAGAAGTAAGATTAATGAAAGGCAACGAAGCGATCGCTCATGCGGCTATTCGTTATGGGACAGATGGATATTTTGGTTATCCGATTACACCTCAATCGGAAATATTGGAAACATTAGAAGCTGAAAAGCCCTGGGAAACAACCGGAATGGTGGTACTTCAGGCTGAAAGTGAGATTGCAGCAATAAACATGGTTTACGGAGGCGCGGGCACTGGTAAACGTGTGATGACCTCGTCATCAAGCCCCGGAATAAGCCTCAAATTAGAAGGTATCTCGTACATTGCCGGAGCCGATCTTCCCTGCCTCATCATAAACGTAATGCGCGGAGGTCCCGGATTAGGAACCATACAACCAAGCCAGGCGGATTATTTTCAGGCAGTCAAAGGTGGTGGCCACGGCGATTACAGGCTTATAACATTAGCCCCTTCCTCTGTACAGGAAATGGCGGATTTTGTATCATTGGGATTTGATCTGGCATTCAAATATCAAAATCCGGCCAT
>JAVBNB010000070.1:0-12691 GCA_031551825.1 Tannerella sp. | reverse complement strand
GGCTCGTCAAAATAAAGGATACCTTCGCGCCAGAGAAAATAATCTGCATTCTGTATAGGAACAACCGATAGCTTATTATTTACAAGTATAGCCTGATAATCAGGAACAAGAGAAAGAATATGAGCTATTTTATGATCTGATATTTCAACTTTTCCTGTTAATAAAGCGGTTTCAAATTCCGCCGATTGTTTATAAGCTTTTACATTGAAAGAAGTACCTAACGCCTTTATATCATAATTCGATGTAGAGACAATAAACGGTTTTTCTTTATTTGCTTTTACTTCGAAAAAACCTTCCCCATCAAGACTAACCTGTCGTTTACCTTCTACAAAACGGGTCGGAAAATTCAGCGTACTACCGGCATTTAGCCAGACTTTAGATCCGTCAGCTAAGGTAAGTTGTGCATTTTGTCCGGCAGGAACATGCACGGTTTGCATAACGATATCCTCTTCCATTCCCGGGTTTAACCAATAATTCAGAGCAAATCCCAGAATAAAAATAGCTGCTATTTTCATCGCTTCCGGCACAATACTCCGCCATTTGAGCTTTTTGCTTAGCGATGTAACAACCGGTTCCGGTTTTTCATGCCAGAAGCCTATTTCATACAAACGACACAACTGCTGATAATGCTTCATATTCACATCAGCAGCATCCAACCACTCTGTAATCAGACGTGACTGCTCCTTGGTTGTACGACCTTCAAAATATAATTGTAATAGTTTATCGTCCATATTTTTGCTGCTTTACATATATAAGACGATAGCTGAGAAAAGTTCACTAGTAAAAAAAGTATTTTTTTATTGGATAAATAAAAAATAAGCCAGAGGCAAGTAATCTTTTAAAGAAATACGCAAAGCTTTCAATGCTTTTGCTATATGATAATCAACACCTTTTACTGTAATGCCCAACTCTTCGGCAATTTCCTTACCTGATTTCTGCTCAAAACGACTCATCATGAAAACCCTCCGGGTTTGGAGAGGCAATTCTTCCAAAGTTTTGGTAAGAATACTCTGAATCTCTTCGGAGAAAATATTTTCCGGATTACATGCCTCAAGCGTTGAAATACGAATAGACAATTCCCGCTCTTGCCACTCTGCCATTGCTTCTAACGCTTTCTCTATGCTGATTTGTTTTTTCAGATAGTCCAGCGATTTATGCTTAAGTATTGTCAACAATAAGGCCAGAGGATTCTCCACCGTTTCCTTCTTCATCGTTTCCCATAACTTGATCAGAGATTCCGTAGCTATATCCTCCGCTGCCTGATCATCGCGAACATATAACCGGGCAAAGCGGCATGTTTTCCCATAATGCCTTACATAGATATCATTAAATTTTTCGATCTGTGACATGGTTTTTTGATATAGGCTCTACAAATGTACATGATAAATCTGAATTTTTACACAGAACCATTAAAATGTAAAAGTTAATTACCTTGTTAAAAAGTCAAGTTCAAAAAATTTAAAAGAATGCAGGGCTTTTATGCTAATACATAAAAACCCTGCACGGACTATATCTTCTATGAATATTTACCAGCTTATCCAAGCAAGCTATACGCTGCTGTCAGGCCAGCCATTACAATGGAAACCATACTCATCAATTTAATAAGGATATTCAGAGACGGGCCGGAAGTATCTTTAAATGGATCGCCTACCGTATCCCCAACCACCGTAGCCTTATGATTATCCGAACCTTTTCCGCCCATATTACCCTCTTCAATATATTTCTTAGCATTATCCCATGCTCCACCGGCATTTGCCATAAACACAGCAAGAACAAATCCCGCACCCAATCCGCCGACAAGCAATCCCAATACACCTGATACACCGAAAAGCAATCCAACAAGAACCGGAACTATAATCGCTAGCAACGATGGGAGTAACATCTCACGTTGCGCTCCCTTTGTTGATATCTCCACACATCGCGCATAATCAGGTTCTGCTGTTCCTTCCATTATTCCTGTAATGGTACGGAACTGGCAACGTACCTCTTCTACCATATTCTGTGCTGCACGACCCACTGCATTCATCGTTAACCCGCAAAATAAAAATGCCATCATGGATCCGATAAAAACACCCACTAAAACAATAGGGTTCATCAAAGATACATTATAATAATTCATAAAGTCCTGAAATGATGCGTTGGCAACCTGGATCACCTCGCCATTAGGCATTTCCAGAACGGTCTCGCCTATCCTTATCAACGCTATTCTAATTTCTTCTATATAGGATGCTAGCAATGCTAATGCAGTTAATGCAGCTGATCCGATAGCAAATCCCTTTCCCGTAGCCGCTGTCGTATTCCCCAATGCATCGAGGGCATCCGTACGCTGACGCACCTCCGGCGGAAGATTGCTCATTTGGGCATTACCACCCGCGTTATCAGCGATCGGCCCGTACGCATCCGTCGCAAGTGTTATACCTAATGTAGAAAGCATCCCCACAGCCGCAATGGCTATACCGTAAAGGCCAAGACACATATTTTGCGCCTCCAACATATTTGCTACATCAAACTGAATAGCCGACAGATATGATAAAATGATGGCAACACCAATAGTTATAACAGGTATTGAGGTTGACACAAAACCAAGTCCTATTCCGGAAATGATAACAGTAGCAGGCCCGGTCTGAGAGCTTTCAGCAATTTTGCGTGTCGGCTTATAACTGTGGGAAGTATAATATTCTGTCGCCTGCCCGATTATTATACCTGCAGTAAGGCCCACAACAACAGAAAAAGAGATCCCTATCCAGTTATACAGATCAAGTAAATAAAATATACAAAATGTTGCTATCACAATAAAAAACGAACTTATATTGACACCCCGGCCCAAAGCTGAGAGAAGCTGCTTCATGGTTGCCCCCTCTTTTGTACGAACAAGAAAGATCCCGATGATGGAAAGCAACACCCCGACGGCGGCAATAAGCATCGGGGCAAACACAGCTTTTAACTGCATTTCAGGGCTAAAGGTAAATGCAGCAGCGCCTAAGGCCGCTGTGGCAAGGACAGCTCCGCAATATGACTCATATAAATCAGCCCCCATCCCTGCAACATCCCCCACATTATCGCCCACATTGTCCGCTATGGTTGCAGGATTACGAGGGTCATCCTCCGGAATACCGGCTTCTACTTTACCGACAAGGTCGGCGCCAACATCGGCGGCTTTTGTATAAATACCCCCACCCACACGTGCGAATAAAGCCTGCGTTGAGGCACCCATTCCGAAAGTCAACATGGTTGTTGTTATAATCATCATCTTATGACCTCCGTCATCAGCTATAAAATGATCCAGAATGATATACCACACCGATATATCAAACAGGCCAAGGCCAACAACAGTAAGCCCCATAACCGCGCCTGAACGGAATGCCACACGAAGGCCGTCATTCAAGGAATTTCGCGCGGCATTAGCTGTCCGGGCAGAAGCATAAGTCGCCGTCTTCATACCAAAAAAACCCGCCAAACCGGAAAAAAAACCTCCGGTAAGAAACGCAAAAGGTACCCACGAATTCTGAAGATCAAAATAAGCCATCGCTGAAAAAACAACGACCAAAACAAGAAAAACGATCGACACAACACGATACTGCTGCTTCAAATAAGCCATTGCACCTTTACGTACATGAAGTGCGATTTTTTTCATTGTATCCGTACCTTCGTCTTTTTGCATCATCTGCTTAAAAAAGAAAAAGGCAAAACCCAGGGCGATCAGAGAGGCTCCCAATACCATATAAATTACGTTTTCCATGATATTAAATTTTTAGTTAAAGTTAACCCCAAAGATACAAATATATTATATAAAACTCTTTTTACCTCAATAAAAATAACAGCAAAATATTGATCAGGACAGAATATCCTAATTGACTAAAAACAGACAAAAAAAGTGATGGGCTTTTTAACAAAAACCCATCACTTTTCGTAATACGGAAATTCTGATTATTATTTTTTCAATCTTATTGTGACAGCATTCTTGTGTGCGTCAAGCTGCTCGTTTTCCGCCATCACCTCTATAGTCGGCCCCAGCAACCTCAATCCGTCTTCCGTTATTTCCTGAAATGTGATCTTCCGGACAAAGCTGTCAAGATTCACCCCGCTATACATTTTTGCGTATCCTTTCGTTGGCAACGTATGATTTGTACCTGATGCATAGTCACCTGCGCTTTCTGGAGTGTAAGAACCGAGGAACACACTTCCTGCATTCGTAATTTTAGCGCTTAACTCCGCATAATTTGCGGTCTGGATAATAAGATGCTCCGGTGCGTATTGGTTCGAAAAACAGGTCATTTCGTCATCACTTTTAAGGATGACAATACAACTATGGGATAATGATTTTTCAGTAAAATCACGCCGGGGTAATTTCAATAACTGACATTCTATTTCCTTTTTTACAGCTTCGGCCAATACTTCCGAAGTAGTAATCAAAACAGACTGACTGTCTGCCCCATGTTCCGCCTGAGAAAGAAAATCCGCTGCTATATAAGACGGATTTGCCGAATCATCCGCAATGATCTCAACCTCCGAAGGACCAGCCGGCATATCGATTGCTACATCTTTTAAACTAACAAGCTGTTTAGCAGCAACCACATATTGATTTCCCGGCCCGAATATTTTATAGACCTTAGGCACACTTTCGGTTCCATAAGTCATAGCAGCAATGGCCTGAATACCGCCAATTTTAAAAATCTTGCTTACACCGGATACTTTTGCGGCAAACAAGATGGCAGGATGAACCATCCCTTCACGATCAGGAGGCGTACAAAGTATTATTTCCTTACACCCTGCTATACGTGCAGGTACTGCTAACATCAAAACGGTAGAAAACAAAGGCGCCGTGCCTCCGGGAATATATAAGCCGACCTTTTCAATGGCAACAGCCTTTTGCCAACACGTAACACCAGGCATTGTTTCAACCTCATGCCCCTCAAAACGTTGTGAAGCATGAAATTTTTCAATATTCCGACGCGCTACCAATATAGCCTGCTTTAATTCATCCGTAAGCAATAGTTCAGCCTCACTTATTTCACTTTCCGAAACCAATAAATCCGTAATGCGTACTTTATCAAAGGCCTCACCATAACGTCGAACAGCTTCATCACCATCTATCCTGACATCATTCAAAACAGTTTGGACGGTATCAAAAAGCGATGTCACATCCAACTCCGGTCGTTGCTGTATAACCTCCCACTCCTTTTTATCCGGGTATTTATATGTTTTTATATCCACTTTACTGGTGATTAGTTTTACAATATCATTTTTTCAATAGGAACAACTATAATACCTTCCGCACCGATCGCTTTCAGTTTCCCGATAATCTCCCAGAAATGCTTTTCCGTTATTACAGATTGTATAGAAACCCACCCATCGTCGGCAAGATGTGTTACTGTCGGACTTTTCACTCCCGGCAATAACTCGGTGATATCCGCCAACTTATCTTTAGGAGCATTAAGCAATACATATTTCTTTCCGGATGCTTCTTGTATAGCGTCAAACCGGAACAGCATCTCATCTAATATCTCACGTTTTTGTTTAGACAAATTTTTATTGGCGATCAATAACGCCTGACTCTTCATTACCACTTCAACTTCTTTAAGCTGGTTGCTTATAAGTGTACTGCCTGAGCTGACAATATCAAAAATAGCATCGGCAAGGCCTATTCCCGGAGCAATTTCTACAGAACCGGAAATCTCATGCAATGATGCTTTTACGCCATTTTCTTTAAAATGCTTCTGTAAAATTTTAGGATATGATGTCGCTACGGTCTTACCATGAAACCACTGTAGTCCGCTGTAATCCTCATCTTTGGGTATCGCTAAGGACAAACGGCATTTGCTAAAACCAAGACGTTTTATCAAGGTTGCTTCTTCCCCTTTTTCCACATACTCATTTTCACCGACAATACCGGCATCCGCTACACCATTAGCTACCGACTGAGGAATATCATCGTCACGCAAAAATAAAATTTCTACCGGAAAATCTACAGCCGACAGAAGTAAAGTGCGTTTCGCTTTACTAAGTTTGATACCCGCTTCATTAAGTAATGCCATGGTCTCCTCATAGAGACGGCCTTTTGATTGTACTGCAATTCGTAACATTTCTATCTATTTTAAGTTTATATAATTCAATAAAAAAAGCTTACCGTAATCCTACGGCAAGCTTTTATAATCAGTCTACACATTTGCATCATACAGCCCACCGAACTTATCGCTCGTTGTAATGATGATGGTGATGTGTACTAAAAATATTCATGTTTACTATTTAACGTCACAAAGATACAATACAAATCAAAACAAGCAAAACAAATCTATGTTTTTTTACTAATTGGCAGAAAAACCGGTTATTGAAAAACTATATTTCCATGCGAGCTTGATATATCCACTGTTGCCGAAGGCTCTTTTACTTTTCCGGCTATTCCGACAATCGCGTCTTTTTTATCCAACGTCTTTTCATAAAAGACGACACTACCGGTTTTGATATTCCCGAAACTGGTATGCAGTACTGCTTTAAAATTATGATTGTTTGTCAGAGCAATCTTAACTGTTGAAAAACTGGAATTCACTTTTATATTCGAGAATTTATCACTCACATTGGCAATCTTCAACGAACCATAAGAAAAATCTTTCGCACTAAAAGACCCTTTGAAATTTTCAATGTTTATATTCGTAAAATCCGATTTCACATCGCCATTGCCAAGCGTTTCAATATCAGCGCCACCGTGCGATATACTTCCCGACATAGATCCGATTTCCCCGAATTTATATTTCGAAAAGCTACTCTTTATCTTCATATTTACACATTTGTTGATGGTCCCTCCACCATGCTGTATATTAAGATCAGCATCCGACAGTTCATTTGCATAAAGTTTTCCGAATTCAAGTTTTATCTCCAACGGCTCTATGGTGTTATTAATTTCTATATCGCCAAACTTATTCACCAGCGCCAGTTTTGCGTTCTTCGGCACAGTAACTTCATAATCGACAGTACGTCCGCAATTATTTTCACACCGTATTTTCTCAAAAACTGTTTTAGCCGATAAATTGCTGCCGCTTTGTTTAAAATCCACATCAACCGATTCCGCATACGTTTTAGCTGCGTCACTGTCTTTTCCTTTTCCGGTTATCATTATTTTGAAAATAATTTTATCACTTGCTCCTTCTACAATTCGGATGGCCCCAAATTCATTGCTTATGGAAAGCGAGGATGAAGCGCTTACGGCAAATTCTTTTTTTATCTCTCGCTTATGCTCAGATGAAGCAACTTCGGCTGACGCCATAGATGATATTGTAAAATTTGCAATAATCATCATACTTACAATGGAAAACAACTTTTTCATATCTACAAAATTTAATTTTTAACACTATGGTTATATAGAACTCACTCATTTGTTCATCGCCTTTAGCTAAGACTGACCTTCGGTTGGCGATACATTTATTATATTCGTTTCATAACAATCTAATTATTAAATATTTTCTCTTATTATTTCTTGTATATTCTGTAATGTTTCAATTTTACTAGCATAAACACTCGCTACGAATACGATATATTCGTCATCAGGAACCTGCAAATCCGGTATCGGCTCGTTTTCAATATATTCCACATTAGCAAGTAAAACTTCCTGATGAGGTTGATCCACATGCCGGATCAGTTGTTTAGTTACATCAACCTGCTCTTCTAATTTCATGTTGTAATAATTGCGCACATCTGCAAGTTCCGAATCTTGTTGCTCCTCAGTAAACGGATTTAGTAAAAAAACAAAACCGGCAAGAATCGCTGCCGCCGCAACAACTGTGATTAACCATTTTTTCAAGGATATACTCTTTCCTGACAGGCGCACCTCTTTCGCATTTTCCGTTTGTTCCACCGACTCGGCCACTTCCTCATCCTTGAAAAAATGATCCTGTTTTTCCAACAACTTCCTCAAACGTCCTTCAAACCGCTGACGATGTCCGGCAGGCAGTGCCCCATCTTGTCCGAAAAGTTCCCCGGCATGTTCTTTCAATTTATTTTCAAACTTATCATCAAACATAACTTCTTTTTTTAATCAAAAAAACCTTCAACTTAGTGATTCCCCGCGTGTATTGCACACGCGCAGTGGAACAATTTATTTTCAGCATATCCGCAATCTCAGCAAAACTCAAATTTTCAAATAAACGGAGAGAAAGTATACCTCGATAAGTATCGGATAATATCGCCACCGCCTCTTTTATTTCTTCTACACTGAAACCATATTCGTCATCCTCTACCCCTGTATCCTCAGAATCCGGAAGCTCTTCACTTAAAAAAATAAAATCTTTTCGCCGACGCCTTGTATCAATAGCCGCATTCAACGCGATACGCCTCATGATCCGCTCCATAGCCCCGGCATCATCATTCAATAAATCGATCTTGTCAAACACTTTCAACATCGTATCCTGAGCAATTTCTTCCGCCTCGCTTTCATTTCTTACAATAGAATAAGCACTCTGGTAAACCGAACGAATAAACAAATCATAAAACATCATCTGCAACTGCGGATTGCGTTCACGTACTCCTCTTACTATATGGCCATAATTGCTCATTCTATTTCTATAACGCAACAATTCCGGATTTGCTACATGCCGCAACTTTTTTATTGCTTAAATATATCTTTCTTCTTCACCCTAACGATCTGGCCGAATGACTCAAGTTGCTTCATATCAATCTTTTTTGAATCACCCACGATACAATAAACAATTGTTTTATTCCAAACATGTTGTTCATAAAAAGATTTCAAATTTTCCAAGCCGGCGCTTTCAAGATATTTCACGACATCTTTATTGGGATCATCATCATATCCGTTCCTGCGGAATTCCGCTATTTTTGCTGAAACATTCCTGAATGACGGGTAAGCATTAGCTATTTCATTATAAATACCTTTCTTCGTTATCTCTATTTTATTGGATGTGAAGGACATATTTTTTTGCAATGAATCTAATACCATGATCGCTCCGGCAGTCTTGTCGCATTGTGTAGACATCGTTGTATATAGATGGCTTCTTCTGTTTTTATTTTTCCACGCGGGATAAGAAACTCTTGCCCATGCAAAATAAGCAAGAGAACGAAACTCCCTGATTTCCTGAAACATGACGGAAGACATACCTCCACCTAAATACAGAGAAAATAAAAACGCATCAAAACGTTCATCCAAACACCCTAAAGTATCAACAGGTATATAACTGTAAATCATACTCTGTGTAGATTTAGGCACATCCAAAAAGTATATGATTGGTTTATCATAAAGCAATGGCTCCTTTTCTATCGGAGATATGGAAGCATTTTTAGTTTTTTCCAAAGGCAAATACTCTTTAACACATTGCTCTACAACATATACCGGATTCATGCCGCAATAATGAATATCACATTCTGTTGACTGAACTTTTTCAAATAATTCCGACAAATCCGACACGTTCATTTTCTCAATCTTCTTCAGATATTGCGATTCGTCTCCATACCTCACTTTGTCAAATAACATGGAAGCCATATTGGCAGCTGACTTCGTCATAGTCTTGTTCACCCTGTCCAAATCTTTCAATGCCTTCAGTTTACCCTTATCAACCTGATAATTTTGCAGCATATCACCCAGCAATTTTATCGTTTCACTAAAATATTTGTCAAAACCTTTAACCGATATTATAAACTCCGAATTATTTGCACTGAAAGATATCCTCGCACCTATATGATACAACGCCTTACCAAACTCCTCAAAAGAAAGAGAATCCGTACCAATGAAAGACATATAATGAGCAAGATGAGACAATCGGTTATCTTCCAAAAGTCCTATTCCATATACAATATTCAACGTAAAAATGTCATTCATCGGATTGTCCGAAACATACAATTTGACGAGAGGCTGCAAGTCTTTTGTCTCCGCATCTTTATCAAAATCTATCATACGCATTGCCGGCTCGCCGGTCGGAAGCAATTTCAGGCTTTCCGCGTAGACAGATGAAGAATCTTTATTTGGAGGTACAATCGGTTCATAAGGAGGCTTCGCAATAACATCATTTGGGTAATCACCATACTTTTTCTTTATTTCCAAGTAATCATCTCCCATATATTCATTGATCACACGCACAACATCATCTCTTGTCAATGTGTCAATCGCGGCAACAGACGAAAGAAAATCCTCCCATTGAACTCCATTCAAAAAACAAGAAAGTAAAAGCTGCGCTCTCGAGTCAGTATTTTCTATGGATGTCTGGTAATGGCTCTTCAATTCCAATTTCGCACCTTCAAGCATTTCATCTGTAAAATCACCTGTCTTGATCCGGTTTACCTCATTCAATACCAACGCCCGCGCTTTTCCAAACGACTGAAATGGTATTTTGGGGATAATGGGAATGGCTGCTATACCAACTTTATCATATTCAAATTTATAGATATCGGTAAAAGTCACCTTCCTATCCACATTCAACTGATTCAAATAACCGGCATTCGCATTACTCAACATACCTGTTGCAAGACTAAACGAATGATAATCAACATCAAAGTTGGTCATACTCTTATACACAAGACCACCGGCTTTAATCACAGGTATTTTTATCCGAACAGCAAATGTTTCCTTTCCTTCGAAATAATCCGGTTCCGTAAAAAATCGTTCCGGCTTCTCTCCCCGCGGAATACGTGAAAACGTTCGCTCCAAAACAGGAAGAACCGTTTCCGGATCAAAATCACCGGATAAGATCAATCCCATGTTGGACGCCACATAATACTTCTCGAAAAAAGCCTTCATTTCCGAAAGACGAGGAGTTTTTAGATTCTCCGCACTTCCAATAACAGGATATGAATACTGGCTCGGTATCATGATTCGTTCCGTCAGTTTTTCGATGGCCTTTTCTGCAAAATCACTGCTGTACAGTTTTTTCTCCTCATAAACCGTCTCCAATTCACTTTGAAAAAGCCTGAATACCGGCGCTAAAAGACGTTCGCTATTCAATTCCGCCCATTGTTCAATATACTGTGGAGAAAATGTATTCTGATATATTGTTCCATCCTGATTTGTGTAGGCATTTAAACCGTTTCCGCCATATTCACTGATCAATTTACTGAATTCATTGGGTATTGCGTATTCTGCGGCACAAATACTCAGTCGGTTAATCTCTTTCTGTATTTCAACCCTTTGTATATTATCTTTCGTAGCTGCCAATTCATCATATTTGATAGCGATAGAATCTAAGAAAACCTTCTCCGATTTATAATCTATCGTACCGATCTTATCCGTGCCTTTAAACATGATATGCTCGAAATAATGCGCTATGCCTGTATCCGGACAATCACGCGCACCTGCTTTAACAGCCACCACGCCAAATACCCGGGGCTTTGAATGATCTTCATTCAACCATACGGTTAACCCGTTATTCAAAATATATTCTTTTACCCGAAGGTGGTTTTGCCCGGATTGAGAATGAATAGAATATACACAAAACAGAAAGCAGAAAACAAATAGGACTCTTGTATTTTTCATAATAAATAATATTAGCCGGCAAAATAATAAAATAAATCAAAATAATCGAAAATCTTATACAAAAAAACTTTTTGTATAAAAGATAACCCTGTCTGAAATTTTCAAACAGGGTTATCAGTTTAATCGGATTTTACAAGAATAAAATCGTTTCTTGTTTGCACTCAGCGTAATGAGCAGTATCGGAAACTAATATGCCCGCGCGAAAATCACACGTTGCGCAGAAGGTTTACCGGTCACCATACAGTTTCCGGGAGTTTTATCCCCCTCCAAAGGTATACAACGAATTGTTGCCTTTGTTTCCGCCTTGACCTTTTCTTCTGTTTCCGGAGTGCCGTCCCAGTGAGCCAACAGGAATCCGCCTTTTTCAATTTCAACCTTAAACTCTTCATAAGAATCTACCGGACGCGTTACTGAAGTACGATAGTCATACGCCTTTTGATAAATATTCTTTTGTATGGCAGCAAGCAAATCTTTCACATAAGCATCTATGTTTTCGATCGAAACGGTTTCTTTCGTCAACGTATCACGGCGTGCAACCTCAATCGTTCCGTTTTCAAGATCACGGGCACCCAGCGCCAAACGTACCGGAACGCCTTTTAATTCATATTCCGCGAATTTCCATCCCGGTTTTTTATTGTCCGAATTATCGTATTTAACAGAGATTCCCAATGCCTTCAGTTTAGCTGTAATATCAGCTACCTTATCATTGATCTGTGAAAGTTGTTCGTCATTCTTATAAATCGGCACAATCACCACCTGATACGGAGCTAAGTTCGGCGGAAGCACCAGACCATTATCATCCGAATGAGTCATTATCAATGCGCCGATCAAGCGTGTGGAAACACCCCATGAAGTAGCCCAGACGTATTCCTCTTTATTTTCATTATTGATAAATTTCACATCAAAAGCCTTCGCGAAATTCTGTCCGAGAAAATGAGACGTACCAGCCTGCAATGCCTTACCATCCTGCATCAATGCTTCAATACAGTAGGTATCCAAAGCTCCGGCAAAACGTTCACTGGCCGATTTAATACCTTTCACAACCGGAATGGCCATGAAATTTTCGGCAAAATCAGCATAGATATTAAGTATCTTAATTGTTTCCTCTTCCGCTTCCTGACGTGTGGCATGTGCCGTATGGCCTTCCTGCCAGAGGAATTCAGCTGTACGGAGAAACAAACGGGTACGCATCTCCCAGCGCATCACATTCGCCCACTGATT
>JAVBNB010000023.1:0-43573 GCA_031551825.1 Tannerella sp. | reverse complement strand
TTCTTTCAAAACGTTTCCTTTCTCGTCAATCAATCTGTGAAGCCATAGATTGCCTTCTTTTGCCAATAAATGTATTTTGTTATCATTGATGAATATTTTATTATTTCTTGGTATAGGAATCTTTACATTATGTTTTTTCCTGATACTTTCGTTCTTAAATTCTATCGCAAGAAGTTTATCAGGCTTCTTATCAGACCAAATATCCACATCATAAAAAATGGAATATTGGTTTGAAACCCCTACGAATTTGCCGGTAAATGGTCTGTTCCCTTTGGGTAATTCTGTGTTTTCCCGATTAAAAACAGGAATACTTATTTCCAATTCCTTGTCGGGATGGTAAGGTACAACCGAAACATAAACTTGATTGTCCGGACTTAGAAACAATGTGGGTAAAATTCCGTCATCCTCTATAAAATCTTCGTTTGTACCATCATTTTCAATGATGCTATAGACCTGACTATAGGTCCCGTCTTGAGTATAAATGTAGTTCACTAAGAGAGTTTTGTTCTCAAAGTTGATAGAGCCATGCTCCGAAATACCATAGTCTGTAATCAATGTGGTTATTGTTCCAAAATCTGTTTTTACAGTTTTTGATTTGAATGGATTTGTTTTGTCTAAATTTTTCATATTAGGTAAATTCTGTTTCTAATCTCACTGTTTCTCTACATAAACATTAAATATATAGCAAAGCCTCACCACTTCCGTTTATGAGGTGACTTGTAATGAGAGGGCAATATTAAGTATTTTTACGGATAAAAACATAAGATTGAAAGTGAAATGTTAATAACTTTGGTTTAAATCAAAGAATTTGTTGTTTTTTCATAAAACAGAGGCGAATTTTTGTCTTATATTTTGTTTGTTTTGGATACAAATTGAAATATTGTGGATATTTTGAAATCGTTTATTATGCTGTAATTTTGTAACAAAATATAGGACTTATTTATTTACCAAATAGTAATACTGAATGAAAACAAAAAGATTACAGGGTGATTGGCCAAAGATTGGCATTCGTCCAACGATTGACGGCCGCATGGGCGGTGTTCGTGAGTCTCTCGAAGTACAAACAATGAATATGGCGAAAAGCGTGGTAGAATTGCTTACCACTTATGTGAAATATCCGGACGGTACACCAGTACAGTGTGTGATAGCGAATTCTACAATCGGGCGTGTGGCGGAAAGCGCTGCTTGTGCCGAACAATTCAAAAAAGAGAATGTTGGTGTGACGATTACGGTTACTCCGTGCTGGTGTTATGGTAGTGAGACCATGGATATGGATCCGCATACAGTGAAAGCTGTTTGGGGGTTTAATGGAACGGAACGTCCGGGAGCTGTTTATTTAGCGGCTGTTTTGGCAGCTCATGCGCAAAAGGGATTGCCTGCGTTTGGAATTTATGGACATGATGTTCAGGATATGGCAGATACCAGCATGCCTTGTGATGTGAAGGACAAATTGCTCCGTTTTACTCGTGCTGCGATGTCGGTTGCAATTATGCGTGGCAAATCGTATTTGTCTATCGGCGCTGTTTGTATGGGTATTGCCGGTTCGATTGTGAATACGGACTTTTTTGAAGATTATTTAGGTATGCGTTGCGAAGGCATTGATGAGGTGGAGATCATTCGCCGCATGACGCTGGGCATCTATGATAAAGATGAGTTTGAAAAAGCATTGGCATGGGCAAAAGCGAATTGTAAAGAATACGAAGATATCTGTAATCGTTCTGATCTGCAGAAATCTCGTGAAGAAAAAGATAAGGACTGGGAATTTATCGTAAAAATGACGCTTATTGTGCGTGATTTGATGATTGGAAATCCGAAGTTGAAAGAAATGGGATTCGGCGAAGAATCTTTAGGGCACAATGCGATTGCCGGCGGTTTCCAGGGACAACGCCAGTGGACGGATTTTTATCCGAACGGAGACTTTACGGAAGCAATAATGAACTCTTCATTTGATTGGACGGGGGTTCGTCAGCCATTTGTGCTTGCAACGGAAAACGATGCGTTGAACGGAACTGCTATGTTGTTTGGTTATTTGTTGACGAATACGGCACAGATATTTGCCGACGTACGCACATACTGGAGCCCGGAGGCGGTGGAACGTGTAACGGGTAAGAAGTTAGAAGGTAAGGCAGCAAGTGGTCTTATTCACCTTATTAATTCCGGAGCAGCTTCATTGGATGGTTCGGCGCGTCAGACTGATAAAGATGGCAATCCGGCGATGAAACCTTTCTGGGAAATCAGCGAAGCCGAAGCGAAAGCTTGTTTAGATGCCACTAATTGGGTGCCGGCTAACCGTGAATATTTCCGTGGCGGCGGTTTTTCTTCTAAATTCCTGACACGTCAGAATATGCCTTGTACAATGGTTCGCCTGAATTTAGTGAAGGGGTTAGGGCCTGTTTTGCAAATAGCCGAAGGATGGACGGTTGAATTGGATCCGGCGTCACATAAGATTCTGGATGACCGTACGGATAAAGGATGGCCTACGACATGGTTTGCGCCGCGTCTGAATGATTCTGATGCGTTCAAAGATGTTTATTCAGTGATGAATAACTGGGGTGCAAATCATGGCTCCATCTGTTTTGGACATGTTGGGGCAGATTTGATTACGTTGGCTTCTATGTTGCGCATACCGGTTTGCATGCATAATGTTGAAGATAAAAATGTTTTCCGTCCTGCTGCATGGAATGCGTTCGGAATGGATAAAGAAAGTGCGGATTACCGTGCTTGTCAAACTTACGGTCCACTTTATAAATAACGTTTATTCGAATAATGTTGCGGCAGAAGTAATTAATAAATACTTTTGCCGTGACTTTTCAATTATATTAAAACTAAATATCATGGAAAAACAAAAACTTAAAGTTATACCCCGGGCACTGATTTTTCCGTTTATCTTAGTGACCTCATTATTTGCCTTGTGGGGATTTGCTAACGATATTACCAATCCTATGGTGGCCGCTTTCAAAAATATCTTGCTGATTTCAAATTTTGAAAGTTCTTTGGTACAATTTGCCTTTTATGGAGGTTATTGCTTTATGGCAATACCTGCGGCTCTATTTATAAAAAAGTTCAATTATAAAAAAGGCATTCTTCTTGGTCTGGCATTGTATTCTGTTGGATGTTTTCTTTTTATTCCGGCGGGTAATGCAATGGCATTCTGGGCTTTCCTTATTGCCTATTTTATAATGACATGTGGTCTGGCATTTTTAGAAACAACATCCAATCCTTTTATCTTGTCAATGGGACCGGAAGAAACTTCAACGCAACGGCTTAATTTTGCCCAGGCTTTTAATCCGATGGGGTCGTTGACGGGTATGCTGATAGCGAAAGAATTGATCTTAGCTCGCCTGAATCCGGCGACAGAAGCGGAACGTGCTGAGTTACGGATATCAAATCCGGAAGCTTTTACTGCTATTCAAAGAGCGGATCTGGATGTAGTAAGCGGTCCTTATCTTACATTAGGTGTTGTTGTGCTGGTATTTTTCATTATCTTTCTAATTTCAAAGCTTCCACAGGATAGCAAAACATCGGAAGAAATACTGGAGAGATCGAGCGGATCTGCATTCAGAAGACTTATAAAGAATAGACGTTATGTGAGTTCTGTTGTTGCCCAGGTTTTTTATGTTGGCGTGCAAATCATGGTCTGGACATTTGTTATCCAGTATGCGGAAATTGAATTGGGAATGGAAAAATCTACAGCTCAGGGATACAATATGGTTGCTATGGGTCTGTTTGTCTCCTGTCGGTTTATTTGTACATTTCTCTTGAAATATATCAAGCCAAGCCTCTTGTTGATGATACTGGCAGCTGGTGGAATCATATTTACTGCAGGTGTGATTTTTGTAAAAGGAATGACCGGACTTTATTGTCTTGTGGCTATATCGGCTTGTATGTCTCTTATGTTTCCTACGATCTATGGCATTGCGCTCAGAGGGTTGGGTGATGACGCCAAATTAGGGTCGGCAGGTTTGATACTTGCTATTGGCGGAGGATGTCTGATGCCTCCTTTGCAAGGCTTGTTGATTGATAAAGCTCACTGGTTTACTTCACTGTCTTCCGTGCGCGTATCATTTGTTTTGCCGTTAATCTGCTTTATTGTCATAGTGACTTATGCATATATGATGAGCCGGTTAAAAGCTAAAGAATAAAAAAAGGTGCTTTTGGCACCTTTTTTTATTCTTTAGCTTTTATTCTTCGACTGCAATTTTGGCTATCACTTTTCGAATGTCTCCTTGCCCGATTCCCGGGGCATGTCCGTCTTCCGGAAAATAGATTGCGAACTGTCCGGGGTAGAGTTTTGAATAGGTAGTCGGGAAATCGTGATAAAACATAATATCTTTTTTCTCATCATACGGCTCGGAGATGATCATTAATTCATCACCGGCTTTCCACCCGATACTTTCCACACCTACAAGCGGGGCCTGTATATCAATGAATTTTTTGTGTGATTCAAGTGTCGCGTCCTGCGGGTCTTTACCACGTAATCGCGCGATTGAAAAGTAGAGGCGCGGATCATTTGTTTCAATTTTTCCTTCTTTCAGTTGTGTAAAGTCAGTACGTCTGATAAAGTCGAAAGCTTTTTCGAACAAAGGGTGTAGTGAGTGGTACTGATGAGCATTTTCTAATGAATCTAATATCATAATTATTAGTTTTTAGTGATACAATGATTAATCTGTAAAAATAACGCTTTAATTAATCGATTGTTGTACCTTGTTATGCAAAATAGTCACAAACAACTATAAAAAAGGTGCATCAAAACAGTTTTTGAGGCACCTTTTGTAAATATATATGAAATTTACACTTTTAGATTCCACTGAAATCTACCTGATCAAACAATAATGACGGAATACGTCTGCTTGATGATAGGCGAGCGTCATTACCGATTTCGATCAGATTGCTCCATAACGTGAGCATATTACCGGTAATGTTCATTTCGCTTACGGGTTGCGTTATTTTTCCATTTTCAATTAAAAAGCCTTCTATGCCGTAAGAAAAGTCTCCCGTGGTCGAATTGCAGTTACCACCGTTAAATTCGGTTACAAGTATACCTTTTTCCAACGACTGGGCAAGTTCTTCTGCGTTTTTCGTACCTCCGGGCATCGTCAGGATTGATGGAGAGCCTATTGTCGCCGGCATATTCAGTTTGTTTGCATTATATGTGTCGATGAAATACATGTTTAACACGCCTGCGTCAAAGATATGTCTTTTTTTAGTTGCTATGCCTTCACCGTCAAAATAACGTGCTCCTGAAGATTTTATCAGGTGAGGTTCATCCGCTAAAGTCATTTTGTCATTGAAAACTTTTTGCTGTAGTTTATTAAGCAAGAATGAATTTTTTTGTTGTATGGAAGAGCCATTGATTGCATCCATTATGGGTGACAACAATTGATTTGCGTTCATAAAGTCAATGATCATCGGCATTTTGGCGGATGCGACTTTATTTTGCCCTAACTTCTGTAATGCACGTTCCAATGCTTTTTTTCCAATACCATTCTTTTCCAATTCATCATAAAACAGGGATGTTTCATACCAATAAGAGCTTGGGCGCGCATCTCCTTCTCCTCTGATGCTTGCTTCTCCGGCAAGTGTAAAATATGAACTGGATGTTTCTCCTTCGAAACCATTACTTGCTATGCGATAACTGAAGCCATCACCGTCAGAATATGAAGAGTTCGCAGATATAACACGTTTGTCTTTATCCATAATTTCATCGCATACTTTCATTGCCAATGCGACCTTATCATCCGGTTGTATGTTTGAAAATTTGCTGTCATAAAGCTGCAGATCCGGGCTTCCTCCTTTATAATAGAGAGAGGCATCGGGTAATACGCGTGCTTTATCTTCTGCCAGATAACGTGTCGATTCGATACCGTTTTTAATGAAACCTTCCAATTCCTTTTTGTTGAGTCGATTCGTTGCAATAGTACCAAACCGGCCGTCAACATACAGTTGTATGGATAGTCCGTTTTCTGAAGCCTGTTGAAGGTTGTCGATTTTCATATTACGAACCTCGAACGAAGTATTTGAATTGTTGTATAAACTCAAACGTGCTGCCTGACAACCGTTTTTGAGGGCATATTCCATCGCCCACTGGGCTAATTCTTTTTGTGTATTTGTTATCATATTAACTTTCTCCTCCTACTGTAAGTTTGCTGACTAATGCTGATGGCATACCGAGTGTTACGGGACAAGACTGACCGTCTTTGCCGCATGTCCAGGAGCCTTCGTCCATTTTGAAATTGGAACCGACCATTGTGACATCAGCTAATGCCTTTGGCCCGTTTCCTATAATGTTAATATCTTTAATCGGCTGCGTCAGTTTGCCGTCCTCAATAAGGTACCCGTTTTTAACGAAGAAAGTGAAGTCTCCTGCGCCTATTTGTACCTGGCCATTTGTGAAGTTGGAAACATAAACGCCGTTTTTTACGGAAGCAATAATTTCTTCTTCACTGTATTTTCCAGCCTCCATATAAGTTGCGCGCATGCGTGGTATAGGCATATTTCTGAATGATTCGCGCCGTCCGTTACCTGTTGGATCTACATTGTAGAATTTTGCACTGATGCGGTCGTGCAGATAACTGGTAAGAATTCCTTCGTGTACAATATATGTCTTTTGTCCCCGGATTCCTTCGTCATCAATATTAACTGCTCCACGGTTTCCGGGAATTGTTCCATCGTCGACGATATTTATATTCGAATCACAAATAGTTTTGTTCAGTTTATCGGAAAAGATAGACGTGTTTTTTCTGTTGAAATCTGCTTCGAATGCATGGCCTATTGCTTCATGAAGTAATATACCTGATCCTCCGGCGCCCATCACAACGGGCATTTCTCCGCCTTTTGGTTTTATCGCTTTGAACAGGATGGATGTTTTCTCTATCGCTTCGTTGACAATTGTATCTACGAGGTTATCGGTAAGAAATTCGGCTCCCATACGCAACGCGCGTGAAGAAGTATTGCTTTCTATGTGGTCTCCTTCAGCCATGATGCATTGCGCGCCAATTGTAGCCATCGGACGATAATCATAGTAGTATTGTCCTTCCGAGTTGCAGAACATGATGTGCGAAGTGGTATTGTTTAACCATGCGGATACTTTTGTAACGCGATTATCCGCGGCAAACATTTTATCATTTATTTTTTGCAGATAGGGCATTTTGTTTTTTACAGTAACTTCTTCCCATCCTGTCTTGACCTTATATAGGCTATTCTTTACGCTTACGTCTGTCAGATTGACCGAAGTTATAGAGCCATTCCCGTTTGCTATACGCGCTGCAGTTTGCGCCGCTTTTAGCATTTCATCGATTGTGATATCCTCAACATAGGCATATCCGGTCTGTTCTCCGGCAACAACGCGCACACCCATTCCGAAATCAATGTTCGAGTTAGCGCGATTAACAGCTCCATCCTGAAGACTCAGACTATTTGAAAATGTATGTTCAAAAAATAAATCTGCGTAACTGCCACCCTTTTCTAATGCCGCAAATATAACCTGTTTAAGCTGGCTTTCGGTCACGCCAAAATGTTCCATGGCAAAGTTCATGCTTGCCGGGTCATCGCTTATACCGTTGATCTTATTATTTCCGAACATTGACGGAGCGGCCAATGATCCTAACATAAGCCCTCCGGTTTTGATGAATTCTCTTCTGTTAAATCCCATAAGTATTTACTCATAATAATGTTTATATTAACAGTACAAAGATATGTTTTTTTTCTATCTTTGTATTTATAGATTAAAAAACTTTATATTTTGCAAGGATGAAAAAAGTTGCTTTAATAACCGGTATTACCGGGCAGGATGGGTCTTTTTTAGCCGAGTTTCTTATTGAGAAAGGATATGATGTACACGGAATATTACGTCGCTCATCTTCGTTTAATACGGGACGAATTGATCATCTTTATTTTGATGAATGGGTGCGTGACATGAAAAATCAGCGTACGATTAATCTGCATTATGGGGATATGACCGACAGTAGTTCGTTGATACGTATCATTCAGATGATCCGACCGGATGAGATTTATAATCTTGCAGCTCAGAGTCATGTGAAAGTTAGTTTCGATGTGCCGGAATATACCGCAGAGGCTGATGCTATCGGTACACTGAGGTTGTTGGAGGCTGTACGTATTCTCGGATTGGAGAATAAGACGCGGATTTATCAGGCATCGACATCGGAATTATTCGGATTGGTTCAGGAGGTTCCTCAGAAAGAAACCACTCCGTTTTATCCGCGTTCTCCTTATGGAGTAGCGAAGCAATATGGTTTCTGGATTACCAAAAACTATCGTGAGAGTTACGGAATGTATGCTGTTAATGGAATCTTATTTAATCATGAAAGCGAAAGACGTGGTGAAAATTTTGTTACGCGTAAAATTACATTAGCGGCAGCGCGTATCGCACAGGGATTTCAGGATAAGTTGTATATCGGAAATCTTGGCGCTCAGCGTGACTGGGGATATGCCAGAGATTATGTAGAATGTATGTGGCTTATGTTGCAACACGAAACACCGGAAGATTTTGTCATCGCGACAGGGCAGATGCATACGGTTCGTGAATTTTGTACGCTGGCATTTCGTGAAGCCGGAATAGAACTGTGTTGGGAGGGGGACGGAGTTAACGAAAAAGGTATCGATATTAGTACCGGACGTATTCTTATCGAGGTTGATCCCAAATATTTTCGGCCGGCCGAGGTGGAATTGCTTTTGGGCGATCCGACAAAGGCGAAAACACTGCTTGGCTGGGATCCGAATACGACTTCATTTGAGCAATTAGTGAAAATAATGGTAGAGCATGATATGCGTTTTGCCCGAAAATTATACGGTCGTTCAAAGGAGGATATCTGATATGGAAAAAGATGCGAAAATATATGTGGCCGGCCATCGGGGATTAGTTGGATCCGCAATATGGAATGGTTTGAAGCGGAAAGGGTACACCAATTTGATTGGCCGGACGAGTAAGGAACTTGATTTACAGGACGCGACTGCCGTTGATTACTTTTTTGAGAAAAATTGTCCGGATTATGTCTTTCTTGCTGCAGCTTATGTTGGCGGCATCATGGCAAATAACACTTATCGTGCGGACTTTATTTTTCGTAATTTGAATATACAGAATAATGTGATCGGCAAAAGCTTTCTGTACGGAGTGAAAAAGTTATTGTTTCTGGGCAGCACTTGTATTTATCCGCGTGATGCGGAACAGCCTATCAAGGAAAGTTCATTACTGACCGGACCACTTGAATATACGAATGAACCGTATGCAATTGCTAAGATTGCCGGATTAAAGATGTGCGAGAGTTTCAATCTTCAATACGGAACAAATTATATTGCCGTAATGCCGACCAATTTATATGGTCCGAATGACAATTTTGATCTTGAGCGCAGTCATGTATTACCGGCTATGGTGCGCAAACTTTATCTGGCTAAATGTTTGTCAGAAAATGATTTTTCCGCTGTTTGTGCAGATTTGAATAAACGTCCTGTCGAAGGTGTGGATGGTAATGCGGATGAAGAGATAATTAGAACCGTTTTGTCCAAATATGGAATAACATCTTCGGGCGTTATATTGTGGGGAACCGGTCGTCCTATGCGGGAGTTTCTGTGGAGTGAGGAAATGGCAGACGCCTGCATTTATATCATGGAGAATGTTGATTTCAAAGATTTAAAAGGCTTTTCTGAAGAAGTCCGTAATTGCCATATTAATATAGGAACAGGAACGGATCTGTCAATAAAAGATTTAGCGTATTTGATCGCGAAAACGATGGATTATAAGGGCCAGTTGTCCTTTGATGCCACAAAGCCGGATGGAACAATGCGCAAACTGACAGATGTTACCAAATTGCATGCTCTCGGTTGGCATCATCAAATTGAGATAGAAGAGGGGGTGAAAAGGATATTCAATTGGTATATAGGTAATGTGCAAGAATGAAAAATGAAGATATCTATTTTTCGGATACCTTCATTTTGAAGTTATGGACAACATTGTAGGAAACTCTGTCAACTTTTTACATAGAACACTCTTCGATCAGTACCTTTTTCATTATTTCATGATTGTAGAAGTCTTCACGTAGTTTGTATTTGCCGTTCTTTTCTATTAACACATAGGATGGAATACCGTTTATTCCAAACTTGTCGCAGACATATTTCCATTGCTCATTGCTAAGCCTGTAATGGTCTCCTTTGATGTCCGGAATTTCGGTGCGCCATTTTATTTCCGGCGAGGTTTCGCCTGTAATATAAACGAATACGATATTCTCGTTTTTTAGTTCGGTATCTTTAAGGGGTTCCATTTTTTTTATAGAAGATCTACACGGACCACACCAAGTGGCCCAAAAATCAACAAATACAACTTTTCCTTTATAATTGGCTGCTATTGCATCAAAAAGTTTGTCGTTGGATACTTTAGGCACTTCACATATCGTATATCCTGTTTTGCTCTTTGCATCCTCTATCTGCTTTTGAAGTTTTTTGTCAAGAGCAGCTAGTGTGTTGGTATAGAAAGGATTTTTAATGGATTCTAAGTCAGCTTTTTCTTTCTCTGTCAGAACTTTCATTTCCTCGATTTTAAAACCTAAAGGATAGGCTTTTTGTAAATCATATAGAAATCCGTCTTTCTGGCCTGTTATAGCTTCCAAGTCGGCTTTGCCACTAAAATACATTGGATATATATAGGGAAACATTTCCGTATACAAGTATCTTGTTCCTTCGATTCGATAGTCTTTAATCTGATTGTAATGATTTTTTGTGAATTGTGGTGTTTTGAAATCTTTCAGAATCTGTTGATCCCAAGGGATTTTATTTTTAAAACGATATGCTCTTTCCAATTGATGTTCTCCGGATAGCATAAAATAGTGTAAGGTCATTTTGTTTTCATTTAACAAAATGTCTTTTTCGATATTGGAAAGTTCTGTAGTTTGATTTATCGTGTCTGATATGTTTTTATATTCTGCAATGATATAATCAATAAATTCATCGGCACTCATTCCGGCTATATCATTAAATGTTTTCTCGCTTTCGACGTTTAATTTGTATTTATTGTTTTTATTATTAAAAGCCTTGTTGAAAATGGCATTCTTTCCGGTAAAATAGACGATGGGTTTAAGATTTTCTGTTTTGTGATAACGTGACCTCTGAATTCCCGCTTCATGTAAATCGACATATATATCCATGACTCCGGGACTGCTGACAAACGAGATTTGTTGCCCGGCAGAACGAATCATACTCATCCAAGTGCCGTACTGTTCTATTTCAAAAGTTGCAACGCCTGTGTTTTCATCAATGTTTGCTTCATATTCTTCTTCTCCGGAGGGGAAAAAACGGGCGCATGTTAACATCGCTTTTCCGTTATCCATACCTTTTCTGTAGCCGAGCAGATGAAGGTTTATGCGGGTTGTGCCTATTTCAAGAGACGCGTCGGGCAGAGGTTCGGACATATTATATTTTGTGTTGCGGACATTTTCCGGTAATCCTTTCGGATACTCCGAATACGCGGCTTTGCCGGTCAGGTCGATGCCGTATATTTTGAAACAATTGTCGCAATCCGATTCGATGAAGTCTATTTCTTTGAGTTTTCGGTCTATAGGAGGAAATAACAAAATAAATGAGGTCTCACCGGATTCCGGCATCCAGAATTCCTTGTTTAATTCAATCCCATCTGATCCGGTTATCTGATATTTAATGTCATTACCCTGAAGATACGTCAGGGAGTCAATACGAATCCAGTTGTTCGGAAGAAAAAATGCTTCAATATGAAGTATTGTTGCAGTATCGGTCAATATGATTTTATCAATCTCAAGAGTAGGAGAGTTTCTTACACTAAAGATTGGCCGTTCAATGGTGCGGTTATCTTCTTTGCACGATATCAGGCATATCAGCGCAGATAAAACGGTTAAGTATGAATTTTTCATAGGTTATGTGTTTAGTGTTTGTAATGGTAATTGAGAAGGCTACTTGCCTTTGGTGTTCTTTTTTATGTGTTTGGCAAGCCCTCCTTCGGCTGTTTCTTTATACAGGCTTGGGATGTCGTGCCCTGTTTCTTTCATTACGGCGACAACACGGTCAAAGCAAACACGATGTTTTCCATCAGAAAATGTCGCATAAATATTTGAGTCGAAAGCTCTCGCCGCAGCAATCGCGTTACGTTCTATGCATGGTATCTGTACCAATCCACATACCGGATCGCAGGTCAAACCTAAATGATGTTCCAATGCAAGTTCTGCGGCGTATTCTATTTGTGACGGCGAACCGCCAAATAATTGGCATGAGGCTGCCGCTGCCATTGCGCAGGCAACACCGACTTCTCCCTGGCAACCAACTTCCGCTCCGGAGATAGAGGCGTTTTCCTTGACAATATTTCCAAAAAGGCCGGCTGTTGCCAAAGCTCTTAATAGTCTGATTTCCATAAAATCCCTGGATGTTTTTAAATGATACAGGACAGCCGGAAGGACTCCGCTGGAGCCGCATGTCGGCGCGGTAACAATCGTTCCGCCGGAAGCGTTTTCTTCGGATGTCGCAAGGGCGTAAGAATAAAGCAATCCTCTGTTACGCATGGCATCCGTATATCCTTTGGCTTTTACGAAATAGGTGGCGGCTTTGCGTTGTACTCCCAATCCTCCGGGTAATATACCTTCATTCCGAAGCCCGTTTTCTATCGCTTGACACATCACTTGCCATACTTCATGAAGATAGTCCCAAATTTCTTCTCCTTCATATTTTTCTACATATTCCCAGTAGGTATGTCCGTTTTCGTCACACCAGTTTTTAATATCGGCTATATTTGTCATGGGGTAAACCTTATCTTTCTTCTCTTTTCGGTTACTGCCATCAGAAAGAGCCCCACCGCCGGTGCTATATACTGTCCACGAATCTGTGATTTTCTTTCCCTTAAGGCTTTCGAATTTCATGCCGTTCGGATGAAAAGGGAGGAATACATTGGGTTCCCATCTGATTTCAACAGGAGCTAACGGACTCAGGACTTCCAGAATTGCAGTATCGGTTAAGTGCCCTTTGCCGGTTGCAGCAAGACTTCCGTATAATGTTACACGGTATTTATCAGGGATTTCATTTTTTTTTGAAAATGTTTGGGCGGCTAACCGTGGTCCCATCGTGTGGCTGCTTGACGGGCCTTTTCCTATTCTGTATAATTTTTTTAATGACTCCATAGTTGCTTCTTGTTTTTCGTGTTATTTCCCACAAAATTAGGTGAAAATAATTACTTAACAAGAATATCTGCCACATTAATCCGTAAAGTTGATTACTTTTGTTTTGAAATAATTGAAGTATATTATGATATTAGTGGAGAATGCTGTTCCCCGGAATCCGGATTTTCAGTTTCGGGAACCTGTATCGTTTGTGATAGAAAATGATGAACATATCGCTTTTGTGGGGCCTAATGGCGGGGGAAAGAGTGTATTGGTACAGATGATGATTGGTCATTATCCGTTGAAGGAGGGTAAGGTTTGTTATGGATTTTATCCTTCTCCTGTTTATGAAAATATTAAATTTATAGCTTTCCGGGATAGTTATGGGCCTGCGGATTCTTCTTATTATCTGCAGCAACGATGGAATTCGCAGGATCGGGAAGAGTCTCCGTTGGTCGGGGATGTTTTGGGTTCTGTCTCAAAGGATAGCTTAACGGATAAACTTTTTGATTTATTTGATATCGGCAATATGCTTGGAAAACAACTTGTTTTATTGTCGAGCGGCGAGATGCGTAAATTTCAGCTGACAAAGGCATTGCTTAAGCGACCGCGTATCCTGATTATAGATAATCCGTTTATAGGCCTTGATGCTCTGACACGCGACCAGTTACGTGATTTGCTTCATGGGCTTTCCGGGATAGGAGAGATTCAAATCATGTTGTTATTATCAAAAGTGGATGAAATACCTGATTTTATTACTCATATAATCCCGGTTGATCATAGATCTTGCGGGAAAAAAGTGGTGCGGGATGAATTTCATTTTATAATTCCGGAAGTGCCTGCCATAAAAGAATTATGCCCTTCGGAACATAATTCCTTGTCAGAATTTTATACACGAAACAAGATAGCGGACGATAGAAAGAATGATGATATTGTGATTGATTTACATGATGTATCGATCCGATATGGAAAACGTACAATCCTGAATTCTCTCAACTGGCAGGTAAAACGTGGCGAAAAGTGGGCTTTGCTTGGAGAGAACGGTTCCGGCAAATCGACATTGTTGAGTCTTGTTTGTGCCGACAACCCGCAATCTTATGCCTGTGATATTTCTTTGTTTGGTTTTCGTCGCGGTTCGGGCGAAAGTATATGGGATATAAAAAAACGTATTGGCTATGTGAGTCCGGAGATGCACCGTGCCTATTCCGAAGATTTGCCCGTTGTAGATATAGTCGCAAGCGGGTTGCACGATAGTGTAGGCCTTTATGTGCATCCGAAGCCGGAACAGTATGTCGTTTGTGAGTGGTGGATGGATATTTTTGGTATTTCTCATCTGAAGGAACGGCGTTTTTTACAGATATCCGATGGAGAACAGCGTATGGCATTATTGGCACGGGCCTTTGTCAAAAATCCGGAATTACTGATCCTCGATGAACCGATGCATGGATTAGATTCCTACAATCGTTTATTGGTTAAAGCTGTTATAGAAGCATTTTGCCGTTGTCCGAATAAAACACTGATAATGGTTACACATTATACGCAGGATTTACCGGAATGTATCACTGATACCCTTACGTTGGTGAAGGGAAAATAATTGATTTTTTATTTGCACTTAGAAACTTTTTAGTTCTTGATATAATCTTTGGATGGGTAGTCCCATGACATTATAGAAGGATCCTTCTATGCCTTTTACTCCGATGTATCCGATCCATTCCTGGATTCCATACGCTCCGGCTTTGTCAAAAGGTTGGTATTTGTCAACGTAATATTCAATTTCTTCGTTTGTCAGTTCCGCAAACTCTACTGTTGATATGACTGAAAATTCCTTTTGTTTTTCTACCGTTGTGAGAACGACTGCAGTGACAACTTGATGTTTGCGTCCGGACAGGCGTTTTATCATTTCTATCGCATTTTCTCTGTCAGAAGGTTTTTCTAATATGTCATCATCAAGAACGACTACCGTATCCGCAGTTATAATAAGTTCATTTTTCCGCATTGACGCGCGGTAAGCATCCGCTTTTTTACGGGCGATATAACAGGGAATGTCTTCCGGAGGCGTGTTTTCGGGGTGTGATTCGTCAATATCCGGAATTATACGTACCTCGAAGTCAATATCTAAGCCTTTCAACAACTCTTTGCGTCGTGGAGAGTTTGACGCTAATATTATTTTATAGTTCATAAATCAGATACTTTATATGTGAAAATCCGGCACAAATCTAAATAAAAAAATGCGTTTTTTGCAATCCTCTCAATTTTCGCTACATTTTGATCGGAAACAGAATATAGCTTGGTTTCGGTAATACAAAAATAAATTTTTGTATTACTCTCAATTTTCGCTACATTTGTCGTATAAATAAACTTTTTTATGATGAAGAAAATAGTTACAGTAATTACGATGGTAGCAATGATGGCGTGTAACGGCACGGAACAGAAGAGCGAAGATGATAAAAAAGCATCTTCACAGGCCACTTATATCGGGAAGCCTGACGTTAAGGTTGAAGACGGACAAATGACTCCGGAAGTATTATGGGCATTCGGGCGTGTCGGGAATGTTGATGTCTCGCCGGATGGTAAGCGTATCGTTTATACAATAACATATTATAGTATTCCGGAAAACAAGAGTAATTCCGATATCTATATCATGGATGCTGACGGAGGGAACAAAAAACAGTTGACACAAACTGTCGCACGTGAAGGTTCGCTGGCATGGCTGCCTTCGGGAAAGGCGATCGCCTTCCTGCGGGACGGAAAACTTTGGAATATAGATCCTGAAAGTGGCCGTGAAACGCAGGTGTCTGATATCAAAGAATCGATTGACGGGTTTATTTATTCTCCTGCGGAAGATAAGGTGCTTTTTGTTATTTCAACGAAATTGGAAAAATACACCGGGGCGGAGATTTACAGTGATCTGGATAAAGCGAATGCCTATATTTACGATGATCTGATGTATCGACATTGGGATTCGTGGAAGGATGGTAATTATAACCATATTTATGTTGGCCATCTTACCTCCGGAAAGGTCGCGGCTGTTGAAGACATCATGCCGGGAGAGCCTTATGATTCACCGGTTATGCCATTTGGCGGTACGGAGGAGATTACATGGAGTCCTGATGGAAAAATAATTGTTTACACAAGTAAAAAGTTAACCGGAAAAGATTACGCTTTCCAAACAAATTCGAATTTGTATGCGTATAATCTTGAAAGCCGGCAGACGAAATTGCTTACTCCGGATATGCCGGGATATGATAAATGTCCGCAGTTTTCACCTGATGGCAGTAAATTGTTATGGACAAGTATGAGGCGTGCAGGTTTTGAGGCGGATAAAGAGCGTATGATGATCATGGAGTGGCCGAACGGTACGATGAGGGATATCTCGGAGTCGCTTGATGCCAGCCCGAGTTCCATGGAATGGACTGCTGACGGTAATTCTATCTATCTTACGGCTCCTTATCAGGAAGCTTATCAGATTTACAGATTGGATATGTCTACCGGCAATTTTACGCGTCTTACAGATGGAGATCATGATTATCAGGGTATACAAATTGCCGGTGATGCTTTGATCGCAACCCGTACAACCTCTGTAAATCCGGCGGAGATTTATCGTATTAATCCGGTGGATGGAAAAGGAGAGGATATCTCTCTTATAAATGAAGAGCTGATGAATAATCTAAATCTGCCTACACTTGAAAAGCGTTTTGTAACGACCACGGATAACAAGCAAATGGTGACGTGGGTGGTTTATCCGCCTAATTTTGACACGGCTAAGAAATATCCTGTTCTGATGATGTGTACGGGTGGGCCACAGGGTGCTTTGAGTCCGTCGTTCAGTTATCGTTGGAGCTACATGTTGATGGCATCTCAGGGATATGTTGTTGTTGTACCCGCCCGTCGTGGAACTTCAGGATCGGGACAGGAATGGTGTGACGCTATATCCAAAAACCATGGAACGCAGGATGAACAGGATTTACTTTCGGCTATTGACGCGATAGCAAAAGAACCATGGGCCGATAAAGCACGTTTAGGTGCTATGGGGGCGAGCTACGGAGGGTATTCCATCTTCCATTTAGCCGGAACACATAAAGGACGCTTTAGCGCGTTTCTTGCCCATTGTGGAATTTTCAATATGGAGTTTATGTATGCGACAACGGAAGAATTGTTTTTTGAAGAATGGGAAACGGGTGGCGCTCCATGGGACAAATCAAATAAAGTTGCCCAGAATTCTTATGCTCATTCTCCTCATTTGTTGGTTACAAACTGGGATACTCCAATCATGATTGTACATGGAGAGAAGGATTACAGGGTACCATACTCCCAGGGAATGGCTGCGTATAATACCGCTCAAATGTTGGGAATAGAAAGCCGGTTGTTAATATTCCCGACAGAGAATCATTGGGTATTAAGCCCTCAGAATGCCATCGTCTGGCAGCGCGAGTTTTTCAATTGGTTTGACAAACATCTGAAAAACAAATGACAAATCTTTTAAAAGTTAGATAACATGAAACGAGCCCGATAAATGTATCGCCAACCGAAGGTCAGCCTTAGCTAAAGGCGATTTACAAAAGAGCGAGTTCTATATTACATTAGTGTTAAAATTAATTTTTGTAAATATGAAAGTAAAATCGTATATTGAAAATAACAAAGAGCGTTTTCTGAATGAATGGTTTGAATTATTACGTATTCCTTCGGTTAGTTCGAAGCATGAACATAAAACTGATATGATAATGTGTGCGGAGCATTGGAAAGATCTTTTATTATCAACAGGTGTTACACGTGCGGAGGTGATGCCGACTAAAGGCAATCCGGTTGTTTACGCGGAAAAGATTATTTCTCCGGATGCTAAAACAGTGCTTGTTTACGGACATTATGATGTGATGCCACCGGAGCCGATGGATTTATGGAATAGTGATCCGTTTAAACCGGAAATACGTGACGGACGCGTGTACGCGCGTGGTGCGGACGATGACAAAGGACAGGCGATGATCCAGGCAAAAGGTTTTGAGACAGCTTTACAAACAGGTATTCTCAATTGTAATGTAAAATTTATTCTGGAAGGAGAAGAATAAATCGGTTCTCCGAGCTTGGAAGCTTTTTGTGAGGCAAATAAGGATTTGCTGAAAGCAGATATTATACTTGTATCGGATACGAGTATGGTTGGAGAGGATACACCTTCTCTGACGACGGGTTTGCGTGGTTTGTCGTATTGGGAGATTGAAGTTACGGGACCGAACCGTGATCTCCATTCCGGTCATTTTGGTGGTGCTGTGGCAAACCCGATTAATGTACTTTGCAAGATGATTGCCGACATTACGGATGCTGATGGCCGCATTACGATTCCTACATTTTACGATGATGTGGAAGAGCTTTCCGCAACGGAAAAGGAAATGTTGGCAAAGGTGCCTTTCAGTGAAGAAAAATATAAGAAAGCGATTGAGGTGGAAGAACTTTTCGGTGAAAAAGGGTATTCTACGTTAGAGCGTAATAGTTGCCGTCCTTCATTTGATGTTTGTGGGATATGGGGCGGATATACGGGCGAGGGAGCCAAAACAGTTCTTCCGTCTAAAGCTTATGCTAAATTATCCTGTCGACTTGTTCCTCATCAAGACTCGGAAAAGATCTCCGGATTGTTTATGGATTATATTAATCGTGTGGCTCCAAAGTCTGTAAAAGCTACGATCACACATCATCATGGCGGACAAGCTTATGTTTGTCCGATTGACTTGCCGGCGTATAAGGCTGCGGAAAAAGGTTTTACCGTCGCATTTGGGAGGCAACCTCTTGCTGTACGTCGCGGCGGTAGTATTCCGATTATTCCTACATTTGAGAAAGTGCTTGGAATTAAGAGTGTATTGATGGGTTTCGGACTTGAACGAAATGCGATTCATTCTCCGAATGAAAGTTTCGGCGTTGATTTATTTTACATCGGAATAGAGGCGGTAGTAGAATTTTACAGGGAGTTTAAATGAGTATACTACTGAAATCGGTTGAACTGAATGGACAGGCAACAGATATTTATATCGAGGGGAATATTATAAAGTGTATTGCTCCGGTTGGCGGTGTTAATGAACAATTACCATTGTCAGCCGAAACAGTGATAGATGGTTGCCATAAAGCTATCATTCCGGGTTTGATGAATATGCATACTCATGCAGCAATGACCTTGTTTCGAGGTTTTGGTGATGATATGCCTTTGATGTCATGGTTAGAGGAAAAAATATGGCCAAACGAGGCAAAATTGACATCTGATGATATATACTGGGGAGCGAAACTTGCATGTGTGGAGATGTTGCGTAGTGGGACGACGACGTTCTTTGATATGTACCATAAACTTGATGCTACGGCGCAGGCTGTTGAAGAAATGGGATTGCGGGCTGTGTTGTCGGAAGTTTGTTTTGATCATTTCAAACCGGAGCTTGCAGATCGCAGTAAGCAAAATATAATAAAACGTTTTAGCGGCGATTCGCTTTATAGTGAGCGTATTCGTTACGCGCTGGGGCCTCATGCCGTTTATACGGTTTCGGGAGAATTACTCCGGTGGACATCTGATTTTGCAAAAGATAATGATGTTCTAATACATCTGCATCTGGCAGAGACAGAGGGTGAGATTGCATACTGTTTAGAACGGTTTGGAATGACACCTGTGCGCTATTTACATCAGTTGGGGGTCTTATCTCCGCGCATGGTTTTAGCTCATGTTTTGTATGTTGATGAAGAGGAAATCGGAATACTGGCGGACAGCGGGGCTAAGGTGGTTCACAATCCGGCATCTAATATGAAATTAGCTTCCGGTTATCAGTTTAAGTATAAAGAAATGCGTGATGCCGGAATTAAGGTTGCAATCGGGACGGACGGTTGCTCGTCGTCGAATAATTTGGATATGATCGAATCCATGAAATTAGCTTCGTTGTTAGGCAAGGCATGGCGCAAAGATCCGGAAGTATTAACTTGTGATGAAATGTTGTATTCCGCGACAACAGCGGGAGCAGATATTCTCGGTATGAATGCGGGTCGTATCATGGAAGGATGTATTGCAGATTTATGTTTAGTCGATCTGAACATTCCGGCGTTTACACCCAATTTTAATTTTATATCGAATCTTGTTTTTGCGGCAAATGGGAGTTGTATTGATACTGTTGTTTGTGATGGACGTATTGTGATGCGTGATAAAAAGGTGCCCGGAGAGGATGACATAATGGAAAAAGCGGCGCGTGCTGCCTATGATTTGATAAAAAGAGAAAAATAAACAGAATGAAGGGATTTTGAGTTATTGGATATTTTTATCAAAAGAATCGAGCTTTTCCTGTTCTCCTGCAAGCAGCAGACTATCACCTTCCTGAAGTATAAAATCAGCCGAAAAATTAACAATGGAATCGTCGTTGCGTTCAATACAGATAATTAGTGTTTCTGTTTTTTCACGTAAGCGGAGATCTTTAATTGCTTTTCCTATTAGGCGGGAGCCTGCCTCTACTTCGTACTGAGATAAATTGATGTGATGTTGGGGTGTATCCTCATATACTTCGAATTGTTTTCCGTTTTCGATTGCCTTATACAGTTTTTGAAAATCTTTATCACTTCCGGAAACGACGATTTTGTCGTATGGGTATATGTATTCGTTTGCATTGGGAATGTTTATTTTACGATTGCCTCTCAGGATTGTAATAATGGACGCTCCGGTTTTCTGTTTGAAATTTAGCTCCTGCAATGTTTTTCCGATAATAGAAGAGTTGGGTGGTATCTCGAACTCTTCTATGTGAATCTCTTTGGCTCGGATGTTATTAGCAACAATTATCGGTATGGCAGCTTTATTTTCTTCATAAACCTGTTTCTGGCTTAGATTTTTCAGAAAGTGATCCTCTATTTTTCGAGAATGTTTTTTGAGTTCTTTGGATAATATAACACCTACAGTAACAGCAAAAGCGATTAATATAAGCAGAGTTTTTGCTGTGGGGAACAACGGAAACAGAACAATAGATACAAGTACAACTGCAAGTACAATCCTCAACACAATCAACGAAATTAAGACCCCTCTGTTGAAATGACTGTCATTCCACAGGTTTTTAAATTCCTGCGACTTATTTTTTTTCATGATCATTGCCCGCATAAATGGAGCCATGAGTGTCAATGTTATCGCAGCAGATAATAAAGACCCCCATATTCCGGATACATGTTTTATTATAAAGGGAATAATATATATTTTGCATATCAGCATAACTGCGGCGGAGATCATGAAATAAATGAAAACCTGCAATAGTATATTCTTTAATAATTTATTCCAGTCGTTCTGTTTGTTTACGACTTTATAATCAGAGGATGCATATCCGACTATCAGTTTATTCCATTTGGAAGGAATGTGTTTTTCGATATAATCGGATACAACGGGGGATATTTTAATAAAATAAGGTGTTGTAAATGTTGTGATGACCGATACAGCGACGATAATAGGGTATAATATATTACTAATGACTCCGAGGCTCATTCCTAAAGTCGCAATGATGAAAGAGAATTCTCCGATCTGAGCGAGGCTGAATCCGGATTGTATAGCGACTTTCAGTCCCTGTCCTGAGGCAATAACCCCTAATGAAGCGAAAATAACGCGTCCGACTAATATGATAGTTGTTAGCAATAATACGATGGAACCGTGTTTCCATATGACTAAAGGATCTATCATTATACCGACGGAAACAAAGAATACGGCTCCGAAGAGATTTTTCAATGGTTCGGTCAGATGTTCAATATGTTTGGATTCAATAGTCTCCGCCAGGATTGAACCCATAATGAAAGCACCTAATGCGGCGGAAAATCCGACTGAAGTGGAAAATAGAACCATTCCCAAACATAGTCCGACGGAGATGATCAGTAGCGTTTCGTCGTTCAGGTATTTCTTCATTTTTTTGAACATGGTAGGAATCAGATAGATGCCGACAACAAACCACATGAAGATAAAAAGAAGTAATCTGAACAGGCTGTTTGCCATATAAACACCTTCAAAATCACTGCTTACAGCTACGGTTGATAGCACTACCATCATTAGTATTGCCGTCATATCTTCGACAATCAGCATTCCGGAAACAATGTTTGCAAATTTTGTCTTTTGAAGATTCATGTCATTGAATGCTTTTATGATGATAGTCGTTGACGACATAGAAAGCATTCCTCCTAAAAAAATGCTGTCCATTTCTCCCCATCCGAGTAACCGGCCTACGTAGTATCCGACAACGATCATGGAACCCATGTTGATCAGAGTTGCGATCGAAGCGGTTCCTCCGACTTTTAGTAATTTCTTGAAACTGAATTCTAACCCTAATGCGAATAATAGAAAGATCACACCGATATCCGCCCATGTAGATATGTTTTCCATATCTTTTACAGAGGGTATTTTTTTGAGGTAAAAGACCAATAGATCTCCTCTATTTCCGAATAGTTCCTGTGTTATGGTTATAAGTAGTTCTTTCAGATGGGGGCTTGCGATGAATCCGGCGACAATATAGCCCAATACGACCGGTTGTTTTAACCATTTGAACAGAATGGTAAAAATACCGGCTGATATCAGAATGAGGGCAAGGTCTTGTACGAAATCAGGTAGATGTCCCATTCATTCACAGGGTATTTGTTTTTTAGATAGTTTCCTATCTTAATTTAATCTTTTATCTGTGGGGCCGTATGTCAGTATTATATTATAACCACTGTCTCCCTGCAGGATTTCTTTTATTGATATCCGGATATACGTGTTTCTATTATTTTCTGTGAACCGAAATAAATAGTTGAATCTGATATTTTCATCTTTGACAGATTTCGCACCAGGTTTTATTTCATCATGCAATGCTCTGAAAATACGTCTTTGAGTGCCCTCTTCATAAGGGATAAATAAATTGAAAACAAGTCCTTCCACGCGATCATTGTTGTCATAGTAGATTTTTACATTATCAAAGCACACTCCGTATAATTCAATGTTTTTACCTTCGTAAGATATGCAGTGAATATCTCTCGCACTTTTCATTTCCGAGAGTTTTTTCTTCTTGATAACGGTTTTTACTTCACTTTTACTCATACCTAATTGCAGCCCGCAAAAATCATTAGGCGCAGATGCGTAAGAATAACTACTTATAAATAATAATATTAAACAAACAATCTTTTTCATTTCAGTATTTATTTAGATGCTTTCAGTTTTCAAAGATAATAATTTCTATCACTAATTGATTATAAAAGATATGAAAAATACAAAAAAAATCGGATGTTTGTATACTAGGCAAGTGGAGTCATTTATCTAGTTTTCAGATAAATTCGGGTCATTCCCGTTTTCCTGATATTAACGTATAACATTCCATTCAAAACGACCAATATTGTTATGAGGATGTTTCCAGGTTTCTGCCAGTACAACGACACGAAGTCCCAGCTCTCTGAGCGGAATTATGGTCAGTCCGTTGCTGTCGCTCAGATAAAGGTTGTTTTTATCGACTAACATTTCACTACTTGCTACGGACAGGGTTTGCCAATCTACCTGCTGAAATAAAGGTTCGCTGAATTCGTAACAGGTCTGTGTTCCGCTTTTTACTTCATTCATTCTTCCCAGGTTATAGCCGGCTAACAGGTATTTTCCATCCGTATAGAATTGAGTCGGTTTTCCATGATGTTTTATTACATCCAGTTTTTCAAGGTTAAGTTCCGAACGGACAGGGTATGAGTATCCGGAATAATACAATTTATTTTTATAGAGAAAAAAGTTGCTTGTTATCCTTCTGAAACTGTCTACTTCGATAGGTTCGTATTTTTCAATATCAGCATTGTATATCATTATATCATCAAACTTCTTGGCTTCTAAACGGGCGGAAGAACCGGTGGCGCCGTAATAACCGGACGGTGTCTTTATTAAAGTGTAATAACTGCCACTACCTGCATAGATTTCTTTTGAAGAATAATAGACGGTATTGCCTTTTTTATTGCCTCCGATTACAATAATATCGAAAACATTCCATTGATGGGCCGGCTCGGGGGGGATTCCGGCCTGTATGACACTACTCATGGAAGATAATTCGCCGACAGCTGTTGAGCTGCTTTTAGAAGGAATATATATTTTCTTATCATCGGCAAGATATGTTTCGTAGTTGGTTTTTATCTCATTTAACTGCCGGGCATTCATTTGTAAATCAGACCATTTTTCAAGAGCCCATCCATAAGAAGGAAAAGCAACTTCTCCGTAAACAAAATGGGTTTCGTATAAAACCGGCCGTATGATTTTACTGCCGCTCACAGCCAGCACTTCCGACTGATTTCTCCAAGATCCGAAATGGTATAAGCCATTTTTATCCGCATAATAATCGGCGACAACATGTTCTAACGTTCCCAAATCAATTGGGATGCCGACTTTTTCTAACCGGTCACTTCCAAGAGGAATGAAAAAAAGTTCGTCCTGTTTGTTTTTAAACGCATTACCCGTCATATATGTATGATGACGAACATCTATCGGACCACTAATCACTCCATTCGTGTATTTAACATACGCTTTTTTTTCCGAAGGAGACAATAATGTCATGTAATTATTATCATATCCGATACCCACATGAAGTACTTTCAGCAATGAGGCATCTATTGATTGTATCTGAAAATACTCTTTAAATGTAACGATATCTCCAGCAATAATCAATGTAGTCGTTTCATAATCAATTTCACGAAGGGGTACATACTCATAACCATCCCAATGAATCGCATTCCCGTCTTTATCATAATCTGTTCCTCCGGTCATTTGTTGCCCGTAGATCGTTTTCTCAGCGGGTACAATTTTAAATTGTCCCAATTCATATACCTTCATTTGCGAGCGATTGCTTTGTCCGGATATCCAACAACAAAAAATGCTATTTAAAAGCAAAACTAAATACCTTTTCATACCAATTAAAATTACTTTTATTATAGATCCTTTTTTTGTAATATTCCATAAAGGTGTTTGAATAGATTTCTTTTAATTAACTTTGCAAAGTTATAAGAAAATCAATATGAAGACAAATTATCAGGAGGCGGCAGATTATATATTGTCGAAAATAAACGGAATGCCGGAAACGGCAATAATCTTAGGGAGCGGACTTGGCGCATTGGCAGATAAAATAGAAAACGAGACAGTTGTACCTTACTGTGAGATTCCGCATTTTATGAATTCTACGGCTGCGGGACATAAAGGAAATCTGATCTACGGAACTTTGGGTGGAAAGTCCGTTTTTGCTATGCAGGGGCGTTTTCATTATTATGAAGGGTATACGATGCAACAGGTTACATTTCCCGTACGCGTGATGAAACTGATGGGGGTGAAGAATCTGTTTGTTTCGAATGCTGCCGGGGGTATAAATAATACGTTTAAGGTGGGTGACCTGATGATTATCCGTGATCATATCAACATGTTGCCGAATCCGCTTCTTGGAAAGAATGATGAGGCGTTTGGTACGCGTTTTCCGGATATGACGCGGGCTTACGACCGTGAGTTTATCGGATATATGGAGGAAATTGCCGCATTGCATGATATTCCGTTGAAAAAGGGGGTATATGTGGGACTTACGGGGCCTTCCTATGAAACACCTGCCGAATATGCCTTTTACGGAAAGGCCGGTGGAGATGCTATCGGAATGAGTACGGTTCCGGAGGTGATTGTAGCCCGTCATGCCGGTATCCGTGTGTTTGGTATGTCTGTGATAACAAATGAAGGGTATCATTTTACAGATGACTTTATGAATGATGGCGAAGATGTGGTGAAAGCGGCTAATCTGGCTGCGGATAAAATGACTTTTTTGTTTACGGAACTGATTGCTAAAATCGGATAAAAAATACTTAGTTTATGCAACCTTATTACATGCCATTGCATCTATATTATAGATAGAAATTTAAATTTATGATTATGAAAAAAGTAATGGTATTTTTGTTTGGCGCCTTATTGTTATTGTCATGTGATAGTGATGGTGGTGATGGAGATAATGTCAATTGTACACATGAGTATCGGGTATATGGCGTAGTATTTCAGAATAAAGCGGGAGAGCCTATCATACTCGACTCCACAAAAGTAGAATGGGATGGACGTGATATTACAGCTCAGGTAATACGGGAAGATATTGAGTCTTGGAAAAAGCTTGGACAACATACGATAGCAGCTGATTTTATGCAGAGTGAATTAGAGGGTGTTGAGGCAAATTTGGTTTTTACCGGTTATCTTTCAGGAAAGGAAGTGTTTAAAGATACATTTTTGTTTACAGCTGATCGATGCCACGTTAAATATATAGGAACAAAATCACGAAATATCACATTGGAAGAATAATATAAAACAAGAAACCTGATTAAAGATACGTAATGCCGGCCTGATCTGCCCATTATTAATTGAAGATAGATTATGAAATGGGTTGTCCGGTAAATGAGTTTTATTGAGAATAAGTTAAAGTTCACTGATTTTAGTTTTATATGTTGTCTGAGGGTATTACTTTTGTTGTGAAATAAAAGACAGACAATGAAACGAGAATTAATAGAAACGGTTCTTTCCGAATATACATCAATATCCCTTTTGGAGATGGAGGATGTACGTCTGATGAATCGCGTGGATACAAAGTATACTACCTCATTCTCATTGTTGCCCGAATTTCTGAAGCGTTTACAGGCGGATTATTATGCGCAGGAAATAAACGGTTCACGAATTAGCCCGTATCGTACGATGTACTTAGATACGTACGATAGAGAAATGTACTTAGATCATCATAACGGTCGTCGTACGCGGGAAAAAATCCGCGTTCGCGCTTATGTTGATTCTCAGACGACATTTCTGGAAATCAAAAATAAAAATAACAAAGGGCGGACAAAAAAGAAACGCATTCCATTATCTGAGATGCAATCCTATTCGCATAAAGAAGCAGAATTGTTTATTGGTGAATATGCAAAGTATTCGCTGAATGATCTGATGCCTCGATTAGAAAATAGTTTTTGTCGTATAACGCTGGTAAACAGAAAGAAAACGGAGCGACTTACCATTGATGTGAATCTGGCGTTCCGCAATCCTTCCGAGGGAATAGAAGAGCGTTTGGATGATTTGGTCATCATTGAGTTAAAACAGGATGGAAATCTGCCTTCATTTGCTAAGAAACAGTTGTCGGAATTGCATATACATCCGGTGAGTATCAGTAAATATTGCTTAGGAACAATATTGACGGTTCCTGATATTAAAAGTAACCGGTTTAAAAAGAAAATTATTCAGTTAAACAAAATAAGAAAGGAGAAATATGGATTTGTTTGATCTGGCAGAAGAGGTTCAGTCACAGACTTTTAATACGGCAGCATTGATTGATGGAGATGCTGTGTTCCAATTGTTATGGCGCTTTGTCTTTAATTTTATCATCGTAGGTTTAATTATCCATTTCTTTTACTATCCCAAAAGTCGCAGGAGAGATTATTACTTTACATTTTCGCTGATTAATGTAAGCGTCTTTCTGTTGATTATATTAATGGGAAGTGTCAAAATGAAAGTAGGTTTTGCGTTGGGTATATTTGCGATATTCGGAATTATCCGTTATCGGACGGAGTCGGTTCCTATTCGTGAAATGACATATTTGTTTGTAATCATAGCTATATCAGTAATTAATGCGTTAGCCGTGCAGTTGAGTTTGGCGGAGTTGTTGATCGCTAACGCTTTATTTATTTTATCCGTGTGGTTGCTTGAAAGCGAACGATGGCTAAAGCATGTGTCGTGTAAGCTCGTGTTGTATGATAAAATACAATTGATAACGCCGGATAAACGAGAGGAATTAATCGCCGATTTACGAAAACGTATAGGAGTAGATGTGAGTAAGGTTGAAATCGGGCATGTGGATTTTCTTCGGGATGCGGTTTTTATAAAAGTATATTATGAATCGAAAACCCGTGAGATTAATTCTGTGGATACGATGACGCATCTGCCAAAAGAGGGGGAATAATCAGATAGAGGATATGAGTTTAAAAAAGGGAATATTTTTATTATTGGGCATTGCCTGTTGCGTTTCGGTTTGGGCACAGGACGATCTCGGTTCGTCATTAAGTGTTGATATTACCAAACGGATCGTTAAAGGATTCAATGTGACATTTGAAGAAGAATATCGCACACGTTCGAATTTTAGCGAAACAGATCGTTTTTCACATACCTTGGAATTGAGTTATAAGCCGATCCAGTATTTGAAGGTAGGGGGCGCTTATAATCTGATTAACGCCAATCATGAAAAGAAGGGCTGGGAGATACGCCATCGGTATTATTTTTATGCGACAGGTATGTTGGAAGCAGGCCGGTTCAGTTTCTCATTGAGGGAGCGTTTTCAGAGTACAAAAAGAGAAGGAGTGGAGGAAACTGCCAAACGTGCCAATCCGAAACTTTATCTGAGAAGCCGTTTGAAAGTTGATTATAATATTCCGAAATGTAAAATAGATCCTTTTGTTTCCGTAGAATTATTCAATAGCTTGAATGATCCGCAGGGAAACAAGGTAAGTCAATGGCGTGGTATTGCGGGAGTAGAGTATAAACTGAATAAAAAGAATACATTTCAACTTTATTACCGCTATGCGAATCATATAGATGATGATGACAGTGATCATCATCTTGTTGGAGCCTGTTATTCTTTTAAATTTTAAGGAACTATGATACAGGAAAGAAGGCAAATCGTATTGGAAAATCTCATCTATTTTATTATATGGATGATTTTGTTTGTTGCTCCTGTATTAGGATTTAAGTACGGAAGTGATACGACGATCGAGTGGAGCGAAGTGTTTCATTCCTGGAAAATGCTTGCGCCTTTTTTTGTGTTATTTTTATTCAATAATTATGTTTTTATACCGTTTTTGTTGCTACGGAAAAGAACATGGTTATATTTATTGTTTGTTATCGCGTTGACCGGCATTATATTTTCAATGAATCCATTTTTAGTGAGATCCGTAATGTCAAATGATCGGGAGCATATAATCCGTCAGGGAGAGGAACGGCCGGGAGGACTACATCCGGATGAATCGCGTCCGGATAAATTTCAACAGGGTGAACCACAGCCGCTTCAACATAGAGATGGGCCTCCTCAATATATGCCTCAACCTGAAGAAAGACGGAGATCGGATCTAACGGAGCATCCTCCTCCTGTGATGAGAAGAGGTCCGGGGCCACATGATCCTTTTTTCTTTTTAATGTCTCCGTTGTTGAAGTTCCTGATGATGGCAATGTTGGTAATTGGAATTAATGTGGCTATTAAGTTGATGTTTAGGTTATTGCGTGAGGGGCAGCGCATGAAAGACTTGGAGCGGCAAACGCTTCAGACGGAATTGGAGTATCTGAAGCATCAGATAAATCCTCATTTTTTCATGAATACCCTGAATAATATTCATGCATTGATCGATATAGATACCGAAAAGGCCAAAGAGACGGTACTTGACCTTTCAAAGATGATGAGATATGTGTTGTATGATACAGAGCAATCGAAGTTGCCATTGGAAAAAGAAATACAATTTCTCTCAAACTATGTAGAGTTGATGAAGTTGCGTTATACGGATCAGGTTGACATACAAATTAAATTTCCGGGAAGCATACCAAAAGTCCAGGTTCCTCCGTTATTATTTATATCTTTTTTAGAAAACGCATTCAAACATGGCGTGAGTTATCAGCATAAATCATACATTTATTTTTCCATCGAAATGATTGATAACATGTTGGAATGTAAAATAGAAAACAGTAAAATAGGTAATGGTCAGATGCAACAGGATAGTGGTATCGGGTTGGAAAATGTAAAGAAACGCCTTCGATTATTGTATAATGACAATTATACGCTTAGTATTCAAGATGGAAAAGATGATTTTAAAGTATTACTGATAATACCGGTATGATTATGATACGATGTATAGCGATAGACGACGAGCCTTTGGCATTAACACAGATAAAAGGTTATATAGCCAAGGTTCCCTTCCTGACATTGGTTGATGCCTGTACAAATGCGTTGGAGGCGATGAAGGTTTTAATGAAAGAATCCGTTGACCTGATATTTGTCGATATCAATATGCCGGATTTGAACGGAATGGATTTTGTCAAATCCTTGGTGAAGAAGCCTTTGGTTATTTTTACGACGGCCTATTCTGAATATGCTGTAGAGGGATTTCGCGTGGATGCGGTGGATTATTTGTTGAAGCCTTTCGGGTATGCGGATTTTTTGAAAGCGGCCAATAAAGCATTGAATTTGTTTGAAATGATGAGCTTGCAGTCATCAGCGGATCCGATTTCCGGATCATTACAGCAAGCTATGCCTTCCGATCCGGATGCCATCTTTGTCAGAGCCGATTATAAAACAGTGCGGATTGAGATGAGCCGGATTTTATACATTGAGAGCCAGAATGAATATGTTCGCATCTTTATGGACGATCAAAAGCCTGTTATGACGCTTCTTAGCCTTAAGATCCTGGAGGAGAAATTGCCGACAGATCGTTTTATGCGTGTTCACCGTTCGTATATTGTGTGCCTGCCTAAAATAACGGCAGTAGCGAATAATCGGATTATTTTTGGAAAAGATACTTATATTCCGATCGGGAATCAGTATAAGGATCATTTTTTTGAATATATAAATAAGAAATCACTTGAGAAGAGTTAAAGTTTAATTTTTGTAGATATGAAAAGAATTTATGATTTATTTTTCACGATCGCTGTTTCATTTGCGGTGTGTATGTCTTGTAGCGGTGATGATATTATTGATGATGACGACGATAACGGACCATCAATCAGTATTGATGAGGAGATAGAAGATGAGTTTGATACCAATCCGAATGAGGATATAGAAACGGATGGTACTGTCCGGATCGTGTTTGATGCCCAATCGGCTACCATAACAAACCCTTACGAAGGGAAGGGGGTTGCGATTACCCGGAATGGCGCGGATGTAGTTGTAAAATCAACGTTATCTAATGAAATCAGCTATATCTTGTCCGGTTCTACTACCGATGGGTCGTTGAATATTTACAGCGATACTAAATTCGAACTGAAGATGAACGGTGTCAGCATTGTTAATGCGGATGATCCGGCATTGAATATTCAATCCGGAAAGAAAGCAACGATTACACTCGTTGAAGGAACATCTAACCGTCTTGCCGGCGGAACGACGTTTGTTTCCGAAGGAGGCAGTGAAGATATGAAAGCCGCTTTTTTCAGCGAAGGGCAATTGGTGTTTTCCGGTACGGGAAGTCTTGTTGTTATGGGGCGCTACCGTCATGCGATCTGCAGTGATGATTACATTCAGATAAACGGAGGAAACATCACCGTTTCCATGGCAGCGAAAGATGGTATTCATGCAAAAGATTATATCGAAGTAAACGGTGGTACGATAGACATCAATTCGATTGGCGACGGTATGGAGTCGGAGGGATCTGTTACTTTGTCCGATGGGACGGTTAAAATCATAACGACCGGAGAAAAAGGGCACGGAATCAAGAGTACTGCCGAAACTACTGTTAAAACATCAGGTAATATTGATATAAAGGTTCAGGGAACGGCATCGAAAGCGTTTAAATGCGGGGGGGAAATGCAGATTTCTCAGGGAAATATAAATCTTGTGACTTCGGGAGATGCGATATATGATACCAGCGAAGCTGATATTTCATCTGCCGCAGGTATTAAATGCGATGGTAATCTGACTATAAGCGGTGGTAATATCGTTATCACAAGCTCGGGTTCCGGCGGTAAAGGAATCAATGTGGATGGAACCCTTACGATCAATGGTAATATTACAGTTACAACAACAGGAGGTCTTTTCAAGTATCGTAATGATGATACGGCGGCGAAAGCGATAAAAAGTGATGGTAATATGACGATTAACGGCGGTTCTATTGTGATCAGGACTTCCGGTCAGGAAGCGGAAGGATTGGAAAGTAAGACAAATATGATTATCAACGGAGGAGATATAGACATTGAGGCATACGATGATTGTATAAACGCCTCGAAATCTATCGTGATCAACGGAGGTGCTATTTATTGTTATAGCGCTACGAACGACGGGATTGATTCAAATGGTACATTAACCGTTACGGGCGGCACGATTGTTTCTGTCGGAAGCGCTTCTCCCGAAGAGGGATTTGACTGTGACAACAATACCTTCAAAATTACGGGTGGTACGCTTCTTGGAATAGGAGGGGCTACGAGTAATCCGACATCCAGTGTATGTACGCAATATTCTGTTATCTACTCGGGTACCATTTCTCAGAATACGTACTTTAATATTACGTCGTCCGGTGGTAAGAATGTGCTAACATATCGGATTCCCCGCGCATTATCGAAGGTGACGGTATTATTCAGCAGTCCGGAATTGGAAAAAAGCACCAGCTACACAATATCGTCCGGAGGTTCCGTTTCGGGAGGAACTTCGTTCCATGGTTTATATAACGGAGCTACCTATACCGGAGGCTCTTCCCTATCTACGTTTACTACGTCTTCGATGTTGACAACCATTGGAACATCAGGAGGTAATCAGGGGCCTGGTGGAGGAGGCAGACCTTAATAAATGAACAGATAAGCCTGGTATTATACCGGGCTTATTTTTTACGTGGAAAATAATATATAAAAAATTATCGTACGTCAAATATTTGCTCTATTTTTGTTGAACAAATCTTGTTTAGGATATCATAATATCTGATTTTGGATGTTATCATAACTGTGGCAATTTTACTAAAACAGAATGAGCAAAAAAGTGATTATTATCGGATCGGGAGTGTCCGGACTTGTAGCAGGTGTTTATGCGCGTTTGAGTGGGTTGGATGTGGATTTATTTGAATTCCACTCTGTAGCAGGAGGGAATTGTACCGGATGGAATCGCAAGGGTTTTCATATAGACGGATGTATACAGTGGCTTACCGGAACAAAAAAGGGTACCGGAGTGAACAAAATATGGCAAACATGTGGCGCCTTGGTTGATGAATCGCAGGTGTATAATACCGGGCATATTGCATCTACGATCTATGAGGGAAAAACATATCATTTATATACCGATTTGAATAAAACAGAAAAGGAATTTCTGGCAATCTCTCCTGAAGATACTGTTGCTATCAAGAAGTTGATGAAAAATATTCGTATTTTTCAGAATCTGAATGCTCCTGTAGATAAGCCATTTGAACAAATGAGCATATTTAATATTATACCTTTGATATGGAATTTGATTGTTTCCGGAAAGCCGGATAAAAGGACGAATTCGATGACTATTGAAGATTATCTGGAAGATTTTAAGTCTCCGATCATTCGTCAGTTGTTATTTTGTGTTTTTCCGATTGTTTTGCCGGCTTATACCTTGTTTTACAATTTAGGAATAAGAACTTCCGGTGACGGCGGATGGCCTATCGGCGGTTCTTTGGCGTTTATAAAAAGAATACAGCAGCGTTTTGAAGAGTTGGGTGGCAAAATACATTTAAGCGAGGCTGTGGATAAAATAATTATAAAAGACGGTACGGCTGTAGGTGTGAAGTTGAAAAATGACGGGCGAGAAGTGTTTGCTGATTATATCGTTCCTGCAGTGGATATCAGCGTTTTACTGAATCAGTTTTTAGAGGGCAAATATTCGGATGAATATTTTGAAACACGATATGCCGATACGAAAAACTATATGCTTTTAACCGGTACTTATGTTAGCCTGGGAATTTCTTGCGACCTTGAAAAGTATCCTCATAATGTTTATGTTCAGACTAAAGAACTATTACGTATAAACAACACAGAAATAAAAGGTTTCAATGTCAAGCTGTATAATTTTGATTCGAAGTTTGTGCAGAGTGGCAAAACAGTTATGACGGTTTTGTTGACGGAGAATGAATTTGATTTCTGGAAGGCGCTGAAAGAGCTTTCTGTAGAGGAATATAGGATGGAAAAGGAGCGTATCGCGAATTGGATTAAGGAAAATGTTTTAGTTGTTTTTCCGGAGTTGGAAGATAAGTTGGAAATATTAGATGTTGCTACGCCTCTGACCTATCATAAATACTGTAATTCTTATCGCGGAACTTATATGGCTTTCATCCCTTCCGGTGAGGTGAAGATGAAATTTCATAAAGGAATAATCAAGGGTATTAAAAATCTTTATCTCGCAGGACAGTGGACGATTCCGGTGGGCGGGTTACCTTTGGCGGCCATATCCGGCAAGTTCGCTATTCAACGAATTCTGACAGCAGAAAAGAAATCGAAATGATGTTTTTTATATGTAGAACAATACAGGAATATTGTAGGAATGAATGGGGATCCGAAACTTTACGCATTATTGGAGCAATTAAACATACAATTTGAATATGTTGAGCATCCTCCTGCTCCGACAATTGAGATCGCACGCCAATATTGGGCAGGGCATGACGCGAAACATTGTAAAAATCTGTTCTTTCGAAATCATAAGGGAAACAGGCATTACCTTGTGATTCTTGATTGTGATTGCGATATGGATATACATTCCATTGAGAAGATGTTGTATCAGGGGAAGTTGAGTTTCGCTTCCGAAAAACGAATGGAGAACTATTTAGGTGTTAAACCCGGTTCTGTTACGCCATTCGGACTGATCAATGATACCGGGCACCTCGTGCATCTTTTTTTAGACAAAAACCTGCAGAATGCAGAACGTCTGAGTTTTCATCCGTGTATCAACACCGCGTCACTTTTAATCTCTCGCGATGATTTTATCCGCTTTCTTGATTACGTTGGTAATGTTTATGAATGGGTGGATTTGTATTGAGTTATAGAAATAAAAAGGTCAGTAATGAAATCAGGGAAAAAGATAATAAAAATTCTACTTTCAATAGTCATATTGGTACCTGTGCTGTTCCTTGTTTTTAATTATTATCTTGCTTACAGGTTAGAGAATTATTTGAGAGAGGAACTTGCTAATCGAGTTTCTGTTGCTACGGATCATTTTTACGTGTTATCTTTTGATGGTTTATCAGTCAATTTATTAAATGGAGCGCTTCGAATTGAAGGTATTGAATTAAGGCCGGACTCGAATGTTTTTAATCAATGGAAATCACTTGACAGTTTGCCGGAAACATATTTAAGGGCGAAAATTGATGTGGTTGATTTTAAGGGAGTTAATCTTATTTGGCGGTGGAGTTATAAACGGCTTAATTTCAATACATTTGAAATACAATCTCCTGTTTTGGAAGTGTATACATCGGGATCTTTTCAGGCTGATTTGGTGGAAGACACACAAAAAACGAAATTGAAGCCACTATATGAACTGATGGAGCCGTATATCAATGTTCTGACTGTAGGCTCTCTGAATTTGGAGCATGCGATCATTTCATATAATGTAAAAGATTCTTTGAGCCCGATTGTTTATAAATTAGATGATGTCAGTTTTCATGCATACGGGTTTAGATTGGATTCTTTGTCTTATAGCAGCGGTAAGTTATTATATTCTAACAACTTTGATTTTGTTACGAATAAACGTCAAACATTGCTTACGAATAATGAATTTTTGTTGTTAACGGACAGTATCAGGCTAAGTACGCAGGATTCGATTATCTACCTTAAGAATATCCATCTTGTTCCGCAGGAAGAACTTTGGAATGAAACGAATAAGAAACCTTCAAACTATGTAAACGGACAAATTCATCATGTTAAAGTTGACGGAATCGCCTTTACAAGAGAAAAGGCTTTAAATTATTTAGAAGCAAGTAGTTTTGGGGTTTATTCGCCGGATATAAGGGTATATAGCTTAGATTCTAAAGATAAAAGCAAGAGTAAGAGCAAAAAGGGTGCTTCCACTATAAATACCGATTCGCTGATGCAGGCGTTATCTCTTTATGACCTTATTTCTCCGATTTTACATAGTGTTGCGATTGACCAGATAAGCCTTGAGAATACAACGGCTGATTGTTTTTTCGCATTCAATGACTCAATTGAAACTTATCATTTAGATAATTTTGATTTTCACGCGTATCATTTTTTAGTGGATTCTCTATCTGATGCTGAAAATATATTCTGGTATTCTAAAAATTTCGCGTTTGAAGCAAAGGGGCTTGAAGCTATGCTTAAGGCAAGAAATCATAAGGTTTCCGTCGGGCGTGTGGTATTAGACACGGAAAAAAAATATTTCAGTATAGAGAATGTGCATCTTAGTCCAATCTCTACTCAAACGTTGAATGACTACATGGAGGGGGATGTTAGATCGTTAAATATAAAAGGATTGATTTATGACGATGGAGTCAGCGCTGATTTGTTTGAGATAGAATCTCCGGCTATACGGTATGTCCGGACGCCTCAAAAGAAAGAAGATACGGAGCAGGTAGATGATAAAAGCCAGGTCGATATACGGTTATTGCTGAATCCGTTGTTTAGCTACCTGTCTATTCATAGCATCCGGATTAATGGCGCGAATGCTTCATTTGCAAACAGGAATGAAAATGATACAATCACCTATAAAATCAATGATTTTAATTTTTATGCGACTGATTTTCTGATTAACGAAAAGACGATTGGCAGAAAAAACAATCTGTTTTTTGACTTTAAAGAGTTTGGCTTTGATTTTCGTAACTTTGATAATCTGTTAGATAAAGACTACAAGGTGACGATCGGTAACACTGTTTTTTCTTCTGTAGCCGGTTTAAGGCTTGAGGATGTTGAACTTATTCCTCGAAAAACAACTGAAATGTATGTCAGCCTGAAAGCTCCTTTAATAGAGTTGTTACAGCCCGCGTGGGCATTAAGTACAGATAATTTTCTGTTCAAAATGAAATCCGTATCTCTTGATCATTTCAGAATGAAGAATGCGGAAGTCGGATTTAATTATAAAAGCATGCAACTAAATCAGAAGGTTGATATAGAGCTTGAAGGGTTTCATTACGATAACGATAAACAGTTTTTTGAGGCAAATAACATCTATTTTAATACGAAAAATATAAATATCGCATTAGATGGTGATTTTTATAATCTGCATGTTGGAGATATTCTATTTGATCATCGTACGTTGAAATTGGAGGATATCAGATTGGAATCTCCTTATTCGAAAGAAGAGTTTGCTTTCAGGCATCCGAAACATTCCGATTGGATGGGGGTAAGTGTTGGCAGTTTTTCATTGAATGAAATAAATCTTCCGACATTGGTGAAAAATAAAATACTGACTGCCGGAAGCGCGACAGTTGATCATGTTACGTTGGAAATTTATAAGAATAAGCAGATTCCGGTTCTGCAAAAATTTAAACCGATGATATATGGGGCTATTCAAAAAGCACCGTTGAAAATGAATATCGATAGTGTAACGGTTCGTCACATGAATCTTGTTTATGAAGAATTATCTCTTAAGGGAACGCAGCCCGGGAAACTGTTTTTCACGGAGATAAACGGTGTTTTTAGCGATTTTACCAACATTGTAAAGCAGTCCGACCAGTATATTGACTTGAAAGCCAATGCGAAATTTATGGATGATGGATTTTTAACGGCAGATTGGAGGATTCCTGTAGATTCATTGAATGATAGCTTTTTATTGGACGCCCACATGTCAAAATTCAATTTTGCCACATTGAATGCAATGATTACTCCCGCGGCACCCGTAAGTATAAGATCCGGAAAAGTGAATGATTTGACTTTTTCGATAAAAGGGACAAGCCTTCTGGCGGATATTCAAATGGAGTTATTGTATGATAGCCTGAAGGTGGATTTGCTGAAGGAAAAAAAAGGAGAGTTGGTTGAACGAAATATGCTTTCCGGTGTAGCGAATATGGTGGTAAGAGACAGTAATCCGCGGCATAAGAATGGAAAACCGCATCTTGTGAACGTTTCTGCTATTGAGCGAGACGTGTATCGCTCGACCTTTAATTTTATATGGACTATATTGCGTCCGGCCATGGCCGATGCCGTGGGGATCTCAGAAACGGGGCAGCATGTTGCGGGAGATGCTGTGGAGCTGATGAAAAAAATAAAATCGTTTTTTCATCATGAAAAGAAAGAAGAAGCTGTGGAAAAACAGGAAGAACAGGCGCTTTGAATAAGCTTGTTTGGTTCTGGGATAGACTTTAATAGCCGGAATTTCTAATGAAATACAATTTAATTATTTATATTTGCTGAAAAAAGCATCAACTTTAAATCAGAGTAACTTATGGGAAAGAAATCTTTAATCGTATTGTTTATTTTTAGCATGATATTGATTCCTATGACATCAATGGCGCAAAAACAGTTTAAATTAAAATCTCCGGATGGAAAATTGGAAATGACGATCGGTATTGGAAAAACGATCGAATATTCCGTGTATCACAATGGAGATATGATGTTAGACAAATCTGCCATTGCTATGCATTTGAATGATGGTACTCATTATGGAGTGGACGCGAAGTTGGCCGGTTCGGCAACAAAGACAGTCAATCAGACTATCGGAACGGCAGTTTATAAACGTAAGCAGATAAAGGATCATTACAATGAGCTTACGCTAAAGTTCAAGGGAGACTATCAGCTTCTCTTCAGGGCTTATAATGATGGTGTGGCCTACCGGTTTATATCGGCATCCAAGAAGTCATTCATCGTAGAGGGCGAACAGGCCGAATTTAATTTCCCGGCAGACATGAATGCTTTTATAAATTACGCGAACAAACCGGAAACCTTGCCGTTGGAAGCACAGTTTTCTAACTCATTTGAACAACCTTATTTTTATAATCTATTGTCTGAGTGGAATAAGAAAAGGCTTGGTATATTACCCATTGTTGTCGAAGGGGTGAATGGAAAGAAAATATGTATAACGGAAGCTGACCTGATGAATTACCCGGGGATGTTTCTTTATCCTGGGGATGGTAAAGCGCATAGCTTGAAAGGTGTATTTGCTCCTTATCCGAAAGATATGGAACAAGGCGGGCATAATAACCTGCAGATGTTAGTAAAATCCCGTGAAAATTTCATCGCTAAGTTAGATGGCGCTACTTATTTTCCCTGGCGTGTTATTATTGTGTCGGAAAAAGATTTGGATCTGGCGGATAGTGATATGGTCTATAAATTGGCAACTCCTTCCAAAGGTGATTATTCCTGGGTTAAACCGGGTAAAGTCGCATGGGACTGGTGGAATGATTGGAATCTTTATGATGTGGATTTTAAGACAGGTATCAATAATGAGACGTATCAATATTATATTGATTTCGCGTCGAAGCATGGTATTGAGTATGTTATTCTTGACGAGGGTTGGGCCGTCAACAAAAAAGCGGATTTGTTTCAGGTTGTGCCCGAAATCGATTTGCCGGGATTAGTTGCTTATGCAGATAAAAAAGGTGTTAAACTGATTCTTTGGGCTGGATACCATGCATTTGACAGGGATATGGAAGCTGTCTGTAAGCATTATAGTGAAATGGGAATCAAAGGTTTTAAAGTGGACTTCATGGATCGGGATGATCAGCCTGTGGTTGATTTTCATCGGAGAGGAGCAGAAATGGGTGCAAAATATAAGTTGTTGATTGATTATCATGGAACTTATAAACCGACAGGGTTGCAGCGTACTTATCCCAACGTAATTAATTTTGAAGGGGTAAACGGATTGGAGCAGATGAAATGGGCCGCAGCTGATCTGGATCAGGTTACTTATGATGTGACAATTCCGTTTATACGCCAGGTTGCGGGTCCTATGGATTATACGCAGGGTTCCATGCGAAATGCGACGAAAAGGAATTACAGAAGTGTGTATAATGAGGCGATGAGCCAGGGTACGCGTTGCCGTCAGTTGGCTGAGTATATTGTATTTGAATCTCCTTTGAATATGCTTTGTGATAATCCGTCAAATTATATGGGAGAACCGGAATGTACGGCATTTATTGCATCTGTACCGACAGTTTGGGATCATACGGTCGCATTGAACGGAGAAATTAGTAAATACGTGACGATCGCCCGGCAGAAAGATAATGTTTGGTATGTTGGTTGCATGACAAACTGGGATTCGCGAAGCATGGAATTGGATCTATCTTTTCTTGGCGATGGGGATTATAAGGGCGAAGTTTTTAAAGATGGTGTCAATGCGGATCGTGTAGCCCGGGATTACAAAAAGGAAATGATTGATATTCCCGCGAACCGGAAATTAAATATCTCAATGGCGCCGGGAGGAGGATATGTAGTGAAGATAACAAGGAAGTAACTATTGGTTGCTGAAAATAAAAATACCCCAACAATTTTTTATGAGTTGTTGGGGTATTTCATGTCTTTTAGATTTTTATCGGTTTGCGTTAACCGATTGAAGAATAAACTATTGACTGAATTTTTGGATTTCAAGTATCTATTTTGTAACTCAATATGCATGAGTAAAGAGAAATGACAAGTTATATAGTCCGATAATAACTCCTATTATAGCTGTGATTCTGTATGTAACAATATTTATATTAGGAATATTTAATGTCAAAATCGTAAGAAACAACGGTGTTGTTAAACAAAAGGCAGTTGCTGAATTCATATAAAAAAAGCGCACTGGATTAAAATCAAAACCACCATTCGTCGAAATAGGACATAAATAAGGCAAGGCTTTTTCGGAAATACTCTTTCGAGGTGCGAGAAAGGAAGATTTCCGAAAAAATTCATTTCAGCCTTGATGTTTTATTCTTGGAATATTCCTTTGTGTTCATATAAATAAAGGATTACAGGTCAAACAGTTCTCTATTTGCCTTTGTGTCAGAATATATATGCCATGAACCAACCTTATTCTTTATAATTTTTGCAATCCAAATCGCATGAATATTATTAAGTATCTCATCAGAACAAATTGAATAACCTTGCATAATAACGGTAGAACCTCTTACTACAATATTTTCAAATATATTCTGGTATCCAGGATAGAGATTGAAGAATGGCTGCCATGCATGAACTATATTGTTATTCTTTCCTTTAATTCGATTATTTGCAGTATCAATAAATATATAATCTTCTGTCATTAAATTTGACAAGCCATTCAGGTCTGCATTTGTAATGCATTCGTTGAATTGTAGGGCAATGCTTTTAGGGTCTATAGTTATCATACTACTCTTTTCCCACTCTGTTTTAAGTTTCGCATAAATTATGTCATCTACCCATTCCCCACGCAGATAGTAACTTTCTTTGAAATGGGCTTCCTTTCTAAATCCCAATCGTTCTATTAACCGGATAGAAGCTGTATTTCTCGGATCGACCGAGGCTATAATCCGATGTTTATCCAGTGTTCCAAACAGGAAGCCGATCATCCCATTCAATGCTTCTGTGGCATAACCTAGCCCCTTATAATCTTTATGTAGCGTACATCCGATTTCAGCCTGCATGTTGTCGTGATTGGTAAAGATGATTCCCATATCACCGATCAGCCTGTTTTCCTCTGCAAGAATAATGGCAAACTGAAAACAGATATTAGCAATATCCATTGTCTCCGGCATATCACTTATATAATCATGAACTTCTTCGACAGAATCCGGGAACCATCCTTGATACTTATTTTCAACTAAATCGAAACGATAAGAGAAAATACTTTCCGCATCTTCCGGTTCGGCAAGCCGTATAACTAACCTTTCGGTTTTAATGAGGTGTTTCATATTGTTGCTTTAGATCCATTTTCCTGTTTATATTGCATACCGGGTGCATCATTGGGGCGTTCATTAAATCCATTATTGATATAAAAATCTTTCTTCTCTTTCGCACAAAATAGCTGAATATCCCTAATTCCAGTGATGCCCAGTCTTTGCCTTTTGAACGTCCTTTTGCCTGATCCCAAAGCTTGGGATCGATACTACGCTGAATCCGTGCCTCATCAGAGCCACGTCCTTCAATAGTAACCCTCAATATAACAGGGGTTTCTCCGTTTTTCAACAACTTCTGCTTATTCTTCAGAATAAGGAAAAGAATATTCAATGTTTCTTGTTTCATTTTCAACTCGTTTTTAAGTGGTACAAAATTATGAAAACAAGGCAAAAGTAACTATGTGCAAAATGCTGATAGACAATGAATAATAGCCTCAATCGGAGTCTTTTTTCGGGGCTGCAAAAAAAGACACCATTTGAGACATTTTCGACCCTCTTAGAACGGCACTTTTTTGCACTTTTCCAAAAAACAAAAACCCCCGAATTACGTTGTAATTCATGGGTTTTCAGTTTTTCGCTTCTTTTTTTCGTGGTGCCACCAGAAAGTGAACGCTTCACGTATCACCATTGAAAATCACCGACTTATCTTTTATTTCATCGGAAAATCCACACGATTTAGCACACGATTATTTCTCATCGTTCTGCCCGTGATTTAACACGATTGTTGTTGCAAAGTTAAGAAAAATATTTCAAGGCTTTCATTATTCGGACAGTAAATTTCTCAATCCAAATCGTCATTCAGATAATCTTCGTCTAAACGCAATTCTTCCAACTCCTGTTCGCTATCGTAGAACGGATAAAGATATAACAAATCAAGCAATGCCTTTTCCGGTGTGGCAAACTATATGGCGCGGTTGCCTGCCATTGGCTTCAATTCATACCCGAACATCAGATTCTCTTTGATACTATGATAAGAGTCTTCACCAATCTCATTGCTAAATGATGCAGTTTTCAACGATGTTACATTAACAATTTGCACTACAGCCTCCGGTATCATTCCGTAGAATGCTAACGCCGTATGCAGGCTGACGTAGGATGGCTGATAAATTCGGTTGGCAAAGTAAAGAGGGAAATCCGGCTTCTTCTTATATTCAGTGAAAGTGAAATATCCTTGTCGTAATCGGACAAGATACCCTTTCTTAATCCAACGGCTAAGGTTCTTCCGGTCAAAGTCGGGTTGCCATGCATATATCTGATAGATATTGAAGCATGCTAAATCGAATAGCTGATTCTTAAATTCCAGAAAGGTCTTTTCTTTATTTTGTTTCTATTATGCTATAAATATAGCGCATTTCGGAAACAAAACAAACATTGAGGCTTATTAAGGATATTTTTGTCCTGTCAACAAGACGAAAATATACTGTTTTTGTTTTGTTGATAAAACAATAGTGACTTTTCTTTAGAGTCGGCAAGCCTTGAGAAGAAATTTTTCACCGTGATAAGAGATTTGAAGCATTTGACATTCTTCATTCTGTAACCACTGTAACGGTTGCGGCGGTTACCCAGAAACAAAATATCGTTCTTTTTTGGTAGTTTTAAATACAATCGCTATATTTGTGCAAAATAGAAATCATATTTATGATATGCGAAAATTGATCGACAGAAATATAAAAACGTTTGTAACAGAGAATCTAAGCGTATTTCCTGCGGTTGCCATTTTAGGCCCAAGGCAATGCGGAAAGTCCACTTTGGTAAAAATGCTCTATCAAAATTCGGATGCCTATCTATATTTAGACCTTCAGAACTTGGACGACCTGAATAAGCTGAGAGAACCTATGTTATTCTTCCATGCTAATCAGGATGCGACAATTTGTTTGGACGAGATTCAGTTAGTACCGGAACTTTTTTCTGTATTGCGAAGTGAAATAGACCGTAACCGTCGTCCAGGACGATTCATTTTGCTTGGATCTGCTTCGCAAGACCTTATACAG
>JAVBNB010000071.1:0-92947 GCA_031551825.1 Tannerella sp. | reverse complement strand
ATTTACCAGAATTCATATCATTGCACTTCTTTTGAGGTGCAAAAGTAATTTCAATTCAAATCAAAAAATCAAAGAACGAGTATATCTATTTGTGTATTAATTAATTACAAAAATATTTTTAAAGTTAACGCATCACTAGTGATTCAACTTTATTTGTCGCATGAACATACTTTTATTTCGAAGTAATGTTCATGCAACAAATGGTTTAACCTGAAACGGAAACCGGGAAGCCTGCCTCTCTGACCTTATTCGCTATTTTTTCTAACGTTTCCATCGAGACCTTTTGCAATGTTTTCACCGGGGTTTCACGACTAATTGTATAGATCATTACTTTTTCAGGACGGATTTTTTTTAAGGCGTCAATCCACAGATCGACATCTTCATCGCGTGTATTATCTATTTGGACACCATCGTGCTCCCCTTGCAAAAAGATGGTCTGAATGATCAGTTTTCCATTGAAACGGCATAGTTGTTCAATCAGTTTTGCTGCGGTGAAATCGTGTATGACCGGCTGATCTATCTGTTCAATGAGCTCGTCTGTCGCAGCATCCAATTTCATCAGGTTTTCGTCTACTTTACAAAGAGCCAATATGACGTCCTCCTTATGCAGCATAGTTGAATTGGATAGAACAGCGACTTTGGCTTCCGGACAAAGTTTATCGCGCATCTCAAGCGTATCATCTATAATACCGGCAAAATCCGGATGCATAGTAGGTTCACCATTGCCGGAAAATGTGATCACATCAGGATGTATCCCTTCTGTTTTCATTTGAGTAAGTTTTTCTGTAAGCGCTTTTTTTACATCTTCACGCGAAGGCGCCGGAGTCTGCGCGTGACGTTCGGCATTGAGGCCACATTCACAATAAATACAATCAAAAGTACATCTCTTTCCATCTGCGGGAGACAAATTTATTCCTAATGAAATCCCCAAGCGACGGCTATGAACAGGGCCGTATACTATTTTATCAAAAAGTATTGTTGACATTGTTTGATACCTTTAAAATATAAATTCAAAAACTTTAAATATCCATACAAAGTAACACCTTTTTTTAAAATTTCCACCGCAATTGCGCATATAAATCGATTTTATCGCGCCCCTCGATCTCTTCTAAGCCGGTACCCATCACATCCCTATCATAATAATGTGTCCATGCCAGCTTTGCTGAAATGTATAACTTTTTTGTGAAATTATAACGAAAAACCGCCGACAAACGGGCGCCTTCGCCATAAAAGGAAGGAACATAGAAACTATACAGCATATTTTTCTCATTGGAATAAATGCGGCTGTTGTAATCATCTGTATGAAAATAAGCAATAGATATATCTGCCTGAACAGGTAAATTCATCTTTTTCCATCCCGCACTTTGCGAAATCACCCAGCCGCGACTTGAGGTTAATACGTCATCATCATAGACATTTCCCTCAATTGATGTACGCAAAGTCATTATTGCAGAAGGCTTATGCGTGATTTGCAAGCGCACCCTATGTTGATCAACCGGCAAAATCATTACTTCATTTCCATCGGTTATGTTCTTTTCGCGTTGACGAAAACGGTATCTTGCAGATATTGTCGTATTTTTTATCTTGTTGAAATCGGCTTGAATCATATATTCCTGTCCGGATGAAGGAGCATCTATTCCATATTTAATCCACGGAAAACGAAAAAAGTCGGCATATCCTGAAAATCGCCAGTAAGCAAAAGGCGCCCACTGCATACTGAAATATAATCCATCTTCATTCTGAACAGTTGAACTTTGCGAAAACGCATTCCCGTAAAAAGCCTGATATTTCCGATCATAATGCCTATGCAAAAGGAGTACTTTTAAGCCGGAAGAAGCGCTCCACTGAAAAGCATTTAATGTAGCTAATGCACCATTTTCCGAAAGCGCGGTTTCTCCAAAAAAGACAAGTTGCCGGTGTCTCCATGTGTAATCCACTCCGATGTTCGTATTGCGCTTTCCCCGGAAATAAAAGACATTGTACGGTTTCAATTCCGGTTCAACAGATAATCCTCCGAATGAATATGTCAGCGCTGTAACTCCAATCAGAAACCGAGGACTTGCATACCTTATGTTTCCTCCAATAGTTTCGATCCTGATATTGCGTTTTTTCTCCAGATCTCCTGCGGTTCGGTGTAGCCCGTCTGTTTTAAACGATGAAATCGTATATTCGTCCGCTGTCGCATCCGCTTTGCGATTTGAATAAAAAGCGCTGACATCGAATTTTCCGACTGACAGGGTTGAAGCGACACCCCTGAAGAAATCATTTTCATTTGTCGAATAATGGCGCCTGAATCCATTATTCCGCCGCTCGGCCTGCGATAAAATACTACTTCGCGACGGGGTGAAATCGTTACTTATTACAAGTCCCTGGCCAAACGAAATTTTATAATCTCCAATGGCCAATGTTCTTACTCTGCCCATATCTTTCAAAAGAGCATGTACAGAATAAAAATCATACCCCTTGTTTGAACTGTTCCAAAAAGCTTCTCCCGCGTCTTTTTCCGCGACAACCCCTATCTGAAGACGATTATCAAATGAATACGAATAACGTAATGAGGTATAAAAAGGTTCACCAATATATTTCCGATTGGGGTATTGCTGCAGTATACTATCGGGAACCTCTTTATAGCCTTTCTTCTCATTTAAACATCTGTCGTATCGCGACAAAAATTCATTTGTGCCAAATTTCAGGAGATTTTTCATGGTAAAAGGACGAGTTTTATCGATTTCTCCGACATAAACGAATGGAAAAATCAACTCAATCGTCTCCATATCTAAAAACCGTATGTTTTTCAATTCATAGATCGAAACGAATTCACCATGCTTTTTAAGATAATCAAGCATATTCAATATTTGTATATCGGACAGGAATGGGATCTGTTTCAGCTGTTCCACTGTCATCCGGTTAAGATTTAACGGATTCTCCGACAAATATGACAGATCGTTATATAATTTTTCGATGGATTCGGTATCTTCTTCCGACTCTTCTGCAAGCTCTTCTACATAGTCCATCCATTTATCAACAGATATTATTTCCTGACTATAAACATTATAACAATTTATCAACATGATTATTAACCATGTTATCAACAACCATCGCAACCGATGATGATCTTTAGCTGACGAATGTGTAGATTTCATAGGTACAAAATTTAAATTCAAAAAGAAAAGGAGATACCCAACCCCATGCTTACACCAAGTACGGAGTGGTAAACCATACCTATATCCGCATGGATGCCCGCAATACGATAGCCTACACCTAATGATGGTCTGAGAGGGGATGTTCTTACGCCCGTGCGTATTTTAAAATCATCAAACGGCATATATTCCATGCCGAAAGATCCGGAAACCGGTTCTTCGTCGCAATTATCGATGCTTCCGGTTATTAACACAGTGTTTATAACTTTCCAATTGAAACCCAATTGTACAGAATATGAGGCTATATGCTTATTATCAATATTTTTGTCACCTACCTGGATAGATGGTACATGTAATATTGACAATCCTGTCAACACGTTTTCAACAGGGCGATAAGAGATTCCTATATCTGCGGATATTCTCCCGGAACTTTCTTCAAAAAGTTCCGACTGAAGCAGTACATATTGAACAGCGACTCCAACAGTCCACTTTTCGGCAATCCGCTTACCCATTGACAGCCGGAAAAGGCTTTCCCTGTATTCATCATATCCGAAAGACGTAATCTCTAAACCTGTCGGAATGATATCATTCAAATAATAAAATCCTCCGCTTACAGTAGCCAACTCACTTACGGAATATCTGTTATAATAATTGGCATACAACCTGCTTTGTGTTTGAGTCGCAAGAAGGGCCGGATTATACAAAGGCATTTCCGTTACACCCCCTCCTCCTATGCTGAGCGTGCGTAAATCAGGTATTCGTAAGTTATCAATCGCATGTACCGGCAAATATAGAAGCCACCCAAGAATAAAAAATGTTGTGATTTTTCTCATGGCACTGATTTTTAAAAGATTAACACCCTTCGCAAAAATAAGGGATAAGATACCGTTTTCAAAGAAAAAAGACAACTTTTTTCACATAGAAAAATTAAATGAATAAAAACAGCAAAAAAAATTGCAAATAAAAAAAAAAGCATTACCTTTGCACCCGCATTCAATCGAATGCCTCGGTCGATTCACTAGCTCAGCAGGTAGAGCACATCCCTTTTAAGGATGGGGTCCTGGGTTCGAGCCCCAGGTGGATCACTAAAGGGTCAAAATCAAGACAGACAAGACCCGCAAAGGTAATGACAAAACCTCCTAAAACGTTGATTTTAGGAGGTTTTTCTGTTTTTTGTCCATCATTGGCAGGATAGCGTTCAGTTTCCCTGTGACATAACGAATTGATTGTTTTGTGTTTTTAACGACGACTCCCTTACATTTAGCTTTGCTTCCAGTACAATGGTTCTCAAGGGTATTTCCGAACTACTGTTTATCTGCTCCAACAATATTTCTGCCGCAGCTTTTCCCATTTCAAAAGTCGGCTGTTCCACGCTGGTAAGGTTTGGTTCGATAATCATTGCCATTTTCGATTCTGTAAATCCTACGATAGCTATATCTTCAGGAATTTTTATTCCATTCTTTTTAAGCGTTTTCATAGCTCCGATAGCTACAGGGTCATTAACAGCAAAGATGCCATCGGGCATTTCCGGCATTTCAAGAATTTGCATAGCGCCTAAAATGCCTTTTTCCATCATTACGCCACAAGTAATAATCAGGCTATCGTCGACAGGTAAGCCGTGTTTTACAAGCGCATCTTTATATCCGCGCATTCGCTCTTGCGAAATATCCAGATTTTCAGGCCCCGCAAGATGCACGATCCGATGGCATCCCTGCTCAATCAGATGTTCGGTCGCATTGAAAGCCCATTTGTAATCATTAATAATAACATGCGAAACCGGAACATCTTTTCCAATACGGTTGAAAAACACAATCGGGAACTGATTATTAACAAGGATTTTGAAATATTCCATATCCCGGGTCTCTTTGGATAGGGAAATAATAAACCCGTCAACCATTTTTGCTTCAAGCGCTTTCAAATTTTTCAACTCCGCTTCGGCCGATTCATTAGACTGGCCAATGAGTAACTGATAACCTTTAGGTTCCAGCACACTTTGAATTCCCATGATCACTTCCGGGAAGAATGAATTAATAAATTCGGGAATAATAACCCCTATAGAAAAAGTCTGCCGCTGTTTTAAATTTAAGGAAACCGGATTAGGCCTGTAATTAAGCTTTTCGGCCAGTTCGATAACAGCCTTCCGTGTTTCAGGATTTACATCCCAACGGTCGGCTAAAGCTCTTGATACGGTTGATGTCGATAAATTTAACGCCTTAGCAATATCTTTGATGGTTATTCTTTGCTTGATCATTTAATAGGAATTACAAATTACTGATGAGCAAATATACACTTTTACTTTTTATTTTGTTAGTACATGCATTGATTATTTTTTTGGGAACGTTCCCGCAATCGTTTCCGATGATTTATAGAATCAATCGCTTGTAAATAAGTTTATTTACTCTTATGTTTGCCATTCAGACAGTACGTTGTTGAAGTTCAAATATAATATAAAACCTTTTTAATACCAGTACATGGGATACCTTGATATCATTACTATTATTCTATTTGCTACCGGAATTATAGCTACCGGACTGGCATTCGGAAAAAAAGGAAAGAACATGAAATCCTTTTTTGCTGCCGGAGGATCAGTACCCTGGCCAATCAGCGGATTATCGTTATTTATGGGATTCTTCTCAGCCGGCACTTTTGTCGTTTGGGGATCTATCGCCTACTCACAAGGATGGGTATCGGTATCCATCCAATGGACGATGAGCATTGCCGGATTTATTGTAGGACTGCTGATTGCTCCGCGCTGGCACCGTACCGGGGCATTAACCGTTGCGGAATATATTACTAAGCGGATGGGTGTAGCTGTACAAAAAACATACACCTACCTGTTCTTGCTTATCTCCTTATTTACTACCGGTTCATTCCTTTATCCGGTTGCCCGCATCATGGAAGTATCAACCGGATTACCGTTAAACGCCTGTATTCTTTTGCTGGGAGGCGCCTGCATAATTTATGTCACCGTTGGTGGACTATGGGCAGTTGTAGTTACCGATGTACTCCAATTTGTAATTCTTACGGCTGCAGTACTAATCGTAATTCCGCTGTCTTTTGACAAAATCGATGGAATAGCCGGTTTTGTTCAATCGGCGCCCGAAAATTTCTTTAACCTGGTTAATGGTGAGTATACGCTGGGATTTATTATTGCTTTTGGTATCTACAACATTATTTTTCTGGGCGGCAACTGGGCCTATGTGCAACGTTACAATAGCGTAAAAACCGAAAAAGGAGCGCGTAAAGTCGGTTTCCTTTTTGGTGCGCTCTATTTTATCAGTCCCGTATTATGGATGCTTCCCCCTATGATTTACCGAATCTACAATAGCGGATTAATCGGACTTGAAAGCGAAGGCGCATATCTGATGATGTGCAAAGAAGCTTTGCCTGCGGGACTGTTAGGTATGATGCTGGGAGGAATGATCTTTGCTACGGCCAGTTCATTAAATTCCACACTAAACATATCATCCGGCGTATTTACAAACGATATATATAAACGATTGCGTCCGGATAGTTCAGACAAAACACTCATGCGTGTGGCGCGGATCTCAACCATTGGATTCGGATTATTAGCCATAGTCGTTGCCCTCCTGATCCCTCTTATGGGAGGAATCGTAAATGTAGTAATCAGTGTGGCAGCCCTCACCGGAGTACCATTGTATCTGCCGGTCATATGGTCGCTTTTCTCTAAACGACAAACCGGAAAAACAATACTGACAACTACACTTGTAAGTCTGGGTGTAAACGCTTTCTTTAAATTTTTAGTGCCAATCATCTGGGGATATTCATTAAGCAGGGCAAACGAAATGATTTTAGGTGTTACTTTTCCTGCACTTTGCCTTTTCTTGTTCGAGTTGTTAAACCGGCGCAACAGCACAATCATCGGGAAGTATGAACAATACAAAGAAGAAGAAAAAAGAATAAATGATAAACGGTTACAGGAAAACATACTGGAAACCCATGAATCGGAAACAGAAAATAATTTCAGCATTAAGATAATCCGGATAGGAATCATAGCAGCCGGAGCGCTGGTTTGTATACTCGGGGCGTTCTCTACAACAGGCAAAGTAACCGTAATACTTGTAGGTGGTATACTCATCCTGATCGGATGTATCATCAAAACCCGGCGAAAATGAGCTGCTTATATTACTTAATGAAATCAAAATTAAAATACTTATGTTAAAAGAACAGTTTAGTCATCAAAAACGGGCATTGCGTAATATTCATCTTTCAACCGGATTAGCAATTGTTGGCGGTGGCGTTTCGGGTGTCTGTGCGGCAATATCGGCAGCAAGGGCAGGTATAAAAGTAGTTTTGGTTCAGGACCGGCCGGTACTTGGCGGAAATGCATCGAGCGAGGTGCGTTTATGGATTCTGGGAGCAACTTCGCATATGGGAAATAACAATCGCTGGGCCCGCGAGGGAGGTATTATTGACGAAATCCTTGTTGAAAACACATTCAGAAATAAAGAAGGAAATCCGGTTTTGCTGGATGCGCTCTTACTGGAAAAAATAAAAAATGAACCCAACATTACTTTGCTGTTGAATACAGCAGTATATGATATTGAAAAAAGAGATACAACCCTTACAAAGCTATTGGCTTTCTGTAGCCAGAACGAAACATTTTACGAAATAGAGGCATCCTTATTTTGCGATGCATCAGGCGACGGCATTGTTGCCTACCAGGCCGGAGCATCCTACCGGATGGGCGCTGAAGACAAACTCGAAATGAATGAATATTTTGCTCCTGATCAGGAATACGGCGGATTGTTAGGACATTCAATCTATTTTTACAGCAAGGATACAGGAAAACCTGTAAAATATATTGCACCCGAATATGCATTAAAAGACATTTCGAAAATTCCACGCTATGAGAATATTAATGCGGGCGAACATGGATGTAAATTCTGGTGGCTCGAATACGGAGGTCGACTAAATACCATACATGATACCGAAGATATCAAGTGGGAATTGTGGAGTGTTGTTTACGGCGTTTGGGATTATATTAAGAATTCCGGTAAATTCAAAGATGTAGAAAACCTGGCACTCGAATGGGTGGGAACCATACCTGGCAAACGCGAAAGCCGTCGTTTTGAAGGGATGTACATGTTAAAACAGAATGATATTATTCATCAAAAACATTTTGAGGATGCGGTAGCCTTTGGCGGCTGGGCGATTGATTTGCATCCCGCCGACGGTGTGTATAGTGAGAAAAGCGGTTGCAGTCAGTTTCATACAAAAGGAATCTACGAAATCCCCTTACGTTGTTACATAAGTAAGGATATTTCCAACCTGTTTTATGCAGGCCGCAACATAAGCGCTTCACACGTTGCACATGGTTCGTCGCGTGTTATGGCTACATCGGCACATGGTGCGCAGGCTGTAGGAATCGCTGCTGCTTATAGTTTGAAAAATAATGTTAGTCCGGCCGGACTGATACTCCCGGAGCATATAAAGAATATTCAGAACCAACTGAATATTGCAGGGCAAAGCATTCCCCATCTACCGATTGACAATGCCGGAAACAAGATCGCAGCAGCCAAACTTGAAGCATCGGGCACCTTGGAACTCAAAACCATTCCATTCAACGGCGAATGGCTCGACTTAACATTTTCGGTAGCGCAAATGCTTCCTATGGAAGCCGGTACAGCATATAAGATAGAAATAGCTGTAGATGCTGTCCGGGATACGCAGTTATATGCCGAGTTAAGAAGTTCTGAAAAACCTTGCAACCATACTCCCGAGAACGTTTTGGAGCAAATCGTGCTTAATCTGGAAAGCGGTTGTACCAACCTGACGATTCCTTTTAAACAAAGTGTACCATCATCTCAGTATGGTTATGTTACGTTTTTAAAAAACGAACATGTGAAAATAAAAACATCCACCAATCGATATACGGGCATACTGTCGCTGTTCAATAAATTCAATCTGGCAGTAAATAACCATGGAAAACAGATTCCACCTGCTAACAGTGGTTTCGATACATTTGAGTTCTGGTGTCCGGAGCGTCGACCCGAAGGTCAGAATATCGCCATGAATATTTTGCCGGTCATTCATGCTTTTGGGATAGAACACATCGCGGAGGGGTTTATACGGCCAACCGGCCAGCCCAATGCATGGGTAGCTTCTCTCAACGACCCACTACCCGAAATAAAAATAAACTGGAATGAAACAGTTTGCATTCATGCAATTACCATCTATTTCGATACGGATTCCGATCACCCGATGGAATCAGTACAAATGGGGCACCCTGAAGATGTAATGCCATTTTGCATACGTAATTTCCGTATCAAGAACTCATCAGGCGAATTACTTCATGATGAGAAAAATAACCATCAGACCATCCGGCAGATTGTTTTCAACCGGCCTGTAAATACCAATGAAATAATATTCGAATTGGAACACCCGTCTGCAACTGTTCCAGCTTCGCTGTTTTATATATATGTTAGATAAATACAAATTAATGTTATATGCCTGACTAATACTATATTAATATAATTGCGTCGTTGTTTTAATGAATTGTTTAACTATAATTAATATCATGGCCTATGGATATAAAATGTTTTCTGTTTACTAAAAAATCAAATCAATTAATTATTATGAGAAAAATAAACCGGAGGATAGAAAAGTCTGATTTTCAGATTTTAAACACTTAAATTATTACTAATATGGGAATTAAAAATAGCATATCCACTCAAAAAAGGATATCACGAATATGCATTCTGCTGTTTTTCTGCCTGTTGGCAGTATCAGTAGGTAATATATATGCACAACAAGAGATTGCGGTTAATGGTACGGTCTTCGACTCTGCGGGAGAATCCATTCCCGGAGCAACTGTCGTTATCAAAGGTACAACCAAAGGAACATTAACTGATATGGATGGGAAATTCAGCCTTCATGTTGCGGGCAGGGAGTCAGTATTATCATTTTCTCATATCGGCTATGAAACGACGGACATAATGGTTGGTAATCAGACCGTTTTGAATGTTACGCTTCAGGAGAAAACAACACTCATTGATGAAGTTGTAGTCGTGGGTTATGGAACACAGAAAAAAGTAAACCTTACCGGCTCTGTAGAGACGGTTAAAGGCGATCAGATTATCAGGCAGCCGGTAGCACAGGCTTCTCAGGCTTTAATGGGTTTATCTCCCGGATTAACCGTAATTCAGGAAAGCGGACAGCCCGGCGCCGATGAAGCGAAATTACGCATCCGGGGTATCGGATCCATAGATGCTTCTACTGATCCTTTAATCTTGATCGACGGAGTAGAAGGTGATATGAATAGTATCAATCCGAATGATATTGATAATATTTCCATTCTGAAAGATGCTTCATCCGCTGCAATTTATGGAGCCAGAGCCTCCAATGGAGTAATACTGGTAACCACTAAACGGGGAAAAGAAGGACAGATTGCAATTAATTACCGGAATTATATCGGATGGCAGGATCCTACCAACCTACCCGATTTCCTGGGGTCGCTTGATTTTCTGAAATACTCGGAAAAGAGCCAGGATGAAGTTGATAAATATGCAGCCGATATGGCCAAAGATCCCTACAAATATCCCGATACTGACTGGAACAATTTATTATTTAGTGAAAATGGATTTCAACAATACCATAATATCTCTGCAAGCGGTGGATCTGAAAAAGCCAAAGTGGTTGCATCTTTAGGATATTTAGATCAGGATGGGAATGTAAAAGGATACAACTATAAAAGATATAACGGGCGATTTAATTCCGACCTCAAAATCAACGACAAATTAGATGTCAATTTTGATCTTAGTTTTAGTAAATCCGAAAGACAAGCATCCGTATATGATCTTAGGTATACGGTTATGGAAGCATTCAGGTTAGCCCCTGTTTATCCTTATATGTGGGCCGACGGTTCGTGGGCCGACGGTTTTTCAGGCGCTAACCCCATTGCCAAAGTAAATGAAGGAGGATATAATAACAGTTCTACAAACTCGTTTAAAGGTTTGGTGAAATTAAACTATCAACCGGTTAAAGGTTTGAAATTTTCTGCAATGTATGCCCCTTCTTATGATGACAGATATGAAAAATATTTTTCTAAGACATTTGAACAGGTGATTGATCCGGATTCGCATACGGCACGAAAAGTAAATGATCCGAATCAGCTCAAGCAAACGAACAAACGTCCTTTTACACAGAATTTTAACGCCGTCGCGTCTTACTCTATAGCATTCAATCAACATGATATATCAGCATTGGCCGGTTATGAGTTTATTAAATATAAATATGAAGATTTTACCGCCGGCAGACAAGATTTTGTATTGCAAAATTATGAAGTATTGAATGCCGGTTCCGAAGAACTCGATTTCACTTCCGGATCGGCAACTCACTGGGGCCTGGTATCCTATTTCGGAAGGCTTAACTATTCTTTCCAAAGCAAGTATTTGCTGGAAGCCAACTTGAGGCGCGATGCCTCGTCGAGATTTCACTCCTCCAAAAGGGTAGGCGTTTTCCCGTCTTTTTCAGCCGGCTGGAGGATCTCAGAAGAAGGTTTTATGAAAAACCTAACCTTCTTGTCAAATTTAAAACTCCGGGCTTCGTGGGGATCTTTAGGAAACCAGGCAATTACCGAAAACGATAATTTCCCGTATGCCTCATCGATTCTTTTAGGTGGAACCAATTATTTATTTGGCGATAAAATCGTTACAGGAGCATCTCCCAGTGTAATGGCCAATAAAAATATCAAATGGGAAACCACGGAGGTAACCAATTTAGGTATTGACGGAGGAGCTTTTAATCAACGGTTAACTTTTAGTTTCGATTATTATATTCGTAAAACAAAAGATATTTTGCTACGAATGCCCATTCCGACAGTTATTGGGTTGGGGGTTCCGATACAAAATATAGGTGATATTGAAAACAAAGGCTGGGACTTCAATCTGAACTGGCAAGATCAGGTTGGCGACATTTCATATAGCGCAAAAATCAATATATCGGACGTCAGGAACAAAGCCACCTACTTAGGAGGTAGTGAAGAAATTATCAATGGCAATACGATCACAAAATTAGGGAAACCGATTCATGCTATCTACGGATATGAAACAATAGGCATTTTTCAAAGTGATGAGGAAGCGGCAGCCGCGCCTAAACAGTTCGGAAAACTGCAAGCCGGAAATCTGCAATATAAAGACCAACTGACAATTGATACGGATGGCGACGACATTCCCGATAAAGGCGATGGTGTAATTAATGCCAGCGACCGGGTCATGATTGGCGATCCATTCCCAAGATTAACGTATGGCTTAGATTTGTTCGCAGCTTATAAGGGGCTTGACGTATCCGTATCTATGCTGGGTGTAGGCAAACGGGATATATTCCTTACGGGCGACCTGGTACTTCCGTTGTATAATGCCGGTAAAATTCAGCAATGGCATACGGAAAAATGCTGGACTCCCGATCGCAGGGATGCAACATATCCAATTTTGGCGCCGACAAGTATTGGTAGCAATGATAATCAGGTAAGTAACACATGGGTGTTTAACGGGGCTTATCTTCGTGTAAGGAATATTACGGTAGGATATACCTTGCCGTCAAAATGGTTAGATAAAGCATCTATTAAAAACCTCAGGGTATATTTCTCAGGACAAAATTTACTTACATTCGATAAATTGCCTGACGGTGTAGACCCATTAACGCCCAACGGATCGGCGGGAGCCTCATATCCGATTACTAAGAATTATACATTTGGTGTAGATTTGACCTTTTAAAACGATAATAAATAAACATTTGTATGAAAACACATAAATTTTTAATATACCTGTCTCTGGTGTTGTTTTTAAGCGCTTGTGAAGATCAGATTTTAAACCTGAACTCATTAGACAAACCGGATGATGAAACGTTCTATGTCAACGAAAGAGAATTGGAAATGGCGCTTGCGGGAGTATATAATTCAATGCTGATCATAGATCCTGCAGGCTATCAGGTGCCTATAATTACTACGTTCGACAATGCTGCTTCTGATATTGGAGTTGCCAGATTGGTTGGCGGACATTTAAATAATCTCGGAGCCGGCACACAAAGCGCTGCGAATTTCGGTAGCATTTACGCTAATTACTATGTCGGCATAGCCCGTGCCAATGCGCTATTGCTTTCGATGGACCGGGCTATAGGCGTAAGTCAGGAAAGATACCGGGAGATAAAAGGACAGGCGCTTGCCATCCGGGCTTTTCATTATCTATTTTTAACTGAATTGTTCGGAGATGTACCATTCCCTGATAAAATACCCCAGAATCCGGCAGAAGGATTGTTTCCAAGACTCCCTAAAGCTGAAATTGCAGATATACTGCTAGACGATTTGAATTCGGCAGCCGGCATGTTACCTGCCAAATGGAAAAACAACGATGATCAGGGTCGTATCACCAGGGGATTCGCATTAGGGCTGCGGGCCAGAATAGCTCTATACAACGGGCGTTATGCCGATGCAATCGCTTCTGCAAAGGCGATTATGGATAATGAAGCTGAATTTGGCTATCAGTTGCATCCGAATTATAAAGAACTCTTTCAATTGGGCGGAAAAAATTCCTCAGAGATAATGCTAAGATACCCCAGTGCTCAGGGTTTCAAAACCACCTCATTTCCGGATGTACAAGGATCCAGAAACTTAGCCGGATCAAGTGTAACGGCGCCTACCCAGTCGTTAGTAGATTCTTATGAATGTATCGACGGTAAACCCATTGACGAATCAGATATGTATGACCCCAAACGGCCGTTTGAAAACAGAGATCCGCGATTGGAAGCTTCTATCGTAACGCCTCGGAGCAAATGGGCGGGAATTATTTTCGAAAGCCATCCGGATAGCGCTGTATTGGTGAAAGCGGATGGAACGCGTGGAGGAGTTAATAATGACTCCAGATCCGGAATCTGGGCAGCTGCTTTTTGTGGATATATATGGAAGAAATATACGGTGGAAGAGTATCAGGCGAAATTACAAAAATGGGATGATATAGGCTTCTCATTAATGCGCTATGCCGAAATTTTGTTAATCTACGCCGAAGCAAAAATTATGTCTGATAATATTGATCAATCGGTGCCGGAAGCGATCAACAGAGTTCGAGCAAGAGCTTATGGCGTAAGTGCTACCGACACAGACAACTATCCAGCCATTAAAACGTTGGATAAGGCCGAATTATTAAAAGTGATTCGCCGTGAACGTAAAGTAGAGCTGGCGAATGAAGGATTCCGTCTGTTCGACATCCGAAGATGGCGCATTGCAGAAAAAGTGATGCCGGTAAAAATATACGGCCGTGTACTGGATTATACCACGGCTACCGGCATTCCACAAATAGATGATGACTGTTTCGTAACATACAACGGAATAGAAAGCCAGTATGATTATAATACGGATGCACGTTTTGCGAACGCTTTCAGAATATTTAATCCTGCCAGAGATTACCTTTGCCCGATCCCTCAGACAGAAATTGATGCCTATAAAAGATATGGGGGAACGTTAAGTCAGAATCCCGGTTATTGAAATGAAAAGAAAATGAAAAAAAGTCTTTCGATTATATTCTTCTGTTGTATTCTTTTTACAACAAAAGCTCAATCATACACTACCGACTGGGAATCGATTGATAGTCGTCCGATACCCCAATGGTTTTCCAATGCAAAATTTGGTATCTTTATACACTGGGGCGTATACAGTGTTCCTGCCTGGGGGCCCTTACCCAAAGATGGCGCTAAGGGAGTGTACGAATGTTATGCAGAACATTACTGGTCGCGGTTAGCGGCAAAACATCCTTTATTCGCGCAGTTTCACGAAAAAAACTACGGCGCCGATTTTGCGTATCAGGATTTTGCCGACGGTTTCAAATGTGAAATGTATAAACCCGACGAGTGGGCGCAACTTTTTAAAGATGCAGGAGCACGGTATGTGGTGTTAACCTCCAAGCATCACGACGGTTTTGCTTTATGGCCAAGTAAATTCTCATGGAACTGGAATGCAGTAGACCTGGGGCCTCATCGCGATTTGCTGGGCGATCTGACAGTATCTGTTAAAAAGGCCGGATTGCATATAGGTTACTACTATTCGTTACTTGAGTGGTACCATCCGTTATACAATAAAAATGACATCGGCCGCTATGTAACCACGCACATGATTCCGCAGATGAAAGAACTGGTAACCCAATACCAACCCGAGGTAATATGGACTGACGGAGAATGGGACTATAACTCCGATACATTAAAAAGTACGGAGTTCCTGTCCTGGTTGTACAATGAGTCGCCGGTAAAGGAAACGGTTGTGGTAAACGACCGCTGGGGAAAGGAAACCCGAAGCAAACACGGTGGTTATTACACGACAGAATACGATCTGGTCCATAGCGCCAATGTGAAAGGTACACGGATTATGCATCCCTGGGAAGAATGTCGTGGGATAGGCCATTCATTTGGTTATAACCGGAATGAAAACATAGAGGATTACAGTAGTTCTGAGCAGTTAATCCATCTTTTGATCGAAAAAGTAGCACTTGGTGGAAATTTATTACTTAACATCGGGCCCACAGCCGACGGCCGTATTCCCGTAATCATGCAGCAACGCCTGATTGACATGGGCAACTGGCTCAAAGTTAACGGCGAAGCGATTTACGAAACCCAACCATGGGAGGTAGCTTCCAAACAAGACGATATGTACTTTACCGTAAAAAACAATGACCTGTACGTCATTTGTACAACATATCCTCAAAAGCCTGTTACCATTCATGGTATTTCTAAAAAGCCGGCAAAAGCCGTATTTATGGGTAATAATAAACAAGTAAAATATTCGCAGACAAGCAAAGGTATTACGTTGATACCTCCTGTTGTTACACCAAGCGATACCCCCTGCCAGCATGCATGGGTGATTAAATTATCGGGATGTCTGTAATTAAAAGGATGTGTCAAAAGAAAATGAAAACAAGACTTATATGGGGAATAGTGGGAATGTTCCTGTTTCAACTGAATGCAATCGCACAACCGGCTAAAAGCTCGAAAAGCAGCAAGCAACCGGTATATCAATTGGAAGAATTTCACCAGCGGTCGGGACTAAACAACCTGTTCTATAAAATAGATACGGCACGATCCGTACGAATAGCATACCTTGGAGGAAGTATCACGGCAGCCGGCAATGGCTGGCGCGATATGACCTTTAGCTGGTTCAGATTAAACTATCCGCAGACGATTTTTCTTCAGACTAATGCCGGAGTCGGTGGAACCGGTTCCGATTTAGGAGCATTCCGCGTAGAACAGGAAGTATTGAAAGAAAATCCCGATCTGCTTTTTATTGAATTTGCGGTAAATGATGCTGCCCGCTCACACGAAGATGTGATCCGTTCAATGGAAGGCATCGTCCGGAAAACACGCAAAAATAATCCGTTTACCGACATTTGTTTTGTATATACCATTACCGAAATGCAAGGCCAATTATTGCTTGAGGGTAAAATTCATTCCACTGTTTTAGCAATGGAAGAGCTGGCTAATCAGTATGGCATACCATCCATTCACATGGGAATTGGGGTAGCCAGGTTATTTGCCGAAGGTAAACTACTTTTTGCTGCACCTGAAAGAGAAAATGCTACTAAAATTGTTTTCACCGAAGATAAAGTACATCCGCTTTCCACTTCCGGCCACCCGTTATATGCAGCAACGGTAGTAAAATACCTCGAAAAGATGAAATCCAGAAAAAAAGGAACGCCGCATACTCTTCCAGCCCCCTTAACAACCGACAACTGGCAGTATGCCAAAATGATCGCTATTGATCAGGTAAACAGAGAGGGAAACTGGTCGAAGATTCCGGCTAACCACCCTACCCTAAAAAGCTTTATGCATCAATTGCCCGAAATATATATGGGTACCGTGCAAAGCAAACTTACATTCAGGTTTAAAGGAACCACACTGGGAATATATGATATAATGGGGCCCGGAACCGGCGAAATAAAAATAAAAGTAGACGAAGAAGAACGTATTATTCAGCGGTTCGACAAGTATTGTACCTACTGGAGATTAGCCAACAGTATATTATTTGACCGGCTTGAAAATACCGTTCATGAAGTAGAAATAGAAATATTGAAAACCGGCCTGGAGAAGAAGACGATTCTGACGGATGCGAATACTGAGAAATACCTGAAGAATCAGGAGGATTATAAGGACGAAAATTTTTATATCGGTAAGTTACTACTGGTAGGTGAGTTGATACCATGAAAAAGATACAAACTATTTTAATCACACTCTGCATGCTGACATTTGTAACAACAACCAGCATTCAAGCACACGAAAACCGAAAAGGGAAAAGGTATACCATTATGGGATTAGGTGATTCAATCACCGAAGGAGGTGAGTCGTTCCAATGTTACCTTTTTCCGCTCTGGGAAAAATTGTTTTCAGGCGGGTACTTATTCGACTTTGTGGGCCCACGCTTGAGCAAATGCCGTATCGGTGATTTGAATCATGCAGGATTTAGCGGGATGCATGCAGAATATATAGATAAAGTGATTGATACATTATACAGGAACAATCCGGCCGATATCGTATTACTTCATACCGGACACAACCATTTCGATACGGAAAAACCTGTAGCCGGCATTGTGGCAGCCCAGCAGTCAATCATCCGGAAAATAAAAAACATCAACCCGGAGGTAACTATTCTGGTGGCACAGGTAATTACCAGTGGAAAACTACCTAAATATTCCTATATACCCGAACTAAACAGAGCGATTGCCGTTATGGTCAGTCAGTTGAACGACCCACAGGTCATACTTGTAGATCAGGCCACCGGATTCGACTGGCAAAAACACACCATCCATGATATGGTTCATCCCAATGCGGCAGGAGCCGAACATATGGCCGGGGCATGGTATACCGCCCTGCAAAAAATATTGCAACCTGCAACCGAACCTTACCAACCCGACACGGTGACCTACAAAAAAACAGAGGGTGGAAATCTGCAAATGCATATTTTCGGCAAACAAGACTGCGAACAGAAACGACCCGCCATCGTATTCTTTTTTGGTGGCGGCTGGCAATTAGGTACACCCTTGCAATTTTATCGGGAATGCGCATATTATGCCTCAAAAGGAATGGTAGCAATAACCGTTGATTATCGCATCTCCTACCTGCATCAAACCACTCCTTTTGAAAGTTTCGAGGATGCAAAAGATGCGATCTGCTGGCTACGTACCCATGCAGCTGCATATGGAATCGATCCCGGCAAAATAGCAGTGGCCGGCGCTTCGGCAGGAGGACATCTGGCGACGGCGCTGGGAACCATACCCGATAAAAACAAAAGCTGTTACCGTCCGGATCTGATGTTGTTGTATTATCCTGTGGTAGACAATAGTGAGAACGGATACGGAACACCAGAAATGAAAAACAGGCTTACGGAAATATCGCCTATCCACAACATTCACAAAGGCACGCCTCCGACGCTGTTTATTTTAGGTGACAACGACCATTTGATTCCGGTTTCAACCGGCCATGAATTCAAACATAAACTCGATTCGGCAGGAACCGAATGTGAACTTCATATTTTGAAAGGAGCCGGACATCCTATTTTTCAGTACCGCAAGGATGTGAACTCCTATTTCTACAGCATCCGCGATATTACGGATCGTTTCCTGTTGCGGTATAACTATTTATTAAATTAAGAAATGGCGAAAATCAGACATATCTGGAATCAGTTGATGTGTGTCGGGATACTCTTTGCTGTATGCTCGGGATGTGGCAAAAAAGTGAGTATGGAGAACGGATGTACACGCATTCAGTGGAGTGAAACGGATGAAGGTTATAAAATATCAGCCTTCCAGACGAAAGAAGAAGGTAAATGGATCTCCTGGGGCATTCCCGATGGACAATATACGTTTCTATATAGTAGCGAAAAACCTGGGGAAGACCCCGTAACCATCGTCCAAACGAACGGTGATACCGTGAATTTTCCCGATCCGGTATTTAAGTACATTGTAAAAACGTTTAAGAGGGCTATATCGGAAGTACCCATGAACCGTGCCGGAAAAGTATTTACAGGTTATCCCGAAACTTTCAGGCGACAAGGCAATGCAATTGAATTCGAAAGAAATTTTGAAACCGGCACATTGACCTCTACCTGGGAATTCGATGAACGACATCCTGCCGACGTTTGCATTCGTCAGCAATTGGTTGTACACAAGGAAGGTTACTATTCACTGGCTTCCGTAACCCCAGCAACACTAAATATGGCTCAATTAGGTTGGGGAGTAGTTCCCGGATACTATCAGGGTAATTTTATGAATCCCGATTTTGTTCGCAGTTATGCATATGCACAGGGTTTACCCGAATTTCCGGTACTCTGTCGGGAGAGTACGATCACAACGCCGGTGTCGATTCTGATGGATAAAGATAGCTGTACACTGGCTGTTACCATTGAACCGGGACAGGAAAGCAATCGTTATCCGGAAAACGAAGGAATGCACGACAAAGAATGGCGGATTGCTTTATCGCACATGAACCGGAACAGTCAGCTTACACCCACTGCATATCATCCTGTCCTGGGCGAAAGCGGCTCATTTTGTAAAGCAGGCGACACACTCACCTTTTCGTTCCGTTTTACCCTTAACAAAGCCGGCTGGTATGCCTCCTTAAAACATACCATGAATGATATCTATCATTTTGATCAGTCACTGGATCTGAAAAGCGCTTCACAATCATTGACCGATAGGATATTGGCTATGCACCAATATCTGATAGATGATAAAACATCGCATTGGAATGTAGAAGAATACCGGGGCATGAAAATCGGAGCCCAATCCTATATGGGAGGAGTTGCAGGAGCCGACAATGATGCCATGAAAAACTCAGATATCGGTGCCGTATGGATGCTGGCATCATTAACCGGGGATGAAGTACTTCAAAAAACACGCCTGCCTTATATACGAAACTTTAAGATTGCCCAACAACAAGATCAATCCGGCTTCTTTGAAGGAGCGGCACGCGGACAGTATTACCTGGCTAAAAAGAAAGAATTCGTGGAAGAATGGGGAAATCATTTCGAACCTATCGGACTGACTTACTACACTCTGATTGATATCGGAAACATCTTACTGTTTCAACCGGATGATAAAGAATTGCTTAAGAAGCTGAAAGCAGGTGCCGAGCGGCTTTTACACTGGCAACTTAGCGACGGGAGCTGGCCGGTTGCATTTGACCGGGATACACACGAGCCTATTTTCAACGACTTGCAGGACATTAGACCCACCTTTTACGGAATGTATGTGGCCTACCGGATTTTGCAGGATCCTAAATATCTGGATGCCGCTATAAAAGGAGCTGACTGGTTCATTAGTAATGCCACAAACGGAACATTTATCGGGGTGTGTGGCGATGTGCGGTTTGTTAACGATTTTGCAACTGCACAAAGCGCCCAAGCATTACTCGACCTGTACGAAGTAACCGGTAATGTAATCTATAAAGAAGTGGCCATACAAATCGCCCGGATGTATACCACATCCGTATACACTTACCCCATTCCAACCGACGAGCCTAAAATAAGAAAAGGCAGAGAATGGAAAGACTGGCAACTGTCACAATCCGGATTAAGCTTCGAACATGGTGGAACCATCGGTTCCGCTGTGCTAAGCGGCCCGATATTACTGGCAAGTCATGCAGGTTTATTTGTCCGTATGTTCCGGCTTACAGGCGATTCACTCTTTATTAATATGGCGCGGGCAGCTGCATTGGGCCGTGATGCGTTTGTAAACCCTCAATCAAGGGTCGCCTCCTATTACTGGACGCGCTTTGACGACGGCCCCGGTCAATTCCCTCATCATGCATGGTGGCAGGTCGGATGGATCATGGACTATCTGGTAGCCGAAATGGAAGCCCGTTCCAATGGAACGATCCGATTCCCGCGCGGATTTGTTACGCCCAAAGTAGGGTCGCATCAAACAGTAGGCTTTGCAGAAGGCACCATCGAAGGACAGCCGGTTTCGCTCCGGCTTCCATTACACCTCGTAAAAATCAGTAACCCAAATGTTGATTATTTACTGGCAACTACCGATAATCAGGAACAACTATTTATCATATTAATGAATCAGCAGAATCAGGCGAATACGGTAACCTGGCATATCGACCCTGACTTATCGAAGGAGAAAGGGTACCAATTGGAACAATTTACAGGAAGTACCGAATTAACTCCTTGGGGAATACAGGTATTGAAGGTATCCAAAAAATAAAATGAATAGACCAACTACAATCTACCAGCTACTATATAATGAGGTACAGAAATATTTTCACCAGAAGCACGTCAGATATGCTGCGTAGGAGAGAAGTAAGCACTAAATTGATAACTGATTAATAATTTTAAACTAATTTGCATATGAAAAAGAAGAAAATAAGCAGACGCGATTTTTTAAGTTTATCAGCTTTGGGATTAACCGGGCTAACCATTCTCCCCAGTTGGACTTTAGTGAACGGAATTCGTTTGGCGCCAAGCGACAGGGTTGTTCTCGGATTTATTGGATTAGGCCGTCAGGGACTTTCCGATTTCCAGAGTTTTTCGAATTGTCCCGGTGTTCAGGTAGTAGCAGGATGCGATGTAGATTCAATCAAGCGTGACCGGTTTAAAATGCGTGTTGAAGCATGGCAGAAAGAGATGAATATACCGATACGCTGTGAGATGTACGAATTTTACGAAGACTTGTTGAACCGAAAAGATATTGATGCTGTTTCAATTGCTACCCCCGATCATTGGCACGCGTTAAATACCATTCATGCCTGTCAGGCCAAAAAAGATGTATATGTTCAAAAACCGTTGGCATTCACAATTATAGAAGGCTATGAAATAGTAAAAGCTGTCCGCGGAAATAATTGCGTATTACAGATCGGAAGTCAGCAGCGCTCCAGTAAAGAGTTTCAACAGGCTATCGACCTGGTGCGTAATGGGGCAATCGGCCATATTGAAACAATCTATGCAAAGGTAGGTGATCCCCCTAAACCATTAGACCTTCCGGAACAACCGGTACCTGCATCGCTCAACTGGAATCAGTGGATGGGGCCGTTAAACGATCCTAAGGTCCATTATCATCCGAATCTTTGTCCTCCTGTTTCATTGAACCCCGTTCAGGATGAGGAATTATGGGGTGCATGGCGTTGGTATCGCGAAACCGGAAACGGGTTTACGGCAGACTGGGGAGCGCATATGTTTGACATTGCCCAGGCAGCTATCGGAATGGATGGGTCAGGCCCCTGTGAATTTATTCCCAAAGGCTACAATGGTACTGAGTACCTGACCATGAAATATCAGGACGGTATTGTGATGACCGAACAACCATTCCGTCCGGAAGGAGGAAACGGTATCTGCTTTAACGGGACGAAGGGATGGCTACGGGTAGCCCGTGGATTTATCGAATGCTCCGATAAAAAGTTATTATCAAAAGAAGAAAAAAAGATTGACGATGGACAATATGAAGTAAGTTCACCCCATATGCAAAACTTTATCGATGCGGTTCGTTCCAGAAAAAATCCGATAGCACCGGTCGAAGTAGGTTGCAGTACCAACACCCTATGCTGTATTGCCAACATAGCAACCGAATTACAGCGTCCTGTTAAATGGGATCCGGCCACATTAAGTTTTAGTGATGATCAGGAAGCTGCACAGCACAGACTGTATAAGTATACTTATCGAAGACCGTATACAATTTAAATATAATAGGTAGTGTAAAGTAAACTGTGTCAGTTTAAATTTTATTCAAATACTCGGCTCTGTTTTTTTCAATGGGTAATGTTAAGCCCGAGTTTTGTTGGTCAAAAACGGTTAGGGGTCGATCCCCTAATCGTTTCTTTTCAATGGTTCAAAGTTTCACCATCTGCCGTTTTCCCGTTCTCGTGTCCTTACAAACAGGGTGAAAAGATAGTTCCTTCAGAATTTAACTCAAAGAAAATCAACCACTTTCTAATCTCGTCCACTACAAAACGGATAGAAAAAATGGAATCTATAACTCGCTAATAATCAGATACGGGAGAGTATCGGTGGTAGAAGCTACCGTCAAAGTCAGGAAGAAGTCCGGCGGGGTAATTATAGCAACTGCCCTACTTCTTGCAGCCTCTTTCTAAGCATAGCAACATCTACCTGATGAACATCCGGATTCTTCGATCCGGCAAGTTGTCCGGCAGCCACGCCGACAGCTTCTCCTGTAACCAGACAAGGCGGCATCACCCTTAAACTCCCATGAGCATAATGATCGGTAGAGATACAACGGCCCGCCACAAATACATTTTTCAATCCTACCGGAAGAAGGCTGCGGAAAGGTATCCCATGCGATTCCCCCTTCCCATACCGTTGATATTCTTTGGCGTCGCTTTTATGCACGTCTATATAATAAGAATTGCGTCCGATACCATCCTCGAACTCCCGGCGAGCCAACCAGTCATCGACCGTAAAGGTATAATCGCACTTAATGCGGCGGCTTTCCCGGATACCCATAAGGGCTGCCGTGCTGGCCAGATAAGAAGCGGCAAAGACTTTCGGCTCATACTCGGCCAGACCTTCCTGAAACTGCCGGGCGATTTTGCGACCCGTCATCATGGCCGATGAAAGGGAAGCCGGGTCGGTACTGTTCACCGTCACATGTCCGGCGTTGAAAGCCAGGTAGCCGGGGCCGGTATATTTGTCATTGATGTGGTTATCTTTGATCAGGTTGTATTTGCCTGATTCGAGCATTTTATAGATCGGGCCGTCTTTCCTGTTGGAGTGTACGCTTCCGATGAGTGAGAATTCATACGGGTCGACATTGGACAGGGCAAAACAGAGGGTGCCTTCCTGGACAGAACCCTTGTCATCGCCGATTTCAAAATTCGCGCCTGCCCACGCCGCCAAGTCGCCATCGCCTGTACAATCGATGAACAATTTAGCTTTGTAGGTGGTCAGTCCGGCTTTATTGGCTACGATGACAGCGTCTACGACCCCTTCCTTTTTCATTTCTACGGCAGCCATATTGCTGAAAAACAGGACAGATACACCTTCGGACAGGACCAGATCGTCGTATACCACTTTCAGATATTCCGTATTGATCGGAACCCAGTCGTCGCCTTTGACATGGGGAACGCCTTTTTTCGATTCCAGGAATACTTTTTCGGCTATGCCTTTGTAGATGATCTTTTCTTTATCGGTAAAGGGGCACCAAGCATTCAACAGGCCCGATGTACCCATGCCCCCCAAGGCTCCTGTCCCTTCGATCAACAGGACTTTGACACCTTCACGGGCGGCGGCAGTGGCAGCGGCGCATCCCGCAGGGCCTCCTCCGATTACGATAATGTCCCATCGGTCGTCCACTTTTATTCCCGCTTTCCGGGATGATATCTGAGGGGAAGCGGCTTCTCCAGCTGAAAGCGTATGGTTGGTAGCTGAAAGGGTATTGCCGGCAACGGACGTTAATCCCAATATGCCCGCCTTCTGTAAAAACTTTCTTCGTTCCATAGGATATTGATTTATTTTACGAAAATAGTGTTTTTTACCCGGTTCACATTAAATCCTTTTAAAATTAAGGAATAATGATCGGCCGGGAGATTCTTCCGATCCGTCTCGATGGTTATGTTCCGGTTCTCGCCCGGCATCATGCTAAAGAAGTTATCGGTATAATAGGATGGCCGCACGGGCTTTCCGGCAGCGTCCAACCATTGCAGCTGGGTAAAAAAGGCAATGGAACGGCCGGTGTTTTTCAGTTGGATGTCGATATAGTGTTTTCCTTCACTGATACGGGTTTTATACTTCATCGACACTCGGGCCGGAGCGAGATCGTTGATGCTTTGGAAACCTGCTGTAGTGGGCCCTGTCATGGACTCCTTACCTCCGTATACGCTGGTGGAACGCCAGTAGAAGTTGCTGCCGACTTCTTTCCCTTTCGGATCGAACAGGCGCAGTTTGATAAAATGTACGGGCGAGATATCAGCCGGGAAATCGATCCGAAACAGATCGTTGACCACTTTGTCCTCGGGGATATCGACGACGGCCTGATTTTTCCAGACTTGTTTCGAATGGATATCAAATACTTCGGCAGTCACCTTATAACCGGAAAAGGCTTTGTAGTAATCGTTGACCACCGATATGGTATTTTTCAGGTAATCGAATTGTGGGTGAAGGGGCTCGCAGGCATTGGCTGCTGCATAGAGGGCTGCCGTAGGCTCGAGCGACCAGTCCCACATACGTCCGCAAACCTGACGGATGGGGGAATTGTGGTACCAGAAAAGGAATCCGGAGGTGTAACGGTCGCCACCATCCAGTTTGTTATAATTCCAGACTTCCCAGATACTTTTGTAGTTCATGGCGCCTACAAATTGTCCTTTCATGGCAAATTCGTCGATGCTTCCGGATTCGCCGTATTCATTGACCAGATTCACATACAGGGAGGACATTTGGTGGAACCCGTTGCCATCACTATAGTCCCATACCTCGGTATTGATGGGCCAAAGGTCTTTTTCGGGCATCATTTCACGCAGGCATTCCACCGTAGGAAGGCAAGGCGCACCGTATTCAGGGTTGAACCCGTCCACGCGACTGCCGCGGTCAGATGCGGTGTTCTCGTAATGCCGCATGGGGTTGACTGTTTTGTATGGGCTGCCGTCGTGAATTCCGGCACATTCCGATTGCATCTGGTAACCCCGCGTCCCGTCTATCTTCGTAAGCAATTCTTCGAGGCCGGTCATTTCCGTCGATTCGTTGGAACAGACGTAGTAGGCCAGTGATGGATGGTTGCGGACGCGTTTCACGGCGGATTCTGCATTTTGCAGATACAATCCTCTGTCAATGGGGTGCTTGGTGTCACCTGTCATCCAAAATTCTTTCCAAACGAGTATTCCCAGCTCGTCGCACAGATCGAAAAAATAGTCGGATTCGGTGATGCCTCCTCCCCAGAAACGGATCAGGTTGACGCCCGATTGCGCCGTATAACGCAATTCGGCATAAGCCCGTTCATCGGAGATACGCAACATGTTTTCGGGCAACCAGTTGGTTCCTTTGATAAAGATTTTCTTTCCGTTTACTTGAAAAGTACGTGATCCGTCGGGGGTTCCGGTATCCGATGTTATTTCCCGGATACCGAAACGGGTACCGATGGAATCCGAAACTAATCCTTGTACTTCCGCCTTCAGGGAAAGGGTGTACAGTTCCTGCGGGCCTTTGTTGACGGGCCACCAGAGGCGCGGATTACGGATGGCCAACTGCGGAAATTCCGAGGCTTCGAACTCCACCGTTTGGGTCATCCCACGCAAAACTTCTACTTCTTTCTCGAAGGTGATACCTTCACCTTTTATTTCACCTTTTACCTTTATTTTTTGTGTCCGGAATCCGGGGTTATACACCTCTACGCTTACCGTTTGGCGGGAATGGTCATAGCCGGGCTTCTGTAAGTCGCTTTTGATAAACGGATGATTGAGTTGGACTTCTCCGGTCTTGAAGAAGCGGATCTCTTTCCAGATACCTGTGTTGCGGTCGCGGATACCATCCAGATAGGTAAAATCCCAGCCGACGGTCATGAGCATGGTTACATTTTTCCCAATCTCCCCGTTCCCACCGTTCCGGAATTCACCGATGGCTCCCCACGACTTGGAGACCCCTTCGCGGGGGCCTCCGGGTTCGTCTATGGGATATACTTTGACGGCAAGTACATTTTTCTTCCCGGAATGAATATAATCGGTTACGTCAATGAATTCCTGCCGGAACATGCCGGCTATGTTGGCCATCATCCTGCCGTTGATCCAGAGTTCGGCCCGATAGTTTATTCCGTCTACCTGCATCCAGATACGTTCTCCTTTTTCGCTCTCGACCCCATCGAACTCCGTCCGGAACCAGTAGGTGTAGAAATCACGTCCGGCGGTACTCAGATCAGGTATTAAACCACTGGTTAGTTTGTTGTTCAAACCGAAGTAGGGTTCAGGGTAGACGCCCTGTGCTACTAACGAGTTGAGTACCGTTCCGGGGACAATGGCTTCCGTCCATTCATTCACCGAAAATCCGGCACGGGAGATTTCTTCGGATGGCCCGGTTACCTCGCCTGCCTTTTTCATGAGCCAGTGTGCTTTGCCACCGTGTCCTGTTTCGGACTTTAACGAGAAGATATACTCACGCCCTTGTGAAAACGCTGACGTACAAGCTGCCAGAGCTAAAAAAACGATTAGAAAATGTTTACAGTAAACTTTCATTCTTTTCAAATTGGTTATGTCAAATTAGGGAATTTACATCTTATCCCATCCATTCGATTGTTGCGGATACGGATCGCCTACAATCACGGATTCGATCTGTTTTTGGGGTATCGGCCGCAATATATGGAAATTCTGTATATTGTCTTTGGGCAACGTATGATTGACCCATTTGGTGGTGAAGAATCCGTATTTCCGTACCCGTTCCACTAATTTCTGGGTGCGTACCAGATCGAGCCAGCGCAACTGTTCGCCACAGAGTTCACGCGTCCTTTCGTCCAGAATATAATCGATGGTTACATCGGAGGGAGTAATCATCAGGTCTTCGATGTATTCGCTCTTCGAGGCAGCCCGTTTGCGTAGTTCGTTGATAAAATAGGCAGCCCCGTCAGTGGTCGAATTATTACCCAATTTGAAGGCGGCTTCGGCGGCGATCAGATAAGTTTCGGCCAGACGGTAGACGATGATGGTCCGGCGGGAGTCGAACGAGAGGCTGGTGCGGTTCGGATCCACGAACTTTCTCATGGTCGGGAAATTCGGATCGGTGTAGTTCTCGGGAGTGAGTATGTAGTAATTAGCGGAGTCTATCTCTTCCTTGGTCATATTCTTGCCGGGGAGATAGCCTGCAAGCTCACCTTTGGCTCCGCTTCTCGTGGCCGAATATTTGGTATCGCCTACATAGAATTCCTGCTTTTTATCTTTGAAGTCTACCGGGGCTGTCCACTCCGTCTGGAACGTGCCGTAATAGCGCGAATCCTTGTCGATATCGCCGAAAACTTCGTTATACAGCCAGTTGGTTCCGTGATAGCGGGCGTAGACACGTCCATCCTCTATCTGCTGTATATTACCGCTACCGTTGAAGTTGAAGTATCCTGCCACAAAAACATGGGCCAGATGGTTCATATTCGCATCCTTTTCCGGTACGCCGTAGATGGGATCGTCGGTGAGCTGTACGTTGTAGAGTATTTCCTGGCTATTTTCGTTGCCGGGTTTATGAACGTCGGCGTATTTGTCCATGAGTTTCACTCCTATGGCATCCTTTTCCCTGATCAGCGCGGAGGCTATGTCATACGCATTCTGGAAATCGGTGGACTGGGCGGCGCTGCTCCATCCGCGGGTAAGGTATACTTTGGCCAGTAAGTGGCGGGCCAAAGCCTGTGTGACCCGACCCGGGTTGGTGTCTTTGGGGCCGGCAGGCAGATAGTCGCCAGTGGTGCAATATTTCAGGTCTTCGATCACAAATTCGTAAACATCGGCCATCGGATCGCGCTTCGCCTCTTTCACAACGGCACTGTTGTAGGTGCGGTTCAAGGTGACATCGCCAAAGAACTGTACCAGGCGGAAGTAAAGCAAAGCCCGGAAAAACCGCGCTTCGGCCAGCATGGTTGTCTTTTTGGCTTCGGGAATATCAGTAATGCTTTCACCGAAATGAACAAGACCGTTGCAGGTATTGATCAACGTGTACGAAAGACTCCAATAGTCGTATATATAGCCGGAATTGGGCTTGTAATTGGTGGTGTAGTTACCAAAATTATAGATATCACCCGAAGAACGGCTGTAGAACTCATCGGTTCCGGTCACAGTCAGCATGTGGATGGAGCTGATGGGGCCGTAGAAATTCCTCATTCCTCCATATACACCGTTCAGACCCAGTTCGAATCCCTGTGCGGTACCGAAAGACTCGGGTGTCATTTTCGAGTGGTTTTCCTCTTCCAGAAAATCGGCGCATGCCGTCATGTACAACAGCGGAAGGCATGCCAGTATGTATACTATTTTTTTCATTGTCATCATATCTTTAGAAAGTTAAATTTAAACCGAATAACATCTGCCAGGAGGGAGCGACGACAGTACCCATCACACGATTCGTCTCCGGGTCGAGTCCTTTGTACTTGTTGACGTATTCGGAGAAGAAGGTAAACGGATTGGTGGCCGTGGCGTATACACGGGCTTTGCTGATCCCGACTTTGTGCATGAGTTCATCAGGCACGGTATATCCCAGGGTGATCGTCCGTATCTTGAGGTAAGAGGCGTCGAACAAAGTAAGTGTGCCCTTGTACGGGATGCTCTGTACGCGGTTGTTAGGAGCCGGCCAACGTGCGGTGGTATTTTCCGGAGTCCAGTAGTCTACATCTAAGTTGTTGTTATAGCCGCCCATCAGGGAGTTTTGTCCGCCGCCATAGAGATCGGAACGGAGCAAACCGCCTTGACGGAAGTTCATGACGAGGGTAAAATCGAAGTTTTTGTACGCCAGGGTGTTGGTCCAACCGCCTTCGAAATTGGCCTGATGACTTCCCAGTACTTTCCGGTCGTAATCATTGATCACATTATCGGGAACACCATCCGGGCCACTGATATCGGCTACTTTGATGGTTCCTATCACGGAGTCGTCTCCGGAGGTTTTCAGGCCGTAGCTTTCGGCCAGCGCGCGGTCTTCGGGGGTGTCCTGCCAGATGCCTCGTCCTACATATTCATAGAAGGAGCCCAAGGGGGATCCGACAAAAAGGTTATCAGAGATCAGTTTATCGACTCCTTCGGTGAGTTGCACCACCTTGTTCCGGTTGAGGAAGATATTGAGATCGGACGTCCATTGGAGCTTGTTCTTGCCGTCGCCTTCGAAAACGTGTATGCGGGTGGAAAATTCAAACCCGATATTTTCGGTTTTGCCTACGTTGTAGGGGATGGAAGTGCTAACGCCGCTGGTGGCAGGTGGGGTGAATTTCATCATCAGGTCATTGGATAATTGCTTGTACACTTCGACAGAACCTGTGATCCGATGGTTCAGGAAACCGACATCGATACCGGCATTGTAGCTGGCTGTTCGCTCCCATTTCAGGTCGCTGTTGGATGCGGCGGTGGGATAGTACCCAAGTACACCCTGAGATCCGAATATATACTTGTTGCTAGTCATGCTACCCATCGTGTCATAAGGATCCACGTTAGTATTCCCTACTTCTCCGTAGCTGAGTCTTAGTTTCAGTTGCGACAGGTAGCCGAACGTTCCGCTCATAAACTCTTCGTTGCCGATGTTCCACGCCAGGGCGGTAGAGGGGAAATAATGCCACTTGTTGCCTCTGGCCAGACGGGAGGAACCGTCGGCTCGGAGTGTAGCCGTGAGGTAGTAACGCTGTGCGTAGTCGTAATTGAGACGCCCCATATACGAGAGCATGCTCCACTTGCTGTAGCTTCCGTTTCCTTTGTGATTTTCGGCGGTGGAGGGGTTGTAATAGCCGACTTCGTTGGTGGGTACGTTCTCATAATTAAGCTCAAAATCCTGTGCATCCCTTTCTTCGGCACTGAACATGCCGGTGACATTGAAACTGTGCTTATCCAACTTCTTGTCATAGGTCAACAGGTTTTCGAGGGTATAGTCCATCAGCGAGGCAGATTTGTTGAATCCGTAATTAGACGACTGGCGGCGTTTGGTCGTTCCTTTCTGATAGTACCGTTGCAGAGTCGTTTGCGAAAGTTGTATCCCGGCATTGAGCCTGTACTTGAATCCGTGGGTGAAGTTTACTTCCAAGTATCCGGTGGTAAAAGTGGACAGTCTTTTCCGGTCATCCTGAATGGCGCCGGGGCGAAGGTCCATCAGAGGATTACTCATCAGATCGTTGGGGTGTACTTTTTCACGGATCGATCCGTCGTCCATGTAGGGCGACAGTAGGGGGCTCAGGCTGAGGGCATCGCCCATCGGATTCTGATCTTCGCCCCGGCTTATATAATAGGTGTTCAGGGTATTGAGCCCTACTTTGAGGTATTTGCTGATGGCATGATCCAGCGATAATTTCAGGGTGGTACGCTCCATAGATTGCAGGTCGTATACGCCTGTCGCGCTGTAATAACCCAAAGATCCTGCATACTGGGTGTTCTGGCTTCCGCCGGAGATGCCGATCTGGTGATTGGTCATCAGGGGGTTCTGATTGTAAAGTTCTTTTTGCCAATCAGTATCCACGCCTCTTTCATAGCCTTCTATTTCACCGGTCAAACCGCCTTCGAAGACTTTCTGCAAAACTCTGGGGTCGTCGATGCCGGTATAGTTTTCAGCATTTTTATAACGGTTGTACATGGACCATTTCCGCAGTTGCATGTACTCTTCCGAATTCATCACGTCGTAGAATCCCAACGGTTTGCTGAAACCTATGTACCCGTTGTAGCTAACGGTGGCCTTGGGGGCTTCCGCACCGCGCTTGGTAGTGATCAGGATCACTCCATTGGCGCCACGCGAACCGTAAATGGCTGTGGAGGAGGCGTCTTTCAGCACGGTGACGGAGGTGATGTCTTCGGAGGCGATATTGTTCATCATGTCCAGTTCGAAGGGGATACCGTCCACGACCAAAAGGGGGTCGTTTCCGGCGGCTATCGAGCGGGTTCCGCGGATGCGTATTTCGGGGGTATGCCCCGGATGTGTGGAACCTCCGCTACGCTGGATGTTGATACCTGCTCCGGCTCCTTGCAGGGCCATCGCGATATTGGCGGCAGGGGTGTTGCGGATGGTTTGTTCGCCCACGACATTCACCGCGCCTGTCAGGTCGGAGCGTTTGCGCGTACCGTACCCTATGACTACGACGCCTTCTAAACTCACCACATTTTCCTCCAGAACCACGTCGATCTTCGTTTTTCCATTCACAGGGATTTCCTGGTTGACATAGCCTACGAACGAAAATACCAATACATCGTTGTGTCCGGCCTGGATGGTGTACACACCGTCTATATCGGTAATGGTTCCCACTGGTGTGCCTTTTACTTTTACAGTGGCGCCGATAACCGTCTCACCGTCGGCAGTGACGGAACCGGAAACCGTGATCTTTGCCTGTAGGTTGGTTTGGGCATGGATTACATGGGACATGAGAGATAAAGCGATGATTACGCTTAGCGCCACGAACTTTTTAAAGTTGTTTTTCAATCTGTGTTTTTCCATAAAATAATTAGTTTTTTATAATTATCACCATCTTGTTGTGCAGAACAATCAGGATGATCAGTGCAAATATAAGGGAAAGGAGAATAGGCTTATGTGCGGATTTCTGCATCAATTGTCAAAAAAAAGGACCGGCAGAGATACACACCAGAATGGCAGAAATACATACAGGGATTATTATTCCTTATTATGCCCCTCCCGATACATCTTCGGCGACATCCCATACCGTGCAGAAAACAACTTATAAAAACTACTTCTATTATTAAACCCCGACTGATAAATCACCTCATCCACAGAAATATTGGTTTTCACCAATAAGCTCTCCGCTATTTTCAATTTATAATCCCGGATCAGGCTTCCGGGCCCATTTTTATAGACAGCACCGATCCTTCTATAAAGCTGCCGTACACTTACATGGAGTAAAGAAGCAAGTTCCTTGGTAGTAAATGCCGGATTTTTGACATTCTCATCAATCACCCTCAGGGCCCGTTCATAGAATTCCTTGTCCTCCCGATGCAGAATTTGTCCTTCCGTGATCTCAAATGCGCTTAATGCTGAGTTGTAATACTCCTTTGTCTCTTCCTCCCGCTTCAAAAGGCGTCCGACTGCTTTTTTGAGGTATTGAACATCGAAAGGTTTGGAGATATACATGTCCACCCCTGCGTCGAGCCCTTCCAGCTGATCCTCAGTATACGTCCTGCCGGATAAGATGATGACCGGAATGTGTGAGGTAGCCAGAGACTCCTTCAACTTACGTACAAGTGCAAAGCCGTTTCGCTCGGGCATCACTACATCGGATATGAGAAGGTTTATTTTCGTCTTGGAAAGAATTTCCTCGATGGTAGCCGGATCGTTGACAGGGATCACATTGTATTGGTCTTTCAGGATTTCACAGACAAACCAGAGTATCTCCATCTCATCGTCGACAACAAGGATAGTCGGCCGGGATTCTACAATATCGGCCTGCGGCAGCATTATGACCTGTTTTTTCTCCGGTATTTGTAGCGGGATACCGGACGCAACCCGGGAAGTTTCCGACGATTGGACGGTAAGCTCAAGCATCGGGAGTTTCACCGTAAAACGGGTGGCTTGTCCGGGCGTGCTTTCTACCTCCATATCTCCGCCCAGTAGCTTGACGGTGCTGTGACAGATGGAGAGACCCAGTCCGTTGCGGGAAAAGAGACGGCTGTTATGCCTGCTTTCTAAGTTATCCAGCACATGATACCGGTTGAATATGAAGGGTAGATCTTCCGGGCGGAAACCTTTTCCCGTATTGGATACCGAGGTGACCAATGTTTGTCCTTCCGTGGAAATATCCACCTCGATAGTGCCGCCGTCGGGAGTATACTTGAAGGCGTTCGAAACTAAGTTGGTCAAGATATTTTGATAACACTTGGGATCCGTTTGCCAGATCAATTTTTTTTCAATGCTTACCACGTAATTGGTTTGCACACTATCAGCCAGTAACCGGAAAGAGGATAAGATCGTACCGGCAAACTCTTCGATGTCTGTTTTTTCAATGACTACCTGGTTGTGTCCGGTATCTATCCGGCGGAATTCGATCAAATCCTGTATTAATCCATTCAATCTTTCGGCATTCCGGCGGATGAGCGATGCATAACCGTGTACAGGGGACGACTTCTCGACGGAGGAAAGTATGCGGTCGCATGGGCCATAGATAAGCGTGAGCGGCGTGCTGAATTCGTGGGTGATATTGGTAAAGAAGCGCAATTTTGACTCATAGATTTCTTCCGTTTTCTTCTGTTCCATCCGTTCGAATACGAGTTGCTGCCTGCCTTTGATTTTTCGGCTATAGGATACGATGAGGAGTATTCCTGTCGAGAGGATAAGAAAAGTGTAGATGATGTAGGCCCAGGCAGACTGGTGCCAGGGGGGGAGAATCCGTATATACTGGGTATAAACGGGTTGCCCCTCAAAGTGATTGTTTACTGAGAAGCGCACTTTCAACGAATACTCTCCCGGAGCCATGTTGGTAAACGTGACGCTGTTCGAGGTTCCGTTATTGATCCATTTGTCGCTATGTCCGCTCAGTAAATACTGATACGTGTATTTATGCCCGTTCACATAATCCGGGGCGACGAATGATACCGTAAAGAAGTTCTGGTTGTGCAGCAACTCTATCACGTCTTTCTGGTTCCCGGTCTTCCTGTAATCCGCTATGGACACTTCGGTACCGTATATACTCAGGGAGTTGAAGTAAAAGTGGGGCGTAAAAGCGGGCGTTTGGGTTTCATTGGTGCGTATGGATACCAGCCCGTCGATACCTCCGAAGAACATGATTCCCGTACGGGGGCAGTTATAGTACGCGTTGTCGCTGAATTCCAGCACCCGCAGATCGTTCGGATGGGTGTAATTGGTAAATACATGGGTTCGAGGGTCGAATTTGGCCAGTCCTTTGTTGGTACTCAGCCAAAGATATCCCTGCGGGTCTTCCGTGATTCCATGCACTGTATTGTTGGAAAGGCCGGATTCGGTGTTATAATTCGTATATTCCAGCGTTTCTTTTCCCACCTTGGTGATCCGGCAGAGGCCGAAACTGGTACCTAACCACAAGATTCCGTGACTGTCGCGGAATACCACTAATATGTCATTCACCAACGGGCTTTCCCCGTTGGCGAGCCGGTAAGCGATTTTCTCTTCGGTATTCAGGTTAAACCGAACCATACCGTCGCCTCTGCTGGCTATCCACAAGATGGAATCGTTTTCCATCTCGGTGTCGTATATCACATTCTCTGTTTCGAAAAACGTGAATTGATCTATCTTTTCTATGCGTGGAACGCCGTTTGTAAAGGCCAGATTCAAACGGTACAGGCCGTCTCCCGTACTGGTCACCCACAGCGTATTCGCATCCTGCTCGATGGCGGAACAGAGATAATGCAAAGGCTTGCTTTCAGGGGGTTGCGACAGCGCATGTATGCGTTTATCGGCATACGAATAATAGTTGACCCCCGGTCCTCCGCTGATGATCCACAGTAAGGGATGCCTGCTTTCGACCAGATTGAAAATGGAATTGTTGATCAGGGCGGAATTTTGAATATGAAAACGGTGCATTTCTTTGTCCGCAAGGGACTCGTCGGGGTCATATTGGGGAAAGCAAAAAAGTCCGTCGCCTTTGGTGGCGATCCATAAAGTCTTATCGGCATCCAGCATGACCGATCGTATTGGAACCTTCGCCCGGGGATAAAATTCGTACAGCATGGACGAACGTAAGGTGTAATCTTCCTCCGAGTAGATATATACTCCATAACCATCGGTTCCTACCAGGACTATTTGTTGTACAGCGTCGTATATCATCGAGAAAACGCCGGAATTGATCGTTGTACGTTCTATATACGGTTCGGCGCCGGAAGGACGCCTGATCACCTTGAGGCCATCGTTGACGAAAGCGATAAAGATATCATTACCTGCTATCAAGGCATCACGCATACTTTCCTTGGGAGGGATCTCCGAGCCGATATTCATCACGAATTCTTTCTTTCCGGTGTTAATATCGAGGGTATAGAGGTCGGACCGTGTATCGACAAAAACCACGTCCGTGCCTTTTTCATAAGCCCATCTTACGGGGACATCCTGTTCGTAATCCATCAGCCGGTATGTGCCGGTGATGACTCCGTTCTCTTTTATTATTTTATACCGCATGATCTTCCCCATGGTGCCAAATACCCAGATAATCTGATCCTTGCAGATGGAGAAACAGGCTGTCCGGTTGGCCACTACTCCTGGGGTATGTATCTTGTGGAACCGGCTGTCCGATTTATTATATACGGCAATCGAATCATTTTCGGTCAGGATAAAAAAAGTTCCGTCCAAACTTTTCGCCTGCCAGAATACGATTTTTATATCCGGATGGTTCTCGAATGTGCCCGAATTGGAATTGAACAGGCATAGTCCCTGATTGGTTCTCAGCCAAAGCATACCGGGATCGGTTTCGGTGATGTGCCGGATGACATTTCCCGGCAGGGAGTTGCTATCTCCGGTGGGCAAATAACTTTTGACCGATGATCCGTCATAGCGGTTAAGTCCGTCGTACGTGGCAAACCACATGAACCCATAGCTGTCCATGGTCACAAACCGTACCGCACTGGACGAAAGTCCGTTGCGGTACGAAATCTGCTGGATATTGTATGCGTGCCCCGGTACTTGGAGACAGATGGCAAGAATTGCGATAAGTATGGCCAAAAAGTTCCTCATATTTAGATCTATAGTTTCTGCAAATATACTCATTTATTGCAAACAGAAGCATCTGAATACGATGAATGCGCATATGCATACCTGCCATTGCAGTATGCATTTCTGCCAGACCTTTTCGGGCATCCTCATCGTCAGGAAACTTTTCCGCTACGGAATCGCGGCGTTTTTTGCCTCGCTATTGTCTTTTATTCCCGCTTCTCTCAACGTTTTACTGACGAAATACATTATTCCCAAAAACACCATAACTGCGCCTGTTCCAATAAAATATAGTTGATGTTGACGATGTCGGCAAGCGGACCGAAAAACAACATGCCAAACGGCATGGCAAGGCTTCCAAGCATCGTAAAGACGGATAGAACCCGTCCCAAATAATCGGGACACAGCCTCGGATTACCTCTTAAATCCTTTATTTTTTACCCATCTCCGGCTGATGGTAGGACAGGGGCAGATAGGCGTTTTTCAGATTTTCGGCGGTCACATAGCCGTCCGCCCGCATAATTTTCTAATATTCAGACAATTTCATGATTTTTATTTTTGAAATTCCACCCAATTTCAGAGCAATAAAAGAAATTTTTTTCATCCATCCGGCCGGTTGCACCGCTTTTTTGCCGTTCCAACATTTCGAGCAACCATCCTTTGGCCTGAATAGAACCCAAAGGAAGTTCTATGTAGGGTTTTTGCAGTAAAGGATAGCGATTATTCAAATAATTATTAGAATTCGCAACTTGCGCCTTTCCGGAAAAGAGGCCAACAATTGTCAACAGAAAAAAAAGTAAAGGAAACAAATATTTATTATTCATAGTGAATCTCTTTATTAATTTTGATTCAAAAAGCCATCATCATTTTTCAATACTACTCATATTATTCGGATTGGGTCGTGATGATTAATTGCTGTCCTTCTTTCAGTTGATCATGAGTTACAACATATCCCTCTATTTTCTGAGTCCCCAAAGAGATGTCTGTAATCTTCTTCCCTTGATTCTTTTTAAGAATCGTACAATTGACTCCGCTCTCCGGACAGACAAAGTTCACTTCATCAAAGAGTGGAACCGTAACAATGTATTCGGGATCGGCAGGAGAGAAGGTATAAAGCCCGATGGCATTGAATACAAACCACGAAGACATCTCGCCTGCATCATCCATTCCCGGATAGGCTAATCGATCCTCACCCATGTCGTAAAAGTTATTCATGAGCGTGTCGAGCACACGCTGTGCTTTTTCCTGTTTCCCGATAAAGTAATAGATATAAGGTATACTATGGCCTGGTTGGTTGCCGTGGCAATAATTACCAATAAATCCGGTCATGTTATGCGCCTCATAGCCTCTCCATGGTTCAGTAAACAAGGAGTCGAGTTTCTTTTCCACAGCTTCCTTATCCGGGTATAGCTTTAGCATCCCTTCCGTATCGTGTGGAGCAAAGAAGAGGGAATTCCAGGCATTCGCTTCACGATACATATACGCATAGTAAGGGAAGTAAGGATCGAAGTCTTCAATCCAGCTACCATCTGCAATACGTCCACGCCAGAATCCCGTAGAAAGATCAAATAGGTTTTTATAGTTTCCGGAACGTTTCATCAAAAGGTCATAATTTGACCTGTCTCCAAGCTCTTTGGCAATTAATGCGGTAGCATAGTCATCATAAGCATATTCTACTGTTTTTGTCACGGCAGCCTTGTATTCATCGTGAATAGGCACATTCGTCGTATCTTTTTCAGCAATCCACCCTTGTTTAATGTATTCATCTAAATAAGGCCTGCCACCACGCCCGGGAACAGTCGCGTTCTTCAACAACAGTTTATAAGCGCGTTCAATGTCGAAATCTTTGATGCCTCGTAGATAACTACCCGACACAAATGTTGAGGCATGGTCTCCATGGAAGAAAGTAGGCATATACCCATCCGATTTCTCGCCCTTATCTATAATGGATTTCAATACATCCGTTGCTACATCCGGCGAAATCATTCCTAATAAGATCAGCTTGTTACGATACTCATCCCAAAAAGAAGGGTTAGTATAATACCGGAATCCGCCATTCACCACATGACCCTGTACGTCGCAATAATCGTTATTCACATCGCTACGCAAAACCGGCCAAAGAAAAGAACGATACAAAGTAGAATAGAATAAACCGTGTTGTCTATCAGTTCCGCCTTTTACCTGAATTTTAGACAACAGGGTTTCCCAAGTCCGATCAGCCTCTTTTTGGACCTGATCAAAATTTTTCGCCAGCATTTCCTGCTCCAGATTCATTTTCGCGTTGTCGATGCTTACAAATGAAAATCCGATTTTCAGCTCCAGCGGATTTTCGCCCTTACTGTCCATAAACTCCACCAACGAAACAGGACGCTCCACTCCTTGTTGCTGAACATCCTTGATACTGTAATTGCTCACAGCATAAAAATAAATGCAACCTTCGCCATCTTGATGCCCCGAAAAAGCATAATCATCGACCTTCTGCAAGGCCCAGTCGCGCACATGATTATTGGAACGGGTCATATCGGCCAACAACACTTTTGAGTCCGTCGACCGGAAAGTGTATTTATGATAGGCGCAACGTAACGTGGATGTCAGTTCCGCATTCACCCCATAACGTTCAAGAAACACTTGATAATAACCGGGACGGGCAGATTCGTTGCTATGCGAATACTTGGACGCATAATCTACAGGATCAATATCTCCGGTCACCGGCAACAAAGGAACATGTAATAAATTCCAATGTCCTTTATTGGTATGCGAAAATCCATAGATTATTGTATCCTCATACTGATAGCCCGCTCCGCTCCGGTACTGGGTGACAGGACTTACCTGCACCATGGCGTTCGGGAGGGAAGAACCGGGGAACACTTCCGCTCCCCAGGCCCTGCGGGTGGGTGTATATTTCAGATCGGCGGTATCCCAAAGTGTAGCTGTTCCAAGAAACGGGTTGACATAATCCGTAAGCGTTGTTTGCGCGGGCTTTTGGTTGCCACAGGCGAGAACAGTCAGTGCAAACAAAAAGCAAATTATCCATTGTGTTGTTTTCATACAAGTACTTATTTTGATAAATTTATTTTCTCCAATTATAATGGGGTATCAAATTATTTTGTGATGATCGATGCAAGCGATGCATACATTTCAATAAATGCTGCCTGATCCAACAACCATTTCACCTTTTTGTCGGATTTTCCTTCCCAGTTGTCCTGAAATAGCCCGGATTCATCACGTGCATGGTTCCAAGCGTAATCTAAGCTCTGATTGAAAATTTCCATGTATTCTTTATTCTTGTCTATATGATACAACTCTACATATCCGCGGAACATCACAGCCACAAACCACACATTGCCCGGCTTGATCAGGCGGATGGTTTTTCCGTTTTCAGTCACTTCCGTTGTGAAATACCCGATACTTGCAGCAGCCAAATCCTGGGCTTCCAGCAGGTATTGACGATCACCGGTCAGCTTATACAGTAAAGAAGCCGACTGAAGCATTTGTCCTGCATTGTAAGGGAACTTTGCCTTGCCGATTCTTCCGTTCAGTGATATATTGTCCCAATAAAGTTTGTCTTCGGGATCCTGGAGATTTTTCTTTGTCCAGTTATACAGCTCCAATCCTTTTTCAAAATACGCCTTGTCGCCGGTAGCTTCATACAATTTGAACGCCATTACCGAACCGGGAGCATTGGAACAGGTATTCTTGGAATGTTTCTTTTGTTCGCACCAATAGATACCGCCATCCAACTTATCATCCATTCCACTGAGAATAAATTGCCAGATTTCAACGGACTTATCGAGATATTTCTTATTTTTTGTCTTAAAATATAATTCAGCAAAATCAATTCCCAACCACACGTTGTCATCATAGAAGCGATCAGACGGAGCCGCTTCATTCAGGTAAGAGGCGTAACACGCCGGTTGTCTTTTATTATCATAATAAGATTCGAGAGCCACAAGGGTTTGTTTTTCCAGGATGGAAAGATATTTCTTGTCGCCGGTAGTTTTGTATAATGCATTTACCGCAGAGAAAGTGCCGGAAAACGGCCATAGATAGGCGAAACGTTTCTGAGCGCCGGTATCGGCAGAGGCTAAATACCCGGCCTTATAGTTGACATCAAACGGATAGTTTTCATGAAGAAGGAAGGTATTGTCTTCCGAATAGTATTTGTAAATACGATCCGACGTCTGCCTGGCTTTGTCAATATTAGCCGTTGGCTTTGTCTGAGAATTGGCAGCCGGCGAAATAAAAAGGGATGACAACGCAAATAATAAAAGGGAGAGATTGTAAAATTTCATAGCAAAAGAGTTTTTAAGATCAAAAAGGGTCGGATTTGAAAGCCAACCCTTTTTTAATAAAATTATTTAATCAGACCTTTGTTTTGTAAGAGAGCCATGGCTTCAATAAGCATGCAGCCACTCGTCTGTTCGGTCAAACCGGTAGTAGTTCCGGATGGGGTATCCCATTTGTCTCCATACAATACCTGGGGCTTCAATGTGCCTTTGGTCCACAAAGTAGTTCCATTATATTCAATGAACTGAAGATATTTTTTCTTTGTAGAGGCATCTAAACGATCTTGTTGAGTCAGGTCTACAAAATAGCGGACAAAGATTCCTTTGAACAGACCTCCATCACCGGTTCCTTCACTTTTAAGCACGGAATTGAAAACCAAAGCTCCGATAGTATAATCGGCGGCGGCTACCGCATCATTCAAATAAGACTTCTGTCCGAGAATCTTATACAATTCGACAGCCGAACCGATGAAAGTTCCTTGGTTATAAGTAAATACCCAATCCTTTTGGATTTCCCCGGTTTCACTATTGATATTATCGTATACTTTACCGGTTCCGGCATCAAACAAAGTAGACTTTTCCCAATTATAAATTTTTATTGCCCACTCTTTATCGGCTTCATCTTTGAATTCCTGATATAAACGAGCCGCCAGGATACAAGCCGGACCATTGGAACAGGCATTCTTACTGTATTCCATTCCCTTTTTCCAGGTTATTCCACCACCGGCATTGGAATTCCAACCTTCCTTGATCCATTCCCAGACCTGAAGTGCAGCTTCTTTATATTTCACATCACCTGTTGCCTTGTATGCACGTAACATGGCAAGTGCATTCCACTCCATATCATCATAATACTCATTCTTAAACGAGTTATAATTTTTTTTCTTTACCCCATTATACCAGTTATCATAATACGGTAGATAGAAATTATCTTTTGTACGAAGATAGGCATCGGTAATCACATCCAAAGCATGAGCCTGCGGCCAATACTGGAAGGAAGTATTACCTCCGTTATCTGTATTGAAATAACTCTCCGGATTCCAAAATGTAGTTACAAATGCTTTACTGCTACTGTCAGCAGCGGCATTCCAGTCGATAGCCGGTTTATCCGGTTCTCCATTATCTGTATCATTGTCATCACCACAGCCGGTAAACAGTAGTGGTAATAAAGTAAAAAGCAAAAATTTCCTCATCGTTTAAATTTTTGTTGTATTTGTTTTTACAAAGGTAAGTTTTATTGATAAAATGGCAGGCTCGGAAACCTGCCATTTTAATCGTTTTTGCTATTTCGTCACAGAGTGGGTATAAGTAGCCGCCCCTGTCAGATAAATAGTATATGTAGCAGGCTTTTCATCAAAATCGCCACTCAGTTTCCATTTCGGATTCCACTGATCCAATCCGCTGGTCTTAAGAGCGACATGATAATAAGATGCAGGTTCCGTTGCCGAAGGACGGCCATCAATGCCTGTATCTACCGGATGCCATTCCCATTCTTTTTCTGCAGCAGTTCCATTCTTTTCCTGAACAAACATCCTGAATTTGTAACGTTCGTCACGACCCCAACCTTCTTGTTTGAAGGTTACTGTCTTATCTTTAGCCTGAAATACACCATTTCCAACGTATGGAAGATCAAATAAATATGCATTATCCGGAGAGAAGAAGAACGATATCCTATTGATTAAAGTGTATTCACAAGAACCCATGTCGAAGTCAAGAGTTATCCTGTAAACTCCGGTCGTAGCCACGGTGCTTGTTCCGTCTTCTTTGATCAAACCATTCTCTGTATAAAATGTTTTTGGGACATTCGCAATAGGGCCTGTAAATTTAAACCCTTTACCGGCAGTTAACTTGGTATAAATTTCAAAGATCCCGGATCCGACAGATGTCATTTTCGCTAATTCGTTACCAAATTCCGAACCTTCTCCGGACAAGAATACGTCATCCGGGAATTCTTCAAATCCGGCCAAACGGGTAACCGTAATAGTTCTCTCTTCAATTGCTTTTTCAGCTTTCAAACCTTTTGAAGAAAATACCGTCCATTTGAATGTTCCGGTTCCGGAAATACCAACCCCCATTAAACCGGCAATCTTATTCATATCTTTATGAGAGATCGTGGCTTCGTTCTTAAAACCATGGTAATCAGAATTAGCCATATATACAGGATTAGAAAAGTCACCGCTTGCTTTATCAAAGGCTATCTGATAAATCGGGGCGCCGCTCTCTTTTTCCTTACAATGTTCCCACTCAAAATACACACTTGCCGCAGCTTCGGGAACCAATGTTACCACATCCGCATTCATAGGCTCTACTAAATTGCTCACTGAAGCCAAGCGGCTATCCGTATCTCCTCCTTCATCATTACATGCAATAAACGCAAAAACAAAAGAGGTTAGTATTGTTAATTTTATCAATAATGCTTTCATGTTTTTTTCCCTTTTACTTGATTACTAAATTATGGGTATAAGGCTCATTCGCGTTCAATGAGAATGTTACATCATACGATTTTCCATTCCATCCGGTGGTTGACGGAGATTTCCAGATCTGGTTATCAGTCCATTGTTTCACATCGTCCCTCTCTACCATGTAATAATACGAAGCATTTCCAGAGGGCTTGGAGTCATTATTCGGAGCTCTCCATTCGGTTGCTCCGGCAGAGCTTTCCATACGGAATTTATAACGGTCGTCGTCATTGTCGCCTCCCGTAGGCAGACCGGAAATAGCATGGCCTGTTATTTCCCAAATACCTTCTCCCTTATACGGCAATTCGATTTCACGTTGAGACCAGCAAAGGAATAAATTTACTTTGGTCACTTCTTTCATTGAGAAAGCCCCAATACTGAAATCTAAATAATACTTATAAATTCCTGTTTTAGAAACAGAGCAACTACCTCCTTCAACAATCTTTTCTCCACTTACAGAGAATTCTTTCGGAGTTCCGGAATTAGCATTTACAAATTTGAATGTCTTACCGGCTGTCAACTTAGTATATATTTCAAATTCACCATCAGCAACTTTCTTTACCAAAAGAGCTTTCGAGAGATCATCTCCATTTTCCGTTGCATCTCCGGTAATATACAGCTTGTCCGGAATTTCAGAAAGCGCTAAGCGAGTAATAGTAATTGTCCTTTCTTGTTCTGCTTTCTTAGGATTGATGCCTTTGGATGAAAACACAGTCCATTTGAAAGTTCCTGTTTTGTCAGCTTCGATACCCATTTGACCGGCAATCTTATTCATGTCTTTGTGGGAAATGATCGCTTTATTCACCGAACCATTCGTATAGGAAGCCGCGCGATAAACCGGATTAGAAAAATCACCATCCGTCTTGTCAAAAGCGATTTCATACAATACCATTCCTCCATCCTCTGCCCGTGCAGGTTCCCACTCAAAAGTAACGGCGGCAGTTGCAACGCCTTTTAATTCTATCGCCTTCCCGTTATCGGGCGTATACAGCGTTTTAACAGCCGACACGTTTAAGTCTCTCAACTCGCCATCGCTGCTACAAGCAACGAAAGCAATAATGCAAGAAACCAATAATGTTATTTTTATCAATCTATTTTTCATATTCTTTTTCTTTAACGTTCTACGTATACGTATAACTTCGAATTAATAACCCGCATTTTGACTCAGATTCTTGTCGATATCCCGTTGTGATTGAGGCACGGCAAATAAGTAATCACGATTCTTGTCAAATTTTCTTTCATCCAATACGATATATTCGGTATTACCGGCAGCAAATTTTGCACCATGAGGCCTTCCATTCATTACAGTTTCAATCGTTTTCCAACGTTTGATGTCAAATACTCTCGTACCTTCCAATGCCAATTCACAACGACGCTCGCGACGAATAATCTTTTGAAGATCGGAACCCGGATAATTCAACGCTTGAGAATCGGTAAAGCCGGCGCGTTCACGAATCGGACGAATCGTCTTGTCCCAGATCGCTTCAGTCATTTTTCCTTGTTCATTCATCGCTTCAGCATACATCAACAGGACATCCGCATAACGCATGGTGATCAGGTTTAACCCGGCAGCCATTCCATACGGAGCAGTGGGGTCAAACCATTTTCTCAAATAATAACCGGTAGAAGTAGAGTTCTGTCCTTGTCCGATATAAATGTCAAGGCCATTGTCTTGGGAACCTGGTTTTATATTGATAACAGAAGTGGTTTTGTCACCCATTTGCCATACATAACCATCATAGACAATCGTCTTGGCAAAACGAGGATCACGATTTACATACGGGTCTTCTTCGTTATATCCTGAACCTGTCTCAGTAATTCCCTTACCGTTCTTCATGATATAGTCGTCAACCATCTCTTGGGTAGGAGCAAAACCGCTAACTCGCCCTCCGACAGAGATGGGAATCGCATCGTAATATTCACTCCAGGTTCTCAGAGTCAACATATAACCTATATCCTGAATCACTTCCTCGTTATACTCGTTTTCCGGAAGGAACAATCCTTCATAATTAGGAAACAAAGAATAATGTCCGAACTCGCCATTCATGAATTTTTCACAAATAGAAGCCACGTTAGCGTAATCATTTTGATACAAATAAGTACGTGCTAACAACATCATCGCAGAACCTTTGGTTACCCTGCCCTTATCAGCATTGGCATACTCCTGTTTAGTCGGCAACAGAGATACAATGGTATTCAATTCTTCTCTTACAAAATTGATCACATCCGCATACGGGGTACGGGATAACACATTGGATTCTTCAATTGACAAATTGTGATCAAAGAAAGGTACATCTCCATACATGGTCGCCAAACGGAAGAACAGAGAAGCACGGATATAACGAGTTTCCGCCTTCATCCGGTTTTTCAATGCCTCATCCATATTAGGAACACGGTCTACATTTTCAAGGAAAGTATGACAGGTACGGATACCTCCGTAACAATCACTCCACTCATTAGCAAAACGTCCGGTTGCCGGAGTAGCCTGCCCTGCAGTAATCGCTTTTTCATCAGAGTTGCCTCTGCCTTCATACAAATTATCCGACAACCTCTCGTTTGCAAAGTAATAATTGGCCCCCATCATTTGGTTGTATGCCTGACTTACTACGGCAGAAGCTTTATCGGCAGAAGTCCAATAATTCAAATCAGTAAATTTATTGGTCGGCGCCAAGTCTAATTCGTTACATGAACTAAACAAAGCCATAACTGCGACTATGGCACCTGTACTATATTTTAATAATTTCTTTTTCATAACGCGCTTGTCTTAAAATTCTAAATCTAAGCCAATTCCATAATAAACCAAAGTAGGATAGTTACGGGCGCTGTTTGCACCACCGCCTCCGGTACCTCCCATATCACTCCCGAACTCTGATGATTCCGGATCAATAAATGAATTATGAGTGAAAGTCAAAGGGTTTTGCGCATTTATGTTGACACGAAGTTTTTGAACTCCGAATTTGCTGGTCAATCCTTTCGGCAAGGTATAGCCTAATGTAACATTCTTCACACGCAAATAAGCTCCATTCAGAATATAAATATCAGTTCCTTTATAATTCCAGTTATTAGCACTTGCTGTTGATTGCGGAGATACTAAGCGTGGCCATTTGGCATCCGGATTGGTCGGAGTCCAAAAATCCAATTGGTGTTGGTAAATACAATAGGAATAGTTGGAGTGGAATGGTTCAACCAACTCACCACGAACAGCCATATCGCGCTTACCCACCCCTTGAAGCATCAAACTGAAATCAAAACCTTTGTATGCAACATCGTAAGTAAAACCGAAAGTATATCTCGGGAAAGCATTACCCAATATAACACGGTCTTCCGGAGTAATACTTCCATCTTTATTTGAATCTACATATTTTACATCACCGGGATGAACTGTCATTCCGGAAGGAATGGCGCTATTGGCTATGTCTTCATAGCTTTGGAAATAACCGTCAGTTTTATAGCCAAAATAAGATCCTAAAGCAACTCCTTCGCGTATCAATTTATAGATTTCATCACTGGAGGTGATTTTTTCGTTTCCTCCGAAATCCGTGACCTTATTCTTCGTGTCTGCTACATTCAAACTGAAATTATGATTAAACTCTCCGGTTTTCAGACGATAACCGATGGTGGCTTCCCATCCTTGATTTTTCATCTCCCCATTATTTCCTTTAGCCGCATTACTACCGAAAGCGCTCGATACAACACGGTCTAATAAAATGCCGGTTGTCTTTTTGTTGAAATAATCCAAAGAAACAAACAATTGGTTTTTTAAGAATGAAGCATCCAATCCAATATTAAAATTAGTTGACTCTTCCCATGTAAGGTATTGATTTCCATAAGTGTAAGTAGTTCCCGGAGCAGAAGCATTATTGAAAACGTATGTATTGGGATTCAACTTATAAGTTGTCTGGTAAGAATAATTGTCTACATTCTGGTTACCCAATATCCCATAAGAAGCACGCAACTTCATATCACCCACTTTTTCTTTGTAAATTTCCATAAAGACCTCCTCTGAGAGTCTCCATCCTGCAGATACAGAAGGAAAAAATCCCCAACGTTCGTCTTTCGCAAACTTGGAAGATCCGTCATAACGGAAAGTCAATTCGCCATAATATTTGTCCAAATAGCTATAGCCGACACGTCCGAACAAAGAAGTAATACTGGTTTGGTCCGTATCGTCGTTTGAGTTTTTGTTACCGGTATCCTGTTTTGAATCTTCTGTCCCCGGAAGCCCCAGATCCGGATCAGTATAAGTCCAGGCAATACGAGCGCCCTGGAATGTATAAGATTCGTTAGATGCCCCTAATAACCCGGTTATGTGGTGAACATTATTGAATGTTTGATCATAGTCCAACATCGCCTGAGTACTCAACGTATATTTTTTGCTGTTAAAGTCTTCGACAAAAGTATTTGAGTTCATAAATAGAGTCGGAACCTCCTGGCTCGCAGATGCATACAGAGGCACTTCCTTGTCTCTGCGGAAACGATGGTGTTGTGTCAAATCCAAACCAACGACACCTTTTGCTTTCAATCCTTTGAAAAGTTCAAGTTCCAGAGTACCTGCTCCGATAAAGTTATCTTCATCTTTATTTTCATATCCGCCATCAATCAACTTAGCCATCGTGTTATCGTCACCAACTACATTGTTTACCAACCATTTTCCATCTTCCTTAAATTTGTAATAGTAATACGGCGGGATACGGGAAGAGTTGATAATTACATTTCCGGTTCCCCCGGCTACCGTACGTTCCATTTTACGGTTGTAAGCCATCAAAGAAGTAAATTTGAATCGGCCGTATTCGGTGGTCAAATTAGAACGAAAATTGTAGCGTTCCATGCCAAAGTTTCCTTTGAAGTTACTTTCCTGATTATAATAACCGGCAGAGATCATATAAGTGCTGTGGTCACCACCTCCCGACACACTCAGGTTATAGCTTTGTTGTAACCCTTTTTGCATGATCTCATTGTAGTACCAGTATTCTTCACCCCGGTGATCATACAAATCTTGGATTTGAGCCGGAGTGAATTGAGGCGCTTCTCCGGTGTTCATATTGGCCTGATTTCTCAGTAAAGCGTTCTCATATCCTTTCACCGGTTGGAACAGAATGTCCGGATCTTCGTAACCGATCATTCCATTGAACTTAACAACCGGTTTACCTGCTGTCTGTTGTCCTTTTTTGGTAGTTACCAGGATAACCCCGTTATTTGAACGTGAACCGTAGATCGCCGCGCTACCCGCATCTTTCAATACGGACACATTTTCAATGTCGTTCGGATTCAAGTTATTCAAAGTGGATGTACTTGAGATCAAACCGTCAATAACGATCAGCGGGTCATTATTACCCATGGTACTGATACCACGAATATTAATGTTCATGTCGCTGGAGTTCGGATTCATATTCTTTTGTTGGATAGTCAAGTTGGCCGCCGCACCTTGCAATGCTTGCATTGCGTTACCGACTGCACGATTTTCAAAAGTCTGAGCCCCTACTGACTCCACAGATCCGATAATACTCCTGCGTTGACGTGTACCGTAACCGATAACTACAACTTCATTCAATTTCTGTACATCTTCCGTCAAAACGACTGTTAAAGGTTGGCCATCTACTACCCTTACTTCCTGGGTAGCATATCCCAAATACCTGATTTCCAATATGGCGCCTACCGAAACTTCCAAGTTGAAATTACCGTCCATATCCGTTTGAGTCCCTATAGTAGTTCCTTTGTGAGAAACACTACTTCCGGTAATCGGTTCACCCGTGTCATCCAGAACCTTACCGGTTACAGTTACTTTCTTTTGAGTTGTTTGAGCAGCTAAATTTCCGGGTGTCATTACTAAAAAAGCCGACACACAGAGAAAGAAAAGCCATTTGCCCAACATCCATTGCTGTTTTTTTCTCATTAAAACATTCATAATAATTGATTTATAGTACTACATAAATAACATTTATAAACTATTCAGCAAATTCACCTTGCCTTCATCGACCAACTTGAGGATCAACTCTCCAAACAAAGTATTGACCCAGGCAAACCAGGAACGGGTAAATTTTTCCGGATTGTCCTTGTGGAAAGATTCATGCATAAATCCGGTATCAGCATCCGTGTCACGCAAGGTGCGCACGCAATCCTTGATTTCCGCATCATCTGTACTGGTCATTGCTTTCAGGATAAGGCTCATCGGCCAGATCATATCATATCCGATATGCGGGCCTCCAATACCCTCTCCTGCTTTACCTTTGAAAAAATAAGGATTGTCTTTACTCCATATATATTTACGGGTATTCAAATAGATGGGATCTTTCTTATCTATACACCCCAGGTAGGGCAATGCCAATAAACTTGGCACATTGGCATCGTCGGTAAATAATTGGTTTCCGTAGCCATCCACTTCAAATGCATAGATTTTTCCATACTCCAGATGCTCTTTTACCGCATATTTCTTGACTGCTTCATCCACCTCTGCGGAGAATTCGCGGCATTGGGATGCAAAGGCGGAGTCTTTTGTCACTTTATCAGAAATTTCGGCCAATTGGTTCAAAGATACCACCGCAAACAAATTGGAAGGAATCAGGAACTGATAGAAAGAAGCATCATCCGAAGGACGAAAAGAAGAAACGATCAAACCGACCGGATTAACAGGTGTTCCCCATCCATCATTAGAAAGAGTATCCAACTGACGCTCAGTTACCCGTTGAAATTTATACGGCCCCAATCCGTTCCTGCGTTGCTGCTCGCGGAAAGTTTTTATGATCAATGCGACCGTTTTCTTCCATTCGGCAGTGAAGATAGAAGTATCTCCTGTTGTTTTCCAATAGTGATAGGACAAACGAATCGGATAACAAAGGGAATCAATTTCCCATTTACGCTCGTGAATTCCCGGCTTCATCTCTGTAAGATCTGTTTTCCACTCTCCTATTTTGTCTCCTTCATAAAACGCATTTGCATACGGATCTTTTAAGATATAGCTCGTCTGGCGGTTGATCATCCCGGCAATCATGAGTTTTAATTGCTCGTCTTTTTTAGCTAACGCCATATACGGCCAGACCTGTGCAGAAGAATCACGCATCCACATCGCATCAATATCCCCGGTGATAACGTATGTATCCGGACTCCCGTTGACCATCCGGAAATTAACAGTTGTGTCTAAGGTATTCGGAAAACAATTTTCAAACATCCAGGCCAGTTTCTCATCCTTGAGTTGTTTTTTAACTCTGACAATTGTTTCTTCAACAACTTTCGATACAAAACGACGTTGGGAAACTTCCGGTCGTTGGGACACATAAGTTGATGCAGAATTTACATTCAGGATAGAGTTCTCTGTGGAAAATGCTCTTCCGCCTACAGCGACTGCCGCCAAACTCAACCCTCCTCTTCTTAAAAAGTTTCTTCTTGTAATCATTTGTCTCTTGTTTTATTTTTTTTCATCTATTTAGTTATTATTATTTCTTTATTATTTGTGACAGATTTTTAACCTTACAAATATATTCTTCTTTATTCAATACAACTGTTATTTTTTTTGACATAATCTTACGCATTTTGGACATTATTAGAAAAATTTGCTTTTTCCTGCTTATTATTTGGACTATTTTAAGAATTTATTGTAATTTTGCCTTATTGTTAAAAAATGTGCAAGTATCCAAAAACATGAATATAAAAAAGATTTGGTTTTGTACCTTCATTTTATGGATACCTCTTTTTGCCTCTGCTTACAATCTAAAGCAATTGTCAAACAGAGACGGATTGTCAAACAGTGCTATTCTATCAATTTGTCAGGATAACGAACGTTTTTTATGGTTTGGTTCCTGTGATGGGCTCAATATGTACGATGGGACAAAAATTCAATTGTATAAACCCACCTATAATAATCCGAATGCTCTCTCCGGAAACCTGATCGAGGGAATTATGGAGTCGGAAAACGGAATACTCTGGATCGCAACCAACCACGGACTGAATCGTTTGAATAAAAAGAACAATACCATTGAATACCATAACGAGTTCCAAGGAAAGTACCATTGGGCAAAGACCACCGAGAATGAAGTATTTGCAATCCATGAAAATAATCGAATGGATTATTATCATAAAGAAAAAAAGAGTTTTATTTCATGCGAAATGAAGGGCATTAACAATGCCGATACCAAACACTTCTTTATTGATAACCGCAACCTGATGTGGATTATAACCAACGATGGAATAGTTAATAATTTTGAAATCACATTCCAGGATTCCATTCCGCAATTCAAACGACTTGAATCTCCGATTCACAATGAGGGTATCCTTTACGCTTTCCAGGAAAAAGAGTTTGCTTATCTTATTGATATCAACTACAATTTCTTTGAATTGAATACACATACAGAGAAGAAAACCCTGATCATGAATCTCCGGAGTCTGATTCTCGAAAATGGAATCGTATCTTCCATCATACGGGACGATGATGATTACATGATCGGGTTCCAGACTAACGGATTGTTCTGCCTGAAAAACACTCCGGAAAATGAAGTTAAATATCACGCGGAACGAATTGAGATTTATTGTGGGGTATTTTCTCTCTGCAAAGATGATGTCCAAGGCATTATCTGGATCGGAACCGATGGCCAGGGAGTATATATGTTTTCCCGGAATTCTTTTTCCATCCGTTCTACTACCTTTGAAAATTTACCTTACCGAATCGAAAAGCCGGTACGCGCCCTGCTGCTTGATAAAGAAAAGAATCTCTGGATGGGAACAAAAGATGATGGTATCCTGATGATTAAAAATTTCCGGAACAGCGGCGACATCGGCATCAATGAAGTAAATTATTTTACTTCGTCCAATAGCTTACTTCTTAATAATAATGTATATGCCTTCGCAAACAGCAGGAGAAATATTCTTTGGATAGGAGGAGACGGACCCGGCCTCAATTATTATTCTTATAAGGAAAAAAGAATCAAGATGATTCCTTCTCTTAGCCCGGACCAAATCAACTATGTCCACTCCATTTGTGAAATAAATGACACAGTACTCTGGTTGGCAACTGTAGGTTCGGGAATTCTGAAAGTTACACTTACAGGAACTCCGGATGCCCCGGTTATCAAATCCGTCAAACGAACCCTAATCATCCGTAATGAACCTTCGTACAATTATTTTTTCTCCGCATACCAGGAAAACGACAGCATTCTTTGGTTTGGCAACAGGGGACATGGAGTACAGAAACTGAACATCCTGACAGAAACTTTTGAACCGATTAAGTTTCAGAAAGAAGGAATTGAAACCATCAACGACATCCTGAGTATCCACAAGGATTCTAACAACGATATGTGGTTCGGCAGTAGTTATGGGATCACCAAACTAAAAAATATGGGCAAAGAATCTGAAAAAAACATGATCTTCCAGAATTTCAACGAGATGGAAGAACTCCCCAATAATACCATCCATGGAATACTGGAAGACGGCAAAGGATACCTGTGGCTTAGCACCAACAGCGGAATCATCCGCTTTGACCCGATCGCTAATAGTTTCAATTCCTATAACCATAGCGATGGATTGGAGGTTATCGAATTCAGCGATGGCGCTTATTATAAGGACGAATCATCAGGTATGCTGTTTTTTGGGGGAACTAATGGTTTTATCTCTATTTCACCGGATATTTTTGTTGAAAAATCCTTCGTTCCACCAATTTATTTTACCGAACTGAAGATCTATGAAAACAACTACAACCTTTCGGAGTTTATGATCAGAAAAGAGAATGAAGAATACTTACAGCTCCACCATGAACAAAATTTCTTCTCTATCTCATTCGTAGCCTTAGATTACATCAACGGACAAAACTGCCGCTATTCCTATAAATTGGAAAAATTCAATGATAAATGGATCAACATCGGAAAATCAGGGACGGTAAACTTTACGAACATTTCTCCCGGAGAATACATCCTCCATGTGAAATGCGCCAACAGCATGAACGACTTCACCAATGATGCCTACTCCCTGAAAATTATCATTTTACCTCCCTGGTATATGACCTACTGGGCTTACCTGGCATACCTCCTCCTGTCTATCGCCATGTTTATTATCATCGTCCAAATAGTAAGAAGGGGATATCGAAAGAAAAGGGAACACATCATCGAAAAGATGAATCAGCAACAGAAAGAAGAAATCTACGAGTCTAAACTCCGTTTCTTTACCAACATCACACATGAATTGAGTACCCCGCTTACTCTGATCTATGGTCCTTGCGAACGATTGGCTTCATACACAGGAGCAGATGCATACGTCCGGAAATACACCGGTTCAATCATGAAAAATGCGGAGCGTCTCAATTCTCTCATCCAGGAATTGATCGAGTTCCGAAGGATCGAAACAGGGAACAAACCCTGCAAAATTAAAACTTTCAACATAACCGAATTTACTCAAAGTATCGCCGACTCTTTTGTGGACATGGCTGAGAGCAAAGGTGTTGATTATCAAATCAGCATTGAAGAAAATCTGGTATGGAACTCGGACAAGGAATGCCTCACTAAAATTATATCCAACCTGCTTTCCAATGCATTCAAATACACTCCCGACAATGGAAAAATCTGTCTGTCGGTTAAAATGGCCGGCTCTTTACTCGAAATCGTGGTTTCCAATACCGGAAAGGGAATTAAAGGGAAAGACATCCCTTATATTTTCGATCGTTACCGGGTATTAGAAGACTTTGAGAAACAGACTCAGAAAGGGCTATCCGCACGAAATGGGTTAGGCTTAGCTATTTGCCACAATATGGTCAAATTACTAAATGGGGAGATCGAAGTAAAAAGCATTCCGGAGGAATGGACCGAATTCCGGACAACTCTGCCTTCGTTGGAAGTGAACTTTTATGAAAAGACTGAACAGTATGAAGAAGCCACTCTGATGATGAAGAAGCCTGAAACCGATAAACCCGTGATAGAGCCCAAAGACCAGGAATATGCGTTCAACCACTCCAGACCAACGATTCTGGTTATTGAAGATGATCCGGAAATGCTTTGGTTTGTTTCCGAAATTTTTATTGACAAATACAATGTTATTCCCGTGGAAGATTCTTCTACAGTGGAAACGGTTCTGGAAAAGATTCAACCCAACCTGATCATCTCTGACATCATGATGGCCCAGTTAGACGGACTCTCTCTCCTCAAGCAAATCAAATCCAACCGGCATACAACACACATCCCTTATATATTACTTTCAGCCAAAAGTATGACTGAAGAACAAACTGAAGGAATTTTGGCCGGTGCGGAAGCCTATATTACTAAACCCTTCAACGTGGATTACTTGAAATCAGTCGTGAACAGATTGTTGCAAAGACAGGACGATCTGAAAGATTATTACCATTCCGCCCTCAGCGCTTTCGACCTATCCGATGGAAAATATGTCCATGTAGAAGACAAAGATTTTTATGACAAAGTGATCCAAACCATTGACGAAAACATTTCCAACCCGGATTTTTCCGCGGAAGAACTGGCTTCCATATTATGTATAAGTTCGCGCCAATTATATCGCAAATTGAAAAAAAGTACTGAACACACTCCTACCGACATCATACGCAATTATCGTCTGACCATAGTGGAACGATTGTTAACCACCACCCAGCTGTCGGTCGACGAAATTATGTATAAGGCCGGGTTCATAAACAGGGGGAACATGAACCGGTGGTTTACACAAAAATACGGCGCCACTCCCAAAAATTATCGTATAAGTAAAAAAGAGGAAATCAAATAGTTGTATATTTGTTGCCGGAAAAGAATAAACGATATTGGAAAAATATATGCAAAATAAATCGCCTAAACAATTCCGGGGTAAACCGATGGTTCGTATGCATGTGATGATTAAAGCTACCGGACCGGTATGCAACCTTAATTGTGATTATTGCTATTATTTGAGCAAAGAGAACCTGTTATCGACCGATACCAAATGGCGGATTTCGGAAGAAACACTTGAAGAATTCATCCGGCAATACATCGAACAACAAAACGCCAAAGAAGTTGTATTTTCGTGGCAAGGAGGGGAACCTTCAATGCTGGGGTTGGATTTTTTCAGAAAGGTCGTGGCTATTCAAAAGAAATATGCTCCTTCATACGTCCGTTGCGAAAACGATTTACAAACAAACGGAACTTTGTTGAATGATGAATGGTGTGAGTTTCTCCGTGAAAATAATTTTCTTGTCGGCTTAAGTATCGACGGGCCGGAAAGATTGCACAATGCATATCGTACTTATTCCAATGGCAATGGATCGTTCGCTAAAGTACTGGAATCCGCCCGACTATTGAATAAACATGATGTTCGTTTCGCTACATTGACGGTAGTAAATGATATTAATGCAAAATATCCATTGGAAGTTTACCGCTTTTTGCGGGATGAAATCAAAAGTAAACAAATGCAATTCATCCCGATTGTGGAACCGAAAGTATTTACCGATACGGCACCTCTATATTGGAATATCAACGAAATGCCCGATGAAAATTCGCCGCGAATCAATCCGAAACATCCTAATTCATTTGTTATGTCATGGTGTGTCGAACCGGAAGAGTATGGCAATTTTTTAATTAAAATCTTCGATGAATGGTATAAAAACGATTTTGGGAATATTTACATCCCATTTTTTGACAGCGCCGTGGAACAATGGATGGGAAGACCATCTCCATTGTGTATTTTTTCACCGATTTGCGGCAAAGGTTTGGCGATGGAACATAATGGAGACGTCTATACATGCGACCATTACGTCTATCCTGAATATAAAATAGGCAATATAAATCAGACTCCGTTGGTGGAAATGGCCTTATCGGAAAGACAGGAACATTTCGGATATGCCAAAGACTTTACTCTCCCCGGTAAATGCAGGCAGTGTCGTTATCTATTCGCCTGCTCGGGAGAATGTCCTAAAAACAGATTATTGAAAACATCGCAAGGAGAACCTGGATTGAATTATCTTTGTAAAGGTCTATATAACTATTTTAGCCATATAGATTCATCTATTCGTAAAATTGTACACCGGTTAGGCTATGAAGTGGCGGATGATGTGCCTCCTCTTCCCGATCCCGTTAAAAATTAAAGATTATGGAGATTAAAGTAAACAATATTAGTGAACAAGAGAAGGAATTGGAAATTGTTGTTCCGTGGAACATGATAAAAGAAGACTATAATGATATTCTTAAAAAATATTCCAAACTTTCGTTTAAAGGATTTCGTCCGGGAAAAGCTCCAGTAGGAGTACTCGAATCATTTTTCAGAAATGAAATCAAAAACGATTTGATTTCGGTATCCTCTGCCCGTTTGTGCCGTGCAGCCCTTAAGAAACAAGGAATGGAAGCCGGAACTCCTGTTGAAATATCGGAAGTTGAAAGTTTGAAGAATGACCATCTTAAATTCAAAGCGGCTTTTGTAGAAATGCCCCAGTTCGTCCTACCGGATTATTATCATTTAAATTTAGAATCGGAGGAAACAGAAGATAAACTTAACGAAATATCAGAGAAACTACTGAAACAGACTCAAATTACACTTCATTCCACATTCATTGAGAATGAAATGAAATACATAGATGATTGCGAGAATCTTTCGGAAAAAGAAAAAAACGCAGCGGAAGATCGTGTCAAATTAATGTTGATTTTAAAGAAAATCGCAGGAGAAAACAACATTGAAATCGATGGCAAAGATATTGAAGAACGAATCAAAATAGTTGCTGCCGAAAATGATGCCACTCCCGGAGAATTGAAGGAATTTCTAGTCAATCACAACGGTTTGTCACGTTTGTCAGACTCTTTGCTGGCAGAAACAGTTCTGAGTTTTATCATTGAGGCCCAATCCTGATATTTGAAATATTTCAGGAGTTTTTTTATACTTTTGTTTATTACATTTATGATTCAAATTCTGATGATAAGAAAAATTGTTGTTCTCCTAAATATTCTCTTTTTTGCTTTTTCCGGCAATCATGTATATGGACGTATTGATTCCATTCCCCCTATTTTATACAATGCATTCTCACATAATGACTACTGGCGTTCCAGGCCTTTATTAGACGCATTATCATACCGCTTTAACTGTGTAGAGGCCGATCTATGGCTAATAGACGGAGAACTATATGTCGCACACGACCAATCGGAAATAAATCCGGCGCATACTTTCGAAAATATATACCTGAAACCGCTGACAGATCATATAAAAAAGAACGGGGGGAAAGTATACACGGATAGTGACAGGCCTTTTTATTTAATGGTTGACTGCAAATCAAACGGAGAAGAAATGTATCCCGTATTAAAAAAGACCATTGAACCCTATCAAGATCTCTTTTGCTCCGTTGAACATGGAGAATATAAGGAAGGTACCATATTACTCTTCCTTTCAGGGGATCGTCCGCTTGAAACATTGCCACAAGAGACGCATCGGTATCTTTTTTTAGATGGGAGAATCAAAGATCTCGGACAAGGGATTTCATCCAACCTTATGCCGGTTATAAGCAACAATTACCAGGATTATTTTTCATGGACGGGCGAAGGATCTATGCCGGAAGCTGAACTGCAAAAGATGCGTGATTTTATCAAACAGACTCATGAAGAAGGAAAGCTATTGCGCTGGTGGGGAGCCCCGGAAACAAAAGCATTCAAACGATTCCTTATAGAAGAAGGTGTTGATCTGATAGGCGCTGACAATCTGGAACAACTTTATGACGTCCTAAATCCTTTTCATTCCGGATTAAGGTAAGTAAGAATCTGGCCGCTCAATTGTAATAATGAGATTTCGCACAATTTTGTATTATACTCGGCGATAGACTGACGTTCCTCAGCTTCGAGAAGATTATTTTGCGCTTCCCGGAGTTCGATACCCGACAGATCTCCCAATTTATAACGTTCGAGAGCTATCTCATAATTTTCCTGTGCGGCGATCAGGTTTTCTTTTTCCAATCTCCATAAGTCAAGATTATTCCGGTATGCCATCCAAAGATTGGAAAGATCCGCTTTCAATCCAAGCTCTAATTGCTGAATACGAAGATCACTGTTTTCAATCTGAATACGCGCATTACGTTGCTCGCGACGGCGGTTCATTCCATCGAAGATGGTAAATCCCACTGTAAGGCCATAATTAAGCCCCAGCCGCTGCTGCAATTCTGTTGTTCCCAGCTCATACCAGTTTCCGGTATACCCGTAACCCGCGTTTAATCTAAGATAAGGATAATTACGGCTACGTATTTTTTTGTAATCTATTTCCGAAATCGTTTTATCTTTCTGTGAAGCCAATAATGACGTATTATTTGTAAGCGTTTTCTGCCATAGATCAGATTCGATAAGGGATATATTGAGGGGTATCGTATCACGGACTCTGATACGCTGATTTACAGAATCAAGCCCCATTAATTCGTTGAGTCTGATATGAGACGCATTTACCGTTTCATATTGTGTCAGTAGTTTAGAGCTATCAGCGTTAAAGTCGACTTTTGCCTGTTGAAGGTCTAATCTCGACATAGAACCGATGATATATCGTTCTTCCACAATACGAAGCCGCTCTTTTGATAACCTTACGGCAGAACGAAGATTTCTCAAGCGTATCCGTTGACGGATCAGGTTATAATATTCGGCTGAAACGTTCGCAGTCAGATCTTCAATCGCTATACGGGTATTCAACTGTCCCATCTGCTGCAACTCTTTCAGCTTACTATAAGTTGCCTGAATACCGAATCCGTCAAAAATAGTCCAGTTCAAACTGACTCCCGCATTTGCAGTTTCAGCGTTTATGTTTTTGTCTTTCCCGGATGTACCGTCAGTATAGTCGTAATTATAATCATAAAGCGTTCCGCTAAAACCTCCACTCAGATCAACTGTAGGCAGATAACCGGCATTTCCGGGAGTCGCGTTGTTAGATGATATCCGTTCTTCATTCTGAATGATCCGGACGGAATAATTATTTTCAAGGCCAATCTCTATACACTTTTCCAATGTATAGAGATTTTGTGCGCATAAAGTCGTACAACCTGTAATTATAGTCAATAGGATAATAAAAATACGTTTCATATCTACAAAATCAAAATTTAACACTAAGGTAATATAGAACTCGCTCTTTTGTTCATCGCCTTTAGCTAAGGCTGACCTTCGGTTGGCGATACATTTATCATGCTCGTTTCATTGAGGTTCTTTTTTGTTTTGCATATTCGTTGCGATAAAACTATATATAGCGGGCACAATATATAAAGTTAAGAATGTAGAAACCAGCATTCCACCAACAACGGCAGTACCCATAGCAACACGTCCGTTGGCTCCTTCTGCCGATGCAAACATCAGCGGTAACAATCCGAGTATGGTTGAAGCGCTTGTCATTAATATCGGGCGAAGGCGTTGTATGGATGCCGTACGAATCGCTTCTTCCTTATTCAGTCCCGCTTCCTGACGTTGATTTGCAAATTCAACGATTAAGATTCCGTTTTTGGCGACAAGTCCGATCAACATAATGATACCGATCTGACTGAAGATATTCATGGTAATGCCTCCCATATACATAAACCACAACGCTCCGGCAACTGCTAACGGTACAGTAAACATCACGGTCAGCGGATCTTTAAAACTCTCAAATTGCGCCGCCAAAACAAGATAAATCATGATTAACGCAAGAATAAGGGCAAACATAAGGCTGTCCGAACTTTCGCGGAATTCTTTTGATTCACCGGATAAAGCAGTGCGGAAACTTTCGTCCAACACCTCGCTCGCAATGCGATCCATTTCATCTAATCCGGCTCCAAGCGTATATCCTTTGTTAAGCCCACTGGAAATAGTCGCGGCAACAAAACGATTATAACGATAAAGTTGCGGAGGAGCGACATCTTCTACCAGACTGACCAAATTGTCAAGCTGGATCATTGAGCCACTATTGCTCCTCACATAAATAGATTTCAAATCAAGCGGCGTGTTTCGTTGCTGACGGTTTATTTCGCCCAATATCTGGTATTGCTTTCCGTTCAGGTAAAAATATCCCATACGCTGTCCGCTTAATGCATATTGCAACGTTTGCGCGATATTTCGCGTACTAACACCCAAAAGAGATGCCTTATCACGATTAATTTCAATACGGACTTCAGGTTTTGTAAACTTCAGGTTTACGTCAGCCATCTGGAAAACAGGACTTTCATTCACCTTCTGCATGAAGGGCGGCAGGAATTCCTGTAATTTATCAAGGCTTGTGGCTTGTAATACATATTGTATGGGCATACCGCCTCGTCTGCCGCCAAAAGTAGATTGTTGCTGCACAAATCCCCTGGCCAATGTTTCTTTGCGAACTTCAGCCGATAGCTCATCTGCAATTTCCATTTGTGAACGCTCACGATCCCTGATATCAGGCAAAATAACAGAAATAAATCCGCTGGCGCCCCAGGCACGTGTCGTAATAAATTTTCTTTCGTAGGCAACGGAATCTGCAATTTCTTCCAACTTGTCTGAGAAATCGCGAACGAACTCAAAAGTAGCTCCTTCAGGCCCACGCACGTTTATCGTTACTTGCGAACGGTCTTCAAGAGGCGAAAGTTCCGATGGTATTTTTTGCCAGAAATAAACAATAGAACCTAACAAAACTGCAACAATAGGTATTGCAATCCATTTTTTATTCAAAAATGCATTAAGAGATGTCGAATATAGCTTATTCAACCCATCAAAAAATGGCTCTGTTTTCCGGTATAACCAGTTCTTTTTTTCACGACGCCTTAATAATTTTGTTGCCAACATCGGTGTAAAAGTCAACGCCACAAAAGCAGATATTGTAACTGATCCGGCAATAACAATACTGAATTCTTTAAATAAACGACCCGTCATTCCTTCCATAAACACAATCGGAATAAAAACGGCGACAAGCGTAACAGTAGTGGATATTACAGCGAAAAAGATTTCTTTAGAACCTTCTATCCCAGCCTCTCTCGGTGTCATTCCGCGTTCAATCCGGACATAAATATTCTCCGTCACAACAATCGCGTCATCAACCACCAAGCCGACAGATAGAACAATCGCTAACATTGTCAACACATTAATAGAAAAGCCTGCGATGAACATTACAAAAAATGCTCCGATCAAAGATACCGGTATAACAGCAACCGGAATAAGCGTCACACGCCAGTCGCGAAGGAAAAGAAAAATAACAAGAACAACAAGAATAAACGCAACATAGATTGTTTCTTCCACCTCATTGATAGAGGCCCGAATAAACTGCGTATTGTCGAATATCATTTCAATTGTCACATCATCCGGCAAATCTTTTTTCAATTGTTCGATGCGCACGTAAGCTTCATTTGCAATTTCAATATGATTAGCGCCCGGTTGCGGTATGATGATGTCGATCACCATCGGTTCACCATTGCGTTTCAATACGCTTTTGATATCTTCCGGAGCAAGTTCCGCCCGTCCGACATCCTTAAATCGAACTACATTATTATCATTTTCTTTGATAATGAGATCATTGAATTCTTGGGCCGTACTCATCAAGCCCATTGTACGTATAGACAACTCTACCGTATTTCCTTCGATACTACCGGAAGGGAGTTCTATGTTTTCATTATCAATAGCGCTTTTTACATCTAACGGAGTAACACCATAGCCGGCCATTTTTACCGGATCAAGCCATAAACGCATGGAATAACGCTTTTGTCCCCATATATCAACCGCACTCACATTCTGAATAGTCTGCAAGCGCTCTTTAACCGTTAACTCCGCGATCTCCGTCAATTCCATCAACGAACGCTGGCTACTACGGATACCAATTTGCATAATAGGAGACGCATCGGCATCGGCCTTTGATACAGTGGGAGGATCGCAATCACGCGGCAGGTAACGTTGGGCACGGGACACTTTGTCTCGTACATCATTGGCTGCTGTTTCAAGATCGACAGACAATTCAAACTCGATTGTAATACGGCTGTTGCCCTGGCTACTCACACTACTAAGCGAACGTATTCCGGGAATACCATTGACATTTTGCTCTAAAGGTTCTGTAATCTGATTCATAATAACTTCCGCATTCGCCCCCGGATAAGAAGTATTTACGGAAATAATAGGCTGATCCACACTGGGGTACTCGCGTACACCAAGCGATTGGTAGCCAATCAGACCAAATAACAATATGACAAGTATCATTACCGTAGCCAAAACCGGACGTTTAATGCTTATTTCGGAAATATTTGCCATAGTCGTTATTCTTCTATCAGATTATCAATATTTACCTTCATCCCTGTACGTAATTGCATCACACCGGTAGTAATTACCGTGTCTCCCGGTTGAAGCCCTTCCAATACCTGCACATGGCTTTCCGTACGAAGCCCGGTTATTATTTCCGCCGATTTGGCTTCGCCCCCTTTGTACAAATAAATAATGTTTTTCCCCATCTCTGGAATGATCGCTTCACTTGGCACAGACAAAGCATCTTTTATTTCCCGCCTCATAATTTGAACCGAGAGATAACGCCCGGGTAAAATAGCTTCATTTACATTCGGATATAAAGCGCGTACTTTCAATGAACGTGTTTCTAAGGCTACCTTACCTTCTACCGCATAGACCTTGGCTTGATATTCTTTCACCATTCCGCTTATCCCTTCCATATAAAAAGTAATATTTGTTCCGTCAGAAACATCAGCGGCATACCGTTCCGGGATGGAAAATTCTATTTTCAGCGGACTTATCTTAGTCAAATTGGCTACTACTGTGGAAGGTGTCGCGTAAGCTCCTTCACTTACCAAGCGAAGACCAATTATTCCATCAAAAGGAGCGCGCAATTCGGTTTGAAGTATCTTCGCTTTTACCAATTCAATATCAGCCATCAGCTTGTCATATTCTGTGGTCACCTGTTCGTAGGCCTCCTGACTTACTGCGTCTTTTTTCAATAACGCGCCTTGGCGAAAAACACGTTCTTTAGCCAACGGAATTTGGGCCTCTAACTTTTTCAACTCAGCCTGTAACGGCTTGTCGTTAATCTTCGCCAACAAGCTTCCTTTTTTTACATGAGTCCCTTCGTTGAAATGAATCTCAACGATTTTGCCCGACGACTCAAAAGATAAATTAACCTCTTCATCAGGAATGGTAGTTCCCGTGCTAATGATTTTATCAGTGAGAGACTGTTTTTTCAGAACAACCGCATTAATACTTATAGGCAAATGCCTTTGAGACACAGCAATTGTTGGTACCTGAGTGTCCTTCTCTGAATTTGATTTTTGTTTGATGCGCGGATAGGCAATCATTCCGATAATGATCAACAAAATAATGCCTATCAAAAGCCATTTAACCGGTTTTGTCATGTTTTTCTGTTATATTATACTTGTTAATTAGAACTTGTAATTAGGTTAAGACTGATCATAAATAAAAAGGTTTAATCACAGACTAAAGAAAAAACCAAATTATTTTCATCCGCCTAATTTTGTGGTAAATTTATAATTTATACAGAAAGAAATTGTATTTTTGACACTAAAAATCATTAAAATCGTTTACCATGAAGAAATTAACACTTCTCATTTCGTTTGTTTTTACAATTTCAATGTCGGGTATAACACAAACAAAGCTGATAGTAAACAGTTTTTCACTTTCCGATGTCAGACTTCTGAATAGCCCCTTTCTGAAAGCCCAGGAACTTGACAAGGCGTATTTACTCGAACTTGATGCGGACCGCCTTCTGGCCCCTTTTTTACGTGAAGCGGGACTTACGCCTAAGGCCGAAAGTTATACGAACTGGGAAAATACCGGATTAGATGGACATATCGGAGGGCATTACCTGTCCGCATTGTCTCTAATGTATGCTTCAACGGGAGATAAATCAATCAAAGAACGCTTAGATTATATGATTTCCGAATTAAAACGTTGCCAGGATGCCAATGGTAATGGATATATTGGTGGTGTGCCCGGCGGAAACGCGATATGGAAAGAAATAAAAGAAGGAAAGATCAATGCGCAAGGATTTAGCCTCAACGGCAAATGGGTGCCGTTATACAATATACATAAAACTTATGCCGGACTAAGAGATGCGTGGATTTATACGCAGAACGAAGAAGCAAAGAAAATGCTTGTGAAAATGACGGACTGGATGATTGACATCACTTCCGGGTTATCAGACGAACAAATGCAGGATATACTCCGCAGTGAGCATGGCGGACTGAATGAAACATTTGCGGATGTTTACGCGATCACCGGAGATAAAAAATACCTGACATTAGCACGCCGGTTTTCCCATCAGGCAATTCTAGATCCGCTTCTCAAAAAAGAAGACAAATTGACAGGACTTCACGCTAATACACAAATCCCGAAAGTCATAGGGTATAAGCGCATCGCCGACTTGGAAGGCAATAACGAATGGTCTGACGCTTCAAAATTTTTCTGGGATATCGTTGTTAAAGACCGTTCAGTCTCTATTGGAGGAAACAGTACAGGTGAACACTTCAATCCGACGGATGATTTTTCCCGCATGCTGCGTAGTATCGAAGGACCCGAAACATGTAACACCTATAACATGCTTCGTCTGACAAAAATGTTTTATGAAACATCGGGCGACAAAAACTTAATGGATTATTATGAACGCGCTCTTTATAACCATATACTTTCTTCCCAACATCCGGAAACCGGAGGCCTCGTTTATTTCACACAGATGCGTCCCGGACATTACCGTGTTTATTCACAGCCACAAACAAGCATGTGGTGCTGTGTTGGCTCCGGAATAGAAAATCATGCCAAATATCCGGAAATGATATACTCTCACAAAGACAATGAGCTTTACGTAAATCTTTTTATCCCGTCAAAACTTTCTTGGAAAGAGAAACAAATTGAAATAATACAGGAAAACCGATTCCCGGATGATGACAAAACAACAATCACAGTCAATCCTAAAAAGAAGATAACGTTTACTTTGAAACTTAGAGATCCTTCATGGGTAAAGGAAAATACGCTGAGAGTTTCCGTTAACGGAGAAAATTATCCGGCAATGCGTTCCGATGATGGTTTTATCGCAATAAACCGCCAATGGAAAAAGGGAGACAAAGTTGTTATGGAAATGCCTATGACGATAAGGGTAGAACAAATGCCTGATAAATCGAACTATTATACTTATTTCTACGGTCCGATAGCGTTAGCGGCAAAAACAGGCAACGAAGATATGACAGGCCTTTTTGCTGATGATAGCCGCGGAGGACATATTGCCCACGGGAGACAAATACCAATGAAAGATCTGCCGATAATTGTTAGCACTCCGGATTCTCTGACAACACTTGTCACCCCGGTCACTGACAAGTCACTGACATTTACCCTGACAAACCTTTATCCTGAAAATAAGTGGGGAAGTTTGGAGCTTATGCCATTCTTCCGCCTTCATGAATCGCGTTATATTATTTATTGGCCGCAGGCTACCAAAGAAGAGTTTGCCGGTATCCGGCGTAAGATCGAACTGGAAGAAAAAGAGATGATACTCTTGGATGGGATCACAATTGATAAAGTCACTTGTGGTGAACAGCAACCGGAATCCGATCATTTTATAAAATCAGAAAATTCCAGTACCGGATTTATTGATGATATACACTGGCGCGAAGCGCGAGGATATTTTAGCTACGAATTGAAAAATAAAGAACATAACGCAAGATTTCTGTATGTAAGTTATTACGACAAAGATCGTAAGCGCAATTTTGACATTTTTATTAATGATCAAAAAATCAGAACAATCTATTTAACAGGCGAAAATGAAGATCATCCGGTGGCTGTGCTTTGCAAAATACCCGAAAATTTACAAAAAGAAGAATTATTGACAATACGCTTTTCCGCACATCCGCAATCGGTTACTACAAAAATCACCGAGGTTAGGATTCTTCGTGATAAAATAACGACCTATAACATGCCTCAGTATAAAGAAGGAGCTGAAGAAAAAGATTATGTGGCCTATTTATTCACCTATTTTTTAGGCAACCGGGTAGAAGATGAACAGATAAATTTTGCCGTGAGTATAGACGGTTATAACTACAAAGCACTGAATAACAATAAACCCGTAATAGATTCTAAGAAAATCAGTTCCACCGGAGGGGTACGCGATCCGCATATTTTGAGGTGTGAAGATGGTAAAACCTTTTATATGGTTGTAACAGATATGACCTCATCCAAAGGATGGGATTCGAATCGCGCCATGGTATTACTAAAATCGACAGATCTTGTAAACTGGACTTCCGGCATCGTAAATATTCAGGAGAAATACAAAGGGCAGGAGGATTTGAAACGGGTATGGGCGCCCCAGACAATATATGACCGCGAAGCAGGTAAATATTTGATATATTGGTCAATGAAGCACGGAGATGGTGTGGATATTATTTATTATGCTTATGCGAATGACGATTTTACGGATATTGAAGGAGAGCCGAAACAATTCTTTTCCCCTGCAAACGGAAAATCATGTATTGATGGGGATATTGTGTTGAAAGGCGACACTTACTATATGTTTTATAAGACAGAAGGCCATGGTGACGGAATAAAACTCGCCACGACAAAATCGCTCTCTTCCGGTAAGTGGACAGAGTATCCCGATTACAAACAACAAACAAAAGAAGCTGTAGAAGGCTCCGGCCTGTTTAAACTGATCGGCTCCGAAAAATACATCATGATGTATGATGTTTACAAAAAAGGAGGTTATCAATTTACAGAAAGCACTGATCTTGAAAATTTCAAAGTGATTGACGAATCTATCTCAATGGATTTCAAACCACGTCACGGTTCGATTATTCCGATAACGCGCAAGGAACTGAAGCGTATTACCGACAAATGGGGACTTCCGAAAGACTTCCCACAAGTGTCGACAAACCCTGTATTAGAAGGCTATTATGCCGATCCTGATATCTTATATTCGGAAAAAAACAAGAAGTATTACCTGTATCCCACAAGCGACGGTTTTACAAACTGGGGAGGATATTATTTCAAAGTTTTTTCATCCGACGATCTGAAAGATTGGAAAGATGAAGGTGTAATACTTGATCAAAAGAAAGATGTTGCATGGGCAAACGGCAATGCATGGGCTCCCTGTATCATCGAAAAAAAGATCAACGGCGCCTATAAATATTTCTACTATTTCAGCGGAGGAATGAACGACGGCCAAAAGAAAATCGGTGTCGCCGTAGCGGATGATCCTGCGGGTCCGTTTATTGATTCGGGCGCCCCACTGATAGACTTCAAGCCGGAAGGTGTGAACCGCGGACAGGAAATAGATCCGGATGTATTTACCGATCCCGTAAGCGGTAAAGACTACCTGTATTGGGGCAACGGATATTTAGCTGCAGCGGAGCTTAATGATGACATGACATCCATCCGCAAAGAGACAATAAAGGATATGACACCTGACAATTCTTTCCGGGAAGCCATCTATGTTATCTACAGAAAAGGCACTTATTATTTCCTTTGGTCGGAAAACGACACAAGAAGCGAAGACTACCGCGTACGTTACGCAACTGCCAAATCGCCGACAGGCCCCCTCACCATTCCGGAAAACAATCTTATCTTAGTCAAAAAAACGGAAGACGGAGTGTACGGTACAGGACACAATTCGGTGATTCAAGTCCCCGGCAAAGACGAGTGGTATATTGTATACCACCGTTTCAGTCGCCCGAACGGAATAACAATGGGGCGTGCCGCCGGCTATCATCGTGAAGTTTGTATCGATAAAATTGAATTTGATAAAAACGGAGCAATCCTCCGAGTGAAAATAACCCGTTAATTCCTGATTTTGTAGAAAAACGATTATCTTTGGCACTCATATTAACTTAAAAACTTCCAGGCATGTCGAACTACCAGCAGTTATTGGAAAAACAAAGAGCATTTTTTTCCACAGGTAAAACCAGAAATATCGAATTCCGTATCGAACAATTAAAAAAACTTCGTCAGGTTGTCATCGAAAAACATAAAGATATTGAACAATCTCTGATGACGGATCTGAGAAAATGTGAATTCGAAGCATTTGCGACGGAAGTGACAGCAATGATTGATGAAATAAATTGCGCGGTTGAGAATTTGGAATCATGGACAAAGCCTGTAGAAGTGGCTTCTCCCCCTTTATTCGGACAGGCCGATAGCAAAATATATTATGAACCTTATGGAACCGTGTTGATTCTTAATACATGGAATTATCCTTTCGTTCTTTGCTTTAAACCGCTTGTAGGAGCGCTGGCAGCAGGAAACTGTTGTGTTGTTAAACCATCGGAAGTGGCCCCGACCACATCGAAAGTATTGGCAGACATTATCAACACCGCATTTGATGAGGCATATTGCGTTGCCATAGAAACCGGAGTGGAAGGAACTACGGAATTATTAAAAGAACGGTTTGATTTTATTATTTATACAGGAAGTACGAATGTTGGCCGTATAGTTGCCAGAGCTGCGGCAGAATATCTGACTCCCACCGTTCTCGAACTTGGCGGAAAAAGTCCGTGCATCGTTGATAAATCAGCGGATATTGAACGCTCAGTCGGCTCAATTTGCTGGGGAAAACTGATCAACGCGGGACAGACATGTGTTGCTCCGGATTATATATTAGTCCATAAAGACTTGAAAGATAAGCTAATCGAGGCTTTGAAGAATCAGATTAAAGTATTTTATGGCGATGACATCAAAAACAATTCCGATTTCGGCCGTATTATCAACCAGCGTCATTTTGAACGACTAAAGGACCTGTTGAAAGAAGGCAATATTGTGTTTGGTGGCGAAACAGATGAAAATCAACGATTTGTAGCGCCGACCATCATGGATCATATCACATGGGATAGCCGGATCATGCAGGAAGAAATATTCGGGCCGATATTTCCCATCATTACATTTGAAAATCTTGAAGATGTAGTAAAAATACTTTCCAAGCGGGAAAAACCGCTTGCTCTCTATCTGTATACCACAGATAAAGAGGCAGAGGATCTGATCATTAATAATGTTTCGTATGGTGGCGGATGTGTGAATGCCACACTAATGCACATGCTGAATACAAACCTTCCGTTCGGAGGCGCAGGAAACAGCGGCCACGGATTTTATCAGGGCAAATGGAGCATAGAAACATTTTCACATAAAAAAAGCGTCCTGAACAGAGCCTTAACCGATGAACCGGCTCCTGTTTTCCCTCCTTACTCAGATCATGTAAAGATGCTCAAACAAATCTATCTCGGAGAATAATTTTTTGAAAATTATCCATCTTAACTGCCAAAGCATATAATTACTAATTAAATTCTTTACTTATGAAGGCTACAAAACTTTTTGCTATTTTTGCTCTTACCTGCTTCATTGTTTCAACTACCGCGCAACAGAAATCGCTCTCTCTGCCCCCTGAAAATGCAGACTGGTTTCGTGATGCCAAATTTGGCATGTTCATTCATTTCGGATTATATTCGATGCTGGAAGGAAGCTATAATGGCCACACAATGCCGGATACTACATTTAAAAACGGTCGTAGCTGGTATGCCGAATGGATACAAATGAGGCTTGAAGTTCCAAGCGGCGAATATAAAAATTTAGCCAAGAGCTTTAATCCTACGGCGTTTAATGCTGATGAATGGATCCGGGAAGCCAAAAATGCCGGTATGCGCTATTTTGTCATAACATCCAAACATCATGACGGATTCGCCTTATGGGATTCGAAAGTATCGGACTTCAACATTATGAACACTCCTTACAAGAAAGACCTGATTGCCGAATTAGTGGCAGCTTGCAGAAAGTATGGAATAAAATACGGATTTTATTACTCGCACTGGCAGGATTGGGAGTATCCGGGCGGAGCAATGCCCGAATGGTTTCCCAAAGTGCCGGATAATGAATTCGAATCCTATTGGCAAAAGAAAAGTTTGCCACAGGTAAAAGAGTTAATCACCATGTTTGATCCGGATTTACTCTGGTTTGATACATGGGATTGGGAAACACATATAACCGATAAGCGTCGTGACGAACTGATTGCTTTGGTTCGCGAACTGAGTCCCAAGTGTCTGATTAACGGACGTATCTCCTATCTTAGTCCGGGAGAAAATATCGATTTCTTAGAAATGCATGATAACCAATACCCAGACAAAATCTTAGATAAACCATGGCAAACACCTGCCACAATGGTGCATTCATGGGGTTGGCACGCGAAAGATTACAACTGGAAACCTTCTCAGCTAATGGTCGGCTATCTCGCAAGTAATACATCGAAAGGAGGAAACTATCTGCTGAATGTAGGGCCTAAGCCCGATGGGAGTTTTCCTGTACCTGCTGTACGCCGTCTGCGTGAAATCGGAGCATGGATGCTTTCAAACGATGAATCCATCTACGGAACGAAACCAATCAAGGACATCGAACCTCAGGAGGGGGTTGTCTTCGCGCAAAAGATAGAAAACGGCAAACAAACCATTTATGTATACATGAGTAAATATACGGAAGAAATTGAAATCCCTTTAAACCCGGGTGAGAAAACATCATGTACGATTCTTGAATCAGGAATGCCCTTAACAACCACAAAAACGGCAAAAGGATTCAAAATCCAGATACCTCAACGGCTTGAAAGAGATTGTTCCGTACAAGTATTCAAAATCACCCTGCAATAACAAATGTTAATATTGGACATTCTGTGTGAATAATCGGCTGATTATTTGATTTATTAGTGAAATATTGTTTATTTTAAGATGATTGTTTGAGGATTATGATTATTTTTGCATGGTAATTGCACAACGATAACAAAAAAATAATTAGGTATTAGAAAAATTCATTTTAAATATTAAGAAGCGATGAAAAAGGTTTTACTATTATTAATTTCCTGTATGTTTATTTCAATAAGCATGCAGGCGCAGAATCCTGGTGGGGTCTCCTTAGATCATGACACTATCGTTCTGAATATGGGTAGCGACACGATTCTGGCCGCAACTGTTATTCCTGCTGAGGCAGTCGACAAATCCGTAACATGGGGTACCGACCCTTCTACATCTACAGTAATTGAGATTGATACTACCTTAACAACTGATAAATCAACCTGTATTGTTAAAGGATTAGCAGTAGGAACGGCCAAAGTCGTAGTCGAAACAAATGTCGGATCTTTCAAAGACACTTGTGTCATAAAAGTTGTGATTCCAATAACGGACATGGAACTAAGTGATCATACAATGGGTATGGTTGTCGACGAAGATTCTGTTTTAATAGCCAGAATTGATCCGCTAAACGCGACCGACCCATTCATAACATGGGAAAGTCGTGATTCTTCAATTGTTGATATCATATCAACAGAACAGGACCGGCATGATACCATCTGTAACATAAAAGCTCTCAAGCCGGGAACCGTATTTCTTGTAGCCAAAGTCAATGAAGAAATCAAAGATTCGTGCGAAATTACGGTAGGTTATGCCGCGATAGAATCTTTTACGCTTAGTCATGACAGTATTAAATTTTCGATCGGCTCGGATACTGCTATTATAGCACAAATACTTCCTTCAAAAGGAACAAACAAGGCCGTTACCTGGAAAAGCATTAATAATCCGTCCAATAGCATTATACAAATAACTTCATCAGGCTATGATACGATTTGTAAAATCAGAGCAAAAGGTGTAGGAGAGGCTAAAATCGTTGCCGAAGCAAGTAACGGACAGAAAGATACCTGTGTTTTTACTGTAACAGGGATCGAAACAGATGGTATGTCTTTGAACATGGACACGGTGGTTCTGAACATTACGCGTGACACGCTATTGGTTGCAAAAGTAACTCCGCCTAATGCAACAGACAAATCGATCATCTGGACAAGTAAAGACGCCTCGATTGTAAGCTTAGATACGACATCGGCAAATAAATATGATACGGTTTGTACGATAAAGGCCGGATATTCCGGAAATACATACATTTATGCAGAAACGGTTGACGGTGAATATAAAGATTCCTGCTTTGTCAAAGTGATTGTTCCTGTGGATAGTGTGGTTCTGATGAGTGAGTCGATTGAGATTGATATGAAAGTAGATAGTGTGGGATCGGTAGTCGCAAGATTCTATCCGGACTCCGCAAGCAATAAAACATTGGAATGGGGACTTCTGCCTCCGAGCCAGTCAAGAATAGACTCGATAGTTAATGATACGGTCTGTTATTTCACGGCAATGTACTCAGGGGTTGATACATTGTATGCCAGAACCCCTGATGGTATTGAGACACCACGCCCCTGCTTTATACGGATAGATCTCAGGCAAGTAGACAGTGTAAAAATCAATGTCGACAATACCCTAACGGTCGTCAAAGATACTGTATTCGTGAATGTGGCTGATTCGTTCAAAATGTATACGACTGTTTATCCGTATAATGCTACGGATGATACCTTGAGCTTGTTCACTGATGAAACGGATCTTGTAGCTATTGATTCAACATCAACCGGCGTATTCATCAGAGCATTGAAAGAAGGTACGGCGATCGTATACGCAATTCCGACAGATGGAGGTGGCGGTAGAAAAGATTCATGCATAGTAAAGATAAGCGATGTTCCTGTAACAGGGATTAGCCTTAACAAAGATACGATCCGTGTTTATGAAAATAATGCTGGAACATTGATCGCTTCCATACTGCCGGCTAATGCTACGGACAAATCCGTAACATGGTCAAGCAGCAATAGCACTGTGGTTCAAATAACATCAACAGGAACGGATACGGTATGTACATTTAAAGGATTAAAAGCAGACACAGCTGTTGTCCGTGCAGTAATCAATAATATCAAAGATTCCTGCATTATCATTGTACAGGAACAATTTGTTTTTGTAGAATCCGATACGACATCCAGCAACAACGGTAAAATCGCATTCTCCCTGAAGCTGCCGGATGATGCTATACTCATTGGATCTTTCGAATTGCAACTACCTAAAGGATTTGGCCTGACGCTTAATGAGGGAGGCGGATATAGAACTGAACTTGAAGATCCATACAAAGAGTCCTCTGATCTGGAAATTACAGCGAAGAATGACAGCACCTATACATTCGAAGTCAAACTGAAAGCATCGCCGACAAATGGCCTGCTGCGTTCGGCTGAAGTGAAAAAGAAAGTGATGGACATTGCTTATACGATCTATGATAATAGTCTGGAAAGTAATACAGGCTTGTACGATGTTAAGTTTGTAAATGTTGATTTCAAAGTAAACAATGAAGATGAGATCAAAGAGGACCATACAGCTCAAATCAAAGTTTATAAAGATGCAACTGCCAATGAAATTATTGAAAGTCAGAATGATCATGTTGCCTACATGCTGGGTGGTCGCTTGTATGTCAATTCGGTAAAAGCAGAAACCGTTTCCGTCTATTCACTGAATGGAAGCCTTATCTTCACAACGAATAAAGTTGGCGGACAAGCTATATTTGATATCAATACTCCGGAAAAAGTGCTGATTATCAAAGGTAGTTCCGGATGGGCGAACAAAGTTATCAATCAATAATAGAAACAAATTAATTATGAAACGAGGCTGCCCATTTTGGGGTAGTCTCGTTTTGTATATTAGGACAGGGCAATATTTATCATAGTAGCAACGTTTCAATAATAAATAAACAAATAATACATAATATTGTATGAAAAAAAAATCACTAAAAAAGAATTTGTCGTTTATTCCTGAAATACTGCTCATGGCTGGTATCGTTTTTGGTGTCATCGAGGAATTAATCAGAACATCAACCATTAATTACTTTATGATAGCATGTCTTGCCATCCTGGGAGTATTAATGATATGGAAAAATAAACACTTGGCGCTAATCATCTCATGCTTGCTTGGTGCAGTTAGCTCTTACTTTATACTTGCCCTGCTCTCCGAATACGGGGAATTTCCGGTTGGAGATAAAGAAGGTATAAAAATGTTAGTAACCGGATTACTTCTCTTTGGGTCGTTGATTATCCTATCTGTAATAATGCCAATAAAGTACTTTAAGTAAAGTGCCATCAGAGTAGGTCAAAAGGAGAAAAGCAAGATAATTTATTCTTTTTAATAACAACAGAAGATGTTATTTCTTATTTTTATCTTTATTTTTGTCTTTTGAAATCAAAAATTCGGTTAACACATGAAAATTGTAAAATTACTTACTTTTATTCTCATCGCAGGATTACTTACTGCTTGTGGAGGAAAACAAAAAACAGAAAATGAAAAAATAACCAAAGAGGCTCTGATTGGTAAATGGCAACCGATTCAGTTGGAATTCAAAAATATTCCGGTCTTTCTTAAAAATCAGATTTCCAAAGAGGATCTGGAGCAGCAGCTATTAAGTGATTCACAGAAAGAAGGATACTTAGAATTAAAAAAGGATGGCACAATAATATTAAAAGACACACCATCTTCAGATGAAGTAAAGGGGACGTGGAGTTTTGACGGAGACAAAAAAATCGAAGTAGAAATCGAAGATTTGAAAATCGCGACCGGAAACAAAAATCTGAGGATCGGTTTTTTTATCGAATCCGTTTCAAAGGAAAAATTGGAAATTGATTATGCTTCCATCTACAAAGCCATGGCAGGAGTGGATAAAATACCTTTTTTTGACATTAAAATGATCATGTCTTATAAACGAACGAAATAAACTACCCCCAGTCCGATGAATCCTCTCTGCGAGATTCACTGTATTACAGCGAAATAAAACGGAAATTCTTTTGATTTTGTATTGGAAATACATTATCTTTGTAAATCAAGTCACTCAAAAATAAAAACGAATGAAAGATAATTTTTGCGTAATCATGGGAGGCGGTATTGGTAGCCGTTTTTGGCCATTCAGTAGAGAAAGTTACCCAAAACAATTTTTAGATTTTTTCGGAATAGGACGCTCACTGCTGCAAATGACGGTTGACCGTTTTTCCAAAATTATACCCATAGAGAATATCTATATTGTCACCAATGAGAAATATGCGGATTTAGTCAAAGAACAATTACCTCTGCTTCACGAAAGACAAATTCTGCTTGAGCCTACCCGCCGCAACACAGCTCCATGCATAGCATACGCGGCATATCATATAAAGGTGCGGAATCCTAACGCAAACATCGTAGTAGCTCCTTCGGATCACCTTATTCTTAAAGAAAGCGAATTCTTAGCCGCGATCAATGAAGGTATTAAATTCATTAAAAAGAATGACGCTCTCCTGACATTAGGAATCAAGCCCAGCCGCCCGGAAACAGGTTACGGATATATACAATCCAGTGAAACAATGAACGGGGATTTTTCCAAAGTGAAAACTTTTACGGAAAAGCCTAATCCGGAATTGGCAAAAGTATTTATGGATAGTGGGGAATTTTTCTGGAATTCCGGAATTTTTCTCTGGAATGTAGATACGATCATAAGCGCCATCCATAAATTTCTTCCTGAAATATCGTCACGCTTTGACATAGGAGCCGATAAATTTGATACTCCTGAAGAACAGGAATTTATCAACACACACTATCCTTATTGTCCCAATATCTCCGTTGACTACGGAATAATGGAAAAAGCCGACAATGTGTACATGCAATGTGTTGACTTCGGCTGGGCAGATCTCGGTACATGGGGATCGTTGTTCGATATCGCGACTAAAGATGAAAACAACAATGCCCTTCTCAAGACACGGGCTATGCTTTACGAATGCGAAGACAACATAATCGCATTAGGTAATAATCAACGTCTCGCGATAGTACAGGGATTAAAAGATTACATTGTAGCTGAAAACGGGAATGTCCTTCTAATATGCAAAAAAGAAGATGAACAACGCATCAAACAATATATGGCTGATGCGAAGTTAAAATACAACGATGAGTTTTGCTAATTACGGATGAAAAACCCGGCTCACAGGACGATCGCTTTCAAAGAATCCAATGACATTATTGCTGACAGCTTTCGCCATTTCAATGCGCGAATAAGTAGTTTGTGTACCAATGTGAGGGGTGAGTACCACATTATCCATAGCTAACAGTTCGGGAGAAGGATGATCCCCGAATTCGAATACATCTAATCCCGCGCCATGTATTTCTCCATTCTGCAATGCCTTAACTAACACCTTTTCATCAACTAATGGTCCCCGGGAAGTATTAATGAGGATAGCCGTCTGTTTCATTTTTTTCAATTCATCCTCGCCGATGATATGATGTGTTTCCGGCGTATACGGTGCATTCACAGACACAAAGTCCGATTGTTCAAACAACTCATCCATTGTAACATACATCGCTCCCGCTTTTGTTTCTTCATTCAAATCAAGGCGACGACGATTATGATAAACCACCTCCATGCCGCAAGCTCTCGCACGTTTACAAAGCGCCTTTCCTATACGTCCCATGCCTATGATACCAAGAGTCGCACCAGTCACCCGCGTTCCGAGATTTTCAAGCACACCGATTTTCATATTCGTCCCCAACACACGTAATTTACGATCACATTCGGCAATACGCCGCGCCGTATCTAAAAGAAGCGCTAACGCAAGATTTGCCGTCGGATCTGTCGTTGGTCCGGGTGTGTTTGCTACAGTAAGACCTTTCTCTATAGCGTAAGCTACATCTATATTATTGTATCCCACAGCATAATTAGCAATAATCCGGAGGTTCTTCCCCTGATCGATCAACTCCTTATTGACAGGAAAATCAAACATAGAACACAACGCGTCATATTCCGAAATCATGTCCATCACTTCATCATACGAAAAATCCTTCCCATTTTCCGGAAATGTCACATCGTATTTTTCTTCGAGCTCAGCAAAACCTTCCCGAAACATGTTATAGGTAACAAGTATTTTTTTCATCTATCTTCCATTTTAAGAAACAACACAAACATACGGAAATTTTACGATACATCAAAGGGCGCTTTACTTTACTTCGTAAAGCGATTGATAATTGAGTATGTAAGCAAATAAAAATAAGTTTTCATTTTGTATTCCTCCCAACTTACACTACATTTGTATCGAACATAATGGTGTTATTTATACCAGTAAGAGAAGACATATCACATAAAACGATTATAAACGAACAAGCAATGAATATAAAAAAACAAAAAACAGACGGAAATAGAAATACCGCGAAAAATAAACCCATAAAAAATAATAAAACAAGAAGCAAACGCATGAAAAAAGACCTGATGGTACATGCTATTCTTGATATTTTTCAGAAAGATCCCAAATCCGTATACAACTACAAACAAATCAGCAAACTGATAGGCATAGACGGACAAGTTCAGAAATTGCAGGCTCTTGATATACTCTACGCCCTGTCAGAAGATGATATATTAGTGGAACTCGATCGTGGACGTTTCCGCTATAACAGCCTTGGAACAATTGCAATCGGTACATTCCAACGCCGGAGCAATGGTAAAAATGCCTTTATCCCTGAAGACGGAGGTGAACCCATCCGGGTAGCAGAACGCAATTCCGCCCATGCGATGGACGGAGATACCGTTCGTGTACAACTTTTCGCACGCCGAAAGGGTTCTGAGCCGGAAGCTGAAGTCCTTGAGGTATTGAAGGCTAAAGACCGGACGTATGTTGGCACGCTACAGATAAGTCATGATTACGCGTTTTTAGTAACCGAAGATAAAAGTCTTGCCAATGACATTTTTATCCCGAAAACCAGTCTCAAAGGTGGAAAAAACGGAGAGAAGGCTCTTGTCAAAATTATGGAATGGCCGGATAACGCCAAGAATCCTATCGGAGAAGTTCTTGATGTGTTAGGGGTTGCCGGCGAGAACAACACTGAAATGCACGCGATACTCGCGGAGTTTGGACTTCCGTACAAATATCCGGAAAATGTTGAACAGGCAGCTGATAAAATACCGGAAGAGATCACCCAAACGGAGATTGCGGAACGCGAAGACTTCCGCAAAGTAACGACTTTTACCATCGATCCGAAAGATGCCAAAGATTTCGACGACGCACTGTCTGTTCGTCGGACAGAGAAAGGCAATTGGGAGATCGGAGTACATATAGCAGACGTTACATATTATGTAAAGCCTGATGATATCATCGATAAGGAAGCTATAGAACGCGCTACATCGGTATATCTTGTTGATCGCACGATACCCATGCTTCCGGAACGTCTATCCAACAAGCTATGCTCGCTCCGGCAGGATGAAGAAAAACTTTGTTTTTCCGTTATATTCGAACTCAACGAGAATGCGGAGATAATTGATTCAAGAATTGTACGCACGGTAATCCGTAGCGATCGCAGATTTACCTACGAAGAAGCACAAAGTATCATTGAAACGGGAGAAGGTGATTTCAAAGAAGAAGTATTAAAACTGAACGAATTAGCTAAAATATTACGAGACAAGCGTTTCGCAGATGGCGCGATTGACTTTGACCGCTACGAAGTGAAATTTGAAATCGACGACAAAGGAAAACCGTTAAGTGTCTATTTCAAAGAATCTAAAGAAGCGAACCATCTGATTGAAGAATTTATGTTGCTGGCAAACTGCAATGTAGCCGAAACCATTGGAAAAACAGCCAAAGGCAAATCTAAGAAAACATTTGTCTATCGTATTCACGAACAGCCGGATCCGGATAAAATGCAAAATTTCGCCGAATTTATCGGACGTTTCGGATACAAATTGAAAACAACAGGTAGCAAGGAAGATATAACGAAAAGCATCAATAGCCTTTTAGACAAGGCTAAAGGAAAACCGGAACAGAACCTGATCGAGACACTTGCCGTACGCTCCATGCAAAAGGCCAAGTATTCTACCCACAATATAGGGCACTACGGGCTTGCATTTCCTTTTTATACACATTTTACATCTCCCATCCGCCGTTATCCGGACATGATGGTACATCGCCTGTTAGAACGATATCTGAAAGGCGGAAGAAGCGTAAACATCGAAGAATACGAAGAATACTGTGATCATTGCTCCGCAATGGAACAGCTTGCAGCCAATGCCGAGCGCGCGTCTATAAAATACAAACAGGTAGAATTCATGAGTGACAAAATCGGGCAGATATACAATGGAGTTATTTCCGGCGTTACCGAATGGGGATTATACGTTGAACTCAATGAAAATAAATGTGAAGGGCTTGTTCCCATGCGGGATTTGGATGACGACTTTTATGAATTCGACGAAAAGAATTATTGCCTCATCGGAAAACGTCATAAACATATCTACCGCCTCGGAGATCCGATCATGGTTAAAATTGCACATGCCAACCTGCAACGAAAACAACTTGATTTTGTTCCGGCCGAATAAATGGGGTTGAGGCCGGTTCTATTTGATCCGGTCTCCACAGAACATTTTACGTTCGCATTTATCACAAAAACTACCCATCCATACAGCGTCAAAGTGGTCGGATGCTCCTTTGACCAAGGTCGGTTCATTTGTAAAAATACCTGCCTCAAAATTGCGACGCGAAGGGCTTTTCATTCCAATACCGGCCCCTGTCAGATTAGCCGAACCGATATAAGCTGTTTCAAGGTCAAAAACGATCAGTTTGAAATGCACGCGAGGGCACAGCACCCGCTCTAAGCGAGATGCCAAAACCGGATATTTATCAAAATCCTTCCGGAATGCAGGCCCGGGCTCTTTGGCGTGGATAAGCCGGATATCCACCCCCCGTTTTATCAAGCCGGCAAAGACTTCCAACAACGGCACGGACGAAACGCCATGCCTGACATAAACATCTTTGATATCGGCAGTTCCGATCCATAATGTACGTCTTACGCCTGCAACATACGACAACACTTCATCATAATGTTGTTCATCCCGGATATATTTGGTAAAAAGTGCCATAACCTGACAAAAATAAGTTCAATTTACACAAAAATCAAATCTGCAAAATAAAAAATGACTATCTTTACTGAAACTTCAAATAATCACAAAAAATATGAAACCGATAAAATTATTCTATTTAAAACATTGTCCGTTCTGTAAAAGAGCATTGTCTTATATTGAAGATCTGAAACAACAGGATGCTTACAAAGATATTGAAATCGAAATGATAGAAGAAAGTGAAGAAGCGGAATTAGCTAATCAGTACGACTACTACTATGTTCCTACATTCTATATCGATGGTGAAAAGCTACACGAAGGAGGCATCACCGAAAATGAAGTCGAAGAAATTCTCAAAAAGGCATTGGAATAATTTCAACACATCATAAGAATCCCAATTAAAACGTTCTACGGTTGAATCTCTATTACCGTTCCAATCGGAACAGCATTATAGAGTTCGTCTATCTCTTTGTTTGTTACCGCAATGCAGCCTAAGGTCCAGTCTTTCAAATGATGAAATTTATTCATGAAGCCTGTTCCGTTTCTAAGCCCGTGTATCTTAATATCGCCACCGGGAGATTTCCCATGCTTTCCGGCATATTCAATGTCCTTCTTATCCGGATAAGACACGCCCAGATTTTTATGGTAGCGACTATTGGGATTTTTATCATTAATATAATAAATGCCTTCCGGTGTCTTTTTATCACCTTCAAATTGCTTGGGTCCAACAGGTTGTTTTCCCAAAGAAATTCGATATGTTTTCACTATGTTTCCATCTGAGTAAACATGTAACTTCCTTTTTGATTTGCAGACCACTAATTTTTCCACCTTAACATCCGCCGGCAGGCTATCTTCCGGATATAAATAGTATACAATCAACCCTATAACCAAAATTGCGCATACCGGTAAAATTATTTTTTTGATCAGAAGAATACATATACGCATTAAAATTCAAACATCATCAATTTTCACCGATTTCGAGAAATCTATTATAAAGATTCATATCTTCTTCATATCCTTTCAGATCTCCGGAGACTTCTTTTATCAAAGCGCGATTCAGATACAAGTAAGCATCATCCGGGCATAGATCAATAGCCTTATTTATATCCTCAATTGCCCCGGAGTAATCACCCATATCATTCTTTAGATCAGATAGCCCGACATAAACGAGTGGATTTTCCGAATTTATTTCCAAAGATTTTGAAAAATCTTCTATCGCACCTTCAAAATCTTTTATTTCCCTTTTCACATCACCTCTATCGATGTATACAAGGAAATCTTCCGGATTAATTTCGATCACTTTGGTATAATCCTGAATTGCTCCATAAAAATCTTCCAACTCAAGTTTTATCTTCCCTCTGTATCTATATGAAGAAATATCTTCAGGAAAGATATCAATTGCCCTTGAAAAGTCATCTATAGCCCCCTGGCAATCGTTCAAATATGTAAATTTAAGATTACCTCTCATATAGTATGCCAGCAAACAATCAGCATCCAGTTCAACAGCTTTATCATAATATCGAATCGCCTCATCTTCATTCCGGAGATGGTTGATATAGCCCATGTAAAAACAACTGTCAGCATCATTCGGATCAAGCTCATTTGCTTTCATAATATCGGCCCTTGTACCCTGAAGATCACCCAGCTGTTCTTTAAGAAGTCCACGACTTATATATGAGCCTATATGACCCGGATCGAGTTCGATAGCCTTATCATAATCCTTCATTGCTTCAGCAAAATTTCCGGAACCAAATTCAGCATTGCCTCGGACATAATACAAATCAGCATTACCCGGATCTAACTCTATGAGCATTGAAAACTCCTCAATTGCAGCATCCCCCTCTCCTAAACGATATTTTGCCATTGCATGCATTTCGAGCGAAAATTTATGCAATCGCTTTATCTCCAATATTTTTTCTAAAAGCTCCAAGGCTTTTTCATAGTCGGATTTATACTTTGCCTCATATTCAAACTTGTTTTCTTTCCTGTAATACGGATTTGTTCTTAGCCCGAACAAATAATTTTCATCGTTTTTTACCAATCTCCTGCTATTAAGCAAACGGAATGCTTCGTTAAACAAAGACTCAAGTTCGAGATCCAAAAAACCGGATATTTCCGAATGTTTTTCCATTTTATTTTTCCGGTTCTATCTCAAGCAATTCCACTTCAAAAATCAAGGTCGAATATGGAGGAATATTACGCTGCCCTCTCGAACCGTATGCCAGCTCCTGAGGAATATACAATTCCCATTTTGAGCCCACGGGCATCATGCCCAAAGCCTCCGTCCATCCTGCTATCACTTGGTTAACGCGAAATGAAGACGGTGCATTATTCTTATAGGAACTATCGAATTCAGTTCCGTCAAGTAAGGTACCCTTGTAATTAACTTTCACCATTGAATTTCCTTCAGGGATATCTCCGCTACCCTCTGTTATGATTTTATATTGCAAACCGCTTGAAGTTGTTTTTACACCCTCTTTATTTTGATTTTCCGCCAGAAACTTTGCAGCGGAAGCGATACTCTCTTCATATTTCTTTTGTTTATATTCTTCCTTAATGTCATTCATTTTAGTCTGACTATAAGTCTGTGCCTGCATTGTTCTCATATTATCCGGATTTTTAACTCCCTGATAAAAACCAGCAAGAACAGCCATACGATTAATTGTCTGGTTGGAATCACCCATAAAAATATCCCGGTTTACATCCTCAACCCACTGGTTATTAATCATGTGAGCAATACGCATCCCTTCAAGATAAGCAACCTCTTCGGGGCCGTAATTCTTAGAACCTTCCCGGAAACCTTTATAAAAAGCATCCATATAATTAGTATCCACTCCCGCCTGTGCTACAAGATAGCTCATGATACCATCGGCACGCGATAATCCGAAGTAATACGACATGGTATCAATCTCCGTTTTCAACTCTGCTTTCTGAGATAGTGATGAACAGGACCCCAATCCCAATACTGTAACAATAATAACTAAAAGACTTACTCGTTTCATATTTACAAAAATAAATTTTTAACACTAAAGTAATATAGAACTCACTTTTTTGTTTATCGCCTTTAGCGATACATCTATCATGCTCGTTTCATATCTACAAAAATAAATGATTTTTCAGCATGCAAAAATAAAAAATTAAATCTGATTGTCTTCAAATATTCGTATAGTTACATAAATTTTTCATAACAAGTTGATTTTTATTTGTACTTTTGTGAATACACTCATTATTTCAAGAACTCTATGAAACAAATATTACTCCTTTTCCTTGCTGCTTTTTGTATCCATATTCAGGCACAAAACATACAATTGCATGAACTTTACGCTGCCAAGCCATACACAGTGACCAAGCCGGTTGAAATCGATTCGATAAATAGAGATGATAAAAAATTTACCGACACAAATTTACTGCAACTAAGGGTATCCATCCCTCAACAGCAGCATTTCAATCAAAAAATGACTGCGGATACAACCGGCTTTTTTAGTTTACCCGCACAAGAAAACGCGTATATGCAATTATTCTCATTCTATGTCAGTGCGAATTCGTATGGAAAAGCTATCGTAAAGGTAACATCGTCCGACATGTTGGAAATCTATATCAATGAAAAATTAATATCATCAAAAACAACCGCGGAAAGTTCGCCGGATGATGCCAAAAGTATAATGGCGGAATGCAACCCCTATTCACAGGCATGTCGCGTTGTAATAAAATTACTGCACACGGAAAAAAATACCAACGCTTCCCTTAAAGTAGAAGTCGAAGATCTTTTAATCGGTAATAACTTGGTCGATCCCTCTGATGATGAAGACCCATTTCCATTAAGCCAAAGACTGTCCGTTTCCGAAAGTCCGCAAAGAAAAATAATCTTAGACGATGTTATCAAAGGAAAACGCATCTCCGGAATTTCCCTGTCTCCATCAGGGAAATATGTCCTGATTACATATACAAATGATTACGGAACACGCTCATCCTACTCGACAGAATTATACTATATCAAAACAGGCAGATGCGTAGTGATTGACACAGATAACCGCAAACGCCAGTTAAGCTGGATGCCGAAATCCGATCACATTTATTACCTCCAAAAAGACGGGGAACAAATAAACCTGATGACAATCCTTCCGGAAACATTGGAAGAAACCGTGATAGCAACAGATATTCCGGATGAACGAATCACTTTTTCACCGGACGAACAATTTTTGTTTTATTCCAAAGCGGAAAAAGATACGGAAAAAATAGGCGACGTATTCCGGATGCGGACATTAACACTCCGAACCGGAGAAAAACCCTCCCACCCGTTTATGTATCGTTATAACCTTCAAACAGGATTATCGCAACAACTAACATTCGGTTCTCACGCAACATACCTCAATGATATCAGTCATGACGGTAAAAATATTCTTTTTTCAATATCCGATGAAACAATTACAGAACGGCCTTTCAGAAAAAGCACCCTGTTTCTTCTGAATACAACGACAATGCAATTAGATACTCTATGGAAAGACGAAAAATTCGCCTCACGGGCACAATTCTCTCCTGACGGTAAAAGTATTCTGATCCTTGGCGCTCCGGAAGCTTTCGGTGGTATCGGATCGAACATCAGTGAAGGGCTGATAGCTAATAGCTACGACACTCAGGCTTTCCTGATGGATATTAAAACCAAAGAGATTGAATCTCTCACAAAAAATTTTAATCCGGCCATTAAAAATGCTCAATGGAATATGGTTGATGGGCTTATTTATATGCTCACGGCAGACGAAGATCGCGCTCCTATATACACCTACAATCCGAAAACAAAAAAAATTACACGCCTTCCTTCAAAAGAAGAGGTTATCAATGATTATCAGGTTTCCGGCCAATCGCCGATCATGGCTTATGCGGGAGTGAGCGCTTCCAATTCCACCCGTGCATACATTCACGATCTTAAAACAAACAAGACGACGCTTATCGCGGATCCTTACTCCGAAAATCTCAAGCAGCTTAAATTAGGTGAAGTGAAAGATTTCAATTTCACAAATTCGGATGGCATTGAAATCAAGGGATACTACTATTTACCACCGGATTTTGACCCGGCAAAAAAATATCCGTTGATTGTAAATTATTACGGAGGGACCACCCCTACGGAGCGTATTTTTGAAAGCCGTTACCCCAAACATATATATGCGGCCTTGGGATATGTGGTCTATGTAGTGCAACCAAGCGGGGCCATCGGTTTCGGACAAGAATTCTCAGCCCTGCATGTCAATACATGGGGAATACGTTCTTCCGATGATATCATTGAAGGAACGAAAAAATTTCTTGCCGAACATTCGTTTATCGACCCAAAAAAGATCGGCTGTATAGGTGCCTCTTACGGAGGCTTTATGACTATGTACCTCCAGACACGGACAGACCTGTTTGCCGCTGCCGTATCACATGCGGGAATCAGTTCAATAAGCAGTTACTGGGGAGAAGGCTATTGGGGATATTCATACAGTAGCGCCGCCAGCGCTCATAGTTACCCATGGAACAATCCGGATTTATACATTGACCAAAGCCCACTGTTCAGCGCGGATAAAGTAAATACACCCATCTTGTTACTACATGGAACATCAGATACGAATGTCCCCGTAGGAGAAAGTATTCAGATGTACACAGCGCTGAAAATATTAGGAAAACCGGTAGAATTGGTGCAGGTAAAAGGAGAGGATCACCATATCCTATCCTACGAAAAACGTTTAAAATGGAACAGTACCATTTTCGCCTGGTTTGATCGCTGGCTTAAAAATGAACCGGCATGGTGGAACGAGTTGTATAAAGATTGATATGATGCCAAAAAAGCTTTTTTTTCTTATCGGTGTATTCATTTTATCATCCTGTGTTTCCGATAAAAAGGAGATCCCGCCCGCAGAAAAAGTAACCACTGATTCGTTAGAGGTTACGGATACAGATATAGAACCAATCGTTCCGAAAATAATTACGGCTGACGATATTATCCTAAGAAAAGAATTTCTGTACGATAAATATACGTTGGAAGACGAATATCCCTATAGGGATACTACACGCGTTTTCCAATGGGATCAGATTAAAAAGGCATTAGCGCAATTCGAAACGATCCAACAGGGAGAATCATACTGGGGAGTCTTACAAAACAGACTAAATAAAAACGGAGAAGCTCCCGTGGCGCATAATTTCAAACGCAATAAATATAAACTGATAACAGATTCGCTTGAAACAGAGCGCTATCAGGGAATACCTTTATATCTTCCGGATGATACGGTTATTCCCGAACGATACGCTCTCGACGGTTCGTTAGTGAAAATTTCCAATGATACTACAAACCTGATCAAAGTATCTACCGTATTTTTTGAAGGAGACTGGCTCGTTCCCGCAAAATATATCAAACCGATAAACATTGATACGTTAGCTTATTTCCGGAAAGCGATTTTCGTTGACCGGACAAACCAGAACATTACAACATTAGAAAAGGTTGATTCAGTTTGGCTGATAAGAAGTATGAACCCGGCTACAACAGGCGTTTACCGTCCACCGTATGCACACCCTACTCCGTTGGGAATCTTTGTCATACAGGAAAAAAAATCGAAGATGATCTTCCTGAAAGATGGTTCGAACGAAACCGGAGGATTCGCACCGTATGCAAGTCGTTTTTGTAATGGAGGCTATATTCACGGTATCCCTTCCAATGTGCCGCGTAAGACGATCATAGAATACAGCCAGACATTAGGCACCACTCCGAGATCACACATGTGCGTCCGGAATGCCAGCTCCCATGCGGAATTTGTGTTTAACTGGGCGCCGGTTTATGAAAGTCTGGTTTTTGTTATAAAATAATAATATTTCCCAACAGAAGACGTTTTGTTTTGTCATTGCCCTCAACTTGTACTATCTTTAATTCCAAAAATTGAAGATAGGCGGCGTCTCGGCAACAAAAATAAGCATACTTATTTTGTATTGCTCTCAACTTGCACTATCTTTGCATCTTTCTTTTTGACTTATGCAAAAGTATTTATTATCATTATTATTACTCTTCTTCGTCCCAGCAAATCATTTGTTCATAAAGGGAACAGAGCATATTGCCGGAATTCAGGCCGGGATTCACAAACTTTACGATGAGATCGGCTTATCCAAAATCGTAAATTATGACGCTTTTGAACAGGCAGTTGCCGGTTATTCCAAAATCGAAGGACGAAAGAAAGATATTCTCACATTGATTGATTTTACCAAACCCTCCACCGAAAAGCGTCTGTATGTGGTTGATATAAAGAACAAAAAGCTATTATTTGTTTCATACGTATCGCATGGCCGGAATAGCGGTAATAACTATGCCACATCATTTTCAAATAAAAACGGTTCCTATAAAAGTTCTTTAGGTTTTTATTTAACCGAAAATACATATCAGGGTAAAAACGGTTACTCGCTGATATTAAACGGACTTGAAAAAAACATCAATGACAAAGCACGGGAACGCGCGATCGTTATACACGGTGCGCCTTATGCTAATCCGTCTGTTATTAAGTCTGCCGGTAGATTGGGGAGAAGTTTAGGCTGTCCGGCTCTTCCGGAAGCGATGAGCAAGCCTATTATTGATACCATTAAAGGAGGGTCTCTACTTTATATTTATGCAAATAATACTGATTATCTGGCTCAAAGTTCTATCCTGCCGGAATCAGAAACAATATAATAGAATATGATGATACGATTTGAATGCGATTACGCCGAAGGTGCGCATCCGCGGATATTAGAACGCTTGATTCAGACTAATTTCGAACAGACAAAAGGATATGGTGAAGATGAACATAGCGAAAACGCCCGCAATATCATACGCCGTTTATGCGAGAACGAGTCGGCAGACGTTCACTTTTTAGTCGGGGGCACACAAACAAACACAACTGTTATCGCTTCCATTCTACGTCCTCACCAGGGGGTCATATCAGCGACAACAGGACACATCAATGTCCACGAAACAGGTGCCATTGAAGCTACCGGACATAAGGTGCTGGCCTTGCCAACTAACAATGGAAAACTTACTGCCGAACAGATAGAGCAGGCATATACGGAACATTGGAACGATGCCAATCATGAACACGTAGTACAACCGGGCATGGTCTATATTTCGAATCCTACCGAAGGAGGCACCATTTATACCCGGCAGGAACTGCAGGCGCTAAGTGATACATGCCGCAAAAACAATCTACCCCTCTTCATGGATGGAGCCCGCATCGGATACGGATTAGCTGCGGAAAACAATACACTGACATTGCCTGACATTGCAAAGATGTGCGATGTATTCTATATAGGAGGAACAAAAGTCGGCGCTTTGTTTGGTGAAGCCGTAGTCATAACAAATGAGACATTAAAGAAAGACTTCCGTTATCTCATAAAACAGCGCGGTGGTATGCTGGCTAAAGGACGTTTACTCGGCATTCAGTTCGAAACACTGCTTGAGGACAGCCTCTACTTCGAGATATCACACCATGCAGTCCAAATGGCCATGATGATACGGAATGCTTTCCGTGCCAAAGGATTCTCTTTTATGTGCGAATCGCCCACGAACCAACAATTCCCAATACTGACCAACGAACAAACCGACCGATTGTCACAAAAATATGCCTTCGAATTGTGGATGAAACCGGATGACAATCATGCCGCAGTCCGCTTCTGCACCAGCTGGGCTACACGTGAAGAAGATGTACAGGCGCTGATTAAAGATATTGGAGATTTATAATTCTTCCCTATCCATATCACGATTTTTATTATTTGCTCACAAACCAATTAACTATTATTTTTTATCTTTGCACCCCGAAAGAGGAATTTAACAATTCAGTTTATTTAAAGATGAAGAATAGTATTACGTTTCAAGAAATCAAGGATTCAAAAGAAATCAAAACATATATAAAACAAGCGGATGCCTCATTGAAAGTCTTGGGCTACACCGAACACAGTCTCGCACACTGCACGAAATGTGCTGAGGTCGCCGGTAAATTGCTAAAAGATTTAGGATATGATGATCATGAAGTCGAGTTAGCAAAAATTGCGGGATATATGCACGATATTGGTAACGTGGTCAATCGCGTCGACCATGCGCAAAGCGGAGCGATCATGGCTTTCCGCCTATTAGATAAAATAGGCATGGATCCTGAAGACACCGCGAAAATTATTACCGCGATCGGCAACCATGACGAAGGAACGGCATTTCCGGTAAACGAGGTAGCCGCGGCGCTTATCATCGCAGATAAAACCGATGTTCGTCGCAGTCGTGTACGCAACCGTGAAACGATCAAAGACGATATTCACGACCGTGTAAACTACGCGGTAAAATCATCTGAGATAGCTCTCAATCTCAAAACAAAAAACCTCACTTTAGTCCTCACGATTGACACGAAGATTTGCGCAGTGATGGATTATTTTGAGATTTTTCTCAGTCGTATGCTCCTTTGCCGTAAGGCGGCAGATGTTTTTGGTTTACACTTCAAACTGAACATCAATGGGGTTTCCCTGCTGTAAATTTCCTATTTCCACGAAATACAATTCATAAATTTTAAGTTGTGTATCAATGGGATTTACATTATATTTGCACATTGAAAAATAAAAACCATTCATAATTTATTCAAAGTTTAATTTTTTAAAACATGATTTATTCACACGAAGTAGAACACATGTGTGTTGTTAAAAAAGGAGCAACACATGCCTCTGCACCCATACCGGAAGAAGGTAAATGGGTAAGAGCAAAGGAGATCAAAGATATCTCCGGTCTTACGCACGGTATTGGCTGGTGCGCACCTCAACAGGGAACTTGTAAATTGACATTAAATGTCAAGGACGGTATTATTCAGGAAGCATTGATCGAAACAGTCGGTTGCTCGGGTATGACCCATTCCGCGGCGATGGCTTCTGAAATATTACCGGGTAAAACTTTACTCGAAGCGTTGAATACCGATCTTGTTTGCGACGCGATCAATACGGCTATGCGTGAACTGTTTTTACAAATCGTTTACGGACGCACACAATCTGCATTCTCGGAAGGCGGACTTGTGATCGGAGGTAGCCTTGAAGACCTTGGAAAAGGTTTACGTTCGCAGGTTGGTACCATGTTCGGTACCTTGGCAAAAGGTCCTCGTTATCTTGAAATGGCGGAAGGTTACTGTACGCGTATGGGTCTTGATACCGATGGTGAAGTAATCGGTTACGAATTCATCCACCTCGGAAAGATGATGGAAATGATCAAAAAGGGAATGAATGCACAGGAAGCGCTTGAAAAATCGAAAGGAAACTACGGACGTTTCAATGAGGCTGTTAAATATATTGATCCACGTAACGAATAATATAGGAGGAATTGAAAAATGGCAAAACACGAAGTAAAATTTGAAAGTCAGGATCGCCGTATCAACAATATCCTCAAGGTATTGAATAGTTACGGGATAAACAGTATAGAAGAAGCGGAAGCGATATGCGACGCGAAAGGTATTGACCCTTATCAGATATGCGAAGAAACACAGTCTATCTGCTTCGAAAACGCGAAATGGGCCTACGTAGTTGGTGCGGCAATCGCACTTAAAAAAGGATGTACAAATGCGGCTGACGCTGCCGAAGCTATCGGCGAAGGTCTACAGGCATTCTGTATAAACGGATCTGTTGCTGACGACCGTAAAGTAGGTATCGGGCATGGAAACCTCGCCGCACGTTTGTTGCGCGAAGAAACAAAATGCTTTGCATTCCTTGCAGGACACGAATCGTATGCTGCCGCGGAAGGAGCTATTAAGATTGCAGAAAAAGCAAACAAGGTTCGTAAAGAACCATTGCGTGTGATTCTGAACGGCCTTGGTAAAGACGCTGCTAAAATTATTTCCCGTATAAACGGTTTTACTTATGTTCAAACTGAATTCGATTATTTTTCCGGAGACTTGAAGGTTGTTGAAACAAAAGCATACTCCGATGGTCTGCGCGCAAAAGTGAGATGTTACGGTGCTGACGACGTACGCGAAGGCGTAGCTATCATGTGGAAAGAAGACGTTGACGTGTCCATCACTGGAAATTCAACTAACCCGACACGCTTCCAGCATCCGGTAGCAGGCACATACAAAAAAGAACGCCTTGAAAACGGCAAAAAATATTTCTCTGTCGCATCAGGTGGCGGTACAGGACGTACACTTCATCCGGATAACATGGCAGCCGGACCGGCTTCTTACGGTATGACCGACACCATGGGTCGCATGCACAGCGACGCCCAGTTCGCCGGCTCATCATCCGTTCCCGCACACGTTGAAATGATGGGATTCTTGGGAATGGGTAACAACCCGATGGTAGGTGCTACCGTTGCCGTTGCCGTATCCATCGAAGAAGCGATGAAATAAAAGTTTCAAAATATCTGTAAATATAAACTCCTGTAATCGTTCGGATTGCGGGAGTTTTTTTATTTTGTGATGTTTGTTCTTTTAGAGAAAATGGAAGGAATTTCAGGAAGTTTTGCGTCCAAATTACGGCTTATATGTGACGGTTTTTGCCTTTTCTGAAAATCGTCACAAAATAGGCTTTAATAAATTGAAAAACAGATATATAAATAGCATCAAAGTGCTTTCCATAGTGTCAAATTTTTAATAAATTCAACTATGAAAAGAAGCTCTTTTGCGACGGTTTTCGTGATTAGAGAAAGCCGTATCAGTAAAGATGGGAAAAGTCCCATTGAAGTTATCATTACTATTAATGGAGAAAGATTTTCATTCTCAACGGGAAAGAAAGTGAAAATATCCGATTGGGACAAAGCGAAGCAGGAAGTCAAGGGAAAAAGTGATGAAGCAAAAGCCTTGAACAAATTTCTAACAACTGTTAAAACGACCCTTTATAACAAAGAAGCAGACCTGTTAGAACATGGTTTTGTTATTACAGCCAACCTACTAAGAAACGCCTACTTTAACAAAGTGGAGGTACTGAAAGAAAAAACGTTTTTTGAAGTGTTTGAAGAACATAACGAACAACAAAAGGGAATGATTGGAAATGGTATTTCCAAAGATACTCATTGGGTATCGGTGTATTCATTACGGCTGTGTACAGAATTTCTACGAGAGAAATACAAACGTGAAGACATCTATTTGCAAGAATTAAACATCAACTTCATTAAGGAGTTTCATCTTTTTTCACTCAAACGGATGAAACAGAATACTTGCAGTAAGCATTTGAAGCTATTAAAAAAGATTGTGAATATCGCTGTTGCAAACTCATACATGACGTTCAATCCGTTTGCGCCATACAAAGTGGAAAGAACACCCGTCGATATTGAGTTCCTAGATGAAGAAGAACTAAGACGTATCATCAACCATGATTTTATATTGCCACGATTGGAAAAAGCAAGAGATTTGTTCCTGTTCGCTTGCTTCACAGGGTTATCGTACATAGATGTTAAAACATTAACCCTTGAACACTTTGAACGTGATAAGGACTCATGTTGCAAGATACAGTATTTTGTCTTCCTATCTGAAAATAAGCAATTTACAAGAATGTATTTCTTGATAGGTAACGGTTTAGAAACAAACCTATACTTTTGATTTATTCCTCTCTGAATCAGCCATTTGTATTGACCGCAATTCAGAACAGGTAACGGATAAGTAACGAGTTAACTTCTCTGGTTTGCTCCGCTTTGAGCAGGTTGATTAGCTTGATGCAAAGATAAACAAAAAATTATTTGCTGTGCAAATAGCGATAAAATAAAAAACACAGGAGGACTTTATAGTTTCCACGCATTACCACCATCGTTGCGGCTTCTACTTTTCAGGGCGGAATGCAAATAACAAACTATCTCCTAAAGCAACAAACTATTTTATCCCAATGTCATCAGAAAAATATACCATGACGCAAAAAACAGTATCAATGCAAGATTCTTCCAAGCGTTATGGTGACTCCCTTTGAAAAAAAGCACGGCAGTTTCAACGAATAGCAGGGCACCCAATAGAAGGATAATGGCCATACATACCAGCAACAGTATTTTGAACCCATAGAGGCCGCTATTTACTCCATCATTACTTGATGCCGCCTTATGTTTTATCAGATAAACGGTAAAGGTCATATTACCGCAGGCCATGTGTAGTGCGGTAACTCCCAGTATGTTTTGGGCGTTGACACGTGCTTTGTACTCAATGAGCCATTGGAGCAAATCGACATTGCCGCTGAGGGCGGCAATCATCATAGGCGTATTGCCCATGCGGTCGCACGTTTCAAC
>JAVBNB010000054.1:0-67682 GCA_031551825.1 Tannerella sp. | reverse complement strand
CGTCAGCATCTACAACATGACAGGCGTACTTTGCCAGAAGATCGAGATCCCGGCGGGATTGAAGAAACTGACACTGGATAGAGGGATGTATGTGGTAACACTGAAAGATGGTTCGGTTCACAAAATCGTCATCAAGTAACAACATCTCTCAATTGACAATTAAAAATTGACAATTAATAAAAAATCCCGGAGCCAATTCATAAAGGCTCCGGGATTTTTTATTACAGGAAGGTATTCTTAAACTATTTATTCAAAGCTCTTATACGGGCGGCAACCTCTTCCATCAACCACTTAGGAGTCGATGTAGCGCCACACACACCCACACTGCGGACTCCCGACGGCAAGGCCTCTTTTATTTCAGATGTTTCTGATATAAATATAATGTTAGGATTGGATTTCTTACATTCATCAAAAAGCATTTTCCCATTAGAACTCTTCTGCCCCGCGACAAAATAAACCCAATCATGCTTAGATGCAAAATCTTTAATTTTAGGCAATCGATTTGCTACCTGGCGACAGATCGTATCAAAAAAAAGAAATCGCACACCCTCTGCCATGCGCCCTTTAATGATATCCACAATCTGTCGAAAGCCATCCAATGACTTCGTAGTTTGTGAAAAAAGTACGATTTCTTTAGAAAAATCAAGTCTATCCAGGTCCTCCGGTTTCTCTATAACAATAGCAATCCCCTCAGTCTGCCCGACAAGACCATTGACTTCCGCATGTCCCTGCTTACCATAAATAACTAATTGTGCATCTGTCTCCTTAATCTCATTATAACAATCTTTAATGCGGCGCTGCAATTGCAAAACAACAGGACATGTCGCATCTACAATATCAATACCGCTATTTCGGGCGATCTCATAAGTTAAAGGAGGCTCTCCATGAGCACGCAGGAGAACCGTTTTATTTTTCAGAGCCGGCAGCTCATCCCGTTTAATCGTCTTCAGACCAAGTCTCTTGAGCCTTTCCATTTCCAGATTATTATGCACAATATCCCCCAGGCAATACAGCACAGTTCCATTATTCAGCTCACGCTCTGCGCTTTCTATCGCATTTACGACACCAAAACAAAACCCGGAATTCTGATCAATTTCAATCTCCATCATTCTTCATCACGCGGTTATATTGAGCCAACAACCATACCTTCTGTTCAGGAATGGTCATATTTGTATTATCAAGTTCTATCGCGTCATCCGCTTTACGCAAAGGACCAACAAGCCTCGACATATCCTGTTGATCGCGACTTTTAACATTTTCAAGAATCTCCTCATACGAAACGTTTTCACCTTTAGCCTTAAGTTCTTCAAGACGACGGACAGCCCGTATCTCGGGAGAAGCCGTAACAAAAATTTTCAACTCCGCATCAGGAAAAACAACCGTACCAATATCTCGTCCGTCCATAACAACTCCCTTTTCCCCTCCCATCCGGCGCTGCTGTTCTACCAATGCAAAACGCACAAAAGGCAACGCCGCTATGTAACTAACACGATTCGCAACCTCCATGCCCCGAATTTGCCGCTCTACATTTCGATCATTAAGATAAGTTTCCGTACGTCCTGTTTCCGGATCAACACGAAAGGAAATTTTAATATCATCCATTGCCTTTTCTAAAGATAAAATATCTATTTGACTTTCTTTAAAAAAAGCATGTTGCAGCGCATACAGTGTCACAGCCCTATACATTGCTCCCGTATCTATATACGCATAACCTATACTGCAGGCGAGATCCTTTGCCATCGTACTTTTCCCGCACGAAGAAAGACCATCGATTGCTACAACTATTTTCTCCATATACTCACATTATTATATGCAAATGACAACAATCATACCACAATCAAATATATCTGATAATAAGATTTCATTTCGGCATCATTTCTGAAAGAGACATTGTAAAACTCACCATTATTGAAGTCGCCGAAGGATGATAACGCGCAACAGAAGCGCCCACATTAAAACGTGACACTTTTACTCCTCCACCCACGGAAAACCCTCCCAGTCCGTTTCCCGACGATAACTTCATATCCATTTTCGTCTTAGGATTAAGACCAATACCTAACCAAAAATTTTCAGAGGGGACAAACTCTATTCCAAAAACCAAATGCTTCAATGCTGTCTCAACAAAGTTATCATCAGTTTCCAGTGTTGTATTATCTACATAATCAAATTTCCAACGATTCAGATGCATCGCCGTAACAGATATGCGTATTGGAGCATGAGCCATGCGTTTGGTTATACCCATCTGCAAATCCCATGGTATACGCTGACGCTCATCATGGTAAGATTTTAATTGCGCACCTATATTTTTAAATGCAAGTCCAAATGAAAAATCACTTTCCGCGTTAAAATAGCTCAATCCGGCATCAACAGCAAGTCCAAAAGATGAATAATCCGCGATTGTCGAATAAAGAGCTTTCATCGACAAACCTCCGCGCCATTTTTCGGATAGATCATATTCGTAAAAAGCATGCAAACCTACATCCTGAACAGAAAAGGTCCCAAGCTGCTCATTATTAATAGTCATCTCTTTCATGCTGCCATAATTAATATACGTCGCTCCTATCCCCCACGAACTACGCTCGCGAAATGCTTTTGTATAAACAGCACTTCCGACATTCACATCCGAAATGTAGTTCATGTAATTAACATTCAGCATACCATCCATTTCTCCCCCCAATAACGCCGGATTATAGAACACAAGCGATGGATCCCGTTCTACCAACGACACAGAATATCCACCAAGCGCGCTGACGCGTGAAGAAGTCGGTAAACGCAAAAAAGTATACGCCTCTTCACCATTCTGAGCATAAGCAAACATCGGCAAACAAAACGCTAATAGTATTAATTTTATATATTTCATATATACTTAATTCATTTTTAACACAAAGAAATCACTTTTTTCCTGACAACAGACCAAACCGAGCATATCAAACCAATAATCATGTGCTTTTATCGTCATCGCGCAAAACACATACAATATACTAATAATCAATAGAATAACAACAAAAACTCTCTGTATATTCCAAAAGTATATTTCATATCATATATACAGTAACGTAAAAAACATGGAAAAGTTATATTTCGCATGAAAAATCAATCAAAAAAAAACGTAAAGCAATATAAACAACTCTTAAGAGCATCAACCTTCTAAAAAAACAAAACATTAACAATAAGCCCCTTAGTTCATTAAGCTTTTTTTTAGGTCATCAAAAATGCCAAAAATCACATTTTTTCACACAAGTTTACTTGCAATTCGTAAGCTCACAAATTATATTTGAGTGAAGTTAAAACCTAAAAAACAAAAACTATGGAAATTAAGAAGTCACGAAGAGCAAATCTTGAAAAAAGCAAATCCGTTAATTTCATGATGGGGATGGTTGTCGCGTTAGCCATTGTGTTTACCGGATTCGAATGGGGAGAAAAATACCTCAACCTCGACACGAATTACGCACCGGATCGATTCATTGACCTTATTGAGATAATAGACCCGACGCGTCAGGAACCTCCTGAACCTCCAAAGCCGGAGATTATAAAAACACCGGATATACTTACAATCGTTGATAACGAAAAAGAAGTAGAACCTGCTAAAATCGCGCCTACGGAAGACTTCAATGATGTCCCTCAGCCCGAGTACATTCCTTTGCCTGAAGATACAAGAGACGAACCTGCGGATGATTATGTACATGTCAATGCTGAAATAATGCCGGAATTCCCCGGAGGAAATACAGCTTTATTAAAATGGATTGCAGAAAACATGAACTATCCGGCAGTGGCGGCGGAAAATGGTATCGAAGGCCTTGTCGCATGTTCATTTGTAATCAATACGGATGGCTCAATCAGCAATGTTGAAGTACTTCGCCCCAAAGATCCGTCATTAGACAAAGAAGCTATCCGGGTATTAAAATCCATGCCGAATTGGAAACCAGGCATGCAACAAGGTAAAGCCGTACGCGTAAAATTCAGCGTTCCTGTGCGTTTCAGATTACAAAAATAAAAATAAAAAAAATCTGATTTCCTTTGCAGATATAAAAATTACCTCTATTTTTGTGCAGAGAAGAACAGAATTTTGAATCTAAAAAAAATATAAAACTATGGAAATCAAAAAAACTCCAAGAGCTAATCTGGAAAAAGATAAATCACTCAACTTCCTGATGGGGATGGTGATTGCTCTGGCTATTCTTTTTGTCGGATTTGAATGGGGAGAAAGAGAAATCGAAGTAGCAACAGACAGTGGTATTTCGACTGTTATTGATGAGGAAGAAATTGAGGCGACAGTACAAAACGATCCTCCTCCTCCCCCCCCGGAACCGGAAGTAGTAAAAACCCCGGAAATTATCACGATCGTTGAGGATAATGTTAAAGTTGAGGATACACCAATTCTGACAAGTGAGGACGATGCATCTCATGCTCAAACCGAAACTTACGTTGCTCAAGTTAAGGAAGAGGAGGAAGTAGTAGACGATAACTTCGTATTTATTACTGTAGAGAAAATGCCGGAATTTCCCGGAGGCGATGCAGCTTTGCTTAAATGGATAGCGGATCATGTCAACTATCCGACAATTGCTGCTGAAAACGGAATTCAGGGACGCGTTTCATGTACATTTACTGTAAATGCAGACGGTTCTGTCGAAGACGTACAGGTGGTTCGTCCCGTTGACCCGAATCTTGACAAAGAAGCGATCCGCGTGCTTAAACAGCTTCCGAAATTTAAGCCGGGAGAGCAAAGAGGAAAACCCGTACGCGTTAAATATACCGTACCGGTTAGATTCAAGCTACAACAATAATCACTCGAGAAAAAAGATAATCTCCGTAAAAAAGGCTGCTGAAAAAATGCGGCCTTTTTTGCGCAATAACGAAATGCCATGTTATCAATTGGACAAGTTTTAGATAAAGTTGAGTCGGAAATCAACAAAATAAATTTTGATCAGTCTCCATCCTGCCTGTTCGAACCGATCAAATACATACTTGCATTGGGAGGAAAGCGCATACGTCCGTCAATGACGATTATCGCATGCAACATGTACAATAACAACATTGAACAAGCAATAAAACCAGCCTTAGGAATGGAAGTTTTTCATAACTTCACACTCCTCCACGACGATCTGATGGATCAGGCAGATAAAAGACGAAACAAACCGACCGTACATAAAAAATGGAATACAAACACGGCGATTCTATCCGGAGATGCGATGGTCATTGCCGCATATCAATTGATAGGCGAAACCTCCGAACCTTATCTGAATAAAATACTAAGCCTATTCTCTCAAACCGCACTTGAAATATGTTGTGGCCAACAATATGACATGGATTTTGAAAAACGAAATGATGTTACCGAAGATGAATACATAGAAATGATCCGGCTTAAAACCGCCGTACTTATAGCCTGTTGTCTCAAAACCGGGGCAATAATAGGAGGAGCGCACGAAAGTGATGCCGAGCATCTGTATAACTTCGGCATAAATATAGGATTGGCATTCCAGCTTCAGGACGACCTGTTAGATGTTTATGGAAACACCGAAACATTCGGCAAAAATATAGGAGGCGACATACTTTGTGACAAAAAAACATTTCTTCTTATAAATGCTATAAATCTTGCCGGCGAAGAACAAAAAGACAAAATGGAACACTTTAAAAATCCATTAAACACATTCACTCCGAATGAGAAAATAACCGCATACACAGAAATATATAATCAACTAAACATCAAACAAATAACGCAGCAAAAAATAAACAACCTATACGAACTTGCGATGAATGAACTCAGCAAACTGACTACAAATACAGCATCCTTATCTGAATTGAAAAAATTTTGCAACATGCTAATGCAAAGAGAATCCTGAGCTATTCAATGAACATAATCGATACACATACACATATATATTCAAAAGAATTTGACAATGACCGCTCAGAGATAATACGTTTATCCAAAGCTGTCGGAGTAAAGTCCGTGTTATTACCCAATGAAGATTCCGGAAGCATTGATGCAATAAGCAGACTATGCGATAAAGAACCGGAATTTGCATATCCCATGATGGGCTTACACCCGACAAGCGTCAATGAAAACTACATAAAAGAAATAAGAACAATTGAAACCGCATTAACCAAAAGAAAATATTATGCTATCGGGGAAATCGGCATCGATTTGTATTGGGACAAACGCTTTTTGAAAGAACAAAAAACGATATTCAAAGAGCAATTGCTTTGGAGTATTGACATGCAACTACCTGTTGCTATTCACATGCGAGAATCCTTCAATGAAGTGATGGAGTGCATACATCATGTGGGAGCAGATCGCCTGAAAGGAGTTTTTCATTGCTTCGGCGGAACAACAGAAGAATGGAATGAAATATCAAAACTTCCGTTCTTTTGGGTCGGAATCGGTGGTATAATAACATTTAAAAATAATATATTGCATGAAACAATAAAACATATACCCATAGAAAGAGTTGTACTGGAAACAGACGCGCCTTATCTTGCGCCGGTTCCCTATCGTGGCAAGCGCAATGAGCCGGGGTACATTATAGAAGTAATTAAAAAAGTTGCCGAATGTTACAATATGACAATAGAAGAGATTGCAAAGTCGACTTGTCAAAATGCTTTAAATTTGTTTAACATTCCAACAAATGACGTTGACATAGAGGCTTTTTAATATGATTAAATATGTTTTCTTAACAAAGAAATAATTTTGACAGATAAAATTTCTCATCGAAATTATTTGTATGTTATAATTTTTTCGTACTTTGCACTCGTTTTCAAAGGGGGAAACGTTCTTTTGTAGAGGAGAGATGCTCGAGTGGTTGAAGAGGCACGCCTGGAAAGCGTGTATACGTCAAAAGCGTATCGCGGGTTCGAATCCCGCTCTCTCCGCAGTAGTGCGGAGTTTGCACATGAATTACATCGTTTATAATGAAAGAAATAATACATGAGAATTACTAATTTAAATTAACACACAATGAAAAAAGTTTTTACAAAAGCATTCTTGGGATTATGTGCCCTTGGAACTTCAGCAGCAGCATTTGCGCAAGACGCAGCAGCACCGGTGGCGGAAACAAGTTTTCACCAGGCGCTTAAAATTAAGTTTATCGAAGGTAGTGCAGACTTCATGAGTACGATTGCAATTGCCTTAATTCTTGGTTTGGCATTTGTTTTGGAACGTATCATCTATCTTAACCTTGCTGATACCAATGCAGACAAGTTATTGAAAGGTATAGAATCAGCGCTTGACAAAGGTGATGTGGAAGCTGCAAAAGCCATTGCACGCGATACAAGAGGCCCTATCGCATCCATTGCTTATCAAGGATTGATGAGAATTGACCAGGGTATTGATGTTGTTGAAAAATCAATCGTTTCTTACGGAGGTGTACAGGGTGGTTTGTTAGAAAAGAACCTGTCCTGGATTACTTTATTTATTGCAATGGCGCCGTCTTTGGGATTCTTGGGTACAGTTGTCGGGATGATTATGGCATTCGATAAAATCGAACAGGTGGGTGATATCAGCCCCACAGTTGTAGCAGGAGGTATGAAAGTGGCTTTGATCACAACCGTAGGTGGTTTGGTTGTAGCACTTATTCTTCAGGTATTTTATAACTATTTGTTAAGCAAACTGGAAGCGATCCTGAATAAGATGGAAGATGCTTCTATTACATTACTTGACCTGGTTATAAAGTACAATGTAAAATATAATAAATAAGAAATTATGGCTGTAACTAAAATAAGAAAAATATCAAGTTGGACAATGCTGATAGTTGCTATCATTAGCCTTGCTATATTCGCATTGTTCTACTTCGGAGGAGAAGACGCCCCGGTAGGGGTGGATCAGTTCAAGAATCCGACTTATACAACTGAAGTGCTTATCTGGGCATATATACTATTGGCGGCATGTGCAATAAGCATGATTCTGTTTGGAGTAACGCAATTTGCAAACAAATTCAAAACAAACCCCAAAGGCGCATTAACATCTTTGGCTATTTTTGCCGGTTTTGCAATCCTGCTTGTGATCGCCTATTTCATGGGAGATGCCACTCCATTAAATGGTATAAATGCAGACTCTCAAAAATTTAATGTCGAAAGCTGGTTAAAAGTAACAGATATGTGGCTATATGCTATGTACATTATGCTAACATTATCAGTTGTAGGAATTGTTTGGGGATCTGTAAAGAAAATTTTGAATAAATAACCAATTAAGCAAAAAAATATATGGGTAAAAAAAAGAGAAAAGTTCCCGGAATTAACGGTTCTTCTTCTGCAGATATTGCCTTTATGCTACTCTTGTTTTTCCTTTTGACAACATCAATGGATACGGATCAGGGGCTTCCACGCCTTTTGCCTCGTCCACCCGAAAATAAAGAAAATTTGGATGAAATTGAAGTTAATAAAAGGAATGTATTGACAGTAATGGTTAGCTCCGATAACCGCATCATGTGTGGTGGAGAAGAAGTTTCATTAGCTCAATTAAAGGAAAAAGCGAAGGAGTTTATTGAAAATCCGGGAAACTTAGAAAGCCTTCCGGAGAAGAAGCCTATAGATATTCCGTTTTTTGGAACACAAATGATTACAGAAAGCCATTTGATATCCTTGCAGTGTGACCGTGGTACAAAATATCAGACATACATTGATGTACAAAACGAACTGGCTGCAGCATACAATGAACTTCGTGATGTGATATCAAAAAAGCAATTCGGAACGAGGTTCAATGATTTGGGCGAGGAAGAAAGAAAAGCCGTGATGAAATATTATCCACAGAGAATATCGGAGGCCGAGCCTCAGACTTATGGTGATAAAGCAAAAAAGAAATAGTTAAGTATGGGAAAATTTAGTAAAGCGGGCGGACGTGAAATGCCCGAATTGAATACGTCATCATTACCTGACTTGGTATTTGCTATTTTGTTCTTCTTCATGATGGTCACGTCCATGCGTGAAGTAACGCTGAAAGTACAGTTTCGCTCTCCACAGGCTACAGAACTCCAGAAATTAGAGAAAAAATCTTTGGTTACATTTATTTATGTAGGAAAGCCTAATACTCCGGAATTAATAGCCAAAATGGGAAATGAAACACGTATTCAGTTGAATGATCAGATTGCTGAAATATCAGAAGTAGGAACATACATCGGTCAGGAAAAAGCGAGTATGAGAGAAGAAGACCAACCGTTTATGACAACATCCATCAAAGGTGACTATGAAACTAATATGGGTATCATCACAGACTTAAAACAGGCTCTTCGCGAAGCATACGCATTAAAGATCAGCTATTCGGCCAAACCAAGAGGTAAGCAGCAACAATAAAGTTGATTTAAAAATAAGGAAAGAGGGTATGTCAAAAAAAAACATACTCTCTTTTTGTTTATTAAAAAATCAACTATCTTTGATGTTATAAACACAAAAGAAATACAAATATGGCACAATTTGAGTTAGATGATTTAGACAGGAAGATCCTGAATTTAATAGTTGATGACGCACGTAAACCGTTCCTCGAGGTGGCTCGGGAATGCAACGTGTCAGGTGCTGCCATTCACCAACGTATACAAAAACTGACAAACGCCGGAGTAATAAAAGGTTCCGAATTCATATTAGACAGCGAAAAGATTGGATATGAGACCTGCGCCTATATGGGAATATACCTTAAAAATCCGGAACAGTTCACAGTTGTAACAAAAGAATTAATGAAAATTCCCGAAGTTGTCGAATGCCATTATACAACAGGGCAATATGATCTGTTTATAAAGATATACGCGAAAAACAATCAGCATTTATTAAACATTATCCATAACAAACTTCAGCCTCTTGGCCTATCACGCACCGAAACTCTGATATCATTCAAGGAAACATTCAAGAAACATCTTCCGATAAGTGATTAGATAATACTAAAAAAGGTACCTAGATAAAATCCAGATACCTTTTTTATATAAAGCTCAAAACTTATTTATTCAGCTTTAGGTTCTTCTGCCGGAAGTTCTGTAGCTATTTCTGCCGGAGCCTCTACCTTTGCCAACTTCACTTCTTCTGCAACTTTCGCTTCTTTAGTCGTCGGAGCTTTTGCTTCTGCAGATTTCTTGCTGCGTGAACGGCGGGTCTTGCTTGCGGCTTTCTTCGTCTCTTTCAGCATATTTTCATTGAAGTCAACAAGTTCAATAAAGCACATTGCTGCGTTATCTCCCAAACGATTACCCGTTTTGATAATACGGGTATATCCACCCGGACGTTCGCCTACCTTCTGCGAAACTACAGTAAATAATTCCGTAACAGCAACTTTATCCTGTAAAAGGGAGAATACCATACGACGTGAATGAGTAGTATCTTCTTTTGACTTCGTAACCATCGGTTCTACATATTTACGCAAAGCTTTCGCTTTTGCTGTCGTCGTAAAAATACGCTTATGTTTAATCAATGATGATGCCATATTTGAAAGCATCGCCTGACGATGCGAGCTTGTACGACCTAAATGGTTTATTTTCTTATTGTGTCTCATCGTTACTCTTTATCTAATTTATATTTTGAAATATCCATGCCAAATGACAAGTTTAATCCCTCAAGCAACTCATCTAATTCCGTGAGTGATTTCTTACCGAAGTTACGGAACTTCAACAAGTCATTCTTATTATAATGAACAAGTTCACCTAATGTTTCAACATCCGCTGCCTTCAAACAATTCAGGGCACGAACCGAAAGATCCATATCTGAAAGCTTTGTCTTAAGCAATTGACGCATGTGAAGCACCTCTTCGTCAAACTCTTCATTATTATCGGTATCAACAGTTTCCATTGCGATCTTTTCATCAGAAAACAGCATAAAATGATAAATCAATATTTTAGCTGCTTCTTTCAGAGCTTCCTTCGGATGAATGGAACCATCTGTTGAAATCTCAAGGATCAACTTTTCATAATCCGTCTTTTGTTCTACACGATAATTTTCAACCGTATATTTCACATTACGAATAGGAGTATAAATAGAGTCTACGGATATTACATGCACATCGGATGATTGTACATGTTCATCTGCCGGCACATAACCACGTCCCTTATTGATTGTCAGTTCAATCTGAAACGATGCGCCCGGATCTAAATGGCATATTTCCAAGTCAGGATTGAGTACTTCAAATCCGCCCGTTAACTGCTTGCTAATATCTCCGGCTTTAAATACTTCTTTCTTTGCAACAGAAACTGTTACTTTCTCTTCATCGACATCTTCACCTTCATATTTGAAACGTACCTGCTTCAGATTAAGAATGATATTTGTCACATCTTCAAGAACACCGGGTATGGTTGCAAACTCATGTTCTACTCCTTCTATTTTCACTGAAGAAATGGCATAACCCTCCAACGATGATAATAGAATACGACGCAAAGCATTGCCTATCGTAATACCGTAACCAGGTTCCAACGGACGAAATTCAAATTTCCCGAAAAACGCGTCCGCTTCTAACATTAATACCTTATCGGGTTTCTGGAATGCTAATATCGCCATAGTTTGTTATTTAGAATACAACTCTACAATCAACTGTTCCTTTATATTCTCCGGAATATCTGCTCTTTCCGGAAGATGAAGAAGCTTGCCGCACATAGACGACTGTTCCCACTCTATCCACGGATACTTGCTGTGGTTAAAACCGGAAAGCGCATTTGCTATCACCTCCATCGATTTGGAACGTTCGCGTACTCCAACCAACTGACCCGGTTTTACAGAATAAGAAGGAATATTAACTACGCGTCCATCAACCGTGATATGACGGTGAGAAACCAATTGACGAGCTGCATCACGTGTCGGAGCTAAACCAAGACGAAATACGATATTATCCAAACGACTTTCCAACAACTGCAACAGCACCTCACCGGTAATACCTTTAGAGCGTGAAGCTTTTTCAAACAAGTTTCTAAACTGTTTTTCCAATACACCATAAGTGTATTTTGCTTTTTGTTTTTCGCGCAACTGTGTTCCATATTCGGATGTTTTCCGGCGACGGTTAGCACCATGCTGTCCCGGCGGATAATTCTTCTTCGACAATACTTTATCCGGACCGTATATGGCTTCACCAAACTTACGAGCGATCTTTGTTTTTGGGCCTGTATATCTTGCCATTTTATTTGTGTTTTAAAATTTATGTAAACCCCGGGCAGTGCAGCCGCGATTGCGAGAGGATGAATGCAATCTATTTACACTTCCGAAATTCATCATTATGAATTAATTAGACTCTTCTTCTTTTAGGCGGACGGCATCCGTTGTGCGGAAGCGGTGTCACATCTACAATCTCTGTAACCTCTATACCAGTACTGTGAATTGTACGTATAGCAGACTCACGCCCGTTACCCGGCCCCTTAATATAAACTTTCACCTTACGAAGTCCCAGATCGAATGCTACTTTAGCACAGTCCTGAGCAGCCATTTGAGCCGCATAAGGAGTATTTTTCTTTGAACTACGGAAACCCATTTTTCCGGCCGATGACCAACTTATCACCTGTCCGTCACCATTTGTAAGTGATATGATGATATTATTAAACGACGAATGTATATGAGCTTCGCCTAACGCATCTACTTTTACTTTTCTTTTCTTCGCTGCGACTGTTTTCTTTGCCATAATTCAATTATTATTTTGTAGCTTTTTTCTTGTTAGCAACTGTTTTCTTCTTTCCGCGACGCGTACGTGCATTGTTCTTTGTACTTTGTCCTCTTACCGGAAGTCCGATACGATGACGTACTCCACGATAACAACCGATATCCATCAAACGTTTGATGTTCAGCTGTATCTCCGAACGAAGATCACCTTCTACTTTGTATTCCGCACCAATAATCTCACGAATTTTGGCTGCCTGGTCATCTGTCCAGTCTTTCACTTTGATATCTCTGTTGATACCAGCTTTTTCTAAAATCGAATTTGACGCACTACGACCTATTCCGTAGATATAGGTTAAGGCAATTTCTCCTCTCTTTTCCTGCGGCAAATCTACTCCGACTATTCTTATCGCCATAGTATATTTATTATTTATTTAAAACTCTCAATAGACACTTACCCTTGACGTAGTTTATACTTCGGGTTTTTCTTATTAATCAAATACAAACGTCCTTTTCTCCTGACAATTTTACATTCAGGGCTACGCTTTTTCAAAGATGCTCTTACTTTCATATCTCTTATTTTTTATTATTTACCTTATTTATATCTGAACGCAATACGACCTTTTGTCAAGTCATAAGGAGACATCTCTACACGCACTTTATCTCCGGGTAAAATTTTAATATAATGCATTCGCATTTTTCCCGAAATATGCGCTGTTATCTCATGTCCGTTTTCCAACTCAACACGAAACATCGCATTTGATAATGCTTCGACAATCAGTCCGTCCTGTTCTATTGCTGTTTGTTTAGCCATATAATTAAAAATCCTTTCCTACAATTTCCTCTAAATAATCAAATGATGATAATATCTGTGGCCCCTCCGGCCTTATCGCGATACAATGCTCGAAATGTGCCGAATATTTATGATCCTTTGTCCGTACGGTCCAGCCATCCCGTTCAAAAACCACATTACGCGCACCCATATTAATCATTGGTTCAATACAGATACACATTCCGCTTTTAAGCAATGGCCCATACCCTCTTCGTCCATAATTAGGAACTTCAGGCTCTTCATGCATCTTTTGTCCGATACCATGTCCGACTAATTCCCGAACAACCGAATATCCTCTTGATTCACAATATGTCTGAACCGCACTGCCGATGTCACCCACGCGATGGCCAACAAGCGCTTCGCGAATTCCTTCATAAAGAGCTTCTTTTGTTGCATGCAACAAAGCTTTCGTTTCCTCCGAAACTTCACCTATGCAAAATGTATAAGCGGAGTCGCCAACAAAACCATTTATTACAGTTCCACAATCTATCGAAATGATATCGCCATCCTTTAAAATAGTTTTATCCGATGGAATACCATGAACAACATTCTCATTTACCGATGCACAAATGGAATTCGGAAAACCTCCATATCCTAAAAATGCCGGTACCGCACCATGATCACGTATAAATGTTTCGGCCATTCGATCCAGTTGAAGAGTGGAAACTCCCGGTTTAATATGCTTTGCAAGTTCTCCCAGAGTTTTCCCGACAAGCTGATTTGCTTCACGCATCAACTCAATCTCCTCATCTGTCTTCAGATATATCATAATTTATTAATACGCGGCAACTGCACCTGAGCGTCCTTTAATTCTTCCGGATTTCAATAATCCATCATAATGACGCATCAACAAATGGCTCTCCACCTGTTGCAAAGTATCAAGTATCACACCAACCAAAATTAGCAGTGATGTTCCGCCAAAGAATTGCGCAAATCCCATACTAACTCCGGCTAATTGTGCAAACGAAGGCATTATAGCCACTAAAGCAAGGAAAAATGCCCCAGGCAATGTGATTCTGTCCATAATACCATCTAAATAGTCCTTCGTTGCTTTTCCCGGTTTAACACCCGGAATAAATCCGTTGTTACGCTTCAGATCATCTGCCATCTGTGTCGGATTAATTGTTATCGCGGTATAGAAATACGTAAATGCAATGATCAAAGCTGCAAACACAAAATTATACCAAAAGCCGGTATTATTCATAAATGCCTGCCAAAAAGATCCGACTTCTCCACCTTTGAACATCCCCACAACAGTAATAGGAATAAACATGATGGCCTGTGCAAAAATAATAGGCATTACATTAGCTGCATTAACCTTCAGTGGAATATACTGACGCGCACCACCATACTGTTTATTTCCGACAATACGTTTCGCATATTGTACAGGAACTTTACGCGTTCCCTGAACAAGCAATATAGCCCCTGCGATAACAAGTAAAAGGAACAACATTTCCAAAAGGAACATAACTAATCCCCCAGCCTGTTCATTCATTCGTGAAGTAAATTCTTCCACGATAGCACGTGGTAAACGATTTATAATACCTACCATGATTATAAATGAAATACCATTACCAATACCCTTATCTGTTATACGCTCACCTAACCAAAGTACAAACATACTACCGGCAGCCATAATGATTATAGATGAAATCTTAAACCACAACCCTGCAGGAAGTGTTGCTCCGATCTGCCTCATCTGCATATCAAGGTTTGTCAGATACGCGAAGCCCTGGACAACCAATATCGCCACTGTCAGATAACGCGTTATCTGATTGATCTTTCTGCGTCCGCTTTCACCTTCACGTTGCATCTTTTGGAAAGACGGAATCACGATCGCCATCAACTGCATAACAATAGAAGCAGAGATATAAGGCATAATTCCTAACGCAAAAATGGAAGCCTTAGAAAATGCTCCCCCAGAGAACATATCTAAAAGCGCCATCAGCCCCCCACGGGTCTGAGTCGCCAATCCTGTCAGATCTTTCGGATCAACACCCGGAATAACCACATAGGTTCCGAGCAGGTAAATAGCAACATACCCCATTGTGATAAGAATACGTTTTCTAAGATCCTCAATCTTCCAAATATTTTTAATTGTATCAACTACTCTCATAACTTATTAGAGTTTTTTTGCTGTTCCACCTACTGCAGTGATTGCTGCCTCTGCCGTTTTTGAAAAAGCGTGAGCTTCAACGTCAATCTTCGCTTTCAATTCTCCTTTTGCTAAGATTTTAACAAGCTCTGAAGAAGATATAAAACCTGCTTTTATCAATTCTTCCAAACCAATTTTTGACATACTCTTTTCTTCTGCCATTTTCTGTAAGGTAGAAAGATTAATCGCTTTATACTCTACACGGTTAATATTTTTGAAGCCAAACTTCGGCAAACGACGTTGCAACGGCATCTGACCTCCTTCAAAACCGACCTTGCTCTTGTAGCCGGAACGCGCCTTCGCACCCTTATGACCTCTTGTTGAAGTGCCACCTAATCCCGAACCTGGTCCACGACCAATTCTTTTGCGGGTTTTAGTTGCACCTTCTGCGGGTTTTAAGTTTGATAAATTCATATCTTTTTATTTTTTTACTCGTAACTAATTATTTTTCTACGGAAACCAAATGTTTCACTTTCCTCACCATGCCTTCTATCGACGGAGTACATTCATGCTCTACCGTCTTGTGCATTTTTGTCAAACCCAGCGCGTCCAAAGTTCTCTTTTGGTCTTTCGGGCTGCCGATACGGCTCTTAATCTGTGTAATTTTTATTTTTGCCATAATTCGTATTCTCCTTTTAACCTTTAAACACTTTCTCCACCGACACGCCTCTGTTTTGAGCGACCATGAAAGGACTTCTCATTTCGTTCAACGCAGCAAATGTTGCCTTTACTAAGTTATGAGGATTTGACGAACCCTTCGATTTTGCAAGTACGTCTTTCACTCCCACACTCTCTAATACGGCACGCATCGCACCACCGGCTTTTACTCCCGTACCTGCCGATGCCGGACGAAGTAAAACTTCAGCTCCGCCGAATTTTGCAATCTGTTCATGAGGAATTGTTCCTTTATGAATAGGTATCTTAACCAAGTTCTTTTTGGCTGCTTCTACTCCTTTTTCAATGGCAGTTGTTACCTCGCCGGCTTTTCCTAAGCCCCAACCGATCACACCGTCTTCGTTACCGACAACAACAATTGCTGCGAACGTAAAAGTACGCCCCCCTTTTGTTACTTTCGTAACACGGTTGATTGCTACTAATCTATCTTTTAATTCTAAATCGTTTGTAGATTTAACTCTGTTATTTATTGCCATTGTCATTAAAATTTAAGTCCACCGTTACGTGCGGCATCAGCCAATTCTTTAATTCTCCCATGATACAAATAGCCGTTACGATCAAAAACAACCGACTGAATACCGGCCGCTTGTGCGCTCTTAGCTATTAATTCTCCGACCTTTGCAGCTATTTCTTTTTTAGGTGCTTTGTCGGCTATTTTTAATGATGAAGCAGCGGCAATTGTCTTACCATCTACATCGTTAATTACCTGTGCATAGATCTGCTTGTTGCTTCTGAAAACAGTCAAACGCGGACGTTCCGCTGTTCCGGCAACTTTACCTCGAATGCTTTTCTTAATCTTTAATCTTCTTAACTCTTTCGTTACCATAATATATCTTTTTACGAGGCTTTATTACTTAGCCGCAGATTTACCTGATTTTCTTCTGATCACTTCACCCACAAACTTGATACCTTTTCCTTTATAAGGTTCAGGCATACGGAACGAGCGGATTTTTGAACAAACCTGACCCAGCAACTGCTTGTCAGCCGATTCAAGAATAATCAACGGGTTTTTATTACGTTCCGATTTCGTTTCAAGCACGATTTCCTTTGGCAACTCAAGATATATATTATGAGTAAAACCAAGTGAAAGTTCTAATAGTTGTCCTGTATTTGATGCACGATAACCTACACCAACAAGCTCAAGCTGTTTCTTGTAACCTTCGGAAACTCCAATTACCATATTATTTATCAATGAACGATAAAGTCCGTGAAGCGCACGATGATGTCTCTCATCTGACGATCTTTCCACAGACAACACGCCATTATCTACATTCACTTTAATCTCCGGATTAACACTCTGTGACAGCTCACCTTTTGGCCCTTTCACTGTCACAATTCCGTCTTTTTGAGCGATAGTAACGCCCGACGGTATCTGTACGGGTAATTTTCCAATTCTTGACATTCTACTTTCCTCCTCACATTAATAGACAAAACATAATACTTCACCACCGATCTTCAGATCACGCGCTTCTTTATCAGTCATCACGCCTTTCGAAGTAGAAAGAATAGCAATACCCAATCCATTTAATACACGGGGAATTTCTTTGTATCCCGTATATTGACGCAAACCCGGACTAGAAACTCGTTGAAGCTTCTTAATCGCGTTTACTTTATTCACTGGATCATACTTCAAAGCAACCTTGATTGTGCCTTGAGGACCCTCATCTACAAACTTAAAATTAAGAATGTAGCCTTTGTCAAAAAGGATCTTTGTGATCTCTTTTTTCAAATTAGACGCCGGCACGTCTACGACTCTGTGCTGCGCCTTGATTGCATTACGCAATCTCGTTAAATAATCTGCAATAGGATCTGTCATTTTTTTTACGATTAAATTGATCCCGACTACGGGACAATATTTAATTAAACACTATTTTAATCTTACCAACTGGCTTTCTTTACACCGGGGATCAGTCCATTCGAAGCCATTTCACGAAATTGTATACGTGAAATTCCAAATTGACGCATATAGCCTTTCGGACGACCGGTGATTTTGCAGCGGTTATGCAAGCGAACAGGTGAAGCGTTTTTAGGCAAAGATTGTAATTCTTCATAATTGCCCTCAGCTTTCAACTGCGCTCTTTTTGCGGCGTATTTCGCTACTAATTTGGCTCTTTTTACTTCACGAGCCTTCATTGATTCTTTTGCCATATTTTAATTCTTTTTTACGTTCTTAAAGGGCAAACCAAACTCTCTCAGCAAGGCAAAACCCTCTTCATCTGTTTTCGCAGAGGTCACAAAGGTAATATTCATTCCCAATATTTTAGTAATATTATCAATATTTATTTCAGGGAAAATGATCTGCTCCTGAATACCGAGCGTATAATTACCACGTCCGTCAAGCTTACTTTCAATACCTTTAAAGTCACGAATACGAGGAAGAGCAACACGAACAAGGCGTTCCAGAAACTCATACATTTTTTCGTGACGCAATGTAACCATCACTCCAATAGGCATCTTACGACGCAGTTTGAAGTTCGAAATATCTTTCTTAGAAAAAGTAGCAATAGCTTTTTGTCCGGTAATAGTAGTCAATTCATCAATTGCCACATCAATAATTTTCTTATCGGCTGTAGCTATTCCCAAGCCTAAGTTTATCACAATCTTCTCCAAAACGGGCACTTGCATAACCGATTTGTAGTCGAATTCACTCTTCAGGGCAGGAACGATACGTTCCCTATAATCCTGTTTCATTGCTGCTGTACTCATTACTTCAATTCCTCCCCAGATCTTTTAGCATAACGTACTATCTTGCCACTCTTTTCATTCTTCTCACGTTTAACACGTGTAGGCTTTCCTGATTTCGGATCAACCGGATTCAGGTTTGAAATATGAATGGAAGCCTCTGTTGTTTCTCTTCCGCCCTGCGGATTTTTCGCATTTGGCTTCGCGTGTTTCGTTACCATGTTAACACCTTCGACGACGGCGCGCTTATCCTCAACGAGTACTTTCAGTACACGTCCGGTCTTGCCCCTGTCTTCGCCAGCATTTACATAAACGATATCGCCTTTTTTTATGTGTAATTTACTCATCACAATAACTGTTTACAAATTAAAGCACTTCAGGTGCTAATGATACTATTTTCATATTCGTTGCGCGAAGTTCACGAGCAACCGGACCAAATATACGGCTACCACGGATCTCACCCGCCTGATTTAACAGTACACACGCATTATCATCAAAACGAATATAAGACCCGTCCTGACGGCGTATTTCTTTTTTCGTACGAACGATAATCGCTTTCGATACCGTACCTTTTTTCAATTCACTCGCCGGAATCACGTTCTTAACCGTAACAACGATAATATCACCTACAGAAGCATAACGTCTGCGAGTTCCTCCCAATACGCGAATACACATAGCTTCTTTTGCGCCACTGTTATCCGCTACTACTAATCTTGATTCTTGTTGTATCATCTTACTTAGCCCTTTCGATTATTTGAACCAAACGCCATCTTTTTGTTTTACTCAACGGACGTGTTTCCATAATTTTCACCGTATCACCGATGTTGCAATCATTTTTCTCATCGTGAGCATGATATTTTTTTGTCTTATTTACGAATTTACCGTAAATAGGGTGTTTTTCTTTCCATTTCACAGCAACCACGATGCTTTTCTCCATCTTATTGCTTAGGACAACACCTGTTCTTTCTTTTCTTAAATTTCTCGTTTCCATCAGGCTCATTAATTATTTGTTTGTTCTTCTCTTTGACGTAGCTCCGTTTTCAGGCGGGCGACTGTTCTGCGTAATTGTTTGATTTTTGCAGGACTATCCAATGGTGAGATGCTGTGATTGATCTTCATTTGGTCTAAAGAAGCTGCCTCCGCATTCGCTCTTTCCTTCAATTCTTTGGTACTAAGACCTTTTACTTCTGCATTCTTCATAACTCTTACGCATTTTCATTTTTAATGTCATAATCGCGACGTACCACAAATTTTGTTATAACAGGAAGCTTTTGTGCAGCAAGGCGCAATGCTTCTTTTGCTATTGCAAAAGGTACCCCTTCAATCTCAAATATCATACGACCTGGTGTTACCGGAGCAACAAAGCCTTCCGGATCTCCCTTACCTTTACCCATACGCACATCGGCCGGTTTCTTTGTAATCGGCTTATCCGGAAAAACCCGAAGCCAAACTTGTCCCTGACGTTGCATATATCTTGTTACCGCCACACGCGCAGCCTCAAGCTGACGACCTGTAAGCCATATTGTACCTAACGATTTGATGCCGAACGAACCGAAAGCCAACTGGTTCCCTCTTTGGGCAAGGCCTTTCGCACGGCCCTTCATCGGCCTTCTGTATTTTACTTTTTTAGGTTGTAACATAATTCCTAACTTTTATATTTTAACGATTCGCCTTTTCTCTGTTGTCTCTCTCTCCCCTTTTTCTCTTGAAAGGTTTGTCTCCGCGACTATGGTTATCCCGATCTCTTTCTCCTCCTTTACGTCCTCCACCGAAGTCTTTAGACGCTGTAAATGAAGGAGCAAGATCTTTCTTGCCATATACTTCGCCACGACAAATCCAAACCTTGATACCCAAAAGGCCTACTTTTGTCAGAGCTTCCGCCAAAGCATAATCAATATCAGCGCGGAATGTATGAAGCGGTGTACGACCTTCTTTATACATTTCCGAACGGGCCATTTCAGCTCCGTTCAAACGACCTGATACCTGTACTTTTATACCTTCGGCTCCCATGCGCATCGTTGAAGCGATAGCCATCTTCACTGCACGACGATATGCAATCTTACCTTCCAACTGACGGGCAATATTACTTGCCACAATCACCGCATCCAATTCCGGACGCTTAATTTCAAAGATGTTGATCTGCACCTCCTTATCAGTGATCTTTTTCAACTCTTCTTTCAGTTTGTCAACCTCAGAACCAGCCTTTCCAATGATGATACCAGGACGTGATGTACACACGGTTATGGTAATCAACTTCAGTGTACGCTCGATCACGATACGTGACACACTTGCCTTTGCAAGACGGGCATTCAGATAATTACGGATCTTGCTGTCTTCCAACAACATGTCGCCATAATTCTTTCCGCCATACCAATTGGAATCCCATCCACGGATAATTCCTAAACGATTACTAATCGGATTAACTTTTTGTCCCATCTGCAATTAATTTTGACTTTCTTTATTATTTTCTGTACCCTTCACAACGGCTTTCGTATCAACAAACAAAGTAACGTGGTTCGAACGTTTACGGATACGGTAACCACGACCTTGCGGCGCGGGACGCATACGTTTCAACGTTGTTGAACAGTCCACATTTACTGATGTCACATACAACTCTCCGCTTTCGGCTTTACGCTCATTTTTTTGCTCCCAATTGGCAATTGCCGAACGAAGCAATTTTTCTACTTTAGCCGCAGCTTCTTTATTTGAATATTTCAAAACGCCTAACGCACGAAATACTTCCATACCACGGATCATATCCACCACAAGACGCATCTTACGGGGTGAACTCGGCACATTATTCAATTTCGCAAAAGAAACGCTCTTAAGAGCTTCTTTTCTTGCCTCTGCTGATATTCTTTTTCTTGCACCCATAGTCTAATTATTTTTTACCGGCATGGCCGCGGAAAGAACGCGTTGGCGAAAATTCCCCTAATTTGTGACCTACCATATTCTCGGTGACAAACACCGGAATAAATTTATTCCCATTATGAACAGCAATCGTATGTCCCACGAAATCCGGTGAGATCATAGACGCGCGTGCCCATGTCTTTACTACTGCTTTTTTGCCCGATTCATTCATAGCTAAAACTTTCTTCTCCAGCTTTACATTGATGTGCGGACCTTTCTTTAATGAACGACTCATAGTTTTCTTTCAATTAATCAGTTTACTTTTTCCTTTTCTCAACGATATAGCGTGAAGAAGATTTCTTCGGAGCTCTTGTCTTCAATCCCTTAGCATACAAGCCTTTGCGCGAACGAGGATGTCCTCCTGTTGCACGTCCTTCACCACCACCCATCGGGTGATCAACCGGGTTCATTACAACACCACGGTTACGAGGACGACGTCCCAGCCATCTTGAACGACCGGCTTTTCCTGATTTCTCAAGTGCATGGTCTGAATTACCCACGCTTCCGATAGTCGCTTTACAGGCAGATAAAATCTTCCGTGTTTCTCCGGAAGGCATTTTAATAATCACATAGCTTCCTTCTCTTGAAGTCAATTGTGCAAAAGCTCCTGCCGAACGCACGAGTTTTGCTCCCTGACCGGGACGAAGCTCTACATTATGGATAATTGTACCTACAGGTATATTCTGCATTGGTAACGTATTTCCAACCTCAGGAGCTGCATTGCTTCCTGACATCACTGTTTGGCCGACTTCCAATCCGTTCGGAGCAACGATATAACTCTTTTCTCCGTCTGCATAATACAACAACGCGATACGAGAGGTACGGTTTGGATCGTACTCAATCGATTTCACTGTTGCAGGAACGCCATCTTTACTTCTCTTGAAGTCGATAAATCTGTATTTGCGCTTGTGACCACCACCAAGATAACGCATCGTCATCTTACCGGTATTATTACGACCACCTGAGCGGCTTTTACCTACTACAAGAGATTTCTCCGGTGTACTTGCAGTGATTTTATCAAATGCACCGATAATTTTGTGTCTTTGCCCCGGGGTTGTGGGCTTCAATTTACGTATTCCCATCTCTTAAATCAAATATTGCTGAAGAAGTCGATTATCTCTCCTTCTTTCAATGTTACTATTGCTTTTTTGTATGAATCCTGACGACCAGTGATTACGCCCGATTTCGTATAACGGCTTTTCATTTTACCGGAATATTTCATCGTATTTACATCAATCACAGTCACATTATACATAGCTTCTATAGCCTGCTTAATCTCTAACTTGTTCGCTTTCGGAGAAACGCGGAATCCAAAACGGTTAGGAGTTTTTTCCGTAATTGCCGTCTGTTTTTCCGTTACGATTGGTTTAATAATAATTCCCATAATGTTACCTCCTTATGCTTTTAAAGTTTCTTCTATTATAGCTATAGAGCTCTCTGTAATAAGCAAGTTTGCCGCATCCAGAACTTTATATGTATTCAGTTCGGAAACAGTTACTACACTTGCAGATTTCAGATTTCGAGCCGACAAATATACGAATTTATTATTTTCCGGCAATACCAAAAGCACCTTCTTTCCATCCAGCTTCATATCCTTCACGAATGTAACAAAGTCTTTTGTTTTCGGAGCATCCATCACAAAATCTTCAATGACCGTTATCGCATTCTCTTTTGCTTTGTATGAAAGAGCTGACTTACGCGCCAATGCCTTTACTTTCTTATTCAGTTTAAAGCTATAATCGCGCGGTTTCGGACCAAATACACGGCCTCCACCAACCAATACAGGAGATTTAATATCACCACGGCGCGCACCTCCGCCACCTTTCTGACGAATAAGCTTCCGGGTACTTCCCGTAATTTCACTTCTCTCTTTGGATTTATGAGTTCCCTGACGTTTGTTCGCCAAATGTTGCTTCACATCCAGATATATAGCATGATCGTTCGGTTCAATTCCAAAAACCGCATCGTTGAGAGTAACAGTTCTTCCTGTATCCTCTCCTTTTTTATTTAATACGCTCAGTTTCATTTCCTTATACTTCTATTAATAAGATTGAACCTTTTGCACCGGGTACTGAACCTTTTACCATCAACAGGTTTTGCTCCGGCAACACTTTTATCACTTGCAGATTCTGAACCGTCACACGCACGTTCCCCATCTGGCCACCCATACGAGTGCCTTTGAATACTTTCGCAGGATACGAACACGCGCCGATACTACCTGGTTTACGCTGACGGTCGCTCTGACCGTGTGTTATCTCACCAACACCACCAAAGTTGTGACGCTTCATAACTCCCTGAAATCCTTTACCTTTAGATGTACCCACAACATCAACGTATGCGGTATCATTTAAAAATTCCGCTGTGATCACATCTCCGAGTTTATACTCGGTTTCAAAATTCTTGAACTCGGCCAAGTATCTTTGCGGAGCTACGCTTGCTTTCTTAAAATGACCAGCTTCGGGCTTTGTCGTATGTTTCTCCTTCTTTTCCTGGAAACCCAACTGAACAGCCTTATAACCGTCTTTTTCTTCAGTTTTAATCTGCGTAACAACACAAGGACCTACTTCGATAACAGTGCATGGAAGATTTTTTCCCTCGGCACTGAATACGGATGTCATTCCGATTTTCTTTCCTAATAATCCTGGCATTTCACTTATAATTTAAATTTTTCATAAAACAGCCTGTAGGTTTTACCCTACGGCTTATACTTTAATCTCGACTTCTACACCACTTGGCAATTCTAATTTCATTAGAGCATCAACCGTTTTGGGTGTTGAACTGTAAATATCGATCAATCTCTTGTAAGAAGACAATTCGAATTGCTCACGTGACTTCTTGTTCACAAAAGTTGAACGGTTTACTGTAAATATACGCTTATGCGTTGGAAGAGGAATCGGTCCGCTTACCACAGCACCGGTAGCCTTTACAGTCTTAACGATTTTTTCAGATGATCTGTCGACCAATGAATAATCGTAAGATTTTAGTTTAATTCTGATTTTCTGGCTCATATTATTATTGTTTAATTATTTGATCAGATCAACACGTCCCTGCATTTCAGTCAATACCTGCTTAGCTATTGAAGATGAAACTTGTTCATAATGTGAAAACTGCATGGAAGAAGTAGCACGTCCCGACGTAATCGTACGTAACGCCGTAACATAACCGAATGTTTCTGCCAAAGGCACTTTCGCTTTTACGATACGTGCACCCGTACGGCTTGACTCCATTCCTTCTACCTGCCCGCGACGTTTGTTCAAGTCACCGATAACATCACCCATACTTTCTTCCGGAGTTACTACTTCGATCTTCATGATAGGCTCCATCAAAACAGGACCAGCTTTTATAGATGCACTCTTGAATGCCTGAATAGCACAAATCTCAAAAGACAACTGGTCTGAGTCGACAGCATGATAAGAACCGTCTTTCAATACGACCTTCAGTTTATCAAGCGCGTACCCGGCAAGAACACCATTATTCATCGCTTTCGCAAATCCGTGCTGCACAGACGGGATATATTCTTTTGGTACGTTACCACCTTTTACTTCATCAACAAATTGCAAATGACCTTCAAAATCAGGATCTGCAGGCCCTACACTCACAATGATATCAGCAAATTTACCACGCCCCCCGGATTGTTTCTTATAAACTTCACGCAAATCTACGGTCTGAGTAATAGCTTCTTTATAGGAAACCAAAGGACGTCCCTGGTTACATTCAACTTTGAATTCACGACGTAAACGGTCGACAATAATCTCAAGATGAAGTTCACCCATACCACGAATAATCGTTTGCCCGGTGTCCTCATTTGTTTCAACACGGAATGTCGGATCCTCTTCTGCCAATTTAGACAAGCCTGTACCCAATTTATCCATATCCTTCTGAGTTTTAGGCTCTACCGCAACACCGATCACAGGATCCGGGAATTCGATAGACTCTAATACAATCGGATGGTTTTCATCACACAAAGTATCACCGGTACGTATATCTTTGAATCCTACGCCAGCACCTATATCACCACAACCGATTTTCTCCATCGGGTTCTGTTTGCTTGAATGCATCTGGAATAAACGAGAGATACGTTCCTTTTTTCCCGAACGAACATTCAACACATAAGATCCCGCATTTAGTTCACCCGAATAAACACGGAAGAAGCATAAACGTCCTACATACGGATCCGTTGCGATCTTAAATGCCAATGCAGTCAAAGGTTCTTCCGGAATTGGCTTTCTCGTGATCACTTTTTCCGAATCATCCGGATCATGCCCTTCAATCGCAGGAGTATCTGACGGACTCGGCAAGTAAGAGCAAACAGCGTCAAGCAATGTCTGTACTCCCTTATTTTTGAAAGAAGAACCACAGATCATCGGATTTATTGCCATTGACAATGTTCCTTTGCGAATTGCCGTACGAATTTCATCTTCTGTAATGGTTGAAGGATCTTCAAAGTATTTTTCCATGATAACATCATCACACTCTGCGATCGTTTCAAGCATTTTATCACGCCATTCCTTCGCTTCATCAAGTACATCCGCCGGAATTTCTTCCACGTCATATTCAGCACCCATGGCTTCATCATGCCACAAGATAGCCTTCATCGTAACCAAATCAACAACGCCTTTAAATTTTTCTTCCGCGCCAATAGGAATCTGTATAGGACAAGGGGTCGCACCCAGCACATCTCTCAGCTGGCGTACCACCTCAAAAAAGTTTGCGCCCGAACGGTCCATCTTATTCACATAACCGATACGCGGCACATTATATTTATCTGCCTGACGCCATACTGTCTCTGACTGAGGCTCTACACCTCCGACAGCACAAAATGCCGCTACAGCACCATCAAGAATACGCAAAGAACGTTCAACTTCAACTGTAAAGTCAACGTGTCCCGGAGTATCTATCAAGTTAATCTTATATTTATCATTATTGTAATTCCAGAAAGTAGTAGTTGCAGCAGATGTAATTGTAATACCACGCTCCTGCTCTTGCTCCATCCAGTCCATAGTAGCAGCTCCGTCATGCACCTCACCGATCTTATGAGTAAGACCTGTATAAAAAAGAATACGTTCGGAAGTTGTAGTTTTACCGGCATCAATATGTGCCATGATACCGATATTTCTCGTATATTTCAACATTTCGTCAGCTTTGCTCATCTTATTTCTTTCTTTTCTTTATTAATTATTAAAAACGGAAATAAGCAAAAGCACGGTTCGCTTCAGCCATACGATGCATATCTTCCTTACGTTTGTATGCACCACCCTGGCTATTGAACGCATCTACGATTTCTGCACTCAACTTATCTGACATCGATTTGCCACCGCGTTTGCGGGCATATTCAATTAAATTTTTCATTGAAATAGACTCCTTACGATCCGGACGGATCTCTGTAGGTACTTGAAAAGTTGCCCCACCTACACGGCGAGACTTAACTTCTATCTGAGGAGTAATATTTTCGAGCGCGAACTTCCAGATTTCGAGCGCTGACTTTTCTTCATTAGGCAACTTTGCCTTTACATTATCCAAAGCGGAATAAAATATTTCGAACGCGGTATTTTTCTTACCGTCAAACATCAAGTGGTTTACAAATCTTGTAACCCTTGTATCACCGTACACCGGATCCGGTAGAATCTGGCGTTTCTTTGGCTTTACTTTTCTCATTTTGTTTTTAAAATTTCGTCCTTGTTTTTTGGTTGCTGATTTAATATTGTCTTCAACGGCTCCACCGAGCTATTTACTCAACCTTCATCTTATCAAAAATCAAATATCCAAATAACTAAAACAGATTTATAAATTTATAAATTCTAAAATAATTCTCTTTTTATTTCCAAGATTACTTTTTCTTAGCTCCTGGTTTAGCTGCTGCAGCTGCTGCACCCGGCTTCGGACGCTTCGCTCCGTATTTCGAACGGCGCTGCGTACGACTTGCAACACCTGCTGTATCCAAAGTTCCGCGAACAATATGATAACGTACTCCCGGTAAATCTTTCACACGACCACCACGCACCATAACGATTGAGTGTTCCTGCAAATTGTGACCTTCTCCCGGAATATAAGAGTTCACCTCTTTGTGATTCGTCAGACGAACACGGGCAACTTTACGCATGGCAGAGTTCGGTTTCTTCGGCGTTGTAGTATATACACGAACACATACACCCCTTCTCTGAGGGCATGCATCCAAGGCCGGAGATTTTCCCTTAATAACCAATCTCTCTCTTCCTTTTCTTACTAATTGTTGAATTGTAGGCATTTTTCTACTATTTTAATTCTATTATAAAATCCACTTTTTCCCACTTTACGGGGGTGCAAAGATACGGACTTTTTTAATACGAACAACTTTTTTATGCTTTTTTTTACGAAAAAGTTATCCGCATCCAATCGCCTCCCTACTTTTTACATTCTTTTCGATAATTCTTCATCCGTTAGAATAGTCAGTACCGGAAGTCCTTCCGGGGTTATACCATTCGCTTCTATCGCAAAAAGAGATGCGACTAAAACATCCATTTCTTCTGTTGTAAGTGTTTTTCCGGAACGTATTGCTGTCGCTTTCGCAAGAGACAAAGCCATTTTTTCCGATTGTTTTTCTGCTGTGCCGGCTCCGCTTTCTATAGCAGCGGCAACAACACTTTTGACAAGCTCAACCGGATTTCCTCCGGATATATCAGCGGGTACCGCATGTATAGCATAACTGTTTCCCCCCATATAAGCAAGATCAAACCCTAAATATCTTATTTCATCTTTCAATGACGACAACAATGAGGTCTCTGTTGCAGTAAACTCGACAATCTCCGGAAATAACAATTTCTGCGAGGCCGAACAACAACGATTTATATCCCCTAAATATTTCTCATATAATATGCGCACATGCGCGCGATGTTGGTCAATGATAACAAGTCCGGACTTCAAGGGTGTAATGACATAACAGTTTTTGTATTGAAAGCACGGATTTGAAATCTCCGAAAAAAGTGCCTCTTCCGAATTGGAGAAAGATATTCCCGATGCAAAAACATCCCCGTCGGACGGCACAGAGACCTCCTCGTCACCCATATTTTTCGACCACAATTCCCGATCCGGCAAAGAAACCATTGCCCGCTCATTTTCAAATCCCTCATATAAGTCTTTCCAGTTTTCAGAAGGATTTCCCCCCGCTATATCCCGAAAAGGGTTATAATCTTTATTTACCTGAATTTTAGGGGGAGCAATATTCGCACTATTATCTTTTAACGGATTATAGACAGGAATATCGATGACCTCTGCCGTATCAAAATCGATGGAAGGTACCGAATTGGATTTCGCCAGGGCTTCACGTACTGCAGAAAAAAGAATCTGCCATATAGGCCGTTCATTTTCAAACTTTATTTCCGTCTTCGTCGGATGGATATTTACATCTATTGTTGAAGGGTCGAGTGTGAAATAGATAAAATAGTCCGGCATCTCACCGGTTGGAATCATCTGTTCATACGCCTGCATCACCGCTTTATGAAAATATGAATGACGCATGTATCGCCCGTTTACAAAAAAATACTGCAGACAGCCTCGCTTCTTCACCGAGTCAAGGCGCCCTACAAATCCACGCACATCAACCAATGATGTATCAGCATCCACAGACAATAATTTCTGGTTCATTCCTTTCCCAAACACATCGATTATGCGTTGCCTGAGTCCACAAGCCGGTAATTCAAATACAACCGAATCATTATGATGCAGGGTGAATGAAATCTGCGGATGAACCAACGCTACACGCTCAAATTCTGTCAGAATATGTCGAAATTCCGTTTCGTTCGATTTCAAAAATTTGCGGCGTGCCGGAACATTATAAAAAAGATTTTTTACAGAAAAAACACTCCCCTTATTACAAGCTTCAGGCGCCACAGTGTCAAGCACAGATCCGGAAACGGACAAGATTGTACCGACATCACTATCTTCTATCTTGGTACGAAGTTCCACTTGTGCCACCGCCGCTATCGAAGCCAGCGCTTCGCCGCGAAAGCCCATCGTATGAAGAGAGAACAAATCTTCTACCGTAGAAATTTTCGATGTTGCGTGACGCTCAAATGCCATGCGGGCATCCGTTTCACTCATCCCTTTTCCATCATCAATAATCTGAACAAGTGTACGCCCTGCATCTTTTATATTTACGGTTATACTTTCCGCCCCGGCATCTACTGAGTTCTCCATCAACTCCTTCACAACGGAAGCCGGCCGTTGAATCACCTCGCCGGCAGCGATCTGATTGGCTATATGATCAGGAAGCAAGTGAATTATATCGCTCATCAATCCTTATTTCAAAAAGAAATACCACAAAACAAATCCCAATATCGCCGCTATAAGAATAAGACGCATATTCTTATACATACGACGACGAATATCATCTCCTTTATTTTTGCTTTTCTTCAAGTGAGTAGTCCCTTCGATGAAACTACCTCTGATAGCCTCCTTGCGTTGCTCCGGATCAAGATCTTCAACCCCCATCTCCGCTTTCACCTTATGGATACGCTTTTCCAGAGCCTCTTTACGCGGGTCAAAATAAATTGGCGTGTGTTCAAATTGGCGTGGCTTACGCACATTATAAAAAGAAAATAATCCCATAAACTTTAGTTAAATGAATAAACAAAAATACATCAAAAATCCGAAAGAACCTCATCTTCCACCACTTTATTCTCATCTGGCTGGTGTTCTTGTTCTTCAATGTCTAATGACTGATCACCTTCAACATTCACCTCTTCAGATTCCTTTCGAGATCTATAAAAACGAAATATATCGTGCCTATCGGTAGGACGGAGATCTCCATACCATGCAAATTTCTTTAACGTTTTCTGCTCCGGCGTCAAGTCGGGTATCGGTACCATTTTCCCGGTAGGACTGGGCCATATTTTTAATCTGTCAAGTTTCCCTTCTTCAAACCATATTGACAAATAAGAACTTTGAGTATAATTAAGACCAACCATTGAGCTGTCTTTTTCCAACGGATAAAAAATAGATTCCGCATTACCATCAATATCAATATGTTCTATATCCTTTCCTTTAAAATAAGCTTTCAAATCATTTCCGCTAAGCTGATTATAATATCCGGGAGAAACCTCCTGAACAACAAACGCGGATGTCGGAACATGCACATGATCAATCGTACTGTCGGCCATATAAATAATGATCGTATCGCCGAAAAGTTGCTGGCCTTCATTCCATAAAACAGGATTTCCGTACATATACAGTATCGAATCCTTTGTATTAAAACGCATTGAATCACAAATACCCTGTATGTCAAACCGGTAGAATCGAACTCCCATAAACGCACGAAGAATTCGTGATGTAGAATCAATCGTTACAAGCTCTAATGTGTCAGCATGAAGAAATAATGTATCACCCTGTGAATATTCAATCGCGGAGGCGCTATCCGTAGCAAATGCATAGTCCGTCATTTCTTCATAATATCCGTAATGTCCTGTCAGGATCATTTTTTGTGCCGTGTCACGAATACTCATATCTCCAAAGGCTTTTCCGATGCCGATGCCCTTATCATAAACAAGAGAATCACCCGTTAAAAACCGATTTCCGGACAACACTTCCGAACGATCAAGTAATAACGATGTATTCTCCTGTGTATTATACCATCCTCTGGAAGAATAAATGACACCACTATCCGATTCTATAACAGAAGGCCCTAATATTGTCGCGACCTTTGTTTCCGTACTGTATTCCAGAGTATCGGAATAAAGAATAAAGTTCGGATTTGTCAAACGTACGCTATCATTAAACACGGCAATTTTAGTCCCGGGAGAATATTGACCATAAACCGACACTAACTCATTTTCCGCGTCAACAATGCGTCCTCCGTCGAAATAATATCCGATATCCGTCTGGCGATTATAATCTAAACTGTCGGTATATAGTATGACCTCCGAAGTATCCTTCTGGATATTAACCATACGAACATTACGACGTATCTGCGCCAATTCCAGATTGCCATCATAGAAAAGATAATCTCCATAGACAAACAAGGTATCTCCTTGCTCCAACCGAACCCGTCCAAATCCCTCTAAAGAAAGATCCTGCTCATAAAAGTAGGCACTATCGCAATACATATAGGAGCTATCATGGCGAAAAACAACATTTCCGGTCAACACCTGACGCTGATCATTTATATTTTTATTGAAAGATTGTATATCCGTATGCTCCAGACGCACTTTCGATTTCCGAACAGAATCCGGCGAATGTTCCTGTGCACGGGCTATTGAAAAACAAAAACCCGACAACAATGCAATAAATATAAATGTCCTAAAATATTTCATTCTTTAATCCATCCCGGATACTTGAAATCGCATTCACGCCAGCCATCAGCTATTCGTATGAAAGTAGACTTTTGCTTGCCTACGATCCAGTCATTAATGATCTCCTCGCTCTTTCTATTTTCGACCAAACTCTTTAATGCCTGATAATCGTCCGATACATTCGCCTGATGAGCGCTAATCCGTGACTTAAGTTTCACGATCGCAACAACATCTTTTTGCGCAGTATTTTTCATTCTGAATGGTTTGGAAATCTCTCCTACTCCCATTTTATCGACAATGACTCCCATACCCTGAGGCAATTCTTCCATCTCAAACTTAGGAGTACTGAAATTCCTTCCTTCTTCATTCTGATTAACCATCAATCCTTTATTATTGCGCGTATCTTTATCTGAAGAAAAATAGGTCGCCGCTTCTTCAAAAGTCAGCTTTCCGGCGTTAATATCAGTATATAATGTATCTAAGCGCTCAATAGCCTTACCTATTTCCTGTTCCGAAACTTTTGGACGCAACAGAATGTGGCGGGCATTTATGCGATCGCCCCGTTTCTCTATCAATTGTATAATATGATATCCATATTCCGTTTCGACAATATTAGATATCTTACTGGGATCATTCAGACTAAATGCCACATTCGCATATTCCGGAGCTAACTCTATTTTCGACATGAACCCTGTCTCTCCTCCATTCAATGCCGATCCCATATCTTCCGAATAAAGACGCGCCAGTGTTGAAAAAGAATATTCACCGTTATTTATCTGTTCGGTGAAAGTTCTAAGTCTCGCTTTAATCACGTCTATATCTTCTATCGGTATTTTAGGTTCCATTGTAACGATCTCAACCTCAACAGTCGCTGGTATCATCGGCAGACTATCCTTTGATATCTGATTGAAATATTTTCGCACATCCGACGGGGTCAACCTTATATCGCCGACAATCTTCTTCCGCATCTCTTCCACCACCTGCTGCTCACGGACAACTTTCTTGCGCTCTTCTTTGATCTGAGATAATCTCTTACCTCCCATATATTCTTCCAATTTCTCCTTAGATCCAACCTGAAGAATCGCCACATTGACCCATCTGTCCACAACACGTAGTACAGCACTCTCATCAGCATAAATACTATCAATTTTCGCCTGACTCAGAAATAGCTTTTGAACCGCAAGCTGTTCCGGAATGAAACAATACGGATCGCCTTCGAAACGAACTCCTTCATTTTGCATATAAAGACGTTGATTCTCCACATCAGAACGTAGAATAGCCTCATCACCGACCACCCATATAACTTCATCAATAACATTTTTCTGCGCAACAGCAGTCACTGCTGCAAATACAGAAATAATTCCTACAAACAACTTTTTCTTTATCATCACTATATTATTTTATTCTGTAACAAACTTAACGGAACCATTTCTCACCGCGTCAAGATACAAATTATCTCCAAACTCTCGCAAATAATCAATTTTTCGTTTATTCACCAGCATACTTTGTATTTGTGTCCTAACATAATCAAACGGAGCTACATTTCCCACAAACAACCGATCTGATATATTCAAAAAATACATATATGTACTATCGGAAACTTCCAGATGATTATTTACTTTCAAAAACTGAACCGGATTGGAAACTCGATATGGAATTTTCGCCATAACCTCATCAAAAGGAATCCAATGATCTTGAAAATAATCATAAATAATAGCATTCTGAATGCTGTATTTTTCTATTTTTTCCAAAGACTCTTCCGATCCCGACACTGACCACTTTCTGACATTATCCAATCCGGGAGCTGAAACAGAAACTTTTAGGAATAAACCCTTTATCAGATTCTCACTTAAAACAAACTGCTCCCTATTCTCCTCATAATAAGCTATCTGATCAGACTCACGAATATCAGCGGATACTTTATCTTTTACAATTCGCTCCTGATAACGATGACGAACCAAAGACCGCTTGTATTCATTAACTAACTTATCTATTTCCGCTTTATCATCTCCCACATTCTGATATGCCACATCATCCATCAGAATATCAACAACCCATTTTTTCACAAGGCTTTCAGCCCGTATCAAACTATCCGCAGAAGATATACCTTTAGGTATTTGTTTTTCTATTTCATCGCGCGTCAAGACCCTGTCCTTAACTTTCACCAAAACGTCTCCTTGAGGCTGCGAGTTCTCTGATTTTTCACAAGCGGAAAAAAGACACACACACAGCAAGGCAAGGAGGCTATACTTCATTAGTTGTTAATTAAGATACTTTTTAATACTCTTGATCACTTTCCAATTAATAGTAACAGGATACTTTTCATTCAATTCCTTTACCCATTCGGCTTCCAATTGAGCATGCTCTTCCGCCGGATGTTCCCATATACGCTTATTACTTATCTCAAACAAAAGTATACCATCATAGTATTCTTTCAACAGCATATTATATTCCGGATAATCTGTTTCTAATGTACGCCTTTCCATCTCCGTCACAATCTCACGAACGAAGGTATCATATACTTCCTGCATAAAATCAAGAGAATATGTTTTTGCGGACAAATGTTTCCGGTATATGTATTCAACAAACAAATTTTGATGAAAGTCGATCGTATCTAAGCGTACCAGCACCTTTTCCATTTTCATCCCACGATTAACAAATGCGGTATCTGTAGGAAAATACTCATCGGCAAGACGCTCTAACTCCTCATAGGCTTCAGGATAAAAAGTATACCCGTGACGAGCTTTCATTTTCTCATCAAAGCCATGATACAAATCAAAATTACGCTCAGTAGCCCTCATTGATTCATACAAATAGCTCTCCATTTCTTCAAACGGAATTTCCGGTTTCCGATCTACTAATTTCATAACATGAAATCCGAAACGCGTTTGTACAGGCTTGCTTATATCACCAACATTCTCGAATGCAAATGCCGCTTCCTCAAAAGGCTTCACCATTTCCCCCAAGCCAAAATAAGGCACTAAGCCTCCTCTTTTCCCACTAATCGTATCACTTGAATATTCTTCTGCCAATTTCGCAAAATCTTCTCCCGCGATCACTTTCTGATATATACTATCCGAGATACTGCGTGTATATTCGATTTCTTCATCCGTTGGTTCATCCGAAGGATACATAGTCAGAATATGCGCGACACGCACTTTCCCCGGATTTGGTATTTTCCTGTCCAATTTAAATAAATGAAAACCAAACATGGAACGTATAGGCTCGGTAATATCACCAGGCTCCATAGAATAAATCCGGTCTTCCAAAACCTTTAGCATACGGAGAGGGTATACGTAATCAACAACTACATACATAGCACTACTATCTTTGGCTAACGATTCGCCCACTGCTTCAAATGACTCTCCACCCTTTATTCTATTATAGGCAGCAATAGCATCGGTATAAAGGGCAGCCGTATCCTTTGTCACAAGATGGCCTTCCGGAAAACGAAAAAATATAGTCTGAAATCCGGGTATATACTTTGTGCGGTCATATATCACATGAAGAGCCGAATCCTCACCTACTTTATCAGAAAGAAAACTCTCCTGCAACTGCATGCTATAATCTTCTAATTCCCTTTCAAATTTTGGAGCTTTATTAATTGTCAAAGCTTCAGCATCCGCAACTTTTAATTTATAGTTCTTAAATAATTCAACGTAATTTTCTACAGATTTCTTGTCATTCAAATCAACCGTATTGTCTTTCTTCGCAATAAAGATAAATTCGGAAAGCAAAATTTCTTTCCCCGAAACGGTCATTACGACCGGATCCTTTTTTTCTTTCGCCTCCATGGTAGTTATCATTACTACCGAGATCAACAACATTACAACTTTTTTCATAAAACCTTTGATTTATGTTAATACCTACTATTTAATTAGCCAGTTCTGATAAAAATTTAATACGTATGAGACGAATCTCTTCTTCTGTATATTCACTGCCTAATTCCTTAATCGCATCTTCTAAAGAATCTGTTACCGACTCTTTAAAGTACTGATATATATCCTCTATATGATCTTCGTCCATAATATCATTAATAAAGTAATCTATATTTATACGGGTTCCCGAATAAACGATTGTCTCTATTTCATCAAGTAACTCTTCAAACTCCAATCCTTTGCTTATAGCAATGTCATCCAATGCGACTTTTCGATCTATACTCTGTACAATCCAGACTTTAAGTTTCGACTTATTGGCCACAGTTCTTACCCGCAAATCTTCAGGGCGTATAATTTCATTTTCATCCACATACTTTTTGATGATATTGACAAAATCCTGTCCGTAACGTTTTGCCTTTCCCGCGCCAACACCGGGGATATTCTGTAATTCATCGATCGTTACTGGGTATGTGGTAGCCATCGCCTCAAGCGAAGGGTCCTGAAATATAACATAAGGAGGCACTTCTAATTTCTTAGACATCTTCTTACGCAAGTCTTTCATGATGGAAAACAATTCCGGATCTACCGCACATGAAGCTCCACTATGTACTGGCGCCTCATCATTATCCTCATCATCCTCAAATTCATTATCTTTTACAACCATAAATGATACCGGTTTTTTCATAAAAGAAAAGCCTTTTGCTGATATCTTAAGCAGGCCATAATTTTCAATATCCTTTTCTATATATCCTGCAATCTGTGCCTGGCGAATAATCGCCAACCATAATTTTTCTCCCTCTTCCTCTCCCGAGCCAAAAATCTCAAGCTCATTATGCTTGTAAGACTGTATATCAGACGTCTCTCGCCCCGTCAACACATTCACGACATAATCCGCCTTATACTTTTCCTTGAGAATACTGATTGCCTCAAGAACAGTAAGCAGCAATTCTTTCGCCTCTATCATTTTTTTTGGTTTAAGGCAATTATCGCAATTTTGACAATTATCTTCCATATATTGCTCTCCGAAATAATGCAACAACACTTTCCGGCGACAAACGGCCGTTTCCGCGTATGCTGCGGTTTCAAGCAATAATTGCTTTCCTATTTCCTGCTCCACAATAGGCTTACCCTGAAGAAATTTTTCAAGTTTTTGCAAATCCTTGTTAGAATAAAAAGCAAGACACTGCCCTTCTCCTCCGTCACGACCGGCACGACCGGTTTCCTGATAATACCCCTCTAAACTTTTAGGAATATCATAATGTATCACATATCTTACATCGGGTTTATCTATTCCCATACCAAACGCAATCGTAGCAACGATAACATCAACTTCTTCCATAAGGAATGCATCCTGATTACCTGAACGCACCTGCGATTCCATTCCCGCGTGATAAGGACGGGCTTTTATTCCGTTAGCCAGCAAAATCTCCGCGAATTTCTCAACTTCTTTACGGCTGAGACAATATACAATACCGGATTTTCCTTCATTTGCCTTTACAAATTTAATGATATCACGGTCAATATTATTTGTTTTGGATCTGACTTCGTAATACAAGTTAGAGCGATTAAAGGACGAGGTGAAAACCGAAGCGTTCATCATACCTAAATTCTTCTGTATATCATGTTGCACCTTAGGAGTCGCCGTTGCAGTCAGGGCGATCATCGGACGAGCCCCAATCTCATTAATGATAGGACGAATACGACGATATTCCGGTCGAAAGTCATGCCCCCATTCCGAAATACAATGTGCCTCATCAACAGCATAAAATGATATTTCTATCTGACGGAGAAACTCTATATTTTCTTCTTTTGTTAAAGATTCGGGCGCCACATATAATAATTTAGTTTTTCCCGATAAGATATCTAACTTCACCTCATCAATAGCTGCCTTATTCAATGACGAATTAATGAAATGCGCGACACCGTCTTCATCACTGAAGTTGCGCATAGCGTCAACCTGATTTTTCATCAATGCGATCAATGGTGATATCACTAATGCCGTACCCGACATTAACAATGCGGGTAACTGATAACATAAAGATTTTCCGCCTCCTGTAGGCATCAATACAAATGTATCTTTTTCCGCTAATACATTTTCGATTATTTCTCTCTGATTTCCCTTAAAACTATCAAATCCGAAATGCAATTTAAGAGCTTCTGATATTTCATCCTTAGACATTTTCTTTGCATTTTCAGAACGTTTAGCTGCGCCCGCCTTTGCAGGTGTTTCTTTCTTTCCCGGACTATCAGAAACATCCCTATTCTTAGATTTTTCAGCTTTTGCGGTTTTTACCTGTTTAGACATCTCACTTTTATTTGTTTCTTTTATAATCATTTTATCAGACACAGGTGCCATCGCTGCAGTGCTGTCTTTCTCTGCGGCATGTTCTTTCTTTACTGTGATTTTTTCCGCACCAATCGTCGCTTTCGAGCTTTTTTTATTTACAACAGTTGTTTTTTTTGCAATATTTGAGGTTTTTGCAGAAATTTCCTTTTTTGCCATGTTCAGAAATTAAAAACAATTATGCGATTTGTAATCTATTAACATCAGCATTTTCAAAATTACTTTTTGCATACTGTAACGTTACATGTAATTTCTTTTGCGTCCCTGAAGGCATTTCATACATCGCATCCATCATAATAGCCTCTACGATCGAACGCAACCCGCGCGCACCCAATTTTAGTTCTATAGATCGATCAACAATGTAATCATAAACATCGTCATCAAAAGTAAGTTTTATCTTGTCCATCTCAAACAATTTCACATACTGCTTGATAATGGAGTTCTTTGGCTCTGTAAGAATGCGCTTCAAGGCTTCTTTATCCAACGGATTTAGATATGTCAGAATTGGCAAACGCCCGATTATCTCAGGTATCAAACCAAATGCTTTCAAATCTGTCGGTGTTATATACTTCAGTATATTATTTACATCCAAGCCTGATGTGTCACGACTTGCCGTATACCCGACAACACGCGTATTCAATCTTTGCGCAATCTTTTTTTCTATACCGTCAAAAGCTCCTCCACAAATAAATAATATATTCTTCGTATCAACAGAGATCATTCGCTGTTCGGGATGCTTTCGCCCACCTTGTGGCGGTACGTTCACAACGGAACCTTCCAATAACTTCAACAACCCCTGCTGAACTCCCTCACCACTAACATCTCTGGTTATGGAAGGATTATCACCTTTACGGGCGATTTTATCAATTTCATCAATAAAAACAATACCTCTTTGCGCCGCGTCAACATCATAATCTGCCGCCTGCAATAAGCGGGTTAGAATGCTTTCAATATCTTCTCCAACATAACCGGCTTCGGTAAATACAGTCGCATCTACTATACAAAAAGGGACATGCAATTTTTTAGCTATTGTGCGGGCAAGCAGGGTTTTTCCCGTACCGGTTGCCCCCACCATAATAATATTCGACTTCTCAATCTCCACATCGTCTTTCGACTCCTTCTGCATCAATCGTTTATAATGATTATACACTGCTACAGAGAGGTATCTTTTCGCATCATCCTGGCCAATCACATATTCATCAAGAAAAAGCTTTATATCGCCGGGTTTCGGAAAATCTTTCCCATCAAGTTGAAAAGTATCTCCTTTCTTACGGCGTTTTTCCTCCAACACAATATCATAAGCCTGCTCCACACAACTATCGCATATCGCGCCGGAAATTCCGGAAATCAGCAGATTTGCATCTTTACGCGTCTTTCCGCAAAAAGAACATTTATCATCAGCCCTGCTCATGATTATTTACTTTTCTTTGACAAGACATCATCAATCATACCATATTCTTTGGCTTCCGGTGCGGTCATCCAGTAATCACGGTCACTGTCACGTTCTATCTCTTCATAAGTTTTTCCGGAATGCGTTGCTATAATTTGATACAATTCTTCTTTTAACTTTAATATCTGACGAACCGTGATCTCCATATCCGTAGCCTGTCCCTGCATTCCTCCCATAGGTTGATGAATCATCACACGTGAGTGTTCCAAAGCAAAACGTTTTCCCGTTGCTCCGGCAACCAATATCACAGAAGCCATAGAAGCCGCCATGCCTGTACATATAGTAGAGACTTTACTATTAATATACTGCATTGTATCATAGATACCCAATCCGGCATAAACAACACCGCCCGGAGAATTGATATAAATAGAGATATCTTTACCGGGATCGCTTGTATCTAAATACAAAAGCTGTGCTTGTATCACATTAGCCGTATAATCGTCAATTTGTGTTCCCAAAAATATAATTCGATCCATCATCAAACGTGAAAACACATCCATTTGCGCGACATTTAACTGTCTCTCTTCAATAATCGTTGGAGATATATAGCTACTTGTAAAATTCATATAGCTATCCAACGCATTGCTATTCATTCCTAAATGCTTTGTAGCATATTTTTCAAACTCACTCATGTATATTATCCTTTCTTAAAAAATCATTTTTGTTCTTCTAATATCTTTCCGAATTCTTCGGCTGTCACTTCTTCTTCATTGATAGCGACTTTGTCCTTCATAAAATCAGACAATTTCTCATCAATCACACGATCCACAAGATTATTGACTGCTTCCTGTTTCTTCAACATATCTTTCGTATAGTTCTCCAAAACATCATCCGGCACAGACAACATTCCATATTGCGCGAATTGTGATTTGGCAACGCGTTTTCCCAAAGCTTCGATATCTTCAGCTTCAACTTTAATCTCGTTATCCTTAACAAGCTTTTCCTTTGCAAGATGATATTTCAAGTCTTCTATCACCTTCGGATAATCATTATCAACAGCCTCTTTTGTCGTCTTTTCATTAGAAATGACTAACCAACGCTTCAAAATATCGTCTGCGAATGCAACATCACCGGCTTTGCCGATCAGCATGTCACGCATGTCCTTTATAAATTTATACTCACTCTCAGGCGCAAACTGTTCCGTCAAAGATTCTTTTATTTTGTCACGGAAGTCCGCTTCGCTTTTCACCATATCCTGGCCAAAAATACGATCAAAAAGTTCCTGGTTTAGCTCCGCGCTCTTATGACGGGTAATTTCTTTTATTTCAAAAGAAAAATCACTCTTCATATCTTTTACCGCACCTTTATCTATCTTTAGGAATGAAGCAATTTCCGCTTCCGCTCCCTTGTAAGCTTTATTCGGATTAAACACAATCTTATCTCCTAATTTAGACCCGACAAATTTCTTTTGCTCCGTTTTTCCTTTCATATACGAAGGCATAAGAACTGCGTCTTCAATAAAAATACCGGCAGTTTTCGGCGTTCCATCCTCTAATTCCACAATTGTCCCTTTTACAAGATCTTCTTCCTCCACCTGATCTGCTTTATCGTAAGTACCATAGTTCTTGCAATAAGAATCAACCTGTTTGTTTACAATTTCATCATCAACTTTAATCCGATAAGATGTCAATTTATCTTTTTTTGTCAGTTTAATATCAATTTCCGGCGCCAAAGCAATGTCAAAGCAAAATTCAAAATTTTCATCCACATCAAAATCGATTACTTTTTGTTCCGTTTCATTTGGTATAGGCTCTCCCAATATCTTAATATCATTCTCACGGATATATGAAAACAATTTATCAGACACTAATTTATTCACCTCTTCCGCTAAAGCCTGCTTTCCATAAAATTTTTTCACCATGCCTACAGGTACCATTCCCTTGCGAAAACCGGGCATATTCACTTTTTGACGTAATTTTTGCAGATTCTTATTCAATTGCTCCGCGTAATCATTCTTCTCAATTTCGACTTTCAATATGCCGCTTACGGCATCGTTGTTTTTAAGAGAAACGTTCATTCTGTCTTGTTTATTAATTAATTAATCTTTTATCATTCCAAAAAATAAGACGCAAAAGTAATAAAAATATTTCATGCCCTACGTTTATCTTTGAAATTTTTACTTACGAAAATAACAGATATTATTAAATTCACAACAAGCACACCACCACAACAGGCAATATAAAAAGCTAACCAGGGCTTGTCCGGTTCATAAATAAAATAGGCCACAGTCGCTGCCATAGCTATAATTACAATAAGAAACAATAATACCTTTATGACTTTTTTCCTCTTCATAAGTTTACCCATAATCTCTGCGAAGATAATGCTTTTATCTTATTTTGTTTGATTTGAGAGAAAAAAATGCGATATTTGCATCGCTTTTTGAAGATTTTTAACCATTAAAACGTAATAATATGACTATTAGTGCATTACAGAAAGAGCGAGCTAAATATTTGCCTAAGGTTCCCGTAGCCCTAAAAGGAAACGTAAAAGCCATTGACGGAAAGTACACACAATCAGTTGCAGATCAGGAAGAAATAAAAAAGCAATTTCCCAACACCTATGGTATGCCGATTGTGACATTCGAAAAAAGCAATGAAAAGGTAGACTATCCGGCCATCAATGTCGGAGTCATACTTTCCGGAGGGCAAGCTCCCGGAGGACACAATGTAATTGCAGGTATTTTTGATGGTATTAAAAATGCCAATAAAGACTCACGACTCTATGGATTCATCCTTGGACCCGGAGGATTAGTCGATCATAAATACATGGAACTTACCGACAAAATTATCGATGAGTACCGCAATACCGGAGGCTTCGATATCATTGGCTCCGGACGTACAAAGCTCGAGACTCACGAACAATTCGACAAAGGCCTTGAGATCCTTAAGGAATTAAATATAAGCGCATTAGTTATAATAGGAGGCGATGACTCCAATACAAACGCATGCGTTTTAGCCGAATATTATAAATCAAAAAATGCCGGAGTACAAGTGATTGGTTGTCCGAAAACAATTGACGGAGACCTTAAAAATGAACAGATCGAAACATCTTTCGGTTTTGATACGGCATGCAAAGTCTATTCGGAAGTCATCGGAAATATTCAACGTGACTGTAATTCGGCTCGTAAATACTGGCATTTCATTAAACTGATGGGGCGTTCAGCTTCACACATCGCGCTCGAATGCGCCCTGCAAACACATCCTAACATTTGCATCATTTCCGAAGAAGTTGAAGCTAAAAATATGTCTCTTGACGATATCGTCAACCAAATTGCAACACTTGTAGCGAAACGCGCTAAAAATGGCCAAAATTTCGGAACGGTACTGATCCCCGAAGGCCTTATCGAATTCATCCCGGCCATGAAACGCCTGATTGCCGAATTAAATGACTTCTTGAAAACAAACGAAGTCGAATTCAAAATGATAAAGAAAAGCGAACAACGCGCTTATGTTATCAATAAATTAACAAAAGAGAACTCCGAACTTTACGCTTATCTGCCGGAAACCGTAGCACGCCAATTGACTTTGGATCGCGATCCGCACGGAAATGTACAGGTATCCTTAATCGAAACCGAAAAATTATTAGCCGAATTAGTCGGAAACCGCCTTTGGGAATGGTCTTCGAAAGGTGAATATGACAAAAAACTGGCTGAAAAATTCTCTTCACAAGTACACTTCTTTGGTTACGAAGGACGTTGCGCAGCTCCATCCAACTACGACGCAGATTACTGCTACTCATTAGGCTATACAGCAGTATGTCTTATCAATTCCGGCAAAACAGGATATATGTCTTCGGTTCGTAACACTACCGCTCCGGCAGAAAAGTGGATCGCCGGAGGTATTCCGATCACGATGATGATGAACATGGAACGCCGCCACGCAGAAATGAAGCCGGTTATCCAGAAAGCGCTTGTAATACTTGACGGAGCGCCATTCAAAACCTACACGGCTAACAGAGATGATTGGGCCATAACAACAGACTATGTATATCCGGGTCCCATACAATACTTCGGACCAGCCACAGTCTGTGATCAACCAACCAAGACGTTGCAATTAGAACAAGGTAAATAACATATTGGAACTGATTAATAAAAAAATAGCGGATCAATGAGGTCCGCTATTTTTTTTATCACTTATTGTCACTTATTCAAACACAAGACTCGTTTGACTGTCTTTCCTTACCATTCCTGCAGTATGATGAGCCTGACTCATCTTAACAGCAGTTAATCGAGGATTTTCCGTACAATCCAGCACGGTCAACGCCGAGTTTACGACTAAATCCAACTCTGTCAATAAATTTCCAGGACAATAGAGCCATTGTAAAGATGAACAAGTAGAGACATCTATAGAAGCCAACTTATTATCATTACAAAGCACGATTGTAAGATTGGGATTACTAAGAGTCAACGAAGTCAGCTTATTATTCGCACACCTCAAAATCGAAAGGTTTTTAAATGCATCAATTCCATCCAATGTAGAAATATTCATATTACTACAATTAATTTCTGTAATGGCATCCTGTTCACCCTGATTATCAAGAATACCATCTCCATTTTTATCAAAATTAGAAATCAGATAATCTTCAAACATTATATCCGTGATTGTCGCTCCTCCGGATATTACCGTAGATATTAGGGGTACATCCGCACTTATAGAAATCGATAACTGATTTGATGCTATGTACAATTTAAAATCCGAACCATTATCATAACAAATCAATGTCTGAAGCTTCGGATTTCTACGGACAGTTAAAGATGCCAGATTATTGCTCTCGCAATCAATATAAGTCAATTCCGCGTTATACATTACATTCAATGCAGTCAAATTATTCCGACGACAATACAACTTTTTCAAATTTGTGAAATTCATCAAATCAACAGAAGACACTGCATTATCCGAAAAATTAAGCAATTCCAATGCTGTATTAGCAGAAATCGGTAAAGATGTCAGATTATTTCCATCACAAACCAATGTTATCAAGTTTGTAAAATTCTCAATTCCGGCTAAAGAACTGATATTCTTATTCGAACAATCAATCGATTTAACCAGCAAGGCCTCCGCACGGGAAATTTCTCCGTCACCATCTTTATCTATGCCATTCAACGGATCAATCAGGAAAGCCTTAAAATTGCTATCAGGAATATCTATTCCAAGTTCATCAGCCCCAATATATCTGATCTCAGTAACATCATCGTCTTTTATCAGATTTTTGATTTCCTGACCCGCCTTCAGGTACAAACGCGACAAATTCGGATTATTTTTACAATTCATGGTATTAAGAGACAAGTTATTGTTTAATTCCATAATACGCATTATATAATTATTTTGGCACAGCAACGTTTCCAATTTCGTATTACTTGTCACACTCAATGAGAAAATTTTATTATCATTACATATAATTGTTTTCAACTCTTTATTTGAACTAACAACTAAAGAATTCAATACATTATGGCTGCAGTTCAAAGTAACCAATGCCGTATTTCTCGATAGATCTAATTTTGTAATCTGATTGCTATCACAAACAAATGTAACAAGCGCCGTATTGGAGCTTATATCCACAGAAGTCAAGTCATTCTCGGAACAAATTAACGAGGTTAAACCGGTGAATTGATTAATTCCATCCAATGTAGAAATTCCCAATTTCGCGCAATTGATCGCCGTCACCTTTTTAGCTTCCGCTTCTGAAATTCTGCCATCGCCGTCAACATCAAAATTTTCCAATAAATAAGCCATCAACTTAGCATCCTTAACAGTTACATAATTCGGATATATAATGATGGTTGGAGGAATATCTATATATAAAAATTCAATACTTTGCCCTTTTTCCAAATACAACGTGGTCAAATTAGAATTCGCCTGGCAATTCAACGTATTAAGCGCCGTGTTCTTCCGAAGATCCAACGTCTTTATATCATTCTTTTGACAAAAAAGTTTTTGCAGCAACACATTCTTTGAAACATCCAATACAGTAAGTTTATTATCAGAACAATTCACTTCCAGCAATTCTGCATTCGCACCCAAATTCAATGCTGCCAGGCCACAAATATAACAGGTCAGCTTCGTCAACAAAACATTCTTGCTTACATCAAGAGACTTCAATGCATTATTTGAGCAAGACAACTCCTTCAATTGCAAATTTTTACTTACATCAATTGAAGATAAGCCATTCTCATTACATATCAAAATTTCCAGATTTGTAAAATGCTCGATACCAGACAGTGAAGTAATTTCTTTACGCAAACATTTTATTTCTTTTATTTTCAATGCTTCATCTTCCGAAATTTCCCCATCTTTATCCGTATCAAAATTTTCTACCAAATAAGCCTTGAACTTAGCATCCGGAATGCTCACAATCTTTTTCTCCGGAGAAGGATATTCCAATTTCGTTGTATCCTGATCATATAACAATTCTGAGATCGTTTGGTTTTCCGCCAAGGAGATTTTTTCCAATGATTTATTATTCCGACAATCCAACTTTGTCAAGGAAGTGTTTTTACTGACATCCAAAGCCGTAAGATCATTATCCGAACATACGAGCGTAGTTAAGGCAGTATTACCGCTTATATCCAGAATCGTCAGTTTATTTCCTGAACAGATGAACGTTTTCAGTAAAGTATTCTTATTTATATCTACACTGACAAGCTGATTCGAACCACAATTTAATTCTGTCAGGCTCAGATTTTTAGAAACATCAAGCTTTGTTAGCGCATTCGAATTACAACTCAACACATTGATCGCGGTATTTTCCGACACTCCTAAAGAGTCTATCTTATTGGAATCACAGGCAAATGTCGTAAGTAATAAATTTTTACTCAGATCAATTCTTATAAGTGAGTTGGAATTACAATTCAACACATCCAAATTAACAAAATGCTCCAGACCCGCTAATGACTCTATTCCCTTTCCGGAACAATTCATTATCGTAACTGACTCAGCTTCTTCCGTAGAAATTTCCCCATCACCATTCGTGTCAAAATGTTCCACTAAATATTGTTTAAATTTTTGATCCACAATCTCTATGCCGGGTATTATCACTTTCCCGCTTTGTTTCACCTCTATATCAACTGTTTTATCAGCGGCAGTAACAGTGATAATCGCATTTCGAGATTCCGTTCCCGTATTCGCAGAAATAGAAATTTCAACACTCAACCGGCTGTCAGCCTTTCCGGAAGCAGGAGAGAGCGTCAACCAGGGCGATTCTGTCTTTGCCGTCCAATCTTTATTCGACGATACAATAATAGATTCTTTCGACGCGGAAGCATCAACAGAAAACGAAGTCTTATCTATTGTAAGACTGGTTGGTATTACAATTTCTTCATCTTTATCATCGTCCGAACAACGTGTAAACATTGACAAAAACAGACAAGTTACAGTTATTAAATATAAGATCTTTTTCATATCTATTTCGCGTTTTTTTTAATTAAACACCCTGATTCTAAAGTACTAGTCGGCAAAGATAGATATGTTTTTTATTTTTGCAAAATTTATTTTGCATTGGTTTCGATTTACATTACTTTTGCAGATGAATATAAAACATTTTAATTTATTAATAATATGTTTTCAGGAATAGTGGAAGATGCCGCCATTGTAAAGGCAATAGAACACGATAAAGAAAATATCCATTTCACACTTGGATGTTCTTTCGTCAGCGAGCTAAAAATAGATCAGAGCATAGCGCATAACGGCGTATGCCTTACAGTTGTAGACAAAACCTCAGATTCCTACACGGTCACAGCCATCAAAGAAACTCTTGAGCGCTCGAATTTAGGAATGCTACAGATCGGAGATAAGGTCAACGTCGAACGCAGTATGCTTATGAATGGACGCCTTGACGGACACATCGTACAAGGCCATGTTGACCAGACAGCTATTTGCACAGGCATAAAAGAGGCTGACGGCAGTTGGTATTTTTCATTCGAATATAAGTTCGATAAAATAATGGCGAAACAGGGATATATGACTGTCGAAAAGGGCTCCGTTTGCGTAAATGGCGTAAGCCTTACCGTCTGCAACTCACAAGAGAACAGCTTTGAAGTTGCGATCATCCCATACACCTACGAAAACACCAATTTTTGCCAGATAAAGGAAGGTTCGACCGTAAATCTTGAATTTGACATTGTGGGTAAATATATCAGCAAACTGATAAGCTATAAATAATAACCACACACCTAAAAAGCCGGGATGTATCAGATCACCCGGCTTTTTTTCCATCGCCCGGACAGATAATATATACAGGTGGCGAGAAAACCCAAAGTTATACTGATTCCGATCGCCCACCATATACCGCAAGACCCCATACGTTCGCTTAAAAAATAGGCTAACGGTATACGTACAAGCCAAAACGAAACAATTCCGGTAAGCATCGCAAAAAGCGTATCGCCCGCGCCACGCATAGCCCCGTTCATTACATTCATCGCGCCATGCAGCACAAAAACAGCGCCTACAATCCTTAAATAATCATTTCCGATAGAAATCACAGACTCGTCAGATGTAAAAATCATCATCATCTCATGTCCGAAAAAATAGATTGACGAATAGATAATCGACGAAAACAGAACATTTATAAGCATTGCAAAACGTACGCCATTATGAACCCTCGATACCGATCCGGCCCCCATGTTCTGTCCGCAAAACGCGGATATTGCACTCGATAAAGTAAGCATAGCCTGAGTAATAAGAGAATCGATCTTACCGGCAGCCCCATACGCCGTCAACGTATCTGTACCGAAAAAATTCACAATACCTAACAACGCAAGCAGGCCTATTGACAATGAACATTGCTGTATGCTTGTCGGAAGGCCTATTTTCATACCACGCATAAATAACGAAGGCTCAAACTTCATATCCTCGCGCTTCAACGAAAGTAACGGATGACGTTTATACAAATAGATAAGTGAAACGATCACTCCCACCATTTGGGCAAGGATCGTAGCAAAAGCAACCCCCTCAATATCCCATTTAAAAACAATGATAAACAGAACGTCAAGAATTACATTCAGCAAGGCTGTGATAAAAATAAAAATCATAGGGCGCGTTGAATCCCCCATTCCACGAAAAATAGAAAGCAAGCTGTTCAATGTGATAAAAATAAACGTTCCGCCTATATATACCCGAAAATAGCGAACAGCTTCCGGGATAACAGCTTCCGGAGTTTTTGTTAAACGAAAAAAAGATTCTGAAAAGATAACCCCAATGACAGACAAAAAAAGTCCGATAATAATGGTAAAAATAAAAATGGAAGAAAATGCCGACTGTACCTTATCATACTGTTTTGCCCCATAATATTGTGAGATTACCACTGTAATGCCACTCCCGACACCGATCACTAAAGATATGATAAAATAATAGATAAAAAACGAGGCTGAAACCGCTGCCAAAGCTTCCTTTCCTAAAAAATGCCCGACAATCACGCTATCAACAAGATTATACGTCTGTTGCAGAAGATTCCCGATCAGTAAAGGAAAAACAAAAGCAGGAATCACTTTCCATACTTTCCCTTGCGTCAAATCCCCTCTTATGCTTCCGGCTTCCATTACAAATCTTTCAGCAACACTTCACCGGCAGGCTCCAACATATCTTCACGCGTCTTAAGCAAAACTTCCCATTGCTTTTTGAACTTATGCCCGATATCTATTTTAAAATTTTCAGAACCAGCCTCATCTACTTTACGTAAAAGAAAACCGACACTTATCTTATTAATATCCAACGCCGGCTGATAGTGTACAACTCGCTCGTCCTCTTCTAAATGAACTTCTGTAATAATTCCCAACTCCGTCAGAAGGTATAGTATATCCGTAGTAAGACGGATCGGTATGCGATTGGCATCCGACAATTCATCGGCGGAATAAGGAGATTCTCCATTTTCAAATCGCTTAATTATCAATGAAGTAATCAGTATTATTAAAAAATCTTTATATCTGCGACTAACATTCTTGCTATCCCGATCAAAACTAAACTTCTTTACATTCTGCGAGGCATAAGCAATCTCCGCTCCAAAAAGACATAACAACCAGGACAACTGCAACCATAGCAACAATAACGGCAATGCGGCAAAACTTCCGTATATGGCATTATACCTGCTAACCCAAATCTGACCGCTGATGTAGATAAATTGAAATACCTGAAAAGCACAACCCGTAATAAAACCGGCAGACAATGCGTTCAGAAATCGCACTTTTGTATTCGGAACCAACATGTATAACACCGTAAAAAACAAAACAGTTATCACGTATGGAGCAAGATTCAATAAAGTATCAGCGACCGGTGTCAAAAACAAATATTCATTGAGAAAAGAATTGCTTATTGTAGAAAGAAACAGTGATAACCCGCTCGACACCGTCATCATTGCAGGAAGTATGATGAATAAAGCTAAATAATCCGTAATCTTTCTGTGCCAGGAACGACTATTCTTTACTTGCCAGATATCATTAAATGTTCCTTCGATTGTTGATATCAGGCCTATAACCGTATATAAAAGAAGCACTAAACCAACACCGATAAAAACTCCCCCCTGAGCCATACTCAGGTAATTATCCGCAAAATCAAAAGCCTTTCCCAACTCAATCCGATGCCCGGGAAAATAAGAATATACACTTTCACGTACCGTTTCACGCAAACCAAATCCGCTGGCGATACCGACAACCACAGCCAACAAGGGAACGATGGCTAATAATGTACTGTATGTAAGCGCGGAAGCTTTCGTCTGAAGATCTTCGCGTTTGAAACCGCGAATCGCAAGGATAATCGTTTTAACTAAAAAGATATAGGATCGCTTAAGACCACTGACCTCATTCTCCGTTATCCGCCATATATCATAAGTAATAAAACGTACTACCCTTGAAAGCAATTCATTAATACGAGTGCTTAAATTCGGTTTATTCTTTTTTTTTGCCATAAAATATATAGAGTGTCCTGCAAAGGAACAAAACTTTCGTAAAAAAGCAGCCGACCTGTAAGCCGGGTTCTGTAATTCTATGCCTTACGACACAAAACTGCCTGTCATTTATCTTGATTTGCCGTCACCGACAAATTCTGAGCGGTCTACCCCCCGACATCGGACGAGCAGCCCTACATACGTCGGTATACATGACCTTACAACCCATCAGGCGTACTGACCCTCTGCATTACGGCAGAAGCGGTAAGCTCTTACCTTACCTTTTCACCCTTACCCCGCCGAAACGAGGCGGTTATTTTCTGTTACGCTACTCTACCCTCACAGATAGCTTCCCGTTAAGAAGGATGGCGCCCTATGTTGCCCGGACTTTCCTCCCGTTTGTAAAAACGAGCGACAGACCGGCCTGCTGCCAACTGACAAAGATAATACAAGCCGGAAGGATTACAAAACAAACCGGCTTGTTTTTTATAATACAATTTGTCAGTCACCTGCCTCTACATGGCAACTGACAAATTGTCTGTCCAAAATGTTAAAATCAACTTATTAGCCGCATCAGAACGTTAAGTCGGGTTAATAAGCACCATACCTGGTTAAAAGTGTTAAAAAATGGCGCGCAGCAAAAAATAATTGCATTCTTTTTGAGTTAAATTTGTAGACGAAAATTGTTAAAACTAAGAATTAACTAAATGAATTAAAGTTATGGGAAAATTTTGGAAAAATACATTGAACGCTGCATTAATCATATTAATCAGTGGAGGGGTTGCTGCCGGAGTCACGGCTTATGTCATAAAGAATAAAGAAGGTAAAAATGTATTTTCTGAAGAACAAGAAGCGACATTTAAACAGCCGGTTCATATGGCTATGTTCAATGGCGCCGCTGCAGAAAACACGGATTTCACCTACGCTGCTGAAAAAACAGTACATGCCGTCGTCCACATCAAGGTAGTATCAACGGTTTCTGTCGGAAGGCAATATATCGATCCTTTTGAATTCTTCTTTGGATTCGGAGATAGTCAGCGCCCCAGACAACAACAACGTGTTGGCTCCGGATCCGGTGTCATCATCTCTACTGATGGATACATTATAACAAATAACCACGTTGTTGACGGTGCGGACAGCATCAGCGTCACCTTAAACGACAAAAGAAGTTTTACCGGAAAAGTAATCGGTACGGATCTATCCACGGATATCGCATTAATCAAAATAGAAGCCGACGACTTGCAGCCGGTGACTTTCGGAGATTCCGAAAAATTGAAAATAGGAGAATGGGTCTTGGCAGTAGGAAATCCTTTCGATTTAACCTCTACGGTCACAGCCGGAATTGTAAGTGCAAAAGGGCGCTCGATCATGACAGGCGATAGTGACCGGGACAAAATCATGTCATTTATACAGACTGATGCAGCGGTAAACCCCGGTAACAGTGGAGGAGCGCTTGTCAATACCCTTGGAGAACTTGTCGGAATCAACACGGCAATATATTCACAAACAGGAAATTTCGCAGGTTATTCGTTCGCCGTTCCAATCAGCATCGCCGGTAAGGTAGTTAATGACCTGAAAAAATACGGTACTGTTCAACGTGCCATGTTAGGCGTCTCCATCGGAGATCCGGAATTCATCAAGAAAAATCAGGACACCAAGATTAAAGTATTGGAGGGAGCTTATGTGGCCGACTTCTCAATGCGCAGCTCTGCAAAAGAAGCCGGTATTGAAAAAGGAGATGTTATAACAGCCGTAAATGGTAGTAAAGTGACATCACCCAACAGTTTGCAGGAACAAATCATGAAATATCAACCGGGGGATAAAGTAAAAATAACAGTCGACCGTTACGGGACAGAAAAAGAATTTACCATTGAATTACGAAATGCACAAGGCAATACCGATATCATGAAAGGGGGCAACAGTGCCGAAATCCTCGGAGCAGCGTTCAAAGCCCTCAGTGACAAAGACAAACGTGAATACGGAGTTAGTTACGGAATCGAGGTATCCGACGTAACAAAAGGAAAAATCAAAGATTGTGGCATTCGCAAAGGCTTCGTTATTATGATTGTCAATGACCAGAAAATACAAACCCCTGAGGATTTTTACACCATTGTTGATAAAATCCTCAAAGGAGGAACCGATGAAAAAGGTCTTCTGATCAAAGGATTCTATCCTAATTCCGGCTCTACAAGGCACTATGCGATCGATCTGATCGACTAAGCAATGTTTAAATTAATATAAAAACGGGGTGCAAATAGTTATTGTCAAAAAATAACACTATATTTGCACCCCCAATTAATAGAAGGGCGTATTCTAATGAGACAGTTAAAAATAACAAAATCCATTACCAACCGCGAAAGTGCTTCGCTTGACAAGTACCTTCAGGAAATAGGACGTGAAGACCTGATTACTGTTGAGGAAGAGGTTGAGTTGGCTCAGGCCATAAAAAAGGGTGACCGCAGGGCTTTGGAAAAGCTCACGCGAGCAAATCTTCGATTTGTGGTATCCGTTGCAAAACAATACCAGAATCAAGGATTAAGCTTACCTGACCTTATTAACGAAGGCAATCTCGGACTGATAAAAGCAGCGGAAAAATTTGACGAAACAAGAGGTTTCAAATTTATCTCCTATGCGGTATGGTGGATACGTCAGTCCATACTTCAGGCTTTGGCAGAGCAATCACGTATTGTTCGCTTGCCGCTTAATCAGGTTGGTTCATTGAACAAGATAAGCAAAGCCTTCTCGCGTTTCGAACAGGAAAACGAACGCAAACCGTCGCCGGAAGAATTGGCTGCAGAATTAGATATTCCTGTCGACAAGATTTCAGACACATTAAAAGTATCCGGTCGCCATATATCTGTTGACGCCCCTTTCGTTGAAGGAGAAGAAAACAGCCTGTTGGACGTATTGGTAAACGACGATGCTCCGATAGCTGACGGCGAACTGATGAACGAATCTTTAGCCAAAGAAATTGATCGCGCTCTTTCTACATTGACAGAGAGAGAAAGTGAAATCATCAAAATGTTTTTCGGTATAGGTTGCCAGGAGGTAACACTTGAAGAAATCGGAGATAAGTTCGGCCTCACACGCGAACGCGTACGTCAAATAAAAGAGAAAGCGATACGACGCCTTCGTCAAGGCTCAAGAAGCAAACTACTAAAAGCTTATTTAGGTTAATATAAAAACAAAGGCGACTTTTTCAAGTCGCCTTTGTTTTTATTAATACTTCACCCAGCGTACTATTTCTTTAATACTTGGCTTTTTACCATACATCAGAATTCCCACGCGGTAGATCTTTGCCGATAGCCAAACAAAAAATATAGCTGAAGCAAATAACAACACTAACGAAACAAGTATTTGCCAGAATGGTATTTCATAAGGAATACGCACCATCATCACCACAGGAGAAGTAAACGGTATAAGCGAACACCAGAAAGCCAACGGCCCGTCCGGGTTTTGTACGCTATAAATACCCGCGTAAACGGCAAACATCAAAAATACCATCATCGGAGTCATGAATTGCTGTGAATCTTCCGGGCTATCCACCGCAGAACCTATAGCAGCAAAAAGCGATGCATAAGAAATGTAGCCTCCGATAAAAAACAAAACGAAATAAACAATTATCTCCACAAAGTTAAAAGAACGCAGCTTAGATAATAAACCCGCAACTTCAGGCACATCAGACATTCCGGATTGAAGTCCCATCTGCATTGCAGCCATATCCTGTCCGCCGCTTACACCCCAAAATATACCACCTACACTGACCAATACTCCTGTCAGGATGCACCAGACAAAAACCTGCGTAAGGCCCACAAGCCCGATACCGATTATTTTGCCCATCATCAAATCAAAAGGGCGCACAGATGAAACCATAACCTCTACAATACGGTTTGTCTTTTCCTCCATCACGCCCTGCATTACCATGGCCCCATACATCATTATAAACATATAGATTATCAAAGTAAAAATCATACCGATCGCACTCGTAATCTCCGATGACGACTCTGTAGCCGTACCATCTTTACCCCATTTTATCGTTTGGACATTTATATGAACGCGACTATCCTTTATTATTTCATCTAAGTTTGGGATATTAAAAGACGCCCGCTTTTCATTCTCAAGATATTGGCTCAATGTATGATTCACCTCCCTTGTCAAATCCGCAGGTATCTGTTTTTCCGAATAAAGCGTAACAGCTTTCTGATTCTTAAGCAGATCGTCCGTTATTTCAAGAAAAGCAAAAATATCGGAGTCATTTACCTTAGATTTATCCAGCGATTCGGTGTTATTTGCACTAACAAAATGAAACTTATCCGTATCCTTGAATAAGGAAACATACTTATCCGTACGATCGACAATTGCCACCTTGTATATATCACCGCTTTTTATAGACGAAAGCCATAGCGGTACAAACACTAAGGCAGCAAATAATACCGGCGCGAACAACGTCAGAAAAATAAACGATTTTTTATTTACACGACGCAAATACTCCCGTTTTGTAACTATTCCTATTTTTCTCATTTATGAAACTATTATATTAGCTGATCATTAATTAGCCACCACCTTAAGAAACACTTCATTCATCGAAGGCAACTCTTCCGCGAACGAAAATATCTCATGCTGTCGTGTCAGAATATTTATCAATTCCGAATTACTGATTTCTTTTTCTTTACGAATACGCACATTCAACGTATGATTAGCCCCCGGCATTTCCGAAATCACCGTATAGATATCGGATGAATTTACAAACCTGTCATTCAGGACATTTATATTAAATGTATTTGACTTGAAACGGTTACGAACTTCATCAACATGACCGGACAGCACGACTTCCGACTTGTTTATCAGGGCTATATCATCACATATTTCCTCTACTGAAGCCATATTATGAGTAGAAAAAATAATTGTACGACCAAGATCTTTCAATTCGAGAATTTCTTTTTTCAGCTGCTCCGTATTGACCGGATCAAAACCACTGAAAGGCTCGTCGAATATCAACAGATCCGGCTCATGAATCACCGTCACGATAAACTGGACTTTCTGCTGCATCCCTTTCGATAATTCTTCCAGTTTCTTATTCCACCATGGCATAATGCCGAATTTCTCAAACCAAAACGTCAGGCGACGCCGGGCTTCCGCAGCCGTAAGCCCCTTTAATTGAGCCAAATAAATCGCCTGCTCACTAACCTTCATTTTTTTATACAGTCCCCGCTCTTCCGGCAAATACCCTATACGATAAATATCAGAAGGCTGTGACTGTCGCCCATCAATCAAGACTTCACCACTATCCGGGGCGGTTATCCGGTTAATGATACGGATCAGAGTAGTCTTCCCCGCACCGTTAGGTCCCAGCAAACCAAAAATTTTACCCTGCGGAACACTGATACTCACCTTATTCAATGCGCGATGATTCGCATATTGTTTAACTACGTCTTTTACTTCTAAAAAATACATCAATATATAACTTTATAATAAAAATCACTTACCTATACCGGTGACAATCCGGTCTCCAAGTTCCCGGCTCAACAAACGCCTAATTTTATCCAATTCCATTCGCCTTACCAACAGTCCCATCACCTTTTCTTCATCCGATTGAAATTCTTTTATCTGTTTGTTTATTTCATCTATTTCATGTTTAACATGCGCATGTTTCAGCACAAAAAGATCATGAATGACCCAACGCTCTATCTGCTCACGCTCCTTCTCCCTCTTTCGCGCGTCATCTTCAGCCTTTTGAAACTCCTCCGTCTGAGAAGTCTTCCTGAGAGCGACATCATCCTGATTTTCGAAATATTTACTTAAATGATATTTGCTACTCATCATATCCGCGGCTAATTCGCTAATTTCAAGATTCGTATGGGTCAGAAAATAATGAGAAGCCGCAAAGTTTTTACCCTCACACTGGGCAACAGCTTCATCCAGCATCTGTTTATATACAGGCACCTGAATCTCTATATCATCATGGTCTAATTCCGACTGTATATATTCCGCGACTTTCACTACTTGTTTTGTATTTTCATCGCCATCCGCTGTTTCCGTAAAAAAAAGAGTACGTTCACCATAACGAACAACATAGCGGATCAAAGCAGATTCAAACTTTTTAAAAGAATAGTGTTTAGTTCGTATTTTTTTCGCAACCTCGACAACTTTCACATCGTCACCTTGGTTATCACTAACAAAAGCATCCGTCGATAAAACATCTTCCGTCGAAGATGAATTCTGTTGCGAAGCGTTTTGTTCGCGCTCTTTCATCAATTGCGCGGAGCTTTTTCTACGGCTTCGTATCTTTATTACCTCATCAATCAAAACCTGTTCTCTTTCATCTAAAAGCTGACTGCACTCTTTTATATAAACGGAACGAACAATATTGTCCGGAATAACCGAAACGGATTCCATCATATCCTTAATAAGGTTGGCTCTTTTCATAGGATCATTGCCGGCATCCTTCAACAGCAAATTAGCTTTGAAGCGTATAAAATCTACCTCACGTTCCTTAATATAAAGCGTAAAATCAAACGAGTTATGCGAACGCGCGAACGAATCCGGATCTTCGCCTTCGGGCAGAAGAACTATTTTCACATTCATCCCCTCCTCAAGCAACATGTCAATACCACGAATAGCCGCCTTTATACCAGCGGCATCACCATCATACAACACAGTTATATTACTTGTAAAACGACGAATAAGACGAATCTGGCCATGCGTAAGAGAAGTCCCTGATGAGGCCACAACATTTTCTACTCCTGTCTGATGCATGGATATAACATCCGTATACCCTTCTACTAAGTAACATTTATCCGTTTTTACAATTGCCTGTTTAGAAAAATAAATACCGTACAATTCATAACTCTTATGATAAATTTCACTATCCGGAGAATTGACATATTTTGCGACCTTATCTTTCTTACCTAAGATACGTCCCCCAAAAGCAACGACTTTCCCGCTCAGTGTATGTATCGGAAAAATAACACGTCCGTGAAAACGATCGGCAATAGTACCGTCATCCCGCTGATATACGAGTCCGGTCTTCAGAAGATAGGATTCATTAAAACCATGCTTCATCGCATCACGATACAAATCATCGCGCTTACTAAGACCGTATCCTAATTGAAATTTCCGAATAATATCTTCGCGAAAACCACGCTCAACAAAATAAGACATCCCAACATTCTTCCCTTCCTGATGTTCATATAAACGTGATGTGAAAAACTTTTGAGCCCAGCTATTTACAACCATCATGCTTTCCCGGTCGCTTTGCATTTGCTTTTCTTCATTAGAAAATTCGCGCTCTTTTATTTCAATGCCGTACTTCTTAGCCAAATAACGCAACGCTTCATAATAAGAAGCCTGTTCATGTTTCATGATAAACTGAATGGAAGTCCCTCCTTCCCCACAAGCAAAGCATTTGCATATATTCTTAGAAGGAGAAACATAAAAAGATGGCGTCGAGTCTTCATGAAAAGGACACAAACCGACATAATTCACACCTCTCTTCTTAAGAGTAACAAAATCAGACACGACGTCCACAATCTGCGCCGCATCATATATTTTATCTATTGTGATTTTATCTACCATCATTTGTCTATTTGAAAGGACAAAAATAGTAAATAATAGCCAAGCCAGCCGGTAAAGCATCAAATAGTTTTAAACAAATAAACAACAAAACACGATTGACAGCGTTTTTATTAAAAAAGGCGGCACCATTTTTGTATTCCTCCCGGCTTACATTATCTTTGTGTCATATTTATAGTATATTCAAATGAAACAGTCATATATTAAAACAATATTCAGGGGATTTTTTTTTATTGTAATAAAGATCATAATTACAACTAATTGTTTCGCACAGGAACCGGAAGCCCAAATACTAAAAATGATGCCGGAAATTCCATCGGAAATAAGTGAGCCATCACAACGCGCGGAGTACCTCGTCATGCACTTTTGGGATAAATTCGACTTTCGTGATACTTCTTTTCTTTTGACAGATCACCTGTTGGAACGCAGTTTCGTCGACTATATCGACTTACTATCCATAGTTTCCTATGAGACGACGGAAGAATCAATAGATACACTGATGAAAAAAGCGGAAGAAAAGCACAGTATATTTTCATTTATATTAAAGTTAAGCGAACAGTACCTGTATGAGCCGGCATCCCCTCTGTGTAACGAAGAAAAACTGATACCCTTTCTACAATACGCCCTACAATCAACCTTGCTCGACGGTACCGAAAAAATACGTCCGGCATTTCTTCTCGAAAGCATAACGAAGAACAGAATCCGAACCATCGCCAACAATTTCACCTATACACTGATAGATGAAGAGACAGGCGATTTACACAGCGTGAAGGCGGATTATACACTATTATATTTCAACGATCCGGAATGCGAAGATTGTATCATGCTGATAAAACAGCTTATCGCATCGCCTGCAATAAATAACTTGATAAATCAGGGCAAGCTCAAAATACTCATGGTCTATGTGAACGATGACATTGAAGCATGGGAAAAACACGCATCGGACATCTCGGATTCATGGATCTATTCCCGTGATGCAGAACAGAAAATCAATAACGAAGGAATATATAACATTAAACAATTCCCAACCATGTATCTTTTGGATAAAGAAAAAAAGGTATTACTAAAGGATACAACATTTGAAGATCTCGAAAAAACACTTCAGGATGTCTTAATTTAAAACAATTGATGTATGGAAGATAATAAAATAAAACTAAGAGTGCAAGGACTGACTAACAGTCAGATACAATCCGGCGCTTACGCCTTGGTTCTTGCGGAAGAAGGATTGAGGCGCATACCTATCATTGTAGGAATGTTTGAAGCGCAGTCCATAGCGATAGCGCTTGAAGGCATAAATCCTCCACGTCCTCTCACACACGACCTTTTCATTGCATATACGCAAGCAACAGGGTATCAGATGCAAGAGGTTTTCATTCATAAGTTTGAAGATGGGGTTTTTTATTCCGAAATCATTCTGGCCAACGGGAATAATACAGTACAAATAGACTCACGCACCTCGGACGCGATCGCGATCGCATTAAGGACCAAATGCAACATATATACCACCGAGTCCATCATGAGAAAATGCGGCATTGTACTCGACGAAAGCAGCAATACGGACAACGAAACCGAAGCACTACTCGAAGAACTCACTATCAATGACTTACAAGACACCACAAAACTCAGAAAGCAACTGCGCACATTGAAAAAAAGGGAAATTGAAGAGCGTATAGCAAAGGCCGTTGCTAAAGAAGACTACGAATTTGCCAAAATATATAAAGACGAACTGTTACGCAGAGAAGTGGAAGACGAGGAAGAAGACGAGGAAGAAAAGGACAAAAAAGAATAACATCACAAGAATGGAACAATTATTTTATGCACCTGATATAGCAACGGTTCCTATATTACCGGAAGATGAATCCCAGCATTGCATACGTGTTCTCAGGCTTAAAGAAGGAGACAATATTACAATTACCGACGGTAAAGGCTTTTTCTATACCGCAACATTAGAAAACACGCATCCTAAACATTGCTCGGTAAAAATCACTGAATCTTTGCCGCAAAAATCAATTTGGGATTACACAATACATATTGCTGTAGCCCCGACAAAAAATATGGATCGAATGGAATGGTTTGTTGAAAAGGCTACGGAAATCGGCATAAATACCATCACCTGTTTACGTTGCCGCCATTCGGAACGGAAAGAGATAAAGCTGCAACGATTAAACAAAATAGCGATAAGCGCAATGAAGCAATCACAAAAAGCTATACTACCGCAAATAAACGAAATAATTGATTTCAATCAATTTATATCACAAGATTTTAATGGATATAAAATGATCGCGCATTGCGCGGAAAACAGCAGACAACTGATAAAAGACATCTACAAACCAGGTGCTAACGCACTCTTTCTTATTGGGCCGGAAGGCGATTTCAGTCATGAAGAGATAAATGCCGCCTTGTCAGCCGGATTCTCTCCTGTTTCCCTCGGAAAGAGCCGACTGCGCACAGAGACAGCAGCGCTGGCTGCATGTCATACAATACACATCCTAAACCAATAATACACTCATATTCAACGACTATCATGAGATTATCCAACTACATTCTCTTTCTGTTCATTTTCCTATCACACACCACACCCTGCATATCGCAACACACACAATATGGATCTACCAATTACAATATAGAAACCACCGGATCGGCTGCAACTGACAAGCATACACCCTTTTGGATTGTAAGTAATAAATACGGAACTATTCCATTGGATGCGAATAATGCATATTTACGCGCCGGTGTATTTCATCAACAATCATCAGGAAACGGCCTGCATTGGAGTGCCGGTATCGACATCCTCGCAGCGACTCCCCGTTATCGCAACGTATACATACAACAACTATATGCGGAGTTAAAATACAAATGCCTGAACCTGACGATTGGCAGCAAAGAAAACTACACCTCCTTATGGGATAAAGATTTAAGCAGCGGAGACATGCTCGTTTCGACAAACTCCCGCCCTATACCGGAAATAAACGTATCCATACCAAGATTCACAACAATCCCACTTACCAAAGGGCGCATGCAATTCCGGGGTAACATCGCAGTCGGACGCTCTTTCGACAGCGACTACTTACGACAATTCACGAACGGAAGATTGGATTATATTGAGAACGTACTATGGCATCACAAATCACTACACATAAGGCTATTAGATCCCGAAAACAAATTTCCTTTCACAGCAATCATCGGAATTCGCCATCACGCACAATGGGGAGGAACATCTACCAATCCAATATTCGGGAAACAGCCTCAATCATTTAAGGATTTTATCCGGATACTGATGGGGGAATCAGGAGGAGACAACGCATCACTTTCCGCACAAAAAAACGTATTGGGAAATCATTACGGAAGCTATGATATCAAATTTGGCTACCTTAATTCCGCATTTGACATACACATCTATAAACAACATTATTTTGACGATGTTTCAGGCATGGAGCTTTACAATTTCCCAGACGGATTATATGGTTTACAAGCTGATATTCCCAATTTTTCATGGGTAAACAAAATCGTCATGGAGTTTCTGTACACCCGCGACCAAAGCGGTCCTGTTCATTATATATTATATGATCACTCATTATACCCCGGTTATGGTGGTGGAAGGGACAATTATTATAACAACGACGAATACACAACCGGTGTCTCCTACTTCAACAGAAGCATTGGTTCCCCTCTGTTAACTTCTCCGGAATACAACAATAACGGAGATCTGGGGTTTAGAAATAATCGCGTTCGCGCATTCCATATCGGACTTCAGGGCTACTTGTCGAAACAGGTTTTATACCGTATATTAGCAACATCCTCAGAGGGTTGGGGTACAATGGAAAGGCCTTTCCTGAAAAAAGGAAATAATTTCTCGTGTGCCGCCAGAATTTCCTATTGCCATCCTCGTTTGGACAGCTGGCTTTTTTCCGGCGAGGTTGCTGCGGATTTTGGTACTATATACGGAGATAATACCGGAATAAGTATATCAGTCAAAAAATCCGGCATATTAAAAAGATGGTTTTAATATAATTTACTATTTTTGCAGTTGAATTCATCATGTTACCACAATAACATATTGAAAATAACCAGATTTAAAAACTGCCTTATAATCACAGTTTTTCTTCAAACATAAAAATGATTCTTATGCCGAAAAACAAAATTTCTATCGCTGCATTTGCAGATACCAAACCACACTACAATATACTTGACGGATTGCGCGGAATAGCAGCTATCACCGTCGTATGCTTTCATATATTTGAAGCTTTTGCCACCAGCCATTTAGACCAAGGCATAAATCATGGTTATTTAGCTGTCGATTTTTTCTTTATATTGTCGGGATTTGTTGTAGGTTACGCTTATGACGATCGTTGGGGGACAATGAAAACAAAAGACTTTGTCAAACGCAGAATTATACGTCTGCACCCGATGGTTGTGATGGGAGCCATCATAGGGGCAATCATGTTCTATACACAAGGTTGCGACTCATGGAATGATGTATCGAAAGTGACTGCCATGGCTTTATTTATCGCCACACTTTTAAATATGCTGTTGATTCCGGCTACTCCCGGAGTCGAAATCCGGGGTTTAGGAGAAATGTTTCCTTTGAATGGGCCAAGCTGGTCCTTATTCTTTGAGTATATCGGTAATATTCTTTACGCTTTGTTTATTCGAAAATTTTCGACCAAAGTGCTTGCTCTGTTTGTTTTTATTGCCGGATGCGGCATAGCGGCATTTGCCATATTAGGGCCGTTAGGTGATGTATGTGTTGGATATTCACTAAATGGAATAGAATTTACCGGAGGATCCTTGCGATTGCTATTTTCATTTTCCGCCGGGTTGCTCCTTTCTCGTATATTCAAGCCTGCTAACATAAAGGGAGCTTTTTGGATATGCGGTCTGTCTGTCATAGCTCTCTTAGCCGTACCACGCATAGGTGGAGCTGAACATTTATGGATGAATGGAGTATATGATACCATGTGCTGTATTGTATTTTTCCCAATTCTCGTCTATCTTGGAGCTTCAGGAAAAAGCACCGATAAGTACACGACTCAGATATGCAAGTTTTTAGGAGATATTTCCTATCCTTTATACATGGTACACTATCCTTTTATTTATCTGTATTATGCTTGGGTAAAGAACAACAACTTCACATTTCAAGAATCATTGCCTGGTGCGGCAGGAGTCGTCATCGGAAGTATCATCTTGGCCTATATCTGCTTGAAATTTTATGATATACCGGTACGAAAATTTCTGACAAATAGATTCTTAAAGAAAAAAAAATAATACGTAAACGCGCATCATCAAGACAGACTCATATTCAATCATTTACAAAAGCACATAATACATTCTGAAAGCTCACATAAAATGATCTTTTCAGAAGCGATAACAAGAATTTTGTTTGTATCCATTTTTTCCAGTATCTTTGCATCGAAGAAACTGATATCATTGGAATAGTTTTTTCTGAATCTGTTTATTCTGAAAATTCAATTCGTTAACAAAACACGGGGCTGACCGGTTTTGACAGCGGGTAGAAGTGGTTTGTAAGCATGCAGTGCGTCGTTGGCCGGCACTTGAATCTCGGTTGATAAAAATTTAACTGGCGAAAATAATTATGCTCTCGCTGCTTAATCGAAGTATAGTAGATTAAAGCTTTATCCTTACACCAGGTGTTTGGACGAGACATCACCCGGAAGCTGTGGCTTCGAAGCGTTCCGATCAGGTGGTGCAGAGACATCGGAGATAGTCTGACGGAAGTTCCGTACGACAGATGAAAATTTAGGAACTAAGATTGTAGTTGGTGGCTTCGGTCTTGCTGCAATACGAAAATCAAGGCGAAGATAAGCATGTAGAAAGCAAATTAGTTCCTCGTTTGGACGAGAGTTCGAATCTCTCCAGCTCCACTTTCCAAGTATGCAAATCAAGTTAAAATCCTGTAATTCGCTGAATTATGGGATTTTTTGTTTTTAGAAAATGTGCATTTCGGCCCTTTTATGAAACGGATAGGGTCTGTTTTCGCTTTTCGATAAATACTTGAGATTCGTGTTCTGAAAGCATAATTATTGAAGCGATTTTATTTGTTCCTTAGCTTGACTTGTAAGTTCTTTATATTTTACCCACACTTCCAGCTCTCCTTTTGTTAACTTATATTTTTGTCCTTTCTGAACCTTCTTCTTGGCACGGTCATATACCGTTCGGGAATATCCGGTTACGCGGCAAGCTTCTGCTATATATCCCCTTTTTAATTCTATGTCATTTTCATTTTTACTCATTTTTACTCAAATTTGATTATTCTTTTTTCTATCTTTGTCCGTTTACTTTGTATTCAGTGTTGAATATGTTTACACTATGTTTGATATACTGATACAAAAATATGCCCAATATTGTGCATTTGCAAATTTTATGCATAATATTTCGCATTAAAAAATGTTAAACATTTAACCTTACTGAATTAATGGACAATTTTGATGTAAAAAAAATCCGAGAACGATTCAATATAACACAAAAAGAGTTGGCAAAGAAATTAGGTGTTTCCCGTAATACTATCATCAATTATGAAAAAGGAGGAAAAATACCGGCTTCTAAACATGCTATATTAAATAATTTAATAAAAGACGAGGAGGCAAAGATGATCAACAAAGATTCCAATTTTGTATCTGAACAAACAACAAATTATAACGTAAAGAAGAAACATCCTATTGACACAGAAAAAGCTTTACTATTAAAAGCGATAGAAAGAATGACTATTACCGCAGATAAAATGGCTGATACTGCAAATCAAATAACTAATACTTTAAACACGAATTGCAAAACAGTTGCCAGATTAGTAGATTTCCTAATTAATAATAAAAGTATGAATATTGATGATATTAATGCAAGTCTTGAAAACCCGAAAGGGGAAGATCAGGAGCAGAAATTTGACAACGACGATGATGCTCGCGATGTCTGATGTGTAGAAGTAAAGAGAAAGATCTTCAATCTCTACTTTATTGTCAGTAGCTTCAATTGCTCTTCTGCCTTTTCAATTAATTCCCTATACTTAATGAGTACTTCTATTTCCATTTTAGACAAAGTTCCGCCTGTTTTTTGTTTTTTCTTTGCTGTTTCATAAACAGTTCTTGTTACGCCCACCAACCGACAGGCTTCAGCGGCATATCCCCTTTTTAATTTAATTTTTTCTTCCATATCGTTCTTTTTGATATTGTTTTTATTATTTTTGCCTGTTTACTTTGTATTTACTTATACATTACTTATGATTTGCTTATAGTTTCACTGCAAATATATAGAATTGCTCATTATTATGCAAATTCAACAAGCATATTTTAACGTTTCACCCTAATTATTTTTCAAATGACGGTAAAAGACAGAATTAAAAAATTCATAGAATACAAGGGCTATCCAGTGAGGAAATTCGAGACAGAGACCGGCCTGTCTCATGGATACATAAATAACATAAGAGTATCTATACAGCCTCCAAAACTAAAGAGCATTGCTCTCCGTTTTCCGGAATTGGATATCAATTGGCTTATGACAGGAGAGGGCAATATGCTCAAAGATTCTATGTCTGAAGCCGCGTTCAAATACGAAAAAACTGAAATAAACAATCCAAATGATTTCAATAAAGAATACTTTATACCGAATTTAACTCCGGAGGCAGCTAAATCGGTCTTAATACGATCAGTCGAAAGAATGACACTCACCGCAGAAAGAAATAGCCATGCACAGGCGCAAATGGCCGAAACGGCAGACCGGGACAGCAAAACTCTTGCTACATTAGTAAATTATTTGTTAAACAGTGAAAATATAAGCATTAATGACATAAATCCCCCCAATGATATCAATCAAAATGACAAAAATTAAAAAACAAAGGCCATGGATAAAGTCAAAAAACTCAATTTAGATATCATAGTGAAAGCTAATGATTTATTGTCAAAAATCAATAATATAGAACACGATACTCCCGGTCTTAACGAAAAACGATTAAACCTGTTCAGAGAATGCTGCGATCTATTCTCCAAAGACAGCGAATTATTCCGTTCAACTTATTATAAAAACGAAAAAAAACTGAATAACACTCTAATAGAAGACAGGCAAATAGAAAACATGAAACTATTATTAAATAAAACCATTGATATCCACACTGAACTCTTAAATAAAATTCAGCACCAAGCTAAGCAAGCTGATTGAGCATAAGTTATTCTATTTTTTACAAATTAGAATAATCTACAGAAAAAGTATCACCCAATGTTATATTTCCCGTTTGCAAGCCTTTCTTTAGCCACCTGGAACGCTGAGCGGAGGTTCCGTGATTAAATGCATCAGGCACGGTATATCCCTGTGATTCCATCTGCAAGCGATCATCTCCGATCTGTGACGCGGCATTCAATCCTTCTTCTATATCACCCTCTTCTATCGAATCAAACATTTTATTATCATAGTAAGCCCAAATACCGGCATAAAAATCAGCCTGCAGTTCTAATCTTACATTCAACCGGTTACTTTCTGCCTGACTCATACGTTGTTGATTACGATGCACTTGATCAAGAGTACCCAAAAGGTACTGTACATGATGCCCTACTTCGTGCGCGATGACGTATGCGTAGGCAAAATCTCCACCGGCATTCAGCCGCTGCTCCATTTCCGAGAAGAATGATAAATCAATATAAACCGTCTGATCGGCAGAACAGTAAAAAGGCCCTGTGGAAGATGTTGCATTTCCGCATCTGGACTGAACAGTACGATGAAACAACACCATACGGGGAGGGGTATATTCTTTCCCCTTTTCACGGAAGATCTTTGTCCACACATCTTCAGTTCCGGCTAATATTCGCTTCGCAAATGTAGCCATCTCTTCTTCTTCCGAAGTCGGTATATAATTTTCAACCGGCGCTCCTCCTTCCGATAATTGCATTGATACAAAATCTAAAGGATTACCACCAAGTAACCATACAATAAGTCCCACCACAATAACTCCGCCAATACCCAAAGACGCTTTTCCCTGGCCTCCGCCCTTGCCACGACGATCGTCTACATTCTGGCTTTCTCTTCTTCCGTCAAGTTTCATAACAATTATTTTTTTCACTTTTTAGTTCGTCAAAAATACAATTTTTGCAACAAAACTCATCAAAAATTCATCCTATTATTATGCAGAAGCCTCTATAGCGTACATAAAAGACTGACTCCACATCAAAATAAGATTACTTTTTTTGACCGGCCGATAAATCAAAAATATTATCTTTGCATCTGTAAAATTAAAACTGTATATAAAATGAAAAAAATCATCACAGGTGTTTTGTTTTCTGTTATGCTGGTACTCTCAGGATGTACAAGCCTGCAGACCGGTCTTTCAAATGCATACAATCTTGCAAATTGCGATTACAAGTACAATTCGATCTCGAACCTGACTGTTTCGGATATTAACGTGTCAAGCGGATTGTCAGCTCTTATGATTCCGAAAGTGTTAGCCATCCTTAGCGGTAATGCGTCTTCAATCCCTTTGAATTTCACATTGAATCTTGATGTAAAAAA
>JAVBNB010000040.1:0-43132 GCA_031551825.1 Tannerella sp. | reverse complement strand
CAAGGCACATAGGGGTGTAGGAATAAGCCACCAATGCAAAAGCACGGTCGAAGTTCTTTGCCGAACCGAACGAATCAGCCAGCAGATTAATGATAAAGGCGGTAAGATAAGCGCCACCAATCATGGCGATAAACGAAACAGCTGCCTGGCGTAGACCCCAACTGATGCTTCCGCCAAAATGTACACCCAGCACGTTATACCCGATCAATCCATGTCCGATGAACTGGCACACTGCCGGTATGAGCGCCAGTAACAGCAAGTACGAGGTGAGTACCGTGGTATTTGGATACTGTTCCGCTTCAATGGCTACCCATTCCGTTTTTGGGGTCACCAGAATGTTTTTTATACGATTTACGATGTTCATAATTCTTTGAGTTATGAGTTAAACTTTAAGTTTTATTTGCTCATTTCCACCAATTCCATGCTGCTTTGCAGTTTATCCTTGTCGTTGTACGATTCGGTTTTCACGGTACCCACGCCGGGTGCGTACCACGATATGGTGCGTGCAACCATATCTTTTTTCATCACAGTGGTGGTAACGGTCTGGGTAATTTTGTGGCATTTGAACGTTCCTGCCGGAACTGTAACATCCTCTATAGCCAGGCATTTGCCGTCAGTCATCTTCATTACCGTTTTCATCTTCATGATGATCATATCCAAGGTCATAGTCATATCTGCATCCTTGAGCGTTTGCCCGGGTTGCATGTTGCCGGGTAACTCCATCGGCACACCGGTAATTTCCATCTTGACTTGCGGGTCTTTCTGCTGGCCGACAAACATCTGGTTCATATCCATGATCACCACATCGTCCTTGATGATCACCTTACAGGGGATTTCCACAGGTGGATCAGATAGCGGTTTCTTGTTTTTGTCCAGACTTTCGAGCATGTACGAGATGGTCATATTGCTACCCGAGCCTTCCACATCTTTGATGGTTTGCCGCGAATAGCTTTCCGCTTTTCCTTTGGCATTGTTCTGCACATACATCAGGATGGTTCCCGCTTTGGTAGGGAAAAACATATTCTGGGCGTTTATGCTAACCGTCATGATGGCGGCAAACGCTATCATTAATAATAATTTAATTCTTTTCATGGTGTCTTGTTTTTTAGATTATTGTTGATTGAATTTGAATTAAGCCTTTCAGATAATTTCGAACATTGAGGTACATCCGCATCACAGGATTTAAAACTTCAAAGACACGCCGAGATTCAGTATGACAATACCGCAACCCAGTTCGGCGAAAGCAGCAAAGCAGCAAAACATAAAACCAAACATGCCAATCACTAATTTTTTCATTTGTCATTCAATATTAAAAGTTACTCCTACTCATAAGGCTTTTCGGAATCCGCCATTCGTTTAATGTCGAGGTAAAATTACGGAATAGCTTTTTCTCAAAAATTACCAGAAATGGTAATTTTTTAAACTGACATTCAATTTATTTTTGCATAAGATTTTTTCATATATTTGACCGACTATTGGTCGGCAAATGTAATTTTATTAAATCTAAAAAATAAAACCGATGGCTTTTTATAAAAATGTTGTGATTTTGTTGGCAATAATGATATGCGGGATCAGAGTACAAGCACAAAGTCTGGATTCGTTGGAGCAGGTATTGCAAACGCAAAAGCTTACGCCTGGCGAACAAATCAAAACATACGACGATCTTAGCTGGGGATACTTGAGTATCAACTTTGACAAATCTTTCGATTATGCACAAAAAGGCCTTGCGATTGCTGAAAAAGAAAAAAATACTGCCATGGTCGGTACGTTTTATCGCAACCTTGGTATAGCCTACTACATGAATGGAAGTAACGACACTGCCCGTTTGTATCTCGACCAAGCGCTCAAATACGCTCTCAAAACCCAAAATGAAAGCTTTGAAGCGACTATTTACGGTGCCATCGGAAACGTCTATCATGTAGAAGGTCAGACAGAAAAAGCATTGGAATATTATCAAAAATCGCTCAAGCTGTCGGAAAAACATAATAACAAAAGTCGAATCAGCCTGTTGTTGGGGAATATCGGGGCAATGTATTTACATATCGACAACCATTTACAAGCTGAAAGTTATTATCTCAGGGCCGAAAAAATATATACGGAAATCAATGACTTATTCGGGCTTGCTGCCATAAAAAACGGGTTAGCTAATATTTATATCGAAAAAAAGGAATTTCAAAAAGCATTGGATTATGCCCTGTCGGCAGTTGATATTTGTCATTCATTGGGAATGACCGCCGAAGAATCCACAGCATTACAAATGGCAGCTTTTGTTTATAAAGATGGGTTTGAGGATTATCCTCGTGCCCTGGAATACGCCCGGAAGAGCTTGGAATTATCCGAAAAGACAGGTTACATACGTGACATAGTCGCTTCGTTAAGCGTGTTGGCAACAACACAATTCAAGATGGGACAATACACCGAATGCGAAGAAAATGCATTACGCGGATTGTCACTCGATTCAACTCACATCGTAAAAAAAACCCTTTTGTTTTCTGTACTAAGAGCAAGCATCATGTTGGAAAAAAAGGAACAGGCATTGGATTACGCCACACAAATCAACGACTTAACGTTCCATTTAAATAATGATGAATTCAAGCAGAAACTTTTCGACATGGAGTTGAAATACGAAACAGATAAAAAAGAGCTGCAAATCAATGCATTAAAAGAGCAAAAACTTTTTATTACATGGTTGAGCATCGCATTGGGAATCATTTTCCTGCTGGCTATGGCTTTTTTCATTGCCAAGCATCGTTTGGCGGTCAACAAACGTAAATTGGCCGAACAGCAAATAAAGCAACTTGAACAGGAGCAACAACTCGTTGCCACCCAAGCGGTACTCGACGGCGAAACCGCCGAACGCACCCGCCTGGCCCGCGACCTGCACGATGGCTTGGGCAGCATGCTATCGGTAGTAAAATTAAATTTGAATGATATGAAAAACGGAGTAAGTATTGAAAGTGAAGATGTAATACGTTTTGACCGTGTGGTGGGCCTGCTTGACGAATCGATCCATGAATTGCGGCGTGTAGCACACAACATGATGCCCGACTCGCTCTCCCGCTACGGCCTGCGGGCGTCGTTGAACGACTTCTGCAACAGTATCCCCGGCGCTGTATTCAGCCATTATGGTAGTGATGGACGTTTAGACCCTAAATTGGAAGTGATGATTTATCGTACCGTACACGAGTTGGTGAACAATGCGCTGAAACATGCCGGTGCTACCGAAATCATCGTACAGATGATCCAGGAATCCGACCGTATATCCATTACGGTTCAAGACGACGGCTGCGGTTTCGATTCCGCTGCGCCTACTTCCGGCACTGGCCTGAATAACATCCGCAACCGTGTGGGCTCCTACAATGGACGTATGGACGTGTATTCTGAACCAGGCAAAGGGACAGAAGTAAATGTGGAGTTTAAATTGTAAATAGCGACGAGTGACAGGAAACCAAATAGGTCATTTGTAACTCGTAACTTGTAACTTATAACTGTTGTAAAAATGATAACTATACAGATAGTTGACGACCATCGGATGTTCGTGGAGGGTCTGGAAACGATTATTGCCGGTTCCGGCATTGCAAAAATTATTGGTAAGGCTTATAATGCCCGCGAGTGTTGGAATATGCTTGCCTGGGGACAAGCCGATGTGTTGCTGCTCGATGTTCACCTGCCCGATGGCAATGGCGTTGACCTTTGCCCGCAGATTAAACAGAAATATCCTGCACTAAAAATCCTTGCATTGACCAGTTTTGCCGAATACGCCGTGGTAAACCGCATGCTTGAAAACGGAGCAGTGGGTTACGTGCTGAAGAATGCCATGCCGGAAGAAATCATCGAAGGGATTGAAACGGTGGCCGGGGGCGAGCGTTTCCTGTGCCACGAGGTCGACCTGTTGCTAAAGAAGCAAGCTGATCGTGCCGTCATCCTCACCCGTAAGGAACGCGAACTGTTGCGCCTGATCTCCGAGGGCTACATCAGCAGCGAGATAGCCGAAAAGATGCACTTGGGTATCGACAGTATCAACAACTACCGCAAGAACCTGCTACTGAAACTGGACGCCCGCAATACAGCGGTACTGGTGAAAATTGCCATTGAACAGAAATTAATTTAGTTGATAATATTTCTATCCAGCGCATATCATTCTCAATTTCATTAAGCCTTAATTAACAAACAGAAAGGTTATTGCACATCCCATAACCGGTATAACTGGTATTACTTGACCCCATATCGTGAATAGGATAACCTTCCTCCGGATATTTTATCAAGGCAGAATGGAAATTCGTATAGACCTAATCCTCCTATCTGATACGGACCTTTACGGTTTCTTCTTTCTGATTTCTGGAAAATGTAACGCTGACAATATTTCGCCCTCTGATGATAGCTTCTTTCAATTCGCGTACGTTTCTCACTTTTCCCGAATTAATCTGTAATATCACATCATTCGTTCGGAGTATACCATTAGCTGTGCTACCGGGTGATACCTCAACGATCCATATCCCTGACTCATTACTTAATCCGGCTGCAGAACGTTCTCCCAATGTGGTGATATTTTTAACCTTTATACCAAGTACTTCCTGAATATCTTCGTCCTTTCCTCCTAATTGGACCAGTTCAGGTATAGGAGCGGGCTTTGCCAATGTTTTCAGTTCCGGAGAAACCACGCCGAACTGATCCATATCAAAGTTTTTGAAGCCGATAGAATGAGCTATAGAACCATCTTTCACACGGAAATCTCCTTTCTGAGGATCCATATATTCGGGATCTCCGGCTACCGAATGTTTATCGGTACCGTTTTCCTGCGCTTTTTTCAAAGCAATCTCATCCGGAAATACATTGTAGTCGACTTCTTTGCCCCAGTCATTGACCCGGATCGGATAATAACCTACCGATACGATATTTCTTACAAAGATGTCTCCGCTATTGGGAAACCAGACATGGGGATGAAAAGAGTTATTGATCATTATATTGTTTTCAACTGTGCGATAGAAACCTTCCCGTAATTTCAGTCCTCCGTTCAGACATAGATTGTTGTAGATATGATAATTACTGGAACCGTCATCCAGATCAATATCCCATCCGTGGTCACAACGAAAACGGTTATTGCGGATAATGGTAGTTTTTACAGCATCCAGTAAGATCAATTCCGGATATTTGATTGTAATTTCAGTAAGTGTCTGGTATTCTGGGTGCCAGAAACGATCCCGCCCCCACGAATTGAAAGCGCCGTGATCACCAGTCTCGAGTACGGTATTGAATACATCGTTGAATTCAAGGATATGTCCACCCCAGGTACCTTCACTGATGTTTATGCCGGCACGCGGGAGATCGTAAATCGTATTATGACTGACGGTTATATCCTGTGACATAGAGATCTGGACACCGGCAATCTGTTTTTCCACCCTGCCAAGGCCATACATCAGATTATCGTATACGAGGCACTGGGCCGGATAATTATTTGTTTTCGGCCCTGGTTCACGATCAAGTTCTTCTACCGGAACAAATTGACTATACTCAAAACTGGGAGAACGTACGGCATCCGGATCGCCAACAAAACAAATTCCACTAGCGCCGGCATACGCAATATGGCATCCGGAAACTTCGTTACTCCGGTTGTAGTTGCTGAAAAATACGGCATTACCACCTACGGTGTTGAAAAAACATTTTTTGATTGTACAATGGCGTGCACCTTCCATATATGCGGTTCCCCCTCTGTAGATGGCCCAATCACTACGTAGTAACTGTTCACGGGTTTCCATAAAAGTGCGTAAGGTATGGGTTAATTCCAGTCCGTCTATCTGAATATACTCCACCGGATTATTCTCACTGCCTTTCCATTCGAACAAGTGTGAGATCTGCGGCGTCTCCATGATTAAATCGTCCATTCTGGTGCCGGAAGACGGATAAAAATAAAGAACACTCTCTTTCTGATCGTAAAACCATTCTCCGGGAACGTCCAGTTCCTCAAAAATATTTTCCACAAAACGTCTTTCGGGATGCATCCCCATCAGACGATTATTCTGCCAGCCTCCTTCAAGCTCCAGTTCATTGTTGTCGTTTTTTCCTTTGATCAGCCAATGATATCCACCCCATTCGTGTCGGTGGGATGCGTGTACATATCCTCCGGCCGGATCAATCCAGTTTTTTACGCGTACGGGTTCAACGGCGTCGGAAGCGGTACCATTATAATATATAGCGTCCGGATCGTAGTTAGGATAACGGGCCATGTGTTGCAGTTTTCCGTTTACAAATAACTGATCAAAAATAATTCCTTTGGGTACGGATGCTTTGAAAATTTCGTCTTTATATATTTCCCATTGAAGAGATGGAAGTTTCCTGGCTCCGCTGATAATGACTTTTTCATCATTATAAGACTTCAATGTTAAAGAAGCATTCTCTTTCCGGCTGTCTTCAGGAGTAAAAACGATCGGCTTTTCCAGATAATAGGTTCCTTTCCGCAGGTATATAATGATCTTTTTGTCTTTTTGTTTTTTTGCCGTTTCCTGCGCCTTTTCCAACGTAGCAAAAGGTAATTCCATACTTCCCGGATGGGCATCATTTCCGTCCGGTGAGACAAAATAGTCCGATTGATTCTCACAGGAACACAGTAAAAAGATGATCCACAAGCAGTAATTAATAATATGTTTCATACAATGGTTTTTATTTATTTTCAGTTAATATCGGATTTAATAGGAGAATGGAAAATCAAAAATTATCATTTTCTTGATTTTCCATTCTTTTTTGTATTAAGGCATCGGATTTTGTTCTATCTTATTGCTGATTAACTCCTCATCCGGTATCGGCCAGGTCTGGTTATATATACCGATAGGATTTACCAAAGAACCGGGTCTCGTTTCCTGAATACGGTTAAACGTGTTTGTCCTTTTAAGGTCTATCCACGTTGATCTTTCCAAATGCAATTCTTTTTTCCGTTCCATGTAAATGGCATTTCGTAATTCTTCTTTTGTCATACCCTCAAAATCAGGAACCAGGGCAGGATTTGATTTATCCGTACGCGCTCTCCACCTGATTTTATTGATGTACTGGTAAGCTTGTTGGGGGCCGTTTATTTCATTTTCAGCTTCCGCTGCTATCAGATACATTTCCGCCAGACGCAGGTATGGTCTTGTGTAGTTTGCTATAACCGAGCCGGGAGCGATGTTATTATCAATGATAGAGTTATCAACAAATTTCCGGAAATAGGACGGCAGAATTTTGCCGGACGGATCTTTATAGTTTTGGACAATACCCCATTCACCCCTGCGGTCGCCTTCCGTAAAACTCCCAATAAACCATTCCGCCGGAAGCAATATCGGTTTAAACCCCGTTGCTGTTATGGTGATAGAAATCATGGAACTACTGCTGCTCGCACCCTTCTGCGGATCATATAGCTGTTCCCAGATAGATTCGCTTGTGTATGCAGTATTATGGAAAACATCGGCATAGTCATCCATTAAAGTGAAATGTCCGGAATTAATGACCGAAACTGCCTTATCACGAGCCATTGTGTAATATTCTTTTTTATTCAACGGATTGCCGGCCATTGTCAGGTACACCTTGGCCAATAAAGCTGTCGCTACAGATTGGTATACACGACCGTTTTGAGGAGCCTTATTTTTCAGGTTATTCTCGGCAAAAGTAAGATCCTCCAGTATAAATTCGTAGACAGTCTCCTGATTTGTCCGGGGGATCTGCATATCTTTATAGCTCTCAACCGGTACTTTTCTCAGTGGAATATCACCATATACCTGTACCAAATAGAAATAAGCATACGCGCGAAGGAAGCGCGCCTCAGCAGCCAATGACGTATACTCCGGACTACTCGGCATTTTACTCAACACAAAATTCGCATTTTTTATAATCGTATAAGCGCTTTGCCAGAACCGGCGTGTATTGTAAAAAATAGGCCTTCTGTCATTCTGGTAAGTAGGTAAAGCCTGTTCATAGGACGCGTCCGGTTCCCGGCATATGTCGGAGAACATTTCAAAAATCATCATACAATCATTCCCGAACATATCCACAGGACCACCGGGCATACCCGCTATACTGGAATAGATCCCTTGTACGGCAGCTTCATAACTATCATAGCCGTCGAAATAGGCATCCGGACTGATAAAGGTTTTCGGTTCTTCTGTCAAGGAACACCCCTGAAGCAACCCTCCGATAAAAAGAAAGGAAATTATATTTTTGACTATCAGTCTTTTAAATCTTATTTTATTTAATGTTTTCATACAAATATCTTTTTTACATGAAAGTGACATGACTTATATTTTAAAAAGTTACTTTAACACCAGCGGTAACAGATTTGGTAGAAGGGTAAACACCCCTGTCCCATCCGTTAATCGCTGTGTTTGAATTCCATACGGCTTCCGGATCATAACCTGAATAATTAGTGAAAGTGAACAGGTTTTGTCCGCTTATATAAACATACAAAGAAGAGATCGGTTTCAATATCTTGGCAGGGAAAGTATATCCGAAGGTAATATCCCTTACCCGGATGTATGAACCGTCTTCAACCCAAAGAGTGTTAGCATAATCACGTATGGACGTAGCACTGTTTTTAGATGGCTTATCTATCTTATTACCAGTTCCCGGACCTTGCCAGCGGTTATTAAAAGCTTCCCGTGTAGGTGTCCAGTTTCCGTTCACCGTCAGGTTATATTTACGGAATTCGTTTACCACATCATTGCCGTAAGTTCCCACCAGTAAAATAGATAAATCGAAGTTCTTATAACCGAAAGTGTTATTCAGCCCGAAGATCAGTTTTGGTTCCAAATGTGTAAGCACCCTTTTATCACTGTCATCCACATTGCCCTTTCCGTCAAAATTCTTAAATTTATAATCCCCTGCTTTTTTCGTAGGTTCCCCGTTTTGTATCGCTTCCTCATCGGTTTGATAGATCCCAACTACCGTTTGTCCATATAGTTGGCGCATAGATTCACCTACGATAATCGGAAACCAGTTGCCACCCGATCCGGATTCCAGATAAGTAATCGGATTTCCATCCACATCGTTCCCAAGATCCAACACCTTGGTCTTGTTTTGCGAAAGCGTCAGTACCGTATTCCATTTGAAAGCCTTATCTATGTTTAAAGTAGAAATTTGGGCTTCCCATCCGCGGTTCCGGATTGATCCGACATTCTGTATCACACTCGTGAAGCCGGAAGAAGGAGGAAGTTTGACCTGTAATAACAGGTCTTTTGTATCTTTCTGATAATAATCGGCCGTCAGTTGAATACGGTCATTCAGAAAATGCAGATCGAACCCGATATCGAACTGGGAGGTGGTCTCCCATTTTAAGTCTTTGTTTTCCAATGATCCCTGTACAAATCCGGTGTTGTATTTATCGTCAAAATAGAGATCTACATTATTTAATTGCGCCAGTGTCTGGTAAGATGAGATCGCCTGATTACCGGAAGTACCGTAGCTCAGGCGTAATTTCAGATTGGAAATTGCACTTACATCCTGCATGAACCCCTCTTCAGAAACTCTCCACGCAAGCGCTCCGGATGGAAAAAAGGCATATTTGTTATTTTCTCCGAACTTGGAAGAACCGTCATATCGTCCGGTTAATGTGATATAATATTTACTCATGTAATTATAGTTGATACGTCCCAGATAGGAAACCAGTATATTATCATTATATCCGCTGCTAGGCTGCGCTTTTATCCCGGCAGCCCCAATGTTGTTATCCTGGTATATATCGCTTATAAATCCGGTTGCCGTTCCGCTGTTCAGGTTTTCATATTTATAATACTGGTAAGTATATCCGACAATGGCATCCAATGCATGATCACCAAAAGTCTTATTATATGATAAGACATTCTCATTCAAAAATGATAAACTGTTGGAATAACTTTTAGAGGCTTTACCATTGCCCTGACTGGTTTGTCCGATGGTAAGAGTCGAAGGAGCGTAATAATCCGTTTTGGAATTATTCTGATCGATACCGGCGCTTAATCTTAAAGTTAAACCATCGATGATTTCAATATTTAACCGCCCGTTTCCGATAATACGTGTGGCATTATTGGGATTATACATTTCCTTTGATATCCCGACCGGATTGGTTTGCCCCCATGATACACCGGTAAACCGGGTGTATGTACCATCCGCATTATAAACACCTTGAGTCGCGGGCATAACCATTGTCGTAAAAGGTATACCTCCTCCACCATCCGCCCCTGTATAAACAGCCTGGTTATATTTTGAGTGTTGAACAGATAAACTGGTTGCAAGATCTATCCGGGAAGATATTTTCTGATCAAAGTTCACACGGAAAGAGATACGGTCATAACCCGAATTCCGGATAATTCCCTCCTGATTAAAATAACCGAAAGAGGTATAGTATTTTGTCTGCTGGTTACCTCCTTTCAGAGAAATATCATGGTTTTGTACAATACCGGTGCGATAAACTTCATCCTGCCAGTCGGTACCTTTTCCCAATGCGTTGATTTCATCTTCTGTCCAGGGCAAAGGATTGCCGTCATTTAACGCAACTTCATTCTGCAATGTAGCAAACTCACGGGCATTGATCAGATCCAGTTTCTTCCGGAGTGTTTGTCCACCCAAATAACCGTTGTAGCTTACCTGAGCCTTACCTTCAGCTCCCCGTTTGGTTGTGATCATAATGACACCGTTAGCTCCCCTCGAACCATAAATAGCCGTGGCTGAAGCGTCTTTCAGAATCTCTATATTCTGGATATCATCAGGATTCAGTTGAGCGCTTAAACTTTCCAGCAACATACCATCTACCACATACAGGGGGTCATTTTTCCCGCTGATTGAATTTGCTCCCCGGATGATGATATTGATAGATTCTCCGGGCTGTCCCGAACGTTGATTAGCTACCACGCCCGACATTTGTCCCTGAAGTGTCTGTGCTATGTTTGAAATCGCTTTTACCTGTGTCACCTTTTCAGAGGAGATAGAGGAAACCGAACCGGTCAGATCGGATTTCCGCACACTACCGTATCCGATAACGACTACTTCCTCCAGAGCCTGAAGATCCTCCGTTAAAGTGATTGTAAAATTACGTTGGTTCCTTACCGGGATTTCCTGGGAGTTATAACCTATATAGGTTACCTGCAAAACGGCATTGTCTCCTATTTGTAACACAAATCGACCATCCGCATCAGTTACGACCCCATTGGTAGTTCCTTTTTCCACTATATTAGCGCCAATAACCGGCTCTCCGGCCACATCGATAATGACACCGGTAATTTGCTTACCCGTTTGCTGCTGCACCTTCACCGGATCATTTTCCTTCTTATAAATGACAATATGTCTGTTTTCAACAATATAAGTAAGATGTTGATCAGCCAAAAGATCATCCAGAACCTGAGTTATTTCTTCATTTTCTGCCTGAAGAGACACTCTTTTGTTTAAATTGATTTCTTCATTCCTGTACCATAAGGAATATTCCCCTTTCTGCTTAATTTCCTCCAAAGCTTCTCCCAGGGTTACATTCTTCAAATGAAGAGAAATATTATTCACCTGTGAATAGCCTGTATTTGCCGATGCACAAAAGATTGTGACCATTAAAAGCGTGACAGTGAACCTCATAATATTAAATATTTTTTTCAGGTAACAAATATTATTTATTTGTATATTAATTGAATTAAAATCCATATTTTTGTATTGATTTTAGGTTTGTAAATCGTGAATAAACGCAAACTGAAGTCTTAAAAACGGGAAATGTTGGCGCATTTTCCGTTTTGCTGTTTTTCATATCTTTTCTTTCTTCATAGGCATATTTTTCAAAAGTTAACAATAAAATTATCTTCTCTCAAATTCTTCATCTTGCTTCAATATATATTATTTTTTCTTCAATTCTGTATTTTAACCGCTTATCAGCTGTTATCACCCGTAATATCTGTTCCAGGTTTTCGCCACGTAGAAAATCTCCGGTTATAATTATATCCTCTAACTGCGGGGAAGCAATTTGAATCCGGACATTGAAAATACGTTCCAATTGTTTAACAAGTTCTTTTAGCGGAAGCGCCCTGAAGTAATATACGCCATCTTTCCAGGAAACATAATGAACTATATTTACCGCCCGGGTTATTATCATGCCGGTTTGTTTATCATAATAGGCCTGTTCTCCGGGCGCCAGGAATACCTGTTCTTTTTGATTTTCGACCTGTACCCCGATTTTTCCTCCGGATAAAGAGATCTCAATCCTCTCATCATTTCCATAGTTCTTCACATTGAACTGCGTTCCCAACACGTTGACCGACACGTTATCCGTTTTCACAATAAATGGACGTTCTGTGTCACATACGACTTCAAAATAGGCTTCTCCATTGACGGAAACTTCTCTGGTATCAGAGACAAATGCATTCGGATAAACAAGGGTAGTCCCCGCATTCAAGATAACTTTACTGCCATCCGGAAGCATTACCGTAGATAACATACCCAACGGATTCAATAGTTCTACCTGCTGGCTATTGACTTTCCTAAACCCCAACTGATATGACAGATAACCCGTTATACTTAAAAGCACTATAACTGATGCCGCAACAGATCCTATTTTCAACGCTCTTGTAAAAAGTATTATTCTGCTTATTCGTTTATTTACTTGTTCCAGAATACGAGACTTCATGGCTTCCCCCTTTTCTGATATTTCAGGAGAAAGTTTCATTTCATTAATCAGCTTGCGGAATGCACGGTTACCACTTACCGAATCGCTCCATTCCTCTAAAGCCTCTTTGCTGCAATCCGTAATTTCGTTAACCAATTCGTCCCGAAGTAGATCTACATGATTCTTTTCTTTATCCACAAGCATTAGTTTTTATATTAAGGAGTAAACGTACCTCAATTTCATTTAAAGTAAAACTGTTTTTTTGTTTTTTTAACAAATCAGGTGTGATAATCACCAAATAAAGAAGATAAGAGAGCCAGAAAGGTTAAATCCGGGTAGTATGGTTTTATTTGAATAATAATTTTTTCTATAGCGATTTTCATTTGCACGCGGACTGTATTCTCAGAAATGGAAAGCCTCTCAGCTATTTCTTTTGGCTTTAATCCGTCCTGCCGGGCCAACAGAAAAACAGCACGGCATCTTTCAGGCAGTTCACCGATAATCTTACTTAACAATTGCTCCATCTCTTCAAAAACAATCCCATTATCCGAAGAGTCCCCTCCCGCAATTTCCATCTGAACAGGAACATGATCTAATGTCAGAAATTGTGTCCCGTTTTGCCGTTTATTATAACGCGTTACTTCATTTCTTACTGATACAAACAAGTAGGTCTCTAAACATTCTATCTGCTTCAGTTTTTTCCGGGATTGCCAAAGAGAAACAAAAACATCACTGATTACCTCCCGGCAAGCGTCGGTATCTTTCAAAAAATAGTAGGCATAACGAAACACTTGATCGTAATATACGTCATAAAATATATTGAAAGCCGGCCGGCTCTCTTGCTCTATCAGATTTAAAAGCATCGGAATATCTACGCTATTTCTATCCACTGATTTTCCATTTTAATAAAATCCACGCTTTTTCAAAACCTAATACAATAGAAGATTGGTAAGTCCTAAGTAAAAAAAACCGGTTTGAACGCTGTAAAAATATAAACATTATTTGAGAGTTGCAAATTTAAATTTACAATTCAGAAGTCAGCGGCTAAAAATAAATTAATAAGAAAAAGTATAGAGATAAGGAAATAAAAGTCTATTTTTGAGGTGGGATATGCTGTCTGTTAAATGATAAATGAAATAGATAACCACAAACTGAAGGCTTTGGATAATCTTTTCAGAAGATACTACAAAGCGTTGAGAACTTATGCTTTTCGCTATGTCAATAATAAAGACATGGCAGAAGATATCGTTCAGGATGTATTCTTCGAATTATGGAACGGGCGCGACCGGATTCGTTTCGATGAACCCTCATCCGTTAAATCCTATCTTTTTAAATCGGTTTATAACCGTTCGATGACTTTCCTGAATGCCAGCAGCATAAACATTCAAAGTTCTTTAGACGATATTGACGAGGAGCATATTCCTGAAGACCGGATCAACTTTTATCTACCCGATCAGGAACAATCCTTATTATTAAAGGAACTTGAAAAAGAAATCGCCGCCTTTATTGAAGCATTACCTCCTCAACGCAAGAAAATATTCACTCTGAGCCGTATACACGGACTGAAAAACCGCGAAATAGCGGAACAATTAGAAATCAGTATCAAAGCCGTAGAAAAGCACATAACCAAAACACTGGCAGAATTGAAGTTATATCTTCTTAGAAAAGATTTACTTTTTATTGCATTCATATTCCGGCACTTCATTTAATTTGAAAAAAAATCACTAAAGAGGTAGGGTTCGGCTTCTCTTTTTTGTATTACTAATAGAACATGATTACTATGGAGAATCAGAAAACCGATATACATGAAATAATCATCCGCTATCTGGATGGAACAGCATCTTTGGAAGATAAACAACAGTTACTCCAATGGCTGAAGGAATCAGATAAAAACCAGAATGACTTTAATGAGACCCGTGATTTATGGCTTTCATGTGATATCCTATCAGATGATGAACGCGAAACAGATATCGCATTGGAAAGACTGCATCAACGTATCCTGAGTGAATATGATACAATGAAGCGGAAACGTCGGCCGCTGATGAGCTGGTATCAGACCGCTGCCGTCATCCTTATATTATTGGGAATGGGATACTGGCAGTCTGTTCAGAAATCCCAGGAAGTTATACACGTACAAAACCAAATGATAACCGCAAAAGGAAGTAAAGGAATGTTTGAATTGCCTGACGGCACAATTGTCTGGCTAAATTCGGAAAGTAAACTGGTTTATCCGGAAACATTTGAAAAAGGATACCGGGAAGTGGAACTTTCCGGTGAAGGTTATTTTCAGGTTGCAAAAGACAAAAAAAAACCATTCATCGTCAAGACCGGAAATATGGAAGTGGAAGTATTAGGCACATCTTTTGATCTCTCCGGTTATTCATTCTCGGATCATGAAAAAATTGTTTTATTAAACGGTAGTGTAAAAGTTAATTCCGGAAATTCTCCCGTACCTGTAATACTTAAACCAGGTCAATTATTTACATTCAATAAAGAAAACGGATCCGGTTCTGTCAGCACAACCAAAGCGGACTTACATATAGACTGGATAAAAGAAAGGCTTATATTCGACAATCAGAGTTTATCGGACATTATTATCAGTCTGCAGGGATGGTATAATATTGAAATAGAATGTCCAAAAACGTTCGCTGACAAAGCACGGCTTTCTTTTGTCGTCCGGGGAGAAAATGTAAATGAAATATTCAGCGCGATGAGCCTGATCATTCCGATTAATTATACCATCCATGAAAATAAAGTGACTTTACTACCCAAATAGCTATTGCATATCATAAAAAACATATTACTAACCTTAAAAAATGATTTATATGAGAAAAAAAACAGAGTAGAATAACAAAAAATAGGCGAATGCTGTAACATCCGCCTATCGTAATTGAATTAATTAAACAATCACATTTCCGGGCAAGGAATGAGATGATGTCTAACTTAAATCCATGTAAAGATATGAATATTTTTAATGAGGATACTATATCCTTACGTTTCTTAACAAAAAAAAAGGGGCGCGCCATGAGAATCACCATACTATTACTGATCATTGTTTTTTTCAGAGTATCTGCCGTAGAGACCCATGGACAGAGCGCTAAAGTAACAATGAATATGGAAAAAGCCTCTGTCAAAGAGGTATTGAAGGAAATAGAAAATCAAAGTGACTTTACTTTTTTCTATAATGACCTGGCATTCGATATGAACAGGAAGGTTCATGTAAATGTTTTCGGCGTGGAAATCAGGAACGTGCTGGAGGATATCCTTCCGGGGTGCACTCTTGAAGTAGACGGGAAACGTATTATCCTGATACCGAAACCACCTGTATCCGCCCAGGAAAACCGGATAATAACCGGCGTGGTGACAGAAGAGAACGGTGAACCGGTTATTGGTGCTAATGTCGTGGAAAGGGGAACTACAAACGGTGTGATAACGGATGTAGATGGAAGATTCTCAATATCGGTAGCCGAAAATGCGGTATTGCAGATCTCTTATATCGGTTACATTACACAGGAAGTCCCTATACGGAACAAGGTGCAGATCAATATAGTACTGAAAGAAGATCTGCAGACTTTGGAAGAAGTCGTCGTAGTCGGTTACGGAACACAGAAAAAAATTAATCTGACCGGATCAGTTGCAAGTGTCAGCGGAGAAATACTCACCGATAGACCTACAGCTAATGTCGCTTCATTACTGCAAGGTATGGTAGCCGGTTTAGATGTAACACAAAACACAGGCCAACCCGGTGTGGAAGGCACATCCCTTCAATTAAGGGGAATGGGAACATTCAGTTCTGCAGGTACAGAACCGATGGTTCTGATTGACGGAGTCGCAGGTACTTTGGCTTCCTTGTCACCCAACGAAATAGAATCCGTTTCCGTACTGAAAGATGCTGCATCTGCCGCCATCTATGGGGCCCGGGCGGCAAACGGAGTCATCCTTGTCACGACAAAGAACGGACAGAAAGGCAAAATGCAGGTAGCATACCATGTGAATACCGGTTGGCAAAAAGCGACTATACTGCCTGAACTCATTACCAGTTCCGTGGAATACATGGAAATGTACAACACGATGGCAGACCGCGTAGCCGGCAAACAGAAATATAGTAAAGAATATATTGACCTGTACAGGGATCCTAACCGAAACAAGCGATATTATCCGGATTATGACTGGGTAAATGAAACCTTCAAGACCAGTTTTATTCAAAATCATAGTATAACTGCTTCAGGCGGAAGTGACAGGGTATTATACAATATCAATTTTTCTTATCTGAACCAGGGAGGAATATTACCCGGACACGGATATGAAAGATTTACGGGACGAAGTAATGTGGAAGCCCAGATACACAAGAAAGTTAAGTTAGGAGCTAAAGTGGCCTTTTACAATGGGAACATTGAAGCTCCGGCTTTTCAGAACGATGCGGCGCTACTCCAGTTGGTTCAACAGAGACCGATGTATATGCCTTATCTACCGGATGGAAGCGGACGATATACTTATATGGATATTCCCATCAATGAAGGGGGAGAAAAAGCAAACCGTAACCCGGTTTACATAGCCAATGAAACACGCTCGGATACGGAAAAATGGAGATGGGACGCACAGACTTATCTCGATGTAGAACTATTCAAGGCAGATCACATGCTGCTGACCTGGAACTCAAAAGCAGCCATATCCTATTCGGACAGTTTCAATAAATACATGGAAGGGAATGACAGTGAAGGCTATTATTACCATAAGTTTGAAGGACAGGATGATTATACGTTTGGGGAAAATTTTAGTCCGACGACAGATTCGGGAGTTGAAGATTCGTATAATAAAGAAAAAAGCCTGACCCTGTATACCACATTCAATTATAATATAACGGTAGAAAAACATGATATTTCAGCTTTAGCCGGATATAACCAGGAAGCATTTAACAGCCGGAATCTGAATGCCCACCGGCGTTGGTTCCCGGCATATACAATTGAAGAATTAAACGGAGGTTCTCCTGTTGACCAGACACTGGGGGGAAATTCGGCACAATGGGGTATATCATCTTTTTTCGGTCGTCTGAATTATGCATACAACAGCAAATACCTCTTTGAAGCAAACTTTCGCTACGACGGTACATCCCGTATTTACAAAGATAACCGCTGGGGAGCATTCCCTTCTTTTTCGGGAGCATGGCGTATCTCGGAAGAAACATTTATCAGGGAAAATCTTTCCTGGATGAATAATCTGAAACTCCGCCTTTCCTGGGGTAAACTGGGGAATCAGGCCATCGGTAATTACGCCTACCATGATGTATATGAGAGTTCAAATGTAGTGATCGGAGGAGAACTGATACAGGCCATGAACCAGAATGCGCTTACCGACAAAACATTAAAATGGGAAGAAACGGCAGTAACAGATATAGGAATTGATCTGAATGTATGGAACAACCGCTTCTTTATTGAATTTGACTGGTATAATAAGGTTACTAACGGTATTTTGAACAAGGCCCCGATTCCTGCCAGCGTAGGATTGTCAGCTCCGGTTGTCAATTACGGCAAACTGAGAAACCGGGGTATCGATTTCCGGGTCGGACATAATAATACGATCCATGATTTTTCTTATGGGATAAGCTTTATCGGAACACTGAATAAAAACAAAGTGCTGGAACTGAGAGCGCCGTCCTACGGAAATTACATCAACGAAGTAGGATTACCCTACGGAGAGCATTATATGTATGAATGGATCGGTCTGTTTCAGTCGGAAGAAGACGTAAAAAACTCAGCAAAACATCCTTTCAGTGCTCAACCCGGTGATTTGAAATACAAAGATCAGGACGATAGCGGGGTGATTGACGGGAAAGATCGTATTGCCGTTTCCGGCCGCCATCCAAAAATGCTTTATTCCTTTAATCTGAATGCCGCATATAAAGGATTTGATATTTCAGCATTCTTTCAGGGTGTCTCCGGTCGTAAAATCTATACACATTCGTATATTATCGAACCTTTTGCCCAGGGAGGACCTCCAACCATAGATTTCAGAAATGCATGGACACCGGAAAATACAAATACAAACATCCCGGCCTTATATGATGGCATCCCATATTACAAAGCCGCAAGCAACAGATCGACCTATTTTCTGCGGGACGCCTCTTATCTGCGTCTCAAAAATCTGCAGATAGGATATAATTTCACAAAAAGAGTTTCTGAAAAGCTTGGAATAGACGCCCTGCGTATCTATTTTGCCGGAGAAAATCTTTTTACAATTACGGATTATCCGCATATGGATCCGGAAAGGGCGGACGATGGCAGACATTCCGTATACCCTCAGCTAAAAACCCTCTCTGTCGGATTAGATGTTAAATTTTAAATGGAATAATTATGAAAAAGATATATATAGGGCTTATTATCACTTTTATGATCATATCAGGAGGATGTTCCGATCTGTTGGAAACAGTTCCTAAAGACAAAATCTCATCAGCCACTTTCTGGAAATCGAAAAACGATGTCAAACTGGCATTGGCCGGTTGCTACAAACACCTGCGGACAAGCACATTTCTCTCCCAGTTAAAGCCCTACATGGATACATTCACAGATAATGGGTATTGCTGGCAAACTACTTATTCCGAATTTTCACAGGTAAAGAAAGGAATTCTGACAGCACAAACGGCCGGGCCGGTTAAAAACATTTATGAATCCATGTATAAAGGAATTACGGCCTGTAATATTTTTCTGGAAAATTTCGACCGGGTAAAAGAACAGCTGGGTTACGGAAACGAAGCCGATATCATAACAGCAGAAGTTCGTTTTTTAAGAGCTTATTTTCTGTTTGAATTAGTACAACGTTATGGAGGCGTAGTCGTTTATGATGATGTACCCTCGGTTGAAAACAGTAAGATTAAACAACGAACAAAAGAAGAGTGTCTGAAATATATTGATGACGATATATCTTATGCAATACAACATCTTCCTGATGATATTTATAAAGGGCATGTCGTAAAAAATTCCGCAAGAGGATTAAATGCCAGAATCGCCTTATTCCAGAAAGACTGGAATAAAGTAGAACTCCTGACAAAAGAGATCATCGGATCGGAAGCTTCCGGTAAAACAGAATTTGCAGCATCGTATGATCCCATCTTTATAAAACGCCTGGGACAGAACAATTGCAAAGAAATCCTGTTTGCCGTCGAATATCTGGCCCCGGATGCCAAACAGAATTACGGAGTTGAAATTGAAGGTTTCTACTGGAGCGGATTAACACCTTACAAATCTTTTGTAAAAGAATATCTACCGGAAGATAAACGGCGCCTGGAATGGTATTATGAAGCGAAAGACGGAGCTTATTTACGACCGACCGACAACACCTGGTTTATGCCCCGTAATACAACCCGGACCGGATATGGCTGTGTAAAATATTTTGACAAAATGAATCCGGATAAATATGTGATGAACCCTTATGATATTTCGACTGATGATAATGTCGTATTGATACGTTATTCGGAAATTTTGCTAATGTATGCCGAAGCAAAAGTTGAAAACGGCGGAGGCAATACAACCGATGAACTAGCCATCGCAAGCATCAACCGGATACGCGCCCGGGCGGGAATACCTCCTATAGAAGGAGTCCTCGACAGAGATGTTGTACGTCAAGAAAGGCGTTTAGAACTTGCCTTCGAAGGATTCCGCCTGTTCGATCTGCACCGCTGGAAAATTGCGGAAGAAGTGATGAATGGTTTTCAGACAATAGGTGATGTCTGCAAATTTGAACCTTATCATTATATATGGCCTTTTCCGCAATCGGAAATAGATGTAAATCCTCAGCTGGAACAAAATCCGGGATATTGAAATTTCACAAAAGAGAAGTGTGCCAACAGGACGCCGAGCCTTTGGCACCACTCTCTTTCCTTTATAAACAAACAGGAACAAAAATAAATGAAAAAGATTAAAACTTTCTTATTACTTTATACATCTTCCCAGCTATTTTTATCCGGTTTATCTGCAGAAAGCCGGGAACGGCCGAATGTCATTTTAATCTATGCGGATGATCTGGGACGGGGAATGCTGTCATATTACGGACAAAAATTCATTTCGACACCAAATATCGACCGCCTGTTTCATGAAGGCACCTGTTTTTCCCAAGCGTATGGTTGCATGTATTCCGCCCCTGCCAGAGCCAGTCTGTTAACAGGCTATCATGATTGCCGGACGGATAAATGGAATATATCCAAAGGAGGACAGTTTAAAACAATTAATTCATCGAGAGATGTGGAACTAACGGAAGAAAAACTGAACCGGAAAAGGGTCAGATTACAGGATGGCGACCTTACTCTTCCGTTAGTATTCAGACAGGCAGGCTATGTTACGGGGCAAATCGGCAAAATAGATTGGGGATTTACGGCAAGCCGTCAGCAGGTACGTGAAAACGGTTGGGATTTTTATTATGGCTATCTCGATCACCAAAGATGCCACGGCTTTTATCCCCCTTTTCTGTTTGAAAACGATTCGATCGTATATATAGCAGGCAATACCCGGGAGGACTGCGGAAAGACATACGAGGGAGAGTCTCCCGAAAACTATAGGAAACGCTGGGATATGACCGGAAAAAAAGTTTATTCCCAGCATCTTTTTCTGGATAAAATGATTGAGTTTATCAACATCCATAAAGATGAACCCTTCTTTCTCTACCACCCTACTCAACTTCCGCATGGTCCCGTATCTATACCGGAAGTACATCCGGAAGTAAAGAATAATTCTGAACTGACGGAAATTGAGAAAGAGTATGCATCCATGGTTAAAATGCTGGATGACCATGTAGGAATACTGATGAAAGAACTGGAACGGTTGGATTTACGAAAAAATACAATCGTTATTTTTACGGTAGATAACGGACATGAAACCTACTATACAAACGGTAATCGCTGTCTCAAATCTCCAATAAGAGATATGGAAGGCCGGAGATTCGATGCGTGGGATTACCCTTATACAAGTGAACGCACAGGTGATCGTTTTGATGGTAATAACGGTATGTCGGGCAAAAAGTGGATGAATTGGGAAGGAGGTATCCGGGTCCCTTTGGTTTTCTCCTGGCAAGGAAAGATCACAGCCGGAAAAACCTCCCGTCAGGTGGTTACCAACTATGACCTGCTGCCCACGTTTGCGGATATGTTGCAGATTGATCTGCCCTGCCCGAAAGACGGAGTATCCTTGTTACCGGTATTACTTGCCGGAAAAGAGGTATTGCCTGCTTTGCGGTATATCTACCTGAATGCAGATGAAGGACCGGCCGTCATTGACAGTGACGGATGGAAACTCAGGTATCACAAGCAATCAGAACAATACCGTTTACACTATCTCCCTGATGATTACCGGGAAGAAAAGATGCTAAACCGACAATATCCGCAAATAGTGGAACGGTTGAAAAAACAATTGATAAAAGAAACTTCTTTAACTGAATAACCGATGAAACACCTTATTTTACCACTAACCGGACTGCTGCTGTGTATAGCATGTCGACCGGAATATGATCTCAAAGTTGAAGATCATGCATACGATCTTGTTTTTGATTCCCTGGCCACAACCTGGGATGAAGCGATGCCTTTAGGAAATGCAACCATCGGGTCGTTAGTCTGGCAAAAAGGGAATAGTCTGCGGATATCCATTGACCGCAGCGATTTATGGGATCTGCGTCAGTCGAAGGAGCTGACCGGAGAAGGATTTTCCTTTCAATGGTTGTACAATCAGGTCATGAAAAGAGACTACCAACCGGTACAAAAAAGGTTTGATGCTCCCTACAACGGATATCCCGGTCCGTCCAAAATACCGGGAGCGGGTCTGGAGTTTTCTTTAGATAAAATGGGAAAAGTGAAAGAGGTTCATCTTTATCAGCGTCAGGCTATATGCACCGTTTCATGGGAATCGGGAGCACAACTCAGTTGTTTTATTCATGCAGAAGAACCGGTAGGATGGTTTATACTGAAAAAGGCTCCGAAAGACCTGAAAATCAACCTAATTCCTCCCGCGTACCAAGGCGAAGCGAGAGGACTGGCGGAGGTAAAAGATCAAAGCCGGCATAGTCTGTATTCATTGGGATACAAGCAGGGAATAATTGACAACTCCTCCGGAAACAAACTGGTATACACCCAGCCCGGCTGGAACAGTTTCTCCTATTCGGTCGCCATCAAATGGAAAAAATATCCGGAAGGTATTATCGGAGTATGGAGCGTAACATCCTCGCTGGTAAATCAAGAGGCTTCTGATATTGTTGACAGGGCGCTGGAAAAAGGATTTGCAGATTATTATAAAACCCATATAAATTGGTGGAATGAATTTTATTCCCGCTCATCGATAAATATACCGGATAAAATCATTGAAAAACAATACTATAACGAAATATATAAAATGGGTAGTATTGCCCGTAAAAATTCCTACCCTATATCCTTACAATCGGTCTGGACAGCAGATAACGACAAACTGCCTCCCTGGAAAGGTGATTATCATCATGACCTGAATACACAACTGAGTTACTGGCCGTTCTATACCGGAAATTATTTGGAAGAAGGATATGGGTATCTGCATACACTATGGAACCAACGGGAAACAAACAAGGCCTACACAAAACATTATTTCGGAACAGACGGCCTGAATGTGCCGGGAGTCTGTACCCTTCTCGGACAGCCGATGGGAGGATGGTGCCAGTATGCACTTGGTCCGACTGTGTCGGCCTGGTTGGGCCAGCATTTTTATCTGCACTGGAAATATTCACAGGATCGTGAATTCCTGAAAGAACGGGCATACCCCTACCTGAAAGACATAGCAACTTATTTGGAACAGTTTACAGTATTAAAAGAAGGAATCCGCAGTTTGCCTCTCAGTTCGTCGCCGGAACATAATAACAACAATATAAATGCCTGGTTCAAAGAGATGACGAATTTTGACCGTGCTCTGGTCCGTTTTGCTTTTCGTGCAACAGCTGAACTGGCAACAGAACTGAACCTGAAAGAAGAAGCCAGACATTGGCAGCGCCTGGAGAAAGAACTTCCGCCTTTCGATCTGGATAAACAAGGTGGACTAACAATTGCCGTAGATTTCCCGTATCGACAATCACACCGGCATTTTTCACATCTGCTGGCTATTCATCCGTTAGGATTAATTGATAAAAGTAATGGGAAAGCCGATTCGGAAATTATTGACTCCAGCATTGCCACCCTTGATAAATATGGTTCCGATTGGTGGACCGGATATTCCTATAGTTGGGTGGGAAATATAAAAGCCCGCGCGTTTGATGGCGAGGGAGCGGCAAAAGCACTGAGAGATTTTGCCGAATGCTTTTGTCTGCGCAATGGGTTCCATGCCAACGGAGACCAGTCGGGAACCGGTAAGTCAAAATTCAGGTATCGCCCGTTTACGCTTGAAGGAAATATGGCTTTTGCCTCCGGAGTACAGGAAATGTTATTACAAAGCCACGCAGGATATATCAATGTTTTCCCGGCTGTCCCGCCTGACTGGAAAGAGATTTCTTTCGAAAAGTTTCGTGCAATCGGAGCATTTATCGTTTCGGCCAAACAAACCGGCGGAAAAGTCGATCGCGTGGAAATTATTTCGGAAAAAGGAGGTAAGTTACGTATACTGAATCCTTTTGAAAAAGGGTATCAGCTGGAAGGCAACAGCCAGGAAGCAACGGAAAAAAACGGAATAATAGAACTCGAGACTTTACCCGGAGAAAAACTACAATTCACACACTAATCTTATTAATCATTTAATCAAAAACAATGCATCCAAATTCACTCATATCAGGGTTTTGTTTATTTGCATTTTCAGGATTAATCGCCTGTTCGACCGGTTCGGATAAAACCACTTCAGTCGAAAAGCCGAACATTATATACATCATGGCAGACGATCTGGGCTATGGAGACTTGTCCTGCTATGGCGCTGAAAAGATAAAAACTCCGAATATGGACCGTTTAGCCCATAATGGAATACGCTTCACCGATGCACATAGCCCGGCAGCCGTCAGCACGCCTACCCGTTACGGCGTACTGACAGGACGTTTTTGCTGGCGGGGACGCCTCAAAAAAGAAGTCTTGTGGTGCGGATATGTCCGGAGCCTGATCGAACCCGGACGGAAAACGATCGGAAATATGATGAAAGAAAGCGGTTACCATACGGCACATATCGGAAAGTGGCACCTGGGATGGGAAGATGCGGAACCGGTTGGTTATGATAAAAAATATCTGGGGCGGGGGCCTAAAGACTTAGGATTTGATTATTCTTTCGTGACAGCCTCTGCACACAACCTGCATCCGATCGTTTTTGTCGAAAATCATAAGGTCATGAGCCGGTTGAAAGAAATCGATTACCATCTTTATCAGAAAGAAAAAATGCCTATACCCGAACATATGATCAAATGGCATGAAACACATGATCTGGGTCCGCGTCTGATCGCAGAAGACTGGAAGAAAGATCTGGTAGACAGCATTTACACGGAAAAGGCGGTTGCATTCATAACCGATCATATCATCTCTGGGAAAAATCAGTCCTTTTATATTCATCTGACTCCCGAAGCGCCTCATTTGCCCAGTAATGTCCCTGATTTTATGAAAGAGAAAAGTGCGGCGGGAGACAGAGGTGATCATGTACAGATGCTCGATTGGATGGTTGGCCGTATCATGGGAGTATTGGAAGACCTGAACCTGACCGAAAACACGCTTGTCATCCTGACTAGTGATAACGGAGCTATCCAGACAGGGACAGACGGCAGGAAAGATGGGCTATACGGCGCTCCCTTCGAAACCGATTTCGGACATAAAAGCTGTGGCGACCTGAAAGGATTTAAAGCAGGCCTTTTCGAAGGAGGTCATCGCGTACCCTTTATCATATCCTGGCCCAGACATATAAAAAGGGGAGAAATTAACACCCATCTCATCTGTCTTACGGATATGATGGCTACATTTGCTGCGTTAACCGGTTATCAGATGACTTCTGATATGGGTGAAGACAGTTATAACGTGTTGCCATTATTCCTGGGAGATACAAAACCTGTCAGGGAAACAATAATCATGCAGCATTATAACGGACAATTAGCCATACGCAAAGGAGACTGGAAATTTTTCAAAGGCCATCTGTATAATCTGGCAAACGATCTCTATGAAAAAAATAATCTCATTGAATCTTATCCGGAGAAAACAGAGGAATTGTCCGCTCTCCTTCAGCAACAGATTGAATCCGGTAGAACCCGGTAGAAAGCTTACAAAACATAGAATAATTCTGATACAATGATACATAACAAACAACTGTCATTTACATTCGGCCTTCTGGCAACAACAGGGATTTCTATATACGGACAGGATAAACCGAATTTTCTTATCATCATTACGGACGATCAGACGTATGAATCCATCCATGCATTAAACAATGACGAAATCCATACGCCTAATCTTGATCAACTGGTACGGACAGGAACAGTTTTTACGCACGCTTTTAACCAGGGCTCCTGGTCCGGAGCCGTATCGGTTGCCAGCCGGAGCATGCTGATCACCGGACAATACCTGCATAATGCGAAAAAGAATGACGCTTACATCGATAACTGGGCCCGTATGAAGCAGGAACATACGGCTACGGAGGTCCCGTTATGGGGAGAAGTCTTTGGGCAGGCCGGATACGAGACTTTCATGACAGGCAAATGGCATAATTCCGAAATGGCGCTGCTGAAATCATTCCATCAGGCAAAAGCGGTTGGAGAAGGCATGTATGAATCAAAATCGGAAACCGACCCAGCCCTTACCCAGTACAATCGTCCGGAGGAAAATAAAGCATGGAAACCCTATGACCCACTCATGGGTGGAAACTGGACGCCCATGGTGAAAGATATTGTTACGGAAGAAGGAGAAAGACGGGTTGGTGAAAAATATTGTATCAATAAACATTCTTCCGAACTATATGCCGATGAAGCGATCCGGTTCCTGAACAGTCATGATAATGCCAAACCATTCTTTATGTATGTGGCATTCAACGCCCCCCATGATCCGCGGCAATCTCCGAAATCTTTCATTAATAAATATCCACAGGAAAACATACGGATACCTGTTAATTATCTTCCGGAGCATCCTTTCGATCAGGGCGACAACAAAATCCGCGATGAAAAACTGGCGCCTTTTCCGCGTACGGAAGAAGCGGTCAGGACACACCGGCAGGAATATTACGCAATGATATCCCATGCCGACAGTGCTATCGGAACTATCCAGGAAGCATTAAAACGAACAGGTCTGGAAAAAAACACTTATGTTATCCTGACCTCGGATCACGGACTGGCTGTGGGTATGCATGGGTTGATGGGAAAACAGAACCAATACGACCATTCGATCCGTATGCCGCTGATATTTAAAGGACCGGGCATAAAAAAGGGAACCAGAGTCGACCAAATGATTTACATGCAAAGCCTATATGCCACTACTTGTGAACTGGCGGGAATACCGGTTCCCGAAACCGTGGATTTTAAAAGTCTTGTACCATTATTAAAGTCTTCCGACTCCAAGGGAGAAGAATATATCTATGGTTCCTACCGCCACCTACAGCGTATGCTACGCACCTCCCGATACAAGCTGATCATCTATCCGGAAGCAGGTCGCATCCAATTATTCGACCTGCTAAAAGACCCGTATGAGACAACAGATTTATCCTCACACACAGATTATCAATCTGTCAAAACACAGCTTTTCGGTAAACTCCGGGAGAAACAACAGGAATTTGAAGATACGATCGTATTAGACGAATTACAAAACTATAAATAGTCTGTCAAAATGAAAATCAGGTTTAATCACAGTGGAAAAATCCCCGTTCTGTCGCTTTTACTAATGCCTGTCAGCCAGATAGCCGCCCAGGAAAATAATCAATTCAATCCGAATCTTTTATTTATACTGGTTGATGATCTGGGATATGGCGATCTCGGATTTACGGGCAGTACTTTTTATGAAACTCCCCATATCAATCGTCTGGCAAAGGAAGGAGTCTCTTTTTCCAACGCGTATGCTGCCTGTCCGGTATCATCTCCGTCACGGGCCGCTATTATGACGGGAAAATACCCGGCGCGAATTAATCTGACTGATTATATTCCCGGTAATCAGGCTTATGGACCACATAAAGATCAACGGTTAGCCTCCCTACCCTTCAATCATCATTTAGATAAATCCGAAATAACAATAGCCGAAGCATTCCGGAGGAACGGATATTCCACTTTCTTTGCGGGTAAATGGCATGTGGGAGAAACACCGGAATATTATCCCGACCAGTTCGGATTTGAAGAAAATAAAGGAGGAAATAAAACGGGACATCCGGCTGGAGGATATTTTTCTCCCTATAAAAATCCGCAACTGGAAGACGGACCTGAAGGTGAATACCTTACAGACCGCCTGACAGATGAGGTTATCAATTATATACGTCAGTCGGATAAAAAACCTTTCTTGGCCTACCTGTCATTTTATACGGTTCACTTACCATTACAGGCTAAACCTGAAAAAATCGCTAAATATGAACAAAAGTTACGAAAAATGCAGTTCCCGGATACTGAGTTTCTGAAAGAGGGAAAGACCTATCACAAACAATTCCAGAATATACCTGCATTTGCCGCCATGGTAGAAGCATTGGATGATAACATCGGGCGTTTAATGCAAACATTGAAAGAACTGGATATAGAACGGGAAACAATCGTAGTTTTTACCTCCGATAACGGGGGAATGGCGACAAGTAACCGGACGGACAATATCCCGACCTGTAATTTGCCATTACGTGCAGGTAAGGGGCATCTGTATGAAGGAGGGATCCGTGTACCATTGATTATCCGGTGGAATGAACATATTCCGGCATCAGAGACAAGTGCAGAACCTGTAACCGGTACGGATTTTTATCCGACATTACTTGATTTATGCAAACTTCCGCTTCTGCCCGAACAACATACGGACGGAGTTTCCGTTAAACAGGCCTTGTTTGGCGAACTGGTTCCGAGAGATGCAATCTACTGGTATTTCCCTCATTACAGCGGAGGACTCGGAGGCCGTCCGGCGGCAGCTGTCCGCAAAGGGAATTATAAACTGATTGAATTCTTTGAGGATAATTATACAGAACTTTATGATGTGGTAAACGATGTTTCAGAAACCACCGACCTGACGGATAAAAACCCTGATCTATCTATGCAGATGCGAACTCTGTTACATCAATGGTATCAGGAAGTAAATGCATTGATGCCGGTAAAAAACAGCTATTATAAAGAAAATAACAAATAATCAATCCAAATGAATAAAAATAGGTTTCTATATCGAACCGGACTAATTACCTGCAGTTCTTTCCTTGTATTTCAGCAGGCATCCTGTAACCAGCTAAAAGAAAAGAAACAGGTTTTGCCTAATATTATCCTGATCAATATTGATGATCTGGGTTGGGTAGATGTCGGATATAACGGAAGTACCTTCTACGAAACGCCGAATATCGATAACTTATATGCCAAAGCGCTCTGTTTCCGACATGCGTATGCTGCAGCAGCAAACAGTGCTCCCAGCCGGGCATGCCTGATGACAGGACTAATGTCCAAACAGTGGCCGCTAAGAGCCGGAAAAGGTTCGTTCTACGAAGGAGGAATCCGGGTGCCTTTCCTCGTTTATATGAAGGGTAGATATGAAGGCGGCAAAACCATAAACACACCCATATCGCAAATAGACTTGTTTCCAACCTATATGGCTCTGATACAAGAAGATTATACGAAAGATTTACATCTGGACGGGGAAAGCCTTTTGCCCTTACTGGAAAATCCGCAGAACGAAAAGTACTTGTCAGACCGGCCGCTTTACTGGCATTTCCCGGCCTATCTGGAAGAAGGGAATAGCGAATCGAAAGATACCATATTCCGTACGCGCCCAGTTTCGGTAATCCGTCAGGGTGACTGGAAACTGATTGAAAATTATGAAGATAATTCTCTGGAACTATACAATATACAGGAAGATCCTTCCGAAAAACAAAATCTGTGCGAAACAAATCCGGTGAAAAAAAATAGACTTTACGATTCATTGAATAAATGGAAAAGGCAGACAAGGGCTTTACTTCCGGTAGCAAAAAATGATTGAAAAATGTATCCAATAAAAAAGATAACCTGTTTATTAACCGGATGCGGACTGACTGCCGGTATGATATCCTGTACCGGATCCCCAAAAAAAGACGAACGTCCGAATATCCTGATTATCCTGCTGGATGATGCCGGTTACGCCGATTTCGGATTCATGGGCTGTAAAGATCTCAAAACACCTCATATTGACCGGCTGGCGGCGAAAGGAACCGTGTTTACCGATGCTCATGTAGCAGCTACGGTAAGTGGCCCTTCAAGGGCATGTCTCATGACAGGAAGGTATGGCCACCGTTTCGGATATGAATGTAATCCGGGAAAACCGGAATACGGTATCCCGTTAACAGAGACGACCATGGGAGAAGTATTCCGACGAGCCGGTTACGCTACTGCCGCAATCGGGAAATGGCATCTGGGCAGTTTGCCTGAGCAGCATCCCAATGAACGGGGATTTGATTATTTCTATGGAATGAAAGCCGGTTCCCGCGAATATTTCTATAATCCGGAACAAAGTGATAAACCCGGTTCTTTTGCAAATATCTTAAGAAACAGTGAACAGGTTCGTTTTGATGGCTATCTTACAGACCGGTTCACTGAAGAAGCGATTCGGTTTATGACGGAATCAACCAATCCTTTTTTTGTATACCTCTCTTATAACGCCGTACATACCCCCATGCAGGCAACCGAAGAAGATCTCCGGTGTTTTGAGGGTCATCCCCGCCAGAAGCTGGCGGCCATGACCTGGGCTCTTGACCGTGGTATCGGACAAATTATAGAAGTACTGGACACTTCGGACAAACTGAATAATACATTGATCTTTTTCCTGAGTGATAATGGAGGAGCTACCAATAACCAGTCTTCCAATCTGCCGCTGAAAGGATGGAAAGGTAATAAATTCGAAGGAGGCCATCGTATTCCTTTCTTTGTTGTCTGGGGAGACCGTTTTACGGATTCCGAACGTTTTAACCGGCTGACGTCATCATTAGATATTTTCACAACAGCCATGGATGCCGCCGGAATAAATCCGGAGGTACTGCCGAATAAGCCGGATGGCGTATCCCTGCTACCTTATCTGAACGGACAGAAAACAGGAACGCCTCATCAGGCTCTTTTCTGGCGGAAGATGGATACGCGCGCCGTACGGAAAGGTGATTACAAACTGATTATGACGGAAGGAGTCGATACTGTCCTGTATAATATAAAAAACGATATCCGTGAAATGCATGATTTAGCGTCAATAGAACCTGCATCCTGTCATCAGTTAATATCTCTGTTACTTGAATGGGAAAAAGGATGTATCGAGCCGCTCTGGACAGAAGAGGGATGGGCCGAAATAACCAATACTTATCACGAACGTTTGATGCATAATGAGATATTTGAAGCCAGAGATCTCCAGTAATAGAAAGAAGTCTTGGTATAGTGACCGGCCAATGATTTGCCGGAATAATTTTAAAACAAATGATATGAAACTCCTGACAAACAGTATTTAATATCAAAAATAACAATGAGAGATGAAAAATTTATTATGTAAAACCCTTACGCTGGCTACTGTTGTCACAAGTACAACGTTTGCACAGGAAGCAAAACGTCCGAATATCATCCATATCCTGATGGATGATGTCGGTTATGATGATCTGAGTTGCTTCGGCAGTCCGGATATCAAGACTCCCCAGATAGATGCTATCGCTGCCAATGGAATGAAATTCACTGATTTTTATGCTCCGCACGGAACCAGTACGCCCTCCCGTGCCGCCCTTCTCACCGGGAGATATGCACCCCGTGTAAATAATGGCACAGGCTTGTCAGTATTGTTTCCACACACACCAAACGGACTGGAGCCGGATAAAGAAATCACGATCTCCAGATTGCTGAAGGAGCAGGGATATATGACCGGATTAATTGGAAAATGGCATTTGGGACATCTGCCACAATATCTGCCTTGTATGCATGGTTTTGATGAATTTGTCGGTATTCCGTATCCAAATGATCATGGACCAGAACGTCTGGGAGGAACCGGCGTACGACCCAATGGAATCAGCGACCCTCCAATCCCTCTGATCCGTCAGGCACAGAAAGTAAAAGACTGTGATAACAATGATCTGGCAGAACTGCCCGCATTATTCCAGCGAGAAGCCTGCAAATTTATCTATCAGGCAGTAAAGGATAAGAAACCATTTTATCTACAGTATTCGAACATTGAGACACATACCCCTTATTTTATTCCACGCGGATTCGAAGGTCGCAGTCAGGCGGGAGCATTCGGAGATGCCGTAGAATACTTGGATAATACGGTAGGAGTCATTATGGACATGGTAAAGCGAATGCAAATTGAAAATAATACTTTGATTATTATCACATCCGACAATGGACCTTTGATTCATAAAGATAAAGAACTGGAGAATTGCTACGGTCGTTTCGGTGAAACGGATCCGAACCGTAAACATGTATTACGCGGAGGTAAATACCAGGAAAAATATGAAGGGGGTATCCGGGTGAGTTGCATATTCAGTTGGCCCGGCGTGATTCCCTCGGGAACAACATGTAATGAACTGATAACCGCCATGGATATTTTCGTTCTGATGGCTGAGATTTCCGGTTCCGTTATCCCAGTTGACCGTCCGATAGACGGTAGAAGTATACTACCCTTGATAAAAAATGAAAAAAATGCAAAATCGCCTCATAAAGCCGTATTTGGTTTCCGTCCGCGTGGAGGACTGGAAAGCGTACGCTATGAACAGTGGAAACTGATCATGCCGTTTTCCGATCGTCAGGGAAAAGAACATCCGGCCGAATTATATGATTTAAAGATCGATCTCGGAGAACAGAATGATTGTTCAGAGAAGCACTCCGAAGTGGTAAAGCAAATGATCAAAATAGGCCAAGATGCCGATAAAGCGATCAAGGAGAATAAAAATATATTCTGATAAAGATCAATAGTTATTCCGTTTCAGTAAAACAGCCCTTTTATCAATTCCGGTTCGATTTCATTTTGAGGATTAAACTGATCGGATGTCATATATTCGAGAATACTTTGTTTGAGTTGAGCGGCTGCCGGACGTTTTTCTGTATCCTTGTCAAGATTTGAACTACATACCACCAGCTTACCATTCCCTATTTTAGCTTCGAATAAGACACCTAATTTTCTGTTTTTAAACCAGTCATCAATCAGGTAAACAATCGGCTTGAAATCCGAAGGAAAATCATTCATAACCATCGCATCACAATCGGAGACAATATCCCACCACTGGTAATCGCTGTAGCCTTCGGTAGGAAAAGAAGATAATGCAGGATGTCGGGGATCACACAAGATACCTAATGTATGGGGAGCTTGTCCCCGCGTCCATGCCGTATTCCAGAAAATACTCGAAAATCCGACAGCAATATCCCCGCCTTTATCAGGTAAAACCTTTCCTTTCGGAGAAAGAAGCAAGACGGATTCACCTTTATTCAATCTTTCTATTGCATGATTATCAAAGACGGATGTAATGTAGGGCGAATTTGTAATTTTTCGTTTCTGCGCCGGATATACCCAGATATTCCATTGGTTTTTTATATCCGTGTTTTCCACCTGTACGGCAACCTTCAGTTGAGTTGCTTCATTCAGAGATTCGAAAGAAACATCAATATCCCCGACCGGAATGCAATTATCTATTGGCAGGTCTTTTGTAAAGCGTCCTTTCCCAATAAAACGATTGTCAGAAGTAATGGCTGTCCATACGATGCTTGCATTTTTCAATGGTTCTTTACCGAAATGCGCGAATTCGACAGGCACCGTCATCCGCTCATTATTCAACCAGACCATTTTCGGGAAACGTACAAGCGGTACGGTCTGGTTGCAAAACATGCTGTATTCTTTACCGTCAACATACCCTTTCGTATCCCAGAAAGCATCCAGCACTCCCACCAAAGCGGTTCCCTGTCCGGGAAAATCATGGAGATCCAGTAGTTGGAAACCGGCAAAGCCCGGAGTTCTCAGGGCGGCTTCAATATCCGCTTTATAACAAAGAGTCTGAAGTTTTCCCGATGCGAACAGGAAATCATCAGCCAGATCACCCAAATGATTCTCTCCTAACGTTTCTTGGAATATTTCAAAATTTTTAGCCTTGAGTACTCCCGTATATTTACTTATTTCCCCGAAATTGGGATAAACACACCACTGCCCTATTTCATGACTGACCGTGGGCATGTCTTTCTTTATAATTCCCGCAAAATCATAATCTGTCCGGGGTCTTTCCGCATTAATAATGCTTTTCAATCCCTCCCCCCATGCCTGAATACGCGGATCCGGAGCATTCCAGTAATCTGCATTTTCAATATACGGCCATCCGGCAGCGCCTGTATATACCCTGCGATTATCCTTTTTCTGCCAGTAATCAACTAAATCCGACAGATACTGCACTTGGTTTTTTCCTCCCGGTTCATTGCCATACGCCAGCATACAGAAAGACGGATGATTCCCATATTCTTTCAATATCCGGTCGCCTTCTGCGTATAACCATTCATCCAAATAATCACCATCCCCTACCGTTGCCCAGGCAGCACATTCCACCTGCAAATAAATACCCATACTATCCGCTACATCGAATGCTACTGCCGGCGGACACCAGGAATGGAAACGCACATGATTCAATCCGAAATCCTTGCAGGTGCGATATATCTTTTCCCAGTATTTATAGTCCATGGAAGGATAACCAGTCAATGGAAAAATACAACACTCCAGCGTCCCGCGAAGAAAGACGGGCTGCCCGTTTACATGAAAACGCGTTCCCTCTCTTTTAAAGTCACGGAAACCAAAATTAGTATACCGCTCATCTTTTTCTCCGGAAGCCGTTACCGTCATTTTCAAACGGTATAAATTGGGAGTATGTTCAGACCAGAATAAGACAGGATCACCGACATCTATCATCGTTTCCATATTTATTTCATTACCTGGGACATTTAAGTCCAGAGTCACCGGACTACCGACCGGTTTTCCATCTAACGCCTCCATTTGCATTGATACATTGACCTTTCCGGAATCCGGTTTTCCTTTCAAACAAAAGCTTACTTTCACTTTTTTATTGGCCGCATCAGGGTATATCTGGATATCATCCACATAAATTTTCGGCTTTGCACTTAACAACAAATTCCCCGTAACGCCATTCCAGTTGCTCTGAGTATGATCGGACACACTATGGGCATTGATTCCCACCGGTATACGCACCCGGTTATCCACACGCAATGTGATCGTATGTTTACCCGGTTTTAACGTTGTCAGTTCATAACGGTGGGGAGTCGACAAACCATCCTGTTTGCCAAATTCTTTTCCGTCAACAAACAAGATTGTTTCCCAATGAGTACGCTCCAGTTCAAGAAAAATCGTTTTACCCTCCCAGCCGGAAGGAATCTTAATATCTTTCTGATACCATGCCACTCCCACATAATGCTTTTCCGGATTCAGCCAGAACGGCACTTTTATATTTCCCTTTTGCCTGTATTTTTCATATTCCGGAGCATCATACCACGACTTATCCACGACCTGTCCCGTCCATTGTGTATGAACATCCACATCATTACCAAAACCCTGTTCCTGTAGAGAGCCAGGTAAGATAATTCGATCATTAAATGCAGTATTAAACCATTGTTCCTTTACACCAACATCATCCTGATCCAACCGGAACTTCCATTCACCGCTCAAATCATGATTTTTTTCCTGTATGGTTGTGCATCCGACTAGAAGAACAAGAAAAAATGAAGCAATTATTCTTTTCATAAAAATCTATTTATTTTGTTTCCACTACATACAAGGAATATGCAATTTATTTTCGTGATTTTTTCAATATCAATGTTACAAAAATAAGACAGATTTTAAACTAAAAAAATGTATAATCAATTACAAAACATGTAAAATATAACTTTTTTAAAACGAAACCATAAATACCTTGACAATCTGAAATTTTAAGTTAAAAAATATGATTTTAACCATATTTAAAATAAGGGGTCTATTTCTTTTTCCAATAAAATCTTATATTTGCATTCTATGTACTCCTTGGAAGCGACGTTGTTTTATCCTTACAAAGTCTACCGGGCATAGAGATCTTAACTGTCGGAATGTTCCGATACAAAATACACGTTTTATGAAACTGGTTATCATATCTAACAGGTTGCCATTAACGGTAGTAAAAGAAGAAAATGAATATAGGGTCATGCCAAGCACCGGCGGACTTTCTACTGGATTGAATTCTCTTGAAACAAGTATGGAAAGACACTGGATTGGTTGGCCTGGCATGTATGTGGATGAGCAAATCGAAAAAGAAAAAATCGACGGACAGTTAGCCGCGCTAAACTTTCATTCGGTTTACCTTACACCCGAACAAATAGAAAAATATTACGAAGGTTACAGCAACAGCGTGTTATGGCCTCTTTTTCACTATTTTTTCAGTCATGTAAGGTACCGGAACGAATATTGGGATTCTTATAAAGAAGTAAATGCGTTATTCTGTGAAAAGGCCATTCAGATAATAGAACCGGACGATATCGTATGGGTACAGGATTACCAATTGATGTTGCTCCCTCAAATGATAAGAAAAAAATCACCGGAGATCAGTATCGGATATTTCCATCATATACCTTTTCCTTCGTACGAGTTATTCAGATGCTTACCCGAAAGAGCCGAATTACTTAACGGCTTATTAGGAGCCGACCTTGTAGCCTTCCACACCCACGAATACATGCGCCACTTCATTAGCGCTGTTTTTCGTATTATGAAACTCGATTGTTATTTGGACGAAATACATCTGAATGAAAGAATTGTAGATGTAGATGCATTCCCAATGGGAATAAATTATCATTTATACCACAATGCGCTACTTAATCCCGACATAAGCCGGCGGGCAAACGAACTCCTTGAAGAATTCAACACCAGCAAACTCATTTTGTCTGTCGATAGACTCGACTACAGCAAAGGAATTCTGATACGTTTGAAAAGTTTTGAGAATTTCTTGGCAAATAACCGGCAATATCACGAAAAAGTTTCCCTTATCATGATCGTAGCTCCATCACGTGATAAGGTTGGTATTTATGCGAAACTAAAAGAAGATATTGATCAGAAGGTGGGAGCCATTAACGGTAAGTATTCTACCGCAGGCTGGCGTCCGGTTTACTATTTCTACAGGCCGTTTCAATTCGAAGAACTTACCGCGTTATACCATATTTCCGATATCTGCCTCGTCAATTCGTTCAGAGACGGAATGAATTTAGTCGCAAAAGAGTATGTAGCAACAAAACGGGATGGTAAAGGAGTACTCATACTTAGCGAAATGGCAGGGGCGTCCATCGAATTGTCGGATGCATTGATAATAAACCCGACCAACACGAAAGAAATCGAAAATGCGATTTTACAGGCATTGGAAATGCCGGAGGATGAACAAAAAAACGCCATTTGGAATATGCAGGAAATTATTTCCACTCAACATGTGGGGCAATGGGCTAAAGATTTTATTCAAGAATTAGTCGATGTCAAAAAAGAAAATAAAAATCTTCAGGAAAAAGTAATAGGAGATATAAATTTCAATGAGATCAGGCAAGTCTACAGAAAAGCGAAGAACCGCCTGATAATTTTAGATTATGACGGAACTTTACTCCGTTTTCACAGTAACCCGATGAAAGCATATCCAACCCCAGATGTATCAGTACTTTTAGAAAAAATGTGTAGCGATCCACATAATCGGATTGTTATCAGTAGCGGCAGAGATAAACAAACGCTCGAAAGTTGGCTGGGACATTTACCCTTGGGGATAGCAGCCGAACACGGTATGTTTTATAAAGAAGACGGAATATGGAAAAGTAATATCAAAAAAATAAATTGGGACAATGAAATCTTGGAAATATTGAAACATGTCGTTAAAAAAACACCCCGTTCAAGATTGGAAATAAAAGAAACAGCGCTTGTGTTTCATTACAGGGATGTGGATATCTGGTTAGCAGAAATACGAGCTACACAATTGATCAATGCTTTGATCAATCCCTGTTCAAGACAAAACCTGCAAATAATGAAAGGAAATAAAATAATCGAAGTCAAATCGGGAGAATGCAACAAAGGAACAGAAGCATTAAGATTAATAAGTAAGAGCGATTATGACTTTATAATGGCGATAGGCGACGATACCACAGATGAAGAAATGTTTATCGCATTGCCGGAAGATGCGATAAAAATAAAAGTAGGAATAGCCTCGAATACAGCCCGGTATAACATTCTAAAACAAGATCAAACCATTGATTTTCTGAAAAAACTAATCAACTAATTTTGTACGTATGAACAATCTGGATTATGGTGTTATAGGCAATTGCAAAACAGCCGCATTGGTATCAAAACACGGCAGTATTGACTGGCTTTGCTTTCCGGCATTCGATTCCCCATCCGTATTTTCTAAATTGTTAGACAAGGAAAAAGGCGGGAGTTTTTCGTTTATCGTATCGGATGAATACCAAATCTCGCAAAAATACTTCAGGGAAAGTAACATTCTTTGCACCCGTTTTTCTTCCAAGGAAGGCATATTTGAAGTGTTCGATTTCATGCCGCGGTATAAAACACCAAAAGACGAATATTACATTCCGTCTGAAATATATCGCTACATCAGGCTTATTGATGGTAAACCCCATTTAAAGATAAACTACGACCCGGTAATGAATTACGGTAAAGACGCGGTAGTGCAAAAAAAATTCGCCGATTTCATACGAACCTTTTCATTGGTAAATGGAGATGACAACGTATACCTGTATTCAAGTATCAATTTTGACTCCATACTTAATAAAGAAGAAATTAGGTTGGAAAAGGATGAGTATTTATTGTTGTCTTACAATCAAAAATTAGCGCACATTGATATCAACAGGGCTTATTTGGAATATCAACGAACAAAAGTCTATTGGCTCAACTGGAATAATCGCTCATGTAAATTTTCGCAATATAACGATATCATAAGTCGCAGTCTTCTAACCCTCAAATTGATGTGTTACGAGCCAACCGGCGCAATCATGGCCGCCCTCACAACAAGCCTGCCCGAAACCATCGGCGAAGTAAGAAACTGGGATTACCGGTTTTGCTGGATACGGGACGCATCCATGTCTATAGACACACTCATCAAATTAGGCCATCAATCTACAGCCAAAGGGTTTATGAATTTTGTAAAGAATATATTGAAATCAAAATCCGACTCTTTACAAATTATGTACGGAATCGATGGAAGCCGTACCCTGAAAGAGGAAATTCTCACTCATTTGGCAGGCTATGAAAGTTCGCAACCCGTAAGAATCGGGAACGCCGCTTATTCCCAAAAACAAAATGACTCGTACGGCTATCTGATGAATGTTATCCACAGTTACTATTTCCGTTTTCCCGGTACATTGGGTGAAATGGAAGAAATGTGGGGGATTGTCAAATCCATTGTCAGAACAGTCTATACCGTATGGAAAAACCCAGACCAAAGTATTTGGGAATTCCGGAACAGAGAAAAACACTTTGTATTCTCAAAAGTCATGTGTTGGGTGGCCCTTGACAGAGCGATCGAAATAGCCAAACTACTTAATCAAACGGATTATGTATTGGCTTGGAACAAGGAAGCTAAATTGATAAAAGAAGATGTTTTCCAAAACGGATGGAATAATGATATTCAGAGTTTTACACAAGCGTATGATAATACACACATGGACTCATCTTTATTGCTGATGGAACAATATGGATTTGTAGATGCTACAGACGAACATTTTATTAAAACCGTCAAACGGGTAAAGGACGAATTATATAACAATGGACTAATGTACAGGTATAAAAACGATGATGATTTTGGTTTGCCGACATCTGCATTCACCATCTGTACTTTTTGGTTGGTTCGAGCATTGTTCATGATCGGAGAAAAAGAGGAAGCTCAAAAAATATTCAATGAATTGCTTAGCTATTCAAATCACCTAAGATTATTCAGCGAGGATTTGGATTTTGAAACAAAACGCTTGCTTGGCAATTTCCCACAGGCCTATTCACATCTGGCGTTAATAGATACCGCTTTATTATTCTCCGAAGAAAAAAGTACTATCAATTTTATCAAACCCTGATAAAGCACGGAAACCACTTATTCACGCAAATAGGCGGCTCTTCCTTCTTCATACATATTTTTCCCCCGGCTGTCAATAGCAACGATGACAGGCAACTCTTTTACAACAAGCCTTCTTACAGCTTCCGGGCCTAAATCTTCGTAGGCTATGACTTCAGCGCTTTCCACGCATTTACCCATCAGGGCGGCGGCTCCGCCGATGGCGGCAAAGTATAGGCCTGTATATTTTATGATAGCATCAATCACTTCGGGGCTGCGGAAACCTTTCCCTATCATTACTTTAAGCCCTTGTTCCATAAGGCGCAGAGCATACAAATCCATTCTGCCGCTTGTGGTAGGACCAACCGATCCGATCGGTTTTCCCGGCTTCGGAGGGCAAGGGCCGGCATAGTAAACAGCAGCCCCCTCAAAATCAAAAGGCATAGCCTGACCGGCATCCAACTGCTCACACATACATTTGTGAGCGGCGTCTCTCGCCGTATATATGACTCCTGAAATATAAACCATGTCACCGGCTTTCAAGTTCCTGATAACATCATCAGTGAAAGGAGGAGTTATAATTGTTTTTGCTTCCATAAACTATCTTTTATCAAAGAGAATTATAAATAGCCTTCCGCATGTCGCGTAGCATGACAACCAATATTAACTGAAATGGGTAATCCTGCGATATGCGTGGCGTATGTAAGGATATTCACACTCAAAGCAGTAGTAGAGCCGCCAAATCCGGCCGGACCAATTCCCAGCTTATTAATGGATTGTAACAACTCTTCTTCCAAATCAGCCAGCATCGGATTCGAATTCTTTTCTCCTACAGGACGAAGCAATGCTTTTTTACTTAAATAAGCGCTTTTTTCCATCGTTCCCCCTATCCCTACGCCAACAATAATCGGAGGACAGGGATTTGCTCCCGCCTCAGAAACAGTGCGGATAATAAAATCTTTTATTCCCTGCAAACCCTGACTGGGTTTCAACATTTTTAGCCCGCTCATATTTTCACTGCCGAAACCTTTCGGAGCAACAACTAATTGAAACTGATCCCCCGGCACGATATCATAATGAATAACAGCCGGTGTATTGTCTTTTGTGTTTACCCTGTCTAAAGGATCACGTACGACGGATTTACGCAAATAACCTTTTTCATATCCTCTTCGTACCCCTTCATTGACAGCATCTTCTATGGAACCACCGGAAACATGTACATCCTGACCAATCGTAACGAATACGACCGTCATGCCCGTATCCTGACAGATCGGGGCTGTCTCATCCCGGGCTATCCGGGCATTTTCTACCAATGTATTCAATATATCTTTGCCTAAAAGGGTTTTTTCCGTAGAATGGCGCTTTTTCAGGCAATCAAATAGGTCATCCGTAAGATAACAATTTGCTTCGATGCAGAGTTTTTCCACAAGATCCGTTATATTATCCGTGGTAACTTGTCTGATAGTCATATTTTTTTTCTTTGAAGGAAATAAACAGTATTCAGATTATCAATAGCGATATCCTCATTATCACTCAGCACGCCCACAAGACAATAGGTATTTGTCTTCGGATCAGGGATAAAGCGTTTGATTAGTGTAAATTCTTCGACTTCCGAAGTATTAAGTACATGTAATCGGGGAAAGTTACAAACCACTTTTTTTCCACCGATAAGGATATGGTCCTCATCACAATAGCAAATATCCTGGTTTTTAGCAATTTCCTCTTTCACACGAGTATTAAGCCGTTCGAAGTCAAGTTCTACTTCATGAGTAAATTTCAGAATGAACCCATTCCTCATATCGGAAGGATACATCATATTCCGGTCTACACCAAATTCAGAGGTAAGCAGCATAATCGTAATATCCTCAATGGAGTGCGCTACTCTGCGATAATGTAAAGATTTGGACACAATATCGTAAATACTCTGCGGCTGAGGCCCGAAAATACTTGGACGGGTAACGATGATCTCCTCCCCTATCCCGACAAGAATATCAGCATTGATACCCAAAGCGGGATAAAGCAGATTAAAATGTTCAACAATTACGCGGCGTTTATGTTCAAGCGCGTTTCTGACAAAATCCACAATCTCAAACATCTGTGTAAAGGCTGTCTGGAATCTCATGTCAATGTGATAAGTCGTAGACTGCTGGACACCGTCGAATAAATCACGCACTTGCATAATCTTGCGCGGATTGAGCATATCATCATCATTTGCCAGCTCCAATCCGGGAAACATCCCCCGGATAAGGGACGACTTCCCGGAACCGGCATCCCCTACGATACCGATCAACCGATCCGTGTACGTAAGGTGGCGATGAGCAATCTGTTCTCCCAAAAATAACAACCTCTCCCTTCCGTGCGGGGCAAAGTATTGTGAAAAAACAGAATATTCCTGTATCAGATTACGCATCATTTACATCTGAAATTTATATCCGAGCAAAGGAGAATGTTGCTGAGCGCCATACACATCCGTTTCACCCAATGCCCCCGAAGGAATGGGACGTACAATTGTTATTTTCACGGCCTTGGCCGGATCAAAATAGACAAGTTTGATAATATCCGACTCGGGAATGTTATACAATGCGGCAAAAGCCGGTTCATTAATAGCATTAGCCGCCTTTACCTGATTGTACATCTCAAAATCTTTGAAGATAACATCAAAAGTCAACTCGTATGGCCCGGAATTCTTACTTCTGATAACCGAGGCAATGTCTCTTAAATTATATTCCATGATCGTTGTCTGTTCTTTTTATTTACCGTTTGTAAATTGCATGTATTCTACCGGGAAGTATTCCGAAGGATCATCTATCTTCATCAGATGGTACACGTTGAATTCATAGATCTCGCCCACCTTACAGTCTGACGGAGAGAACGGGAAAGCAAGGTTTCCGGCAGTAGAAATACGTCCTTCATATCCAAAATGAAGCATTGTACTACGGGCAAAACCGCAAATCGTATCCGCGCGCTCCTGCGTGTCGGCTACCGCTTCAATAATGATACAGAGTTCATGAGCCGTACGATTATCGGCATCAGGAAAAATCCCCATGACACCATTTTTACCGTATATCTTAAAATCAAGGAAAAAGTCCGTAATGCCATACGCTTCAAAATTATCTTTTACACGCGCCTTTACACTATGAACGATATCATCTATTTTTTCTATCATCACCGGATCTTTCACCCCTGCTACGGAAATCGTACGGTAACCCACTTTTTTCACCCCTTCTAACTTCACAAAATATTCTTCCGTAGGAACAAATTTACTTCCTGTAACCTTTACCGTATTTTCCGTAAGCTGCGTAAAAGTCGCACTATACAGGTCAATAGCCCCACCGGGACCAGGGAGCATGTACGGATTTGTTTTCTCATAAAGTGTATGGGCGGCTACGGAAAGTGTCGTACACTTGCGCAAAGGAGA
>JAVBNB010000063.1:0-15189 GCA_031551825.1 Tannerella sp. | reverse complement strand
TCTTCCGAAGATGTATGGAACAATAAAGGGTTGATAGATTCCTATATGGTCGATTTGTACGCGCGAATAGTAAATGGTTTTCTGACTTATACCGGAAGCCGGGAAGATCAGATGTCTGACAATCTTCTTTCTGATAATTTTGGGTTAAGTATCGTGTATGAGACAATTAATAATACGTATGATGCCGGATTTAATCAGTACGGGAATATCGTACGTATTAATATGGCCATTGAAGGAATTGAAAATACAACGATGCTTAGTCCCGACATTCAACGTGAATTACTTGCCGAAGCAAAAATGTTTCGGGCGATAGTTTACCATTGGATGGTTCGGCGGTTTGGAGGGGTTATGAAAGTCGACAGGGTATTGAGCCCAACTGATGACATGAAATTAAGCCGGACACCGGAAAATGAAATGTATGACTTTATCATCTCGGATATGGAATATGCAAAAAATAATATGAGCACAAAAAAGGTGACGGGAAAGTTGGATCGCGCGGCCGCACATGCTTATCTGATCCGGGTTTTATTGGATGCCCGCAGATACGATGATGTTATCCGCGAATCGGAAGATTTTCTTTTGACCCAGGGAAGCTATGGCCATAGTATAGATAGTGACTATCAGATGATGTTCAATGATTATAGTAGTGGAATATCGTCTCAGGAGGTTATTTTTACCCGGTATGCAGATAATAGCGGAATGACAGTCTATTCAACCCCATTACAGTGGAGCTTGCCTTTAAGTAATAAGGAAAGAGCGGAAGTCTATTGTGATTGGAGTAATGTTCAAACGAGCATGTATGGTTGGGCACAGTTTTTTCCGACCCAACAGTTGGTAGATGCTTATGAGGTAGTAGATGATGACGATGGTCAGGCTAAAAACTGGTGGGAGGCCAGCCAATGGAAAAATCGCCGGGAAGGAGAGAATATGACTGATATCATGTGGGCAAACAGGGATAAGCGATTTTATGCCAGCATTATGTATGATGGTTGTACGTATGTAGGAGATAGATACATCATGCGTTATCCTTATTTTCCATACAGAGCTTGTATGGCCACAAGTCAGCATTATGCGCTTTCAGGCTATCTTATTAGGAAAGGTTGTCCGGAAAATATGTCTTCATTTAGTTCAACCTCTTTTCCTGTCAACTATCATTGGGTGATCTTAAGGCTGGGGGAGATTTACCTGAACTATGCGGAAGCATTGATCCGGAAAGGAAGAGGGGCGGATGCACTGCCTTATCTGAATGAATTAAGGGAGAAGCATGGAGGGTTACCCCCTATTACCGGTACAACGGACTTACTTAGTAAATATAAACGGGAACGCCGGGTGGAAATGTTTCATGAACAGGATCGTTATTGGGCTTTACTTCGTTGGGGTAAAGAAGAAGGAGGCCATGTTATTCCTGAGTTAAATGAAAATCCCAGGTATATTGATATTAGCCCGGACGGATCGACCTATTATATCACCACCGTAAACGGCATTCTCCCGGAAGGCTTTTCCCGTGACTATTATGGAAACAGTGACTATTTGGAAAATCCGGCTAAGTATGGAAATCCGGTAGCTACAAAAGTATATAACAGAGCGTCAGTTTTGCCTGACAGGCGTTTTACTACAAGACGTTATCTGTTTCCGGTGCCTAAAGCGCAAATTGACGCGAATCCCAATCTGACCCAAAATGAAGGATGGAATTAATAATTAAAAAATAAGATAAAGATGAAAAAATATATTGGTTTATTATTTATGTTAATCCTGTTTAATTCCTGCTATTCAGGATTGGATGACCTGCCTACCTATTCGGACGCGGATATTAGTTCCATCACTTTTGAAATGAGGTGGGAAGATCCGGCTACACATACATTCAAAGCACAAAATCTTACGAATAAGGATTTGGTGATCAATAAAGAAGCGCAAACGATTTCCGTTACGTTGCAAGTGCCGGCCGCATCAAGTAGTTTTCCGGAGAATATCCGTAATGAGATTTCATTAAAGAAATTGATCTTGATATCTTCCATTTCTACCGCCGCAACAATCGCACCTGTTGGTCATACTCCTAAGATGGGCGCGTGGGGAGATTTCAGCCAGTCAAATCTCAAGTATCTTGTGACTGCTGGTGATGGCACAAAAAAAGAATGGACAATTAGTATTAATGGCTTTGAAAAATAAGAAATAAGATGAGAAAATGAGACCGGAGTAAAAAAACGGTCTCATTTTCTATGAATATTATTGATAAGTTGTTTAAGCATTTGTTTATTTCGGAGCATCCGGAGATGTTCGATAGATGATTACAATGTAATAAGAATATGAAATCATGAAAAAAATAATTATCATCTTGCTATGTTTTTTTGCCTGGCAAAGTCATTCTCAAAACAATATCATCCCACGTCATGGATCATACGAAAGCGCTCCCGGTGAAAAATGGGAAGATGCTTTTGTAAGTGGAAATGGCCGGATGGGAGCTCTTTTCTATGGTAATCCCGGAGACGAAACACTTATAGCGAATCATTGCCGATTGTTTTTACCCTTGGGAAACCGGGAAATAGTTCCTGATCTCGTAGAACATATTCCGTTATTCCGACAGATTTATCGTGAAAAAGGGCCGAACGAAGCCCAACAATTTATATTAGGAAAGGCAATGGATCAGGGGTTCCCGGGCCTCATTCCAACAGATCCTTATCACCCCGGTTTCTTTGTAAAGATTCTTCATCCTGCTCAGGGTGAGGTAACCGATTATGTGCGTACTGAAAATTTCCGGACAGGGGAGGTTATTACCTGCTGGAAAGATGACCGGGGGCAATTTCAGCGAAAGATGTTTGTCTCGCGTACAGATAATGTGATAGTTTTATCCATATCCGGCCCGGGAGCATGTGAACTGGACTTTCCTAAACTTGAACAAGAACTAATAGATAGTCATGTACATATTTCTCCGGATTGGATTGGTTGTCATAATATATATGCAAAAGGCAAAGGCGGATATGATACTGGTGTTCGAATTGTACGGAAAGGAGGTAAAACGGAGGTTTCCGGTAATAAAATAAAGATTAGTGATTCCGATGAGATTTTACTGTTTATCAGAATCGTTCCCTGGAAAACACCCCTGCCTAAGCAGGTGAGTGAAGCATGGGCTAATTCAGTAGAAAATCCGGATTTTAAGGACTTAGGAAAATATACTCCAAATCCGCCTCTGGTAATGAGTTCTGTTGTTTCCTATTTGTCTGATTCAAAATCAAAATCATTGATGCCGAAGCTAAAAGAATCATTGATGAAGGGATTTGATGCTGATTATCAAACTTTGTTAGCTTCTCATGCAAAAGAGCATAGCGCTTTGTTTGATCGGGTTGTATTTGATTTGGATGCCGGAAGAGATCGACAAAAAACAACAAGTGAATTGATTCGGGAAGCCGAAGAAAAAAAGATTTTATCCAAAGCTTTAATGGAAAAAATGTATGATGCCGGACGCTATATGCTTATTTGTTCTGCAGGTGAGTTGCCTCCGAATTTACAAGGGATCTGGACCGGTACATGGGAACCTGCCTGGTCTGCTGATTTCACGCTGGATACAAATCTACAAGCAGCAATGGCCTCTGCTTGTAGTGGCAATTTGACAGAATTGATGGAGGGTTATTTTCGTTTAATGGAAAGTTATTATCCGGAGTGGAGAATGAATGCTCAAAAGATGTATGGGTGCAGGGGCATGTTGACTAATGCACGTGCTTCAAATACCGCATTGTTGCTTCATTGGGGAAATTGGCCAGGGAATTACTGGACCGCCGGATGTGGTTGGTTAGCCGGCTTCTTTTCCGATTATGTCCGATATACGGGTGATATTGAATTTCTCCGAGAGCGTTGTTTGCCTTTACTGAAAGAAATAGCGTTGTTTTATGAAGATTTTCTCTGTGAATCCAATGATGGTAAAGTTGAATTTATCCCTTCTTATAATCCGGAGACAGGTCCGGGTATTAACGCAACAATGGATATCGCAGTTGTAAAACACGTATTAACGGATTTGATATATTTCTCGCGGCGATTGAATACAAATGCAGACGATATTGAAAAGTGGGAATTGATACTTCGTAAATTGCCTCCATTTCCTATTAATAACGGAGCTTTAACCGAATGGCCGGATGGTGGAATATCTCCCTCACATCGGCATCATTCACAACTCTATTCCTGTTTTCAGAGTTTTGATCCTTTGTTTGAAACAGATATGCCTTTACGGGCTGCGGCACAAAGTACTGTCCATCTTAAAATAGAAGGCCTGGATGGAGGCAAAGGAACAAAGGGACAACAGACTTCTTTCAGTCGCGTGCAATGTGGAATCTCCGCAGCATATTTAGGTATGGCAGAAGAGGCTTACGGGCGTTTACAGGTAATGGCCACGATGCGAAGTATGAATCCGGGTTTAATTACGTCACATGATCCGAATGCTTACATTTTTAATACGGATGGAAATGGAGGGATCCCTCAGATTGTCGCAACTATGTTAGCTTTTAGTCGCGAAGATTGTGTGGATTTATTACGTTCATTACCGACTGCATGGCAAAATGGCTCAATTCACGGATTGAATCTTGCCTGTGGATGTATAGTAGATATTACATGGAAAGATGGTGAGTTGACTTCTGCTATTTTTCATGCAACTCGTGACACTTTTTTTAAAGTAACTTATAAAGGTATGAAGAAAGAGATAAGGATAAAGAAAGGAGATTCTCTACAGTATGTACCCGATTAGAATTTTTAAATACATTTAATAATGATTTTTATGGAAAGAAGAAAAATAAGTATATGTAAGTGTGTAGTCATATTTATAACCTGCCACATGAGTACTGTCGCTTTTGGGCAAACAGATGATGCCGCAGCAGCGCAACATATGATTCTCGGACAGAATTCCTCACAGGCCGGAGTTTCCGTTTCAGTCAGAAATACTCATCCTGATGCCCAATGGTTCCCGGAAGCCGGCTTCGGATTGTTTATTCATTATGGCATATCGTCTGTTCATGGAGGGATAGACATGTCCTGGGGTATGTATGCAAACAAACCCTGGGAAGATGGTGAAGTAACACCTACTGATTACTGGAAGTTAGCCGATCAGTGGAATCCGGCAGAATTCAATGCTGAAGATATCGTAATCAAGGCTCATAAAGCAGGATTTAAGTATATTGTATTTACAACAAAACATCATGACGGATATACGATGTGGCCCAGTAAGTACAGCTCTTTGGGGGTCAAACAAAAATTAAATGGAAGAGATTTGGTGAAAGAATTTACAGACGCATGTCACAAATACGGCCTGAAGGTCGGACTGTATTATTCTCCGCCTGATTGGTTTTTTGATGCGAAATACATCAATTGGGATTATTCAAAGAAAAGTGTGATGGATGTTAATCATCAAATAATCTCAGAGCTTCCGGAAAAACCGGTCAATCATGATCAACAAAGAAGAGAAATGGTTGCGAATCAAATGAGGGAATTATTAACTCAATATGGAAGAGTAGACTTATTTTGGTTTGACGGAGGAAGCGGAGAGATCTCAAATGATGAAATCCGTAAATTGCAACCCGGGATTGTGATTAATCGACGAAACGGGGAACCGGGAGATTACGGGGATTCGGAGGGAGCGCTTCCCAACAAACGGTTTACAGGTTGGTTTGAGACATGTGATCCCTGTTGGCCCAGTCGTTGGTGGAGTTATTCAATCAGCGATCGGATGGATAGCGGAGCTGATGTAATAGAAAAACTTATCATTCTACGTAGTTGGGGTGGAAACTTTTTAGCCAATGTAGGGCCTTGTGCGGATGGCTCTATTCCTAAAGATGCGTTACAGGCCTGGCAAGAGATAGGTGATTGGATAAACCATTCGGGAGAGTCCGTTTATAATGTAACAGGTGGTTCGTTTCCGGAAAAGGCGACCCAGCCGACAACAGAAAAAAAAGACATCATTTATGTGCATGTATTTCCTAACTATCATAAAAAAGTCATTCTGAAAGACGTAAAATCATCACCCAAACAAGCTGTACTATTACGTACAGGAGTTCCGGTTCCTTTTATTTATTCCAATGGTGAAATAAATATACAAATACCCCCCTCTATGCGTTCGCGTATGGTAGATACGGTCAAGCTTCTATGGTAATGAATTTTATTGAAGAAAAGTAATTATAAAATATTTTGCTAATAATTAAATATATATGAAAAAGTACTTGTTGATTTTGTTCTCATTTGCAATGTTTATAGCTTGCCGTCAGGTTGATAACAAACAGTCCCTGCAAGGTGAATGGCGCTTTGCCCTTGATCCGAATGATCGGGGGATAACAGAAAAGTGGCAAACCCAATCGTTGAATGACCCCATTCACCTACCCGGTTCTTTACAAGAGCAAGGGTACGGAGAAGATGTCGGGCTCGAAACCGCGTGGACGGGAAATGTCGTGGACCGTTCCTGGTATGATGCCCCTGAATATGCTAAATACCGGCTACCGGGGAATATAAAAGTTCCTTTTTGGCTAAATCCCGACAAGCATTATGTCGGTGTTGCCTGGTACCAGAAAGAGGTTGAGATTCCACAAGCGTGGAAAAAACAGCCTATACAGCTTGAGTTGGAACGTACGCATTGGGAGACAACCTTATTCCTCGATGGAGACGAGGTCGGCAAACATGAATCCCTGTCTACTCCGTTCAAATATACATTCAATGAATTAAAACCGGGAAAACATACGCTGACGCTCCGTGTGGATAACCGCGTAAATATCGCCGTCGGGGTCAATGCCCACAGCGTTTCCGATCATACGCAATCAAACTGGAACGGGGTGATCGGTGAAATCAGTCTGACGGCTAAACCGTCTCTTTATATCGATGATGTACAAATATATCCCAATGTCGCCGCCAAATCTGTTCAGGTAAATGTATCTTTCCGGGGAACATTACAGCCATCAGGCACATCTTTGATCCTGCAGATAGAGAAACCGGATGGTACGCTTGTCGGAAATGCGGAAAAAATAACGATTGATCAGGAGAACCAAAAAGCGTTCGAAACAACTCTGGCGTTAGGCAATGATGCGCAGCTATGGTCGGAACACGCCCCCAACCTGTACATCTTGCGTACAACGATCAACACTCCTGATGGGAAAGACGAACGAGTTTCCCAATTTGGCCTTCGTGAATTCAAAGCTAACGGGACACGTTTTGAAGTAAATGGGCATCCGGTTTTTCTTCGTGGTACACTGGAATGCTGTATCTTCCCTCTGACAGGTTACCCAGCGATGGACAATGCCTACTGGGCAAAAATATATAGCCAATGTAAAGCGCATGGGCTGAACCATGTCCGCTTTCATTCCTGGTGTCCTCCACGAGCAGCTTTCGAGGTTGCGGATAGCATGGGCTTCTACCTGCAAGTGGAGTGCGCCGGCTGGGCAACGGTAGGCAATGGCAAATATTCCGACCAGTGGTTTCGTGATGAAAGCGACCGCATCCTGAAGGAATACGGCAATCATCCTTCTTTCTGTATGATGGCTTATGGAAATGAACCAAGTGGCGCGAATCAGGAAGCATATCTGTCGGGATTGATCGACTACTGGAAATCGAAGGACCTGCGTCGTGTTTATACAAGCGCCGGAGGATGGCCTTATGTGGAAAATGCGGATTACTGGGATCCAATGGCTCCCCGTATCCAGCGTTGGGCGGAAGGACTGAGAAGTATCATCAACGCACAACCACCCCGTACGGATTATGATTTTGCCGATATTATTAAGAAGAATATGCCGACAGTCAGTCACGAAGTCGGTCAGTGGTGTGTCTATCCGAATTTCAAGGAGATCGGGAAATATACCGGTGTCCTGAAAGCTAAAAATTTTGAGATATTTCAGGAAACACTGAAGGAACGTCATATGGCTGATCTGTCAGATGATTTCCTATATGCTTCAGGACGTTTGCAAACATTGTGTTACAAGGCCGAGATTGAAGGAGCATTGCGTACTCCCAGCTTCGCGGGCTTTCAGCTACTCGACCTGCATGATTTTCCGGGACAGGGTACCGCGCTTGTCGGCGTTCTTGATCCTTTCTGGGACGAAAAAGGGTATGTAACACCTGAAGAATACAGTACATTTTGTAACCAAACGGTTCCTCTCATCCGTTTTCCGAAGATGGTATGGTTGAATGATGAAACATTGAATGTTCCGGTAGAAGTGGCACATTTCGGAGAAAAACAATTGCAGGCTACAAATATCACCTGGCAAATCAGTAACCGGTCCGGAGAAAAACTCGCTCAGGGCAGTTTTGTCAAAGACCTTCCGATATCCAACTGTATCCCGGCCGGTCAGATCGAATATGTACTCTCCGGTATCGAAAAACCATCTCAACTGATTGTCAGTGTGGAAGTGAAGGAGACAAACAGCAAAAACCAATGGAATATTTGGGTATATCCAGCCAGACAGGAGGTTGCAGGACCGTTACCTTATATTGCATCTACTCTGGATAATCAGGCAATGACCCGGCTTGATAAGGGAGAAAACGTTCTTCTTTTGTTGCCCGTGGGAAGTATTCTCCCGGAAAAAGGCGGCGATATCCGTGTCGGTTTTTCTTCCATCTTCTGGAATACAGCCTGGACAAACAAGCAACCGCCGCATACCTTAGGAATTTACTGCAACCCGCAACATCCGGCATTGGCCGGTTTCCCGACCGAAGGATACAGTGATTACCAATGGTGGGATCTGGTAAGTAACTGTAATGCGATGGTTATGGACGATTTTCCGGCCGGGTTCCGCCCGGTGGTTCACCTGATCGACGACTGGTTTACCAACCGGAAACTGGGAATCCTTTTTGAGGGTAAGGTCGGTAACGGCAAATTGATGGTTTGCAGCGCCGATCTGCAAAAAGACCTGGACAAACGTCCGGCCGCCCGTCAGTTCCGCCGGAGTATTCTCGAATATATGGCTTCCGACCATTTCAATCCGACTGCATCGATTGATCCGGAGATGGTCAGAGCTTTGTATAAAAAGTAAAATTTCGTTATCCGTTTTTAACAGCCTCGTTCTCTTCAGGCTGTATAGATATGAACAATGCGAAGGAAAATATATATAACTATAAAATAAGTATCATGAAAATTTTTATAAAAATTGTAGGATTCCTTTTACTGATTGCTGATATACAGGCTCAAATCAGTTTACCATCTGTCTTTTCAGACCACATGGTTTTACAACAGAATAGTGATGTGCCTGTATGGGGTTGGGGAGTGGCAAGTAGTAAAATTAAAGTTGTTGGCAGCTGGGCGCCAAAAGATACGGCTGTGGCAATTGTTCGTCCTGACGGTAGTTGGGAAACAACCTTGAAGACAACGACTGCCGGAGGACCCTATACATTGTTCATTCTTGGAAATGGAAAACACGAATTGAAAGACGTGATGTTGGGAGAAATCTGGCTTTGCAGCGGGCAGTCCAATATGGAATGGACACCGATGAGTAATATCGATAATCGTGATCAGGAGATTGCTGCCGCAAATTATCCCAATATCCGTTTTTTTCATATTCCGAAACGTGGAGCAGCCACTCCGCAGAATAATTGTGAAGCATCCTGGGCTGCTTGCACACCGGATGTAATGAAGAATACCAGTGCGGTGGCATACTTTTTTGGCCGAAACTTGCAGCAAAACCTGAATATTCCTGTTGGATTAATTGTTTCGGCCTGGGGAGGAACTCCCGCTGAGGTATGGACACCAGAGGAACTGGTTATGAGAGATTCACGGATACGTGATATAATGCCGGATAAAACGTATCCCTGGTGGCCTGTTGAGCCAGGAGTGTTATTTAATCAGATGATCAACCCGATTGTTCCTTATGCTTTGGCTGGTGCAATCTGGTATCAGGGCGAATCCAACCGTGATCATCCGGATTCGTATGAAATTCTGATGAAGACAATGATTGAAAGCTGGCGTAAAAGTTTCAAAAAAGATTTTCCTTTCTATCAGGTACAAATTGCTCCTCATACTTATAATGATAAAAATAATGGCCCGGCTTTGGTTCGTGAACATCAGGAATGGATAGCACGTACGGTTCCGGGAGCCGGAATGGTTGTGATTTCGGATTGTGTTGCAGATATAAAGAATATTCATCCGACGGATAAACAAAGTGTGGGATTACGTTTGGCGAATATGGCCCTGGGGAAAACATACGGCCGGCTTGATTCCGGATTTGAAAGTCCCATGTTCAATAGTATGTCAGTGGATAAAGGTAAAGCTGTTATTTCTTTCCTGCATGCTGATAACGGGTTGATGTGTAAGGATAAGCAAATAGTCGGTTTCCGTATCGCCGGTGAAAATGGTGTTTTTGAACCCGCAAACGTCCGGATCAAGGGCAATACGGTTATTCTGACTTCTCCCAAGGTAAAAAATCCGGCTGTTGTACAATATTGTTTCGATGATGCAACGATTGGAAATTTATTTAATACGGAGGGCTTACCTGTTGCCCCTTTTCGTACAGACAGAGATTGGAGTAATAAACCTGTTAAGTTTGCGATTGTTTCGGATTTGCATGCGCCGGATATTCCGGATGGAAAAGAACGAATGCAGGCTGTTGTGGATGCGGCAAATAGGGAAAATGTAGATTTTCTTATTCAATTGGGTGATTTTATACGTTTAGACAGTGTAAGTAAACCTTTGATGGAAGTCTGGAATGGTTTTGCCGGAGAAAAATATCATGTTTTGGGAAATCACGATCTGGATAAATATTCAAAAGAGGAATTTGTAGAAGGTTTTGAAATGTCAGGGCGTTATTATTCATTTGATAAAGGTGATCTTCATTTTGTCGTTTTGGATGGAAACAATATGTATGATGGGAAAGTTTATACTCCCTATAATAAAGGCAATTATTCAGTAGACATGGATAGGCGGGACTTTATGGATCCGGAACAATTAGAATGGTTGAAAAAAGATTTAATGTCAACCGATAAGCGGTGTATTTTATTTTCACATCAGAGTATAGATAAAGAGATGGAGAATCGTAAACAGGTACAGCAAATACTGGAAGACGTAAATGAAAAATCCGGTTTTAAGAAAGTTGTTGTAGCTTTTAGTGGGCATAATCATAGTAATTATACAAAAGAAATCAATGGAATTACATATGTACAAATGAATAGTGCATCTTATGTATGGATAGGGGAACCGACAATGACAGAAAAACGTTATCCGGAAGAGATCAATGAAAAATATTCTTTAATGAAATATTCAATGACTTTTACAAAACCGTTGTATGGAATTGTGACTGTTGATAAAAAAGGAATAACGATGAAAGGAATTTCTGCAGAATTCGTACCGCCTACTCCCCAGGATTTGAATATGCCGGATGAGATTAATACATTTCCTCTTGTTTCCTGGATAAGAGATTTTTTTCTGTCATTTGAGTGATTTTTTTAATATCTTACTATAAATACAATAATTATGCATAAAGAAATAAAAAAATGGAGTATTGTCTTTTCGATATCTGTTTTAGCGGTATCGTCCTCTTTTGGTTCTGCAGACCAGAATAATACGAAAGAAAAAGATAATGTGATGAAACTCTGGTATAAAACACCTGCTGACGCTTCTGTAAAAGATGATCCCAGGAAAGGGACGAATAATAAGAGTTGGGTGAAAGCATTGCCTATTGGGAACAGCTATATGGGCGCAATGGTTTTTGGTGATGTTTTTACCGAACGGGTACAATTGAACAACAAAAGTCTTTGGTCGGGGAGTCCCCAACAATCGGATAATCCGGAAGCATTGGAGGCAAGGCCGGAAATACGAAAACTGTTATTGGCCGGTAAATATAAAGAAGCGGAAGCTTTGGCCGGGCATACACAGATCTGTAAAGGACCAGGTTCTTCCCACGGGTCGGCAGCCGATCGTCCGTTCGGTTGTTTCCAAACATTGGGAGATCTGTATATCGATTTTGCCGATAAGTCCGAATATACGGATTATCACCGGGAACTGGATTTGGAACGGGCTATAGTGAATGTTTCGTATAAGATCAATGGAAACAAGATTGAACGCGCTTATTTTGCCAGCTATCCGGATAATGTTATCGTCATGAAAATCAAATCAGCTCAGAAAGGGAATTTGAATTTCTCCGTCAGGATGGATCGTCCGGAACGTTATGAGGTTATTGAAGATCAGGGGCAATTGATTATGAAGGGCGCTATGAATGACGGATATGGTGGCGATGGAATGAAATATTGGGCGCGCTTAGATGCCTCCCACAAAGGAGGAAAAAAACAGGTCCGTGATCAACAACTGATCATTCAGAATGCGGATGAAGTTGTTTTATATTTTACCTCCACAACGAATTATGTAGGTTATCCCTCTTATTTGGACCCTATGTATAAAGATAATACATCCGAAATTCTGAAAAAAGCCATGGCGCAATCTTATGACAAATTGATAGACAATCATTTGAAAGATTATACCACCTATTATGATCGTGTTTCCTTTAGAATTGCAGACCATTTGAAAGATACGATACCAACCGATATCCGATTAATGGAGACAAAAGGCGGCAAAGATGATTTACATTTACAGGAATTATTATTCCAGTACGGCCGGTATTTATTGATTGCTTCATCGCGGGAAGGCGCGTTACCTGCAAACTTGCAGGGAGTCTGGGCCGAGAAAGTACAAACGGCATGGAATGGAGATTATCATATGGATATAAATCTTCAGATGAATTATTGGTTGTCACAGAGTACAAACCTGCCGGAAATGTTCATGCCGTTTGTCGATTTACTTGAAGATCTTCAGGAGCCGGGTAAAAAGACCGCACAGATACATTACAATTCAAAAGGTTGGAGTATTCATCCGATTGCTAATCCCTGGGGATTTACATCTCCCGGAGAAGTTTCCTCTTGGGGATCTCATGTAGCGGCAGCCGGGTGGTTGTGTCAGAATCTTTGGGAACACTATGCTTTTACCCGGGACAAAGAGTATTTGAAAAGGATTTATCCGATTCTTACAAATGCAACGCAGTTATATACCGATTGGCTTTACTGGAATCCGGGGATAAACAAATGGATTTCCATCCCTTCCATATCACCGGAAAATTCATTTTTTGCTCCGACCGGAGAAGTTACTTCCTTATGTGCCGGGGTTGCGCATGACCATCAGGTAATAGATGATTTATTTCAGCATTATATTGCCGCATCAGAGGTTTTGTCTGTTAATAATGAGTTGTTGGAAAAAGTGAAAGAGATGTTACCGGACTTGAAGAAAACGGAAATAGGATCGGACGGTCGCCTGTTGGAATGGGATAAAGAGTATAAAGAAACGGAGCCTGGTCATAGGCACATATCTCATTTGTATGCATTATTTCCTGCAAATCAGATTAACAGGAATACGCCCGAGTTGTTTGCGGCGGCTCGTAAAACATTAGATCGCAGAATAGAACATATGCGCGGAACTGTAGGCTGGAGTATGGCCTGGATGACTTCTTTAGGCGCTCGTTTTTCGGATTCACAACTGGCTTATTCTTCTGTTAAAAAGTTACTGCAAAATTGTGTTTTGGATAATCTGTTCACTTTAGCGCCTCCTTTCCAGATAGATGCTAATTTTGGTATTACTGCAGGTATAGCGGAAATGTTGGTTCAAAGTCATGAAGGGAAGATAGTTCTGCTCCCGGCTTTGCCTGAAGAGTGGAGTTCCGGTTCTGTAAGGGGGCTATGTGCTCGCGGAGGTTACGAAGTTGACATGAACTGGAAAGACGGGAAATTAGTTCGTGTGAAGGTAAGATCTAAAGTGTTGGATGGTGATGTCGTTATAACCTGTAATGGGTGGAAAGAAACCGTATCACTGAAAAAAAGAGAAGAAAAATCTTTTGTTTTAGGAGGACTAACTCATTGAATGATGTATATTTGTGAGTAGTTTAATCTGAATGGATATAGCTATTTAAATAAAGGAGAGAAATCGTAAACGTGATCATATGAAATTGAATATATTCAAAGGAACAAATAATGTTTGTCTGATAGGAACCGCTATTGGAACAAGCTTCGTATCCTGCGGGATAAAGAAAGCAGAGGCACCGAAACAGCCCAATGTCATTGTCATATTAGCGGACGACCTGGGCTATGGAGATATCGGTGGTTATGGATCAACCACCATTCAAACACCCAACATAGACAGGTTGATTCATAACGGGCTTCGATTTACTTGTGGTTATGCCACTTCGGCCACATCCACCCCAAGCCGGTACGCCCTGATGACCGGAATGTATCCCTGGCGGAACAAAGAAGCCAAAATATTGCCGGGCGATGCACCTCTGATTATAGGAACCGATATAGAAACATTACCCAAAATGTTTCGTAAAGCGGGCTACGCCACAGGTGCGGTAGGTAAATGGCATTTGGGCTTGGGATCCGGCAATATTGATTGGAACGGGAATATCATACCGGGACCTCGAGAAATTGGTTTCGACTACAATTATATTATGGCAGCCACTAACGACCGTGTACCCTGTGTGTATGTCGAAAACCATCGTGTAGCCAACCTTGACAAAAATGACCCGATCGAAGTTAGTTATGTAAAAAACTTCGATGGCGAACCAACCGGTAAGGATCATCCTGAACTATTGAAAATACATCCAAGCAATTCACAACATGCCATGAGCATTGTAAACGGCATATCCAGGATCGGGTTTATGCGGGGTGGCAAATCGGCTTTATGGGTGGACGAAACGATGGCCGAGGTCTTTTTGACTCAAACGAAAAAATTTATTGATCAACAGAACGACAAACCCTTCTTCTTGTACTATGGTTTACACGAACCGCATGCTCCCCGTGTTCCTAATGAAAAATTTGCCGGTAAATCGGAATTGGGTGTACGTGGAGATGTAATCCTGGAAGCCGATTGGTGCGTGGGACAACTATTAGATCACTTGGAAAGCAAAGGATTATTGGAAAACACGATCATCATTTTCACCAGCGATAATGGACCTGTGGCAACAGAAGGTTATATTGATGACGGGTTGGAAAAACAGGGAAGTCATCAACCGGCCGGTTCCTTCCGGGGAGGAAAATACAGCCTGTTCGAAGGAGGAACGCGTGTTCCTTTTGTAATCCAATGGGTTGGCACAATAGTTCCCGGCGTTTCTGATGCTATGGTTTGCCAAATGGATTTCTACAATTCGTTTGCTTCCCTTACGGGACAACCTGTCGGTAATCATAAAGACAGTCAGGATGTGATGGATG
>JAVBNB010000068.1:0-77587 GCA_031551825.1 Tannerella sp. | reverse complement strand
ATAAAAATCACCCACTAAATGATCCCCTTTTTTTCCTGAAGATTCCGGCGTCACACCATTTCCCCACTTCTGCCAGGCAAGCATTGATTTACAGATATGAATCCCGCGATCGTTAACAATATTTGTTTTAACAACTTGATACCCGTTTGCCTTCATTATTTCCGACAAACTATATCCGAGCAGATTGTTGCGTATATGTCCCAGGTGAAGGGGCTTATTCGTATTTGGAGATGAATATTCGATCATGGCTAATTGCGACTTGTCCGTTGTAAAAACACGCCCGAATTCCGGTTGGACATTTATTTCATTAAGAGCTTCCACCCAGCAGGCTCCTCCTACCGTTATATTCAAAAAACCCTTGATAACATTAAAACCCGCAACAACATCCGCGCTATTTGCACAGAGGTAGTGCAAGCCGAGAGAAGTGCAAAACAAATCTATTTGTTTTCATTACCGAGGCACAGCCTATCTTCTGTTTTTTGACAAAAGATAGCGAAAGTTGAGAGCAATGTAAAACAAATTTATTTAAAGAAGAACATTGCCGGAATACAGCCCATTTTTCATGAAAAGGAAAAAAATATTGCTATTTTTAATAATAAGGCATACATTTGTACATGATTATAGAACGTTATCATGTCTAAAGAAAAGGATAAAAAATATAAACTCGGACTTGTACTAAGCGGTGGTGGCTCCAAAGGTTTTGCCCATATAGGTATATTAAAGTTGCTTGAAGAATGCGGCTTGCAGCCTGATATCATAGTCGGAACCAGCGTCGGCGCCATCATGGGCACATTATATGCCGACGGATATAAACCCGAAGAAATAATATCGCTATTTGCCGGGCGTGAATTTTCCGAATTCGCATCTATGCAAATTCCTAAAATGGGAATATTCGACAGTAGCAGGTTTAACAAATACTTTAAAGAAGTAATACGTGCTAAAAAGTTTGAAGACCTGAAGATACCGGTCATCGTTATGGCAACAGACCTTGACAATGGAAAAGCGCATGCTTTCAGCAGAGGCTCCATCTCTGAAGCGATAACAGCGTCATGCAGTATGCCGATTCTCTTTAATCCTGTTGTTATAAATGGCATACATTATGTGGATGGAGGAATATTCCATAATTTCCCGGTTTCTATCATACGCAATGAATGCGAAGCTATTATCGGTTCAAACGTAAGCTCTATTATTCCCGGCAAATACAATAAAACCATTATCGGAGTTGCCGAACGTTCATATCATTATTTATTCAAAGCCAACACGGAAAAAGAACGTGAGCTATGCGACATTCTGATCGAAGCAGACGAACTTGACAAATACAAAACATTTGACCTAAAAAGCATAGAATCAATTGTACAAATCGGATACGCGGCTGCAGAAGAAGCATTTGAAGAACTTCTTAAGAACAGGCCTATCGCTACGCTGATAAAAAACTATTCGTCCAAGACAAGCAAATAAAAATATTTAATATACAACTGAAAATGAAAACAAATAAACATATCATATACCAGACTTTCCCCCGATTATTTGGTAACTATACTAAAAAAACCGCCAAAAACGGCAGCATAGAAAAAAATGGGTGCGGGAAATTCAATTCATATACAAAAAAAGCCTTAGATAGTATCAAGGAATTGGGCGTGACACACATCTGGTACACCGGAGTAATAGCACATGCCACATGTACCGATTATACAGCATACGGCATTCCGAAAGATCATCACGCCATTGTAAAAGGAGAAGCCGGCTCTCCGTACGCGATAAAAGACTATTATGATGTCGATCCGGATCTGGCGGAAAACATACCCAACAGGATGGCCGAATTTGAGGAACTGATTGAGCGTACTCACGATGCCGGCATGAAAGTCATCATCGATTTTGTACCCAATCATGTGTCACGCTCCTATCGTTCTGTTATGAAACCGGCATATATTGACGACCTCGGACAGCATGATCATACGGAATTAGCTTTTTCTCCCTCAAATAATTTCTATTATTTACCCGGACAGCACCTTGAGTTTCATTTCAGAGCACAGGAAGAAGATTTCGAATACAGTGAATTTCCGGCGAAAGTAACAGGTAATGACTGCTTTACAGCCACCCCAGGGGTGAATGACTGGTATGAAACAATCAAGCTAAACTATGGAGTAAACTATCTCGACGGAGGTTCCGAACATTTCTCTCCTGTTCCCGACACATGGGATAAAATGCTTGAAATCCTCCTGTTCTGGTTAGAAAAAGATGTCGACGGCTTCCGTTGCGATATGGCGGAGATGGTTCCGGTAGAATTCTGGGGTTGGGCGATTCCACGTGTAAAAAGCCGTAAAAACGTCAGTTTCATCGCCGAAATTTACAATCCGGATCGATACAAGGAATACATACAGATAGGGCATTTTGACTATTTATATGATAAGGTCGAGGCTTATGATATTTTGCGCGACATTATATGCCGGAAATTACCCACTACCCGCATTACCCAATATTGGCAAACTTATCAGGATATCAAGGAACACATCCTGTTCTTCCTTGAAAATCATGATGAACAGCGAATTGCTTCCGACTTTTTCGCAGGCAATGCCCAGGCGGGAATTCCCGGATTGGCCTTTATGGCAACATTCGACATTAATCCGTTAATGATTTATAACGGACAGGAATTAGGTGAAAAAGGAATGGATGAAGAAGGATTCAGCGGCAAAGACGGAAGAACGACCATATTCGATTACTGGAAGATGGATAGTGTATGCAAATGGGCCAACAACGGGCGCTTTGACGGCAAGTTCCTGAATGAAGAACAACATAAGCTAAGAGAATTATACAAAAAAATCCTCAACATTGCAAAAGACGAAAAAGCCATTTTCTTAGGCAGTTTTTACGGTCTTGCATATTGCAATAAAGACAACCCGTACTTCCCTTCGGAACAGATGATGGCCTATCTTCGCAAATATGAAAACGAACTGATTATTGTATTTATCAATTTTGATAGCCGGGAACATCACTTCCGCATAAAAATTCCAAAAGATGCGTTTAACGTACTGCAGATACCTGACAACATTGTGTCCACGGCAAAAGAACTTCTTTCAGGAGAAGAATATATTTGTTCGCTGACACACGCTTGTCCATTCGAGGAAAGCATACCGGCACAATCAGCTAAAATACTGAAATTCAAATATTAACTATGATTCACATCGCCGGTTAATAAGTTTTCTCCTATTGGATTTATATATTCCGATAAGTTTTGTACTTTTGCCGGACAATTCAAAATTGACTTTTAATGAGCGCGCATACTCCTTTTTTAATTTTTTCGGGTACAAAAACCCGCTATTTAGCTGAAAAGATCTGTAACAGTCTCGGTTGTCCACTCGGACAAATGAATATACAACATTTTGCCGACGGTGAATTTTCCGTTTCATACGAAGAGTCCATACGCGGAAGGGATGTTTTTCTTGTACAATCCACATTCCCGAACTCCGACAATCTGATGGAGTTATTATTAATGATTGATGCGGCTAAGCGAGCTTCGGCGCATTCAATAATCGCGGTCATCCCTTACTTTGGCTGGGCGCGTCAGGATCGCAAAGATAAACCACGCGTATCCATCGGCGCCAAACTTATAGCAGACATACTCAACGTAGCCGGAATTGACCGATTGATAACAATGGATTTACATGCAGATCAGATTCAGGGATTTTTCAATGTACCGGTAGACCATCTGTACGCGTCATCCGTATTTTTGGATTTTATTAAAACACAGTTGCCATTAGATAACCTGATCATGGCAGCACCGGACGTGGGAGGAACAAAACGCGCGAGCAGCTATTCAAAACACCTTGAAATTCCAATGGTGATATGCCACAAAACAAGACAACACGCGAATGAAGTCGCCGATATGCGAATCATCGGGGATGTTACCGATAAAGATGTTCTTTTGGTTGATGATATTGTAGATACGGCAGGTACAATTACAAAAGCCGCCGACCTGATGCTGGAAAACGGAGCCCGCTCCGTACGAGCAATAGCCAGTCACGCGGTAATGTCCGACCCTGCAACAACACGTATTGACCAGTCCGCCCTGAAAGAAATGATTTTCACGGACTCGATTCCTTATACGAAAAAAAGTGAAAAAGTGACAGTGCTATCCGTAGCCGACATGTTTGCAGAAGCAATCAGACGCGTCTGTAACGACGAATCGATCAGCTCACTTTATACCATAAAGTAAATATCGATTTTTAGATGATCATACCGCTTCCGTAACACAGGTGATGATCCTTATCATAAACAACGGCGAACTGTCCCGGTGCTATGCCCTGGATCTTTTCGTCACTTGAAAGGATATACATATCGCCTGTACGACGGAGGTATCCGTGTGTAAATTCCGGTGTATGACGCATTTTAAAAGTGATCTCTTTTGAATCGTCAAACATACCCCAGATATCTTCCGTAATAAAATGGAAGCCTTGCAGGTTTATTGTTTTCCCATATTGCGTTTCCGGATTGTATCCGTTAGATACATACACGATGTTCTTTTTAACATCCTTCTGAATGACAAACCAAGGCCCTCCACTCAAACCAAGGCCCTTACGCTGGCCGATCGTATGAAACCAGTATCCATTATGCTTACCCAACACTTTTCCGGTTTCCAATTCAACAATTTTACCTTCACGACAGCCTAAATATCGCTCTATAAAGTCATTATAATTGATCTTCCCAAGAAAGCAAATCCCCTGACTATCTTTACGTTTTGCACTGGGAAGTTTTTGTTCCGCCGCGACAACACGTACTTCACTTTTCATCAGATGGCCGATCGGAAACATCAACTTGGATATTTGCAGGTTAGTGATCTGCGCTAAAAAATCAGTCTGATCCTTCACCGGGTCTTTCGCAGTAGACAACCAGGTTTTTCCGTTCAGTTCCGTAGTTGTTGCATAATGGCCTGTGGCTATTTTATCAAAATCCTTACCCCATTTATCCTCAAAGCAACCAAATTTAATATACCGGTTACACATCATGTCCGGATTAGGAGTCAGCCCCCGCTTTACGGATTCAATCGTATAACTAACCACCTTCTCCCAATATTCCTCGTGCAACGATACAATCTCCATCCTGCATCCGTACTTCTTAGCAATAAATGTCGTCATTTCAATATCCTCTTCCGAAGGACAATCAATATATCCATCCTTATCTTCCATTCCGATACGGATATAAAAAATAGTCGGATCATAGCCTGCTTCTTTTAAAAGATGCACCACAACCGAACTATCTACTCCACCGGAGACCAATGCCGCGATTTCCATTATTACCTTTCTCCTTTTAAATTGCAGTCGTTATCACCGGATAACCGACTTTAAATCATAGCGTACAAAAGTATTGAAAATTATCTACATGACAAAAACAGAGCAACAAAAAACAGCTAAGCCTCACACGATTATCACAATTATTATTAACTTTGCATGTTTTGAAAAATTTTAAACGAAGTATGAAGAAGATAATTTTATCGACTATGACAGCATTAATGATTACATCTTGCGCCAATAACGGCAATAAGGTATCAAATGAAAATGCAACGGCAAATACCGAAAAAACAAACTATACGGTTGACTGTTTTGCGGATATAGAAGTTCTACGTTATGAGGTTCCGGAATTTGAATCGCTAACGCTCCGGCAAAAGCAATTGCTATACCACCTTTCGGAAGCAGCTCTCATGGGACGCGACATCCTGTTCGACCAGAACAATCGCTATAATCTGGCCATCCGTCGCACATTGGAAGCGATTTACTCAACATATCAAGGCAACCGTGACGACCAACAATTCAAAGCATTGGAAACATACCTTAAGCGCGTATGGTTTTCTAATGGTATCCATCACCATTATGCCGAAGATAAGTTTGAACCGGGTTTTACAAAGGAATTTCTCATCGCATGTGTCGGCCGGATGGACCCATCACTCCTTCCTTTACGCAAAGGACAATCAACAGAACAATGGTTAGAAGAAATCACACCGGTGATCTTTGATCCCAACGTAATGTCGAAACGTACGATACAAAGCGGTGACAAAGACATCCTTTTAGCTTCGGCTAATAATTATTACGAAGGTGGCATAACACAAAAAGAAGCAGCTGATTTTTATGCAAAAATGAAAAAACCGGAAGACAAAACACCGGTATCTTTCGGACTTAACAGCCGGCTTTCAAAAGAAAACGGACAATTAATAGAAAAAGTATGGAAAGTCGGGGGGCTTTATACAGAAGCGATCGAACAAATTGTCAGTGAACTCAAAAAAGCTACCGGTTTTGCAGAAAACGAAGCCCAGAAAGCCGTTATTGAAAAACTAATCGAATACTACAATACCGGTGACCTGAAAGCTTTCGACGCTTATGCCATATTATGGGTACAGGATATTCATTCCGATGTTGACTTCGTCAATGGTTTTACGGAAACATACGGCGATCCGCTCGGTATGAAAGCCAGTTGGGAATCAACCGTCAACTTCGTCAATAAGGAAGCGACCAAACGGACCAAAATAATCAGCGATAATGCTCAGTGGTTTGAGGAAAACTCCCCAACCGATCCACGCTTCAAAAAGAAAGAGGTGAAGGGTGTCAGTGCAAAAGTTATCACCGTCACAATGCTTGGAGGCGACTGCTACCCTGCCACCCCGATCGGCATCAATCTTCCCAACTCAAACTGGATCCGGGAGCAATACGGCTCAAAATCCGTAACCATCGAAAATATAACGGAAGCCTACGATAAAGCATCGCAGGGAAATGGGTTTAGTGAAGAATTTGCCTGGAGCGATACCGAACGGGAACTCATGAAAAAATACGGATTTACGACCGATAATCTCCATACGGATCTTCACGAATGTCTGGGACATGGCTCCGGCATCATACTGCCCGGTGTCGATCCTGACGGACTCGGAGCGTATAGCTCCACACTCGAAGAAGCGCGCGCCGACCTTTTCGCTTTATATTACTTAGCTGATAAAAAACTGATTGAATTAGGATTACTGAATGATGCGGACGCGTATAAATCCGAATATTATAAATTTATGATGAACGGCCTTATGACGCAGTTGGTACGCATACAGCCGGGCAAAAATATAGAAGAGGCACACATGCGCAACCGTCAACTTATTGCCGGATGGGTTTATGAAAAAGGAAAGCCGGAAAATGTCATTTCCTTCGAAAAACGTGATGATAAAACATATATCATCATTAATGACTATGAAAAGCTTCACAAACTATTCGGAGAACTGTTGGCCGAAGTCCAACGTATCAAAAGCGAAGGCGATTTCGAGGCCTGCAAGTTGCTTGTGGAAGATTATGGTGTTAAAGTAGACCGGACTTTACATGACGAAGTTCTGACGCGTTACGCGCGTTTAAATCTTGCCCCTTACAAAGGCTTTATAAACCCTGTAATGAAAACTGTTAAAAATGAAAACGGAGAAGTTATGGATATAACTCTCGACTACACGGAAGGGTTTACGGACCAAATGCTTCGGTACAGCAAAAATTACTCTTTTTTACCGACATACAATTGATATCTCAAAAAAAAGAGTATCTTTGTTCGGCGCTTATTAATCTACTTATTAACAAAAATGGACTCAACATATAATAATGCTGATACATTGCTAAAGTCGTTTTCCGATTACCTGAAAAACAAAAAGCTCAGAAATACGGCTGAGCGTGACGCTATATTCACAACTGTATGCCAGACAAAAGATCCGTTTACGCTTGAAATGATCTGGCTACAATTGGAAAATACGAATTTTCATGTAAGCCGCGCTTCTGTTTATAATACAATGGAATTGTTACTTGACGCCAAAATTGTCGTGCGTCATCAATTTACCAGCGCTATTGTGCAATACGAACTTAAGTACATTGCCGAACAACATAATCATGTGATATGCACACATTGCGGCACAGTACGTAAGATAAAAATTGATAAGGTGAATGTTCTTTTTGCAGACTATAAAATACCTAAATTTACACCGGAGTATTATTCGCTCTATTTTTATGGTATTTGCTCAAAATGTAAGTTCCGGATAACACAAGAAGAGGTACAAACAAATAAAAAAACAAAAACAAAAGATTAAAATAATGAAGAAAGTCGATGTTTTATTAGGATTACAATGGGGTGATGAAGGCAAAGGCAAGGTCGTTGACGTTCTAACACCCAGATATGATGTTGTAACGCGTTTTCAGGGAGGGCCAAATGCCGGACATACACTTGAGTTCGAAGGCAAAAAATATATTCTCCGTTCTATTCCTTCAGGGATATTCCAGGGAGGGAAAGTCAATGTGATCGGTAATGGGGTTGTTCTTGACCCTATACTCTTCAAAGAAGAAGCTGTTAGCCTTGCCGAAGCCGGATACAATATTGTGGATCAACTTCATATATCGAAAAAAGCGCATCTTATCATGCCCACGCACCGCATACTTGACGCGGCGAATGAATCGGCGAAAGGGACAGGAAAAATCGGCACTACGGGAAAAGGCATAGGGCCTGCGTATACCGATAAAATCAGCCGTAACGGACTTCGCGTGGGGGATTTACTTCACGATTTCGACAAAAAATATGCGGCAGCTAAGTTACGCCATGAAAATATGTTGAGGGCGATGAATTATGGTTATAACATAGCCGAGTTAGAAAGAGAATGGTTCAAAGCGCTGGAATATCTGAAAAAATTCAACTTCATCGATAGCGAGCATGTAGTAAATGAATTTCTGCAGGACGACAAGTCCGTATTGGCGGAGGGAGCACAAGGTACGATGTTAGATATTGATTTCGGTTCATACCCGTATGTGACATCATCCAGCACGATTTGCGCCGGATGCTGCTCCGGTTTGGGCATTGCTCCGCGTAACATCGGTGATGTATATGGTATATTCAAAGCTTACTGCACGCGCGTAGGTGGCGGCCCATTCCCAACAGAACTGCATGACGAAATCGGTGAGGAAATGTGCGAACGCGGCCACGAATATGGTTCCGTAACCGGACGTAAACGCCGTTGCGGATGGATTGACCTTGTTGCTTTACGTTATGCGATCATGATAAACGGCGTAACCAAACTGATCATGATGAAAAGCGATGTTTTAGATACATTCGACAAAATAAAAGCCTGTGTCGCTTATCGTATTAATGGAGAGGAAGTGACAAAATTTCCGTTTGAGGTCGCAGAAGTCGACGTTGAGCCTATCTACACCGAAATAGACGGCTGGAACACCGATATGACAAAGATGAAAAGCGAAAACGAATTTCCGGAAGAATTCAACGCTTATCTATCATTCCTTGAAGAAGAACTCGGCGTACCTATCGTAATTGTATCGGTAGGTCCTGACCGTGAACAGACGATCGTAAGAGAAGAAGTATAACATAATTCACATTTATTTTAGACAAAGGTTGCCATAAAAGCAACGTTTTAAGTAGCGAGAGCATAATCCGAACTTATGTTCGGATTATGCCGAGTCATGCGAAACGACTAATGCAATTGAACCTTTGTCTTTGGCAAGGTTTTTGTTTCCTTGTTAAATGTATTACTAATTAAAAATTAAAAATTATGTCAATGTACACGTTGTATTGGGTTATATTTGGAGCAATTGCTTTACTCAGTTGGCTCGTTTCAGCTAATCTGCAACATAAATTCAAAAAATACTCCGAAACTCCGCTTCGGATGAGCGGAAAGGAAGTTGCAGAAAAAATGCTGCATGACAATGGAATTTATGATGTACAGGTTACTTCAACTTCCGGACATCTGACAGACCACTTTAATCCCGCGACAAAAACTGTAAACCTCAGTGAAGCGGTATACAATCAGTATAACGTGGCAGCCGTAGCTGTTGCCGCGCACGAATGTGGACATGCCATACAACACGCAACAGCATACGCGCCATTGAAAATGCGCTCCGCGCTTGTTCCCGTAGTCAGTTTTTCGTCAAACATCCTTCAGTGGGTATTATTAGGCGGAATGCTACTTCTAAATGTTTTTCCGCAATTGTTACTGCTTGGAATCATTCTTTTCTCATTAACTACGATATTCAGTTTTATTACTTTACCGGTAGAGATTGATGCCAGCAGAAGGGCTATCGCATGGCTGAGCAACGCTGGGATAACAAACGTAGAAACGGCCGGAATGGCCAAAGGCGCTCTTCGTTCGGCAGCATATACGTATGTAGTAGCAGCACTCGGCTCACTTGCAACATTACTTTACTATGTTGCCATATTTATGCGCAGAAGATGATTTTTTCGAATAAAGATGATTTTTAACTAATGGCACAGAAACCTTCCATTCCGAAAGGAACACGTGATTTTTCGCCCATAGAGATGGCGAAACGCAACTATATTTTCGATACGATTCGTGAAGTTTATAACCTCTACGGTTTTCAGCAGATAGAAACTCCTGCGATGGAAAACCTATCCACGTTGATGGGTAAGTATGGAGAAGAAGGTGATAAGTTACTTTTTAAAATATTGAATTCCGGCGATTGTTTAGAAAAATTTACGGAACAGGAATTACTTGAAAAAAACTCGGTCCGGTTTGCAACAAAGGCGTGCGAAAAAGGTCTCCGTTATGATTTAACGGTTCCCTTCGCGCGCTTTGTCGTTCAACACCGGAACGATATCTCGTTCCCATTCAAGCGTTATCAGATACAACCTGTCTGGCGAGCCGATCGTCCGCAGAAAGGACGCTACCGGGAATTTTACCAGTGCGACGGAGATGTTGTCGGCTCCGATTCACTTCTGAATGAAGTCGAATTCATAGAGATTATGGATGAAGTATTCCGTCGGCTCAACATCCGTGTATGCATCAAAGTAAATAACCGCAAGATTCTTTCAGGTATCGCTGAGATGATCGGAGAAGCGGATAAAATAACAGATATCACGGTAGCCATTGACAAACTTGATAAAATCGGCCTCGACAATGTGAATGAAGAGCTTCGGAGCAAAGGTATTTCCGAACAGGCTTTAACATTACTGCAACCTGTCATCATCATGAAAGGAAGCAACCGTGAAAAGCTTGCCATACTCAAAGAAACGCTGAAAGATTCCGAAACCGGACTCAAAGGCATTGAAGAAATGGAATATATACTCGGACATATCGAAAAATTACCACTCACAGCCGAAGTTGAAACAGATCTGACCCTTGCAAGAGGATTAAACTACTATACAGGCACTATTTTCGAAGTAAAAGCGATTGATGTGGAAATCGGCAGTATCACCGGTGGCGGACGATACGACAATCTTACCGGCGTGTTTGGCATGGAAGGTGTTTCCGGTGTCGGCATATCATTTGGGGCCGACCGTATCTATGATGTCCTGAACCAGCTCAATTTATATCCGGAAGATTCATTAAAAACGACACAGGTTTTATTTGTCAATTTCGGAGAAACCGAAGTATCCCACCTGCTACCCATTATAGCCAAAATACGAGCGGCAGGTATACGCACGGAAATCTATCCGGAAGCAGGCAAGATGAAAAAACAAATGGGGTATGCCGATTCAAAGAAAATCCCGTATGTTGCACTCGTTGGTGAAAGTGAAATCTCTGAGAATAAGATCAATCTAAAAAATATGCTTTCCGGAGAACAAACATTAGTTTCTTCTGAAGAATTGATAGAAATTTTATCACATTAAAGGCGTGGCACTACACCCGCCATATTGTCATTTTTTATTTATTACCCCTATCGGCATACTGCAAAAATGACAGCCATTTAATATTTGGCACGATATTCGTATAAGAATGTGTACTAACTAAAAGATATATTTATATTAATTATAAACTTTAAACTTTTTAAAATCATGAGTATTAAACCATTAGCAGACAGAGTGCTTATCAAGCCGGCAGATGCAGAAGAAAAAACGGCAAGTGGTATTATCATTCCCGATTCAGCAAAAGAAAAGCCATTGAAAGGTGAAGTAATTGCAGTAGGCAAAGGACCAAAAGACGAAGAACTGGTACTTAAAGAAGGAGACCAGGTTTTGTATGGCAAATATGCAGGTACCGAGATTGAGCTAAACGAGAGCAAATTTTTGATCATGCGCCAGTCCGATGTACTGGCTATTATCTAAAATTCAATATTCAAAAAACTATAAAACAATCATAAATCATGGCAAAAGAAATTAAATTCAATATGGAAGCCCGCGACCTTTTGAAAAAGGGTGTGGACGAATTGGCGAATGCCGTTAAAGTAACATTAGGACCTAAAGGCCGTAATGTAATTCTCGAAAAGAAATTTGGCGCTCCGCAAATTACAAAAGATGGTGTAACGGTAGCCAAAGAAATTGAACTGTCTTGCCCTTATGAAAACATGGGCGCCCAGTTGGTGAAAGAAGTTGCTTCAAAAACAAATGACAAAGCAGGTGATGGTACTACTACCGCAACTGTTTTGGCTCAGTCTATTATTGGCGTTGGTCTTAAAAACGTGACCGCAGGTGCAAATCCGATGGATTTGAAACGCGGTATCGATAAAGCCGTCGCAAAAGTAATAGAAAGTATCGCATCACAATCGGAAGCGGTAGGCGACAATTTGGATAAAATTGAAAATGTTGCTAAAATATCTTCCAATGGTGACGAAAGCATCGGCAAACTGATTGCCGAAGCAATGAAGAAAGTGAAAAAAGAAGGAGTTATTACCGTTGAAGAAGCAAAAGGTACTGAAACAACCGTAGACGTTGTAGAAGGTATGCAATTTGACCGTGGTTACATTTCGGCTTACTTCGTAACCGACACGGAAAAAATGGAAACTCAGTTCGAAAATCCGTTTATTCTTATCTATGACAAGAAGATTTCCGCATTGAAAGAATTACTTCCAATCCTTGAACAGGTAGTGCAAACAGGCCGTCCGCTGCTTATCATCGCTGAAGATATCGAAAGCGAAGCATTGGCAACATTGGTTGTAAACCGTTTGCGTGCCGGATTGAAAGTTTGCGCGGTAAAAGCTCCCGGCTTCGGCGATCGTCGTAAAGCCATGTTGGAAGATATCGCAATCCTAACAGGTGGTGCTGTTATCACGGAAGAAAAAGGCATGAAATTAGAAGATGCTAAAATGGATATGCTGGGTAGCGCTGATAAGATTTCTGTTGACAAAGACAACACGACAATCGTAAAAGGCAACGGCGACAAAAAAGCGATCGAATCACGTATCAGCCAGATCAAAGCTCAGATTGAAACTACAACATCCGACTATGACAAAGAAAAATTGCAGGAACGCCTTGCGAAATTGGCTGGTGGTGTTGCAGTTCTCTATGTAGGAGCGCCTTCTGAAGTTGAGATGAAAGAGAAAAAAGATCGCGTAGACGATGCCTTGAGCGCTACACGGGCTGCTATCGAAGAAGGAACTGTTCCCGGTGGTGGTGTAGCTTATATCCGTGCAATTGCTGCATTGGAAAATCTGAAAGGCGACAACGAAGATGAAACAACAGGTATTGAAATTGTAAAACGTGCAATCGAAGAACCTCTTCGTCAAATCGTAGACAACGCAGGAAAAGAAGGCGCTGTTGTCGTACAGAAAGTAAAAGAAGGAAAAGGTGACTTCGGATACAATGCACGTACCGACGTTTACGAAAACCTCTGCCAGACCGGAGTCATTGACCCTGCCAAAGTAACACGCGTAGCATTGGAAAATGCAGCATCAATTGCAGGCATGTTCCTGACGACCGAATGCGTCGTTGCAGAAAAGAAAGAAGAAAATGCCGCTCCGATGGGAATGCCTCCGGGAATGGGTGGCGGAATGGGCGGAATGATGTAATTCCAACTAAAATATAATAGTTAACAGAGGGTATGCCAGATTTGACATACCCTCTGTTTTTTTGTTTTCCATACTAACTAAATCATTTTTTCATTTTTTTCGTAGGGTTTTTGGTTTCTTACCGATCATATAAGCAAAGGGATGTTTATTATTAATCTTAAAAGATCATTTATATGAAAACAAAACGTTTATTATCGGTATTCCTGATGTTGGCAATCGCTTTATTAAGCGGCGGGATGGCTATGAACGCACAGGAAAATGAAACCACAGATTTTTATACGATCAGTGGTGTTGTAAAGGACAAAAACACGAAAAAGGCGATCGAACATGTGAACATATCAGCAGTCGGCACCAACATCGGGACAATCACAAACGAAGATGGGGAGTTTTCTCTTAAAATAAGCAACGCGCTCAATGTTAAAGAGATTCAGCTCTCCCGCATTGGTTACTATAATGCGCTAATTACCGTTTCTAAAAATAACAAGGAGGGACAAACATTCTTTCTTACTCTGGAATCATTTCTGCTAAGCGAAGTTCAGGTATTCAGCTGGCGTAATCCGCGAGATCTGGTAAAAGCGGCCGTCGATAAAATAGGAAACAATTACGCAATGAGTCCTAATATGCTGACCGGATTCTATAGGGAAACGGTCCAGAAACGCCGGAAATATATCAATATATCCGAAGCTGTGATCGAAATATACAAGGGTGGATATGACCTGCCGGCCGACAGGGATCAGGTAAAAGTACTGAAGGGACGCAAATTAATAAGCCCTAAATTGTCCGACACATTGAGTGTTAAATTCCTTGGAGGCCCGAATATGCCGGTATTTTTAGATATGGTAAAAAATCCGGACATCCTGTTAGATAAAGAAACACTTACACTTTATTCTTTCAAAATGGGTGAAGCGACCTCAATAGATGACCGTTTACAATATGTGGTCCATTTTACACCCCAAATGCTCACAGAATATCCGCTTTATATCGGAACGTTATATATCGACAGGGAAACATTATCATTCACACGCGCGGAATTCAGAATGGAAATGCAAGACAAACAGAAGGTCACAGAAGCAATCCTGAAAGAGAAGCCCAAAGGATTACGGTTCACACCTGAAGAAGTTTCGTATGTTGTCACCTATAAGCAACAGGGTGGTAAAACATACCTGAACTACATGCGAAACGAAATAAAATTCAAATGCGACTGGAAGCGCAAGTTATTTGCAACCAACTATGCCGTAACCGGGGAAACGATCATTACCGACAGAAACGATCAAAATGTATCCCGCATACCCAACAAAGAAACATTTTCGATACGCCAGTCATTAAGCCAGGAAGTTTCGCTCTATCAGGATGAAAACTTTTGGAGTAGCTACAACATCATCGAACCGACCGAATCGTTGGAAAGCGCGGTCAACAGATTAAAAAAACAACATTTAAAATCACAATAATTCTGTAATTCTATTAGTTCGTACACAAAAATAAATGTAAGCCATGTCCCTGAACCAAAAAAATAAGCATACTTATTTTGTACTTCTCCCGGCTTGCCTTATATTTGTTTCTTCACTAATATAAGGCCCGTATATGCTGAATGACCTTGCCATATTTAAAAAAATTAAAGAAGGAGATGTCAGGACGTTTGAAAAAGTCTTTCGTCAATATTACACTCCGCTTTGCATGTACGCATTCAGCATAACAGGCCGTAAAGACATTGCAGAAGAAATAGTACAGGATGTATTCTACAATATATGGAAAGAAAAAGAAAATATACAGATTCTCCGCTCCGTAAAGAACTATCTGTACGGAGCCGTGAGAAACCATTCTTTACGTCATCAGGAACATCTCATGGTACAGGAGCGTCACCAGGAACAGGTCTTGAACGACAGTCAGGAAACGGATCTTTCTCCTTTGGAGCTATTGGAATACAAGGAATTGGAAAATGTGATCACAAATATACTGAATAAGCTACCGGAGCGAAGAATGCAGATTTTCAGGATGCACCGGATGGATGGAAAAAAATATAAAGAAATTGCCGACTTTTACTCTATTTCTGTAAAAACAGTCGAAGCGGAAATGACAAAAACATATCACGCATTGCGGCAAGGAATTGAAAAATATTATACACTTAATCATGGCATTTAAAGAAAAAAAACAAGAGGATACGATCATTGACCAGGCCTGGGATAATTTGTATCAAAGGCTTGAAAAGGATGGGTTGCTTCCGGAAGAAAATGTAGTCCGACACAACTTTCTGCAGTCCGGCACGTTCAAAAAGCTCTATGTCGCCGCTGTCCTGATTGCCTGCATTTTCTCCGGCTGGTATTTTACACGTAAAACCAATCTCCCCGATAAAGAATTATTGATACTATATAATGAGGTCGATGCACCGACGTTAGCCACTATGCTGGAAGACGGTTCCGTTGTCTATCTGTCGGAGCAGGCTTCATTGAAATATCCGGATCGTTTTGCAGAAGATAAAAGAGAAGTCAGTTTACAGGGAGAAGCCTTTTTCGAAATAAAAAAACAATCCGAACGCCCGTTCTTTATCGATACGGATTTAGCCAAAATAGAAGTTGTCGGAACATCCTTTAAAATAAAAAGTGATAACCGATCTTCCTTCTTATTATCAGTACGGAAAGGGGAAGTGCGGGTGACACAAAAAAGCACTAAACAGGTTCTCTTTGTCAAAACAGGAGAAACTGTATTATTCGACTCCGAACAACCGCAACTGATTAAGAACACGACTAATTTTGACGAATACTTTGAACGCATTTTATTTAAAGATGAGCATCTTAAAAATGTAGCGGCTATCATTAATATGCATTCGGATTCTATTCAATTGAAAATTGATCCGGAGATAGAACAACGCGCTATAACATTTACCTTTTTGGAGAAAAGCAGCATCTCTGAAATAGCGGAGAAAATCTGTCTGGCGCTGAAATTAGAACATTCACAACAAGAAAATACAATCTACATTTCAAAATAGAAAGAACAATCCATGCCTCAAGCGATAAAAACATGTTTCTGCCGTCTTCTTTTCGTCTGTATGTTTTCTTCCTTTATCGCAAACATACAGGCAAGCGAACATAATGTGCTTGACAGTATTGTACAGATATCTAAAAACAAAGGAACCATTTATGAATTGCTGAAGGATTTATCCGAACAGTCCGGTTACCTGTTTATCTACGACAGTCAGATCATCGACAATGACAAAAAGGTCAAAATCACAAAAGGAGAATACTCACTGCGCGATGCGATTTATCTGATTACGGGAAACAACCGGCTACAAATTGATTTATCCGGCACCTACATCCTGCTACGTTTAACAGAAATACAGACTCAGGCAATACCCAACGATAGTATTCCAATTCAGGAAGCTCAGGAGATTGTTCAGGAAATATACTTTACCATAAAGGGTATCTTATTTGATCAGGACAGCAAAGAGTCAATTATATTCGCTTCAGTAAGCATCTTGAATACGTCCATTGGGACAATCACAAACCAGGATGGCGGATTTCAGTTAACAGTTCCTGATTCACTGCAAAATCACAAAGTAAGGTTTTCTCATATCGGATACGAAAGTCAGGATATAGATCTTGCCTTATTAAAAGATAAGACTCTCGACATCGGGTTGAAACCTCAGGCCATTGCTCTACGAGAAGTGGTTGTCAACGCGGTAAATCCGGAACAGGCACTGAAAGATATGATGTATAATCGTGTCGTAAACTACGCTTCTGAATCCGTTTACCTAACAACGTTCTATCGAGAAGGCATTGATCATAACCTTCGAAATATAGACCTGACCGAGTCCGTCCTCCAGGTCTACAAAACCGGATATAATAGAAACGCGGCATACGATCAGGTAAAATTAATCAAAAAACGTCGCATAATCAACCGGCTTGAGACCGACACTATTTTTCCAAAAATGCGTTCAGGCATAAATTCCTGCCTGATACTTGATATCATAAAAGAACTTCCCGAATTCACTATTCCTGACAAGAATACGCCTTATACATATTCGTACAAAGGAAAAAGTTTTGTCGATAACAGACCGGTGAATATCATCTCTTTTCGACAAAAAGAACACATTCAAGAACCTTTATATACCGGAGATATCTATATTGAATCCGAAAATAAAGCTTTGATTGAAGTACGCTTTGAAATAAATCCCAATCTTGTCGACAGGGCAACACATACTTTTATTGATAAAAAAACAGCGAGATTAAAGATAAGCCTTCAACAGGCCCAATATATTGTTTCATATAAACCCTCCGAAGACGGACGATATTACATCAATCACGTTCGCGGAGATCTCCGGTTTAAAGTACGACGCAGAAAACACCTTTTCAGTTCACCATTGCATTTCTGGTTTGAAATGGCAACATGTGACATCAATAAAAAAGAGGCAAAGCCCTTCCCGTCAAACGAACGGCTGTCGACCACGCGAATCTTCGCGGAAACCAAACATTCCTACGACAAAAATTTCTGGAAAAACTTTAATATCATTCTCCCCGAAAATGACTTGGAAAACTCTATCATCCATAATCTCCACGAAGTCCTAATCACAGAAGAATAGTTATTTACACACGAAACTTCGTTAACATAAAAAATCTCAATCATTACTTATTTCTTATAAAAGAAGGTTGGGAACAAGAAAAAAACTATAAATTTGTATCAACGAATACAACAAAAGAACACCGGAAATTAAACATGATCAATAACAAAAAGCCATAACATCCGCAATTTATTTTGCAGGCCAGAATTATATCTAACACAAGCATATTTTATAAATTATACCTTAATAACATGAACCATAGAATTCCGCCGATATTAATCATATTCTTTTTTTTACTTACCTGCACAGGAAAAAATAATGAATTCAGGAATAATCAAAGCACAATATATGCAATTCATACACCACGAAATTCATCCCAGATATCATTTCTCAATATCAATTCGTTTTGTCAGGATTCATTAGGATATATGTGGATAGCAACTTTAGGCGGACTAAACCGGTACAACGGGTATGAGTATATTCATTATGTACATAACGAAACGGATTCGACATCGATTGACCATGATTTTGTTTTTTCTGTATTTCTGGATTCCTCTAACAGATTATGGGCCGGAACCACAATGGGGGTAAACCGATATGATTTTCAGGGTAAAGGATTTGAACATTATCAGGCACCGGCCGCTCCGGTCTATTCTTTTTTTGAAGATCATAACCATAAGATATGGGTTGCTTCCACTTCCGGCCCCGGCTGGATAGATACTACAAATAAAAGTATTCACACTCCCTGGTCTCATCAGAATGTTAATCTTTATTGGGAAGATAACTTTAATCGATTATGGATGGGACTGAGTGGTTCATATGGTCTTGCTGTGCTTAGAAACAACGAATCTTGGGAATATTTCTCTTTACCCGAAAACAGGGAAGTCGTATGTAAATATTCTGATCCTCAGGGGATGTGGTGGTTAGGTACAAATGCCGGTTTAATGCTGTTCGATCCGGTAACGCAAACATTCAAAGACATTCCGGCCCCTTGTTTAAATGACCCCAGATTAAGTAAAACCCGAATAAACTTCATACAAGAAGTCGAACCGTTAAAAATATTAATCGGAACTGCAACTCAAGGTTTGTTCCAATATGATTTCATATCACAAACATTATTATACAATGAACCCGTGAGATTTAATCCTTTCCAGTCTGCCCAATTAATGTCCTGTTATATTGACAGACAGGAGAATATATGGATTGGTTCTTATGATAAAGGAATCACCGTAACCAGTAAATATCCGGATTATTTTAACGCAGATCATACCCTGAATGATATTATCAAACATAAATTTGTCACAAGAGTCATAGAAGACAGAGAAATGAATCTTTGGATAAGCACAAGATATGACGGGCTGTATCGTTATACTCCGGACGGCAAGTTCATGAGATATACCGTTAAAAACTCCGATCTGTTCCCGGACGGAAATGATTTCCTTGAATCACTTTTCATCGATTCAAAGAACAGGATCTGGATTGGTTTTGATAATCAATTAGTAACAGGAAATATCCTGTCTGACGGCCGGATTCAGTTATTGGATCGTATCAATCTGGAACATGTAAGATCTATCAAAGAAGACCAGGAGGGGAATATATGGTTAGGTACATGGGAAGGATTATTCAAATTGTCCGGAGAAGATCCTGCGTCTACAAAGTTACATGAATTTTATCATGCAAATGTCCCCGATATATGTATACTTAATTCTGGGGATTTAATCTTTTCATCTTACGGAGAAGGTATTTTCAGAATACGGAAGGGAGACACAATTCCGGAAAAATTAGATTTGCGTGAAGATCTAAATGGTGTATCAGTCAGATGTATAACTATTTTTGAAGATTCACAAAACAGGATATGGATGGGTAGTTATGGCAGAGGAATGTTACACTACGCAAACGGAACATGTAAAGAATATACATGGGATGACGGTTTACCCAGTAACAATGTATTATGTATTCAGGAAGATACATACGGAGATATATGGATGAGTACATCTTACGGTATTTCAAAATTAAAACTGTCCGGTTCAAAAGCGATATTCAGCAATTATTCCTATAATGACGGGACACAAGGGAATCAGTTTCACGAGAAAGCCGGTTGCAGAAAATCCGATGGAAGAATCTTTTTTGCAGGCAATCACGGGCTCACTTTTTTTAATCCCGCAACATTTCTGCCTAATAGCACTCCCCCCGTAATACATATTGAAGACCTGAAAATTTCAAACCATAGTGTACGTCCAAGCCCATACGGTTCCGTTCTATCAAAAGATATCGCTGTTACGGACAAAATCATTCTTAACCACAAACAAACGACTATTTCCATTGATTATGCCGGGATAGATTTTTTATATCCTGAAAAACTAACCTACAAATATAAAATGGAAGGCATTGATCCCGAATGGAACTATGTAGATAATTTCCGGAGAGCTTCCTATTCGAATATTCCGGCAGGAAAATATACCTTTTTGGTAAGCGCAATAAACAGTGATGGCATTGAAAGCACACAGCCTGCAAACATAGAAATAATAGTCAAACCGGCACCATGGCTTTCATGGCAGGCATGGCTCCTTTATTTCTTCCTTCTTTTTTCTGTTGTATATTTTATATTCCGGACATGGTTCAATATAAAAATAAACCGCCAGATGCTGGAAGTAGAACATAATGAAAGACAAAGAGAAAAAGAAATTTCCGAAATGAAAATAAATTTCTTTACCAATATCTCACATGAATTACGCACTCCGCTAACCCTTATTTCAGCTCCATTGGAACAGCTATTATCCAATCCCCCTTCCGGTGAAACAAATTTACTCTTACTGAACACCATTTCCCGGAATGTCCAAAGTATGCTGAGGCTTATCAACCAACTTCTTGACTTCAGAAAAGTAGAAAATGGGATGTTGTCATTACAAGTACAGAATACAGACATTATCGTACAAATAAAGCATATTTACAAGGCTTTTATGTATCATGCTGATAAAAAACATATCAATTTACATTACAATAATCATGTTTCTTGCTTGTATATGTGGACGGATACCGATAAAATCGAAAAAATCCTGCATAATCTACTCTCCAATGCTTTAAAGTATACGCCGGAAAACGGCATGGTTGAAATAACAACAAAAGAATTAACAATTATTGAGGCTGGTAAAAGATATCCGGATCTTAGCAATGCATATAACACACCTTATCTCGAAATATCCGTATCAGATACAGGAGAAGGCATCCCTGAAAATAAATTCGGAGAACTGTTTGTACGTTATCGCCAAATAAGCGGTCCTTCAGGAATAAAACCGGATTATAGCGGTAGCGGAATCGGGCTGCATTATACGAAATGTCTGGTTGAAAAACATAATGGACAAATATCTGCCGAACGAAGACCGGAAGGAGGGATGATTTTTTCGTTCATCTTGCCTATCAATGATATTTATCCGGAAACAGAAAAGGACGCGATTAATACAAATACCATCTCTACCGATGAAACTTATCCTACGGTTCAATATGAAAATCCTGTAATACAGGAACAGGCATATACGATTTTGATTGCCGAAGACAATGCTGAGCTCATGGATTTTATCCGGAACCTGCTTTGCAAACAATATAAGCTGATTGAAGTATCAGATGGTGAAATGGCATGGGAATTTATACAAAGAGAATCTCCTGACTTAATACTGAGCGATGTTATTATGCCCGGGTTATCAGGCTATCAGCTATGTGCACAAGTCAAACAAAACCCTGAATACTGTCATATACCGTTTATACTGCTCACTGCCAGAACGACAATGTCTGATCAGATCGAAGGACTTGAACAAGGAGCGGATGCTTATATATGTAAACCATTTAATATTGACTATCTTTTATTGACAATAAAAAATTTGTTTTTGTCAAAAGACAGGTTAAGACATTATTTTTCCACACCACAAACGTCTGAAGATGGGCCAGCTCCTGCTATAATAAACCAGCTGGACCAGAAATTCATGGATAAGCTGATCATCTTATTGGAAAAAGAATTACCCAATCCTGATATAAATATAGATTATATAGCCCGGGAATTAGGATTCAGCAGGACCGGATTCTACAAAAAGATAAAGGGTTTAACAGACATGTCTCCCATTGATTTTCTAATAAATTACCGTCTACGCCGTGCAGCGGAAATAATGATAAAAGAAAATACCTCATTCCAGGACGTTGCGGAACTAACAGGTTTCAGTTCATATTCATATTTTTCGAAATCCTTCAAAAAACATTTTGGAGTTTCACCGAAAGATTACATCAATTCACCGACCAGATCAAATTAAAGCATCTTCTATAGGAGGCAAATCACCTCCTCATAAAAACTATTAATTATCAACGAATTAGATCAAAATAAGATTTATTTTTACAATTTTCGAACAAAAATTACAACCTGAGAAACTTCACTTTTACCGAAAAATACAAATAAACGGACAGATATTTTTGTATTCCGGATTTCTTTCCTATTTATTTTGCACAGAGCATTCCAAATACAATATGAAGCTCTTTCCAATACAAACTAAATAATCTTAAATAAATATCCTATGCAAAAAGTTATCTTACTTCTATTGTTGATCTGTTTTAATATGCCATATATATATGGTAAAAGTAAAGCCGGTATATCTGTTGTTGATCTTAAATGTGAATACGAAACAAATCCTATCGGGATAGATGCGTTATCTCCGCAATTAAGCTGGCGTATCGAATCAGACACAAGGAATACTGTCCAGTCTGCATATCAGATAATGGTAGCAAGCACCGTCGAACAGCTAAAGAATGACAATCCCGATATCTGGGACAGTGGTAAAATCAATTCATCCCTATCAACCGGCGTTAATTATGAAGGGCAAAAACCGACCAGTCGCCAGAGATATTACTGGAAAGTGAGGATCTGGAAAAATGACCAAGAAGTCAGCGAATGGTCCCTTCCCGCATTTTTTGAAATGGGATTACTGAATGAAGAAGACTGGAAAGGAGGCTGGATCGGATATGCAGCCGGAATACCGGGGAGAGTCATCTACTTTAAGGGTACATTTGCTCCACAAAAAGCGATCAAAGATGCCCGTGTCTATATTTCAGGATTAGGTTTCTATGAAATGGAGATCAACCGCAAAAAAGTTGGCGATCATGTACTGGACCCGGCACAGAGCACATACAGTAAACGTGTTTATTATGTAACTTATGATCTAAAAGAATATTTTACGGAGCAGGCGAATACGATCGTTGTAGCAGTTGCACCCGGCTGGAACGGCACGCCAAAATTGCGTTTTCAAATGGAAGTAACCTATGAGGATGGAAGCAAAGGAATCATTACCTCAAATGAAATGAGAGCGATTACAACCGGGCCAACTGTATATACGACTGTTTTTGATGGCGAACATTATGATGCGAGAGAATTAAATCCGGATCTTTACAAACCGTTCATGCCACCCGGATTAATGAACAAAGAATGGGGTTTTGCATACAATGCAGACGAACCGGTGGGAAAAATGGTTTCCCAAAGGATTGAACCTATTAAAATTGTCGAAACTCTCACTCCCTCTGTGATAAAAGAACCTAAGCCCGGCGTCTTTGTCGTTGATGCAGGGCGTAACCTGGCCGGTTGGGCTTCTATAAAAGTACAAGGTGAATCCGGTCGAAAAGTGACTCTTAAGTTTGCTGAGACATTGTATGATAATGGTCTGGTAAATCAGGACAATCTACGTTATGCTAAAGCAGAAGACAGTTATACGCTAAATGGTAATGGCATAGAAACATGGGAACCTAAATTTACATACCATGGTTTCAGATATATCCAGATAGAAGGCCTGCCTAAACCACCGGTTGCAGGCGATATCCAGGTAAAGTTTGTCCGCTCGGCAGTTGCACAATCCGGATCATTCAAGTGTAGTAATCAGCTTCTAAATGATATTCACCAAATGGTTGTCGACACAGAAGCTGCCAACCTGCATAGCGTACCAACCGACTGCCCCCAGCGTGATGAAAGGATGGGATGGCTCAATGACCTGACCGTTCGTATAGAACAAGCTATTTATAACTTTAACCTATCCCGTTTTTACCCTAAATATATGATTGATATCACCGATACTCAGGATAAGGCCGGAACAATAACATGTGTGGCTCCATACAGATTCGGAATGAGACCGGCCGACCCGGTTTCCGCCAGCTACCTGCTACTTGCTTATAAATGCTATGAGTTTTACGGAAACAAAAATATTATAACGGATCACTTTGACAACATGAAAGCCTGGGTAGACTACCTGTATTCAAGAACACTGAATGGTATCGTTGATTACAGCTATTATGGTGACTGGTGCCCTCCAAGAGATTTTCTGCAGGATCCGAATGGTTCAGGTGTTTCAAGAGACACTCCCGGGAATTTAATATCTACCGGATATTTATACTACTGCGCTGATCTATTAGCAGAAATGGCGAAAATCATTGGTAAGAATTCCGAAGTCACCAGATATAAAAACCTGGCACAGGAGATTGCGGTAGCATTTAATCGTGAATATTGGAATGAACAGACAGGAGGTTATGCCTCCAACAACCAGGCCTGCAATTCATTCGCCCTGTATCTCGGGCTTGCCGATGAAAAAAAAGCACCTCGCGTCATCAATAACCTTGTCGAAGATGTAAAAAAACAGAACTACCATCTTACGACAGGAAATCTGTGTACGAAGTATTTACTGGAAACACTGACAGAATATGGTTACCATGAAGTAGCATATAAAATTGCAACACAGACCACCTATCCGAGCTGGGGTTTTATGCTGGCAAACGGAGCGACTACTCTCTGGGAAAGATGGGAATTTCTCACAGGTGACGCAATGAACTCACACAATCATCCGATGATGGGCTCGGTTGGTTCCTGGTTTTATAAATATGTTATCGGCATAAATCCGGATATCAATAGCCCTGCATTCTGCAAATATACAATTCACCCATATATTTTTAACGATCTGACGTTCGTGGAAGGAGAACTGATCACTGAAAAAGGTACGATTAAGAGTGCATGGAAAAAGCAAGGAAAATCAATCTTGCTAGACCTGACTATCCCGGCAAACACAACAGCAACGGTCTTTATTCCGACCACGAACAAAAACTCTGTAACCGAAAACGGAAAGGCTGCAGGAAAAATAAAAGAATTGAAATTTATAAAAGAAGAACCTGATTACGTGATTTATCAAATAGGTTCCGGCACCTATAAATTCAAATCCGATTGGAAATAATACCAGATAACTTATAAACATATGAAAACCATTTACTTATTAATTTTAATGATCTTTCTTGTCTCCGGTTGCAATACCGAAAATAAAAAAGGCATCAAACAAGAAGCAGTGAAAGTCAACCACGCAAATTGCATTGTGGGCGTCGATCAATTCGGCAGAAGTTTTAGCACCCTATCCTCTCTTAATGAAAAAAAACAGGTCGGTTTATTTTTCTGGCTATGGATCGGTCAACCTTATGCAACCGATATTTATGATGCGACCAAAATACTTGCCATGTCCGACGGACTAACTCTTCTGACCGGAAAAGATACACCCGTTAGTCCGAACGGACAGGCTCATTTCTGGGGAGAACCGATATGGCAATATTACAACTCGGAAGACGAATGGGTGATACGCAAACAAATACAGATGCTTACGTTAGCAGGCATTGATTTCATCTATTTTGATACGACAAATGCGCTGATATATAAAAATGTCTTCATGAAAATATTGGCTGTCATTAACGAATATCAGGAACAAGGCTGGAATCCGCCTAAAGTCGTATTTTACACACATTCAAGATCTATTCGGACAACAGAACAGATCTACCGGGAACTCTATGAACCGGGACATTTCCCCAGCACCTGGTACAGGGTAAACGGAAAACCCATGATTATTTCTTATACGAACGTTGAAGACGATCTTGCCGAAGCTAAATCAAGGGGCGATAATAGCTATTCTACGGAACCATTATCGGACAAAATTATAAACTTTTTCCATATCGTAAAACCGCAATGGCCCGGCGATCCCGTATTTGAAAATGGTTTCCCCTGGGTAGAATGGATTTATCCCCAACCCTTACACACAAATGTAATGAATGTAACAGTGGCAAGCCACCCTTCCGTCCCTATGTCATTTTCATTGACACGAGGTCTCGTAAACTGGGGAAGAGGCTGGAATCCGGAATTATCGGAAAATAGAAGTGAAGATGTCGATAAAGGAACTTTTTTTCAACGCCAATGGGATCATGCAATAAAAACAAACCCCGATATGATATCGATCGGAGGTTGGAATGAATGGATCGCTTACAAGCAGCTCTGGGATGGGGAATACATGATGTGTGATGCTGTGGATAAGGAATATTCAAGAGATATAGAACCGATGAACGGGGGATATCAGGATGCCTTTTATATACAAATGATTCAAAACATACGTAAATATAAAGGTATCGGCAAGCAGGCAAAAACAGGAGATAAAAAAACAATTGATATTCACGGCAATATTTCACAATGGGATAAGATCAGTTACTGTCTGGAAAATATAGGCTGTAACGACATTGGAAGAAATAGCGCGGGGGCTGCCCCAACCGTTCATTACGAACAGGCTGCTCCCGAAAATGTTCTGCAGGAAGTAAAAGTATCCAATGATGATGAAAATATTTATTTCTATATACGCGGAAATAAGCCTTTTACGGTAAAACCGGGAAATAATAGTTTAAACATACTGATAGGAACGGGCGAACCGGGATTACGCGAGTGGGAATGTTATGACTATATCGTCGGACGTGACTATAATAACAACATGACGGATATCAGCAGGATAGCCAAAGATTTTTCTGTTGAAACAACCGGAAATGCGAACTTCGCTTCGCATAATGATGTCATACAAATACAAATACCACGTAGCGCCATAGGACTTGACAAAAAAGAAAAATTCTATTTTAAAATCGCTTCCGGAGTCGAGAATCCCTCTGATATCATGTCTTACTATACTTCCGGAAGTGTAATGCCTATGGGAAGATTAAGTTATATGTATGAAATAAATTAATACCGGACAATACAAGATATTATAGCAAAATGAACTTTAAATAGAAACTTTAGATGTTATGCGGAATTGTTAATCTTTTAATTAAAAAAATTCAAACTTTATGCGAGCAAAAATTGTATTACTAATTGTGTTTTGCGGATTCATATTTCAGTTACATGCGCAAAATAAAAATTCCGGATTTACTGTAACCGGAAGTGTAAAAGACGAAGCCGGAATTGAGGTTCCCGGTGCAACAGTACAGATCAAAGGAAAATCTCAAGGAGTAGCGACGGACGTTGACGGTCATTATTCAATTTCCAATATTGTTGCAAATGATATTCTGATTTTTTCTTATCTCGGATATCAATCCCAGGAAGTCGCCGTCGGAAATAAACGAACCATCGATGTTATTTTAGTGGAATCTACCTCCATTTTGGATGAGGTTGTCGTAGTTGCTTACGGAACTCAGAAAAAAGAAAGTGTGGTCGCAGCCATTTCATCCATCAAAGCAACCGGATTACGACAGACCCCGGCATCCAATATCGGTATCGCATTGGCAGGACGGTTGCCCGGTTTGACGGTTTTACAACGATCAGGCGCTCCGGGTGCGGAAAACATGGATTTCTACATCAGGGGAAGAAGTACGACGAATGAACAAAGGCCTTTGTTGATGGTGGATGGTGTTGAACGGGAGTTTTCGGCTCTGGATCCGCATGAAATAGAAACCATATCGATCTTAAAAGACGCTTCGGCTACAGCCGTTTACGGTGTGCGGGGAGCAAACGGGGTGATTATGGTTACGACCCGGCGAGGTGAAGTAGGTAAACCGGTTATAGACGTAACGATGGAACATTCATGGCAATCTCCCACCCGTCTTCCGGATATGGTCTCCGCTTATGATTATGCGCAGTTGAGAAACCAGGTTAACAGGCAGAATAATCTTCCGTTAGAATATTCGGACTATGAATTGGAGCGATATCGCTTAGGAGATATGAAAGAGTTATATCCCGTGAGAAACTTTGTGGAAGAATTTACAAAGAATAATTTTCCGATGAACAGGATCAATGCGAATGTAAGTGGTGGTTCTGATAAAATGCGCTATTTCACTACTGTAGGATATATGTATCAGGAAGGCTTGTTTAAAACAGAGCGATTCGACGAGTATGACTATGATCCGTCAACAAAAGCGAACCGAATCAATTTCCGTTCCAATTTTGATATTGATATCAATTCATCCCTGAAAATGTGGTTGAATATCAGCGGATATATGCAGAAAAAGAATGATCCCGTACTTGTGCCTAATAATCCATCCTATTATGATGATGCGAATGCCTATGGGGTATTACTTGCAAATTTGTTGACAACGCCCAATCTCCTGTTTAATGATTTAACGCCGGATGGAGAAGTGATGAGTAATCGTATCAGAGGTGGGAATGCAACAAACGCACCTTACGGAATGTTGAATCGCACGGGATTCAAAAATACGATGACTTCGCAGGTTAATACAACACTTGGCCTTGAACAAAAACTGGATTTTATTACAAAAGGATTATCCATAAAAGCTGTCGCTTCGTATGACGCAACATCACTGAACCAACAAATGAGAAGCCGGACTTTTCAGGTTTATGAGGCTATTTTTAACGAAGGAGATCCGGCTTCCCTGCATTATGAAATTCTGGGTTCTTCTACAAACTCGCCATTAACAGACAAGCAAATACAAAACTTTCATAATTTGTTTAATATCGATGCTTCCGTTAATTATTCAAATAAATTCGGATTGCACGATGTGACCGGTATGTTCCTGTTTAACCGTTATCAGAAAGTGATCAATATTGCGCTACCTTATAACTACATCGGATTAGTCGGACGTGCTACATATGGGTATAACAACCGTTATTTAGCTGAACTTAATTTCGGTTATAACGGATCCGAACAATTTGCCCCCGGAAAACAATTCGGTTTTTTCCCGTCATTTTCTCTCGGCTGGGTACTCTCCGAGGAAGAGTTTATGAAACAAAACCTGTCATGGCTCAGTTTCATGAAGCTCAGAGCTTCCTATGGGAAAGTCGGAAATGACCGTATGGGTGCATCCCGTTTTCTTTATATAGATAACTGGAGTATCGGAGGTTCCGGATGGAGTGGCCTTCCGTCAGGAACCGTAGAGAATAGCATTGCCAATAAAAATATCTCCTGGGAAATAAATAACAAATATAATGTCGGGTTAGAGGCACGCTTTCCTATAGGTCTCAGTGTGGATCTGGATTTGTTTTATGAAGTAAGGGATAACATTTTGATACGGGACGCAGGAACAATCCCTACCGGAATATTTGGTTCAGGCGCAGTTGGTGGAAATGGTACTGTGCAGCTACCACCTATCAATTCCGGAGAAATTGAAAATCGCGGATTTGAAATTATGCTCGGTTATAATAAATATTTTGGTCAGGACTGGCATGTCGGTGTCAATGTGAATGCCGCTTATAACAGAAACAAAGTGATCTATATGAACGAAGTGCTGTTGCCTGAAGATTACGCCGAAAGACAACGAATGACCGGATTTCGCCTGGGACAACGATTTGGTTATAAAACAGACGGATTTTTTAATACACAGGAAGAGATTGATTCATGGTATGACCAAACGCCATTAGGAGCCGCGCCCAAATTGGGCGATTTGAAATATCTGGATCAGAATGGTGATAACCGGATTGATGAAAAAGACATGGTTCCGATAGGAGATCCGGATGTTCCGGAATGGAATTTTGGCGGATCTGTCAATGTGCAATATAAGTTATTTGACCTTAGCCTCATGTTCCAGGGCGCTGCAAAGAGAAGTATCCATCTCAACGGTATCGGTATTTGGGAAACCGATAATTTCAATGAATGGCATAAAGAAGCCTGGACAGCCGAAAAATACGCAAATGGAGAAAAGATAACTTATCCGCGGTTAGATCCCGGAAGTAATGCAAGTAAACAAATGAGTGATTTCTGGCTCGTTAGCGGAGATTATATTCGCCTGAAAAACGCAGAAATAGGTTTCTCACTTCCTTCAAATATAACGAAAAAGATGGGACTGTCACGCCTTAGAATCTATGCCAACGGGTTGAATCTGTTGACCTTTGACAAAACTCCTGTGAAGTATTTTGACCCCGAACAAAATAACAATCTGATTTATCCACTTTTCAAAGCGTATAACATCGGATTAAATGTATCTTTTTAAACATCGCCGAAACAATCTAAATGAATGAAATCATGAAACGAAAATTATTTATATTATTTCTTATCATCCCGTTTATTTTAAATACAGGATGTGAAGACGCATTGGAAAAAACACCTGACGGTACACTCTCAATGGAGAAAATTTTACAAGATTATACCCGGACAAAGGGGTTATTGTCAGTTGCATATGGAAAAGTCTATCAGTCCAGAGATCAGATCGCATTTGTGCATAATACCATGGAGAGTATGACCGATAATACGTTTACCGGCGCTACCTATAATGCATACGATTGGCATAACGGCGCTTTATCCCTTTCAAATCCGGTGATAAACTGGCCATGGGTCAGTCCTTCAGAAAGATTATGGCCTGACTTCTGGCAGGGAATAAGATTTGCCAATATTGCGATCGAAAATCTGCCGAAATCTACGATCATCACAAATCAGGAAAAGGAAACATGGATTGCGGAAGCACGGATCTTACGATGCTGGTACTATATGAACTTACTGGAATTTTATGGCCCGATGCCCTGGATTGATTTTGTTTTTGCACCCGATTACAACGGTTGGAATGAATTGGTAAGACCTACATACGATGAGATTGCTACCATTATTGACCAGGAGTGTATGAGTATAATTAAATCAGGCGTGCTACCTAATAAACGTACAATGGAAGAGACGGAATTTGTTTCAAACACGGTTGCTTACGCGATTCGCGCCCGTGTATTACTGAATAATGCCAGTCCGTTGAATAATCCGGGAAATGATCCGGAGAAATGGCGCAGGGCAGCGGCAGCAGCCGATGATGTGATTAAATTACCGGAATATCGTTTGGTGGGTATGGAGGAATATAAATCATTGTTTGTCGGCCCGTTCCGGACGAATGTTCCTGAAATCATCTGGAGATCACCTTCCAGTAACAAGCATATAAACAATACGACCGGAATCAATATATCCTCTTATCCGTATGCGTCCATACCTTCTACATGGTGTGCCATGGATAATCCTACACAGGAACTTGTCGATTGTTTCGAAATGAAAAATGGAGCCTTACCTGTCACATACAATAACGAGACACATCTTCAGGTTACCATAAATCCGGCAGCAGCAGAGGCCGGATATGGTGAATCGACGGGAGACGATCCGTATGCCAACCGGGATGCGCGATTTTATGTGGATGTTTTATTTAACGGAGCAAATTACGGCGCACCAACGAATTGTACCGAACCGGTTATTGTCGAAAGTTTTGTGGGAGGCAGTCATGGTCTCGGAACAGATATATTAACTCAAACAAACACCACCTTAACCGGTTATTATTGTCGTAAAGACAAAGATGTGAGATGGTTTGGCCCTAACCAGACCGGTCTGGGACCGGATATACACTGGGTGTTTTTCCGGTTAGCTGAATTTTATCTGAACAAAGCAGAGGGCCTCTGTGAGGTGAATGATCTGGAAGGAGCTAAAGCGGCGCTGAATGTCGTCCGGGAAAGAGCCTTACAACCTAAAATTGAAAATGTTCCCGGATTTGAAAATACACAGGCCTTTCTGCGTGAACGAATCCGGAACGAACGCCGGGTCGAACTATGTATGGAGGGTTGGAGATTTCATGATCAGCGCAGGTGGAAAATCTTAGATAAAACGAACCGGTTTGTGACCGGGATGAAGATCCAGGTGGCTTCAAGGGACAAAGACGGTAAACCGGAAACATTCAACTATGAAAGATTCAAAATCAGAGACTATAGCTCCTATACGGATAAATATCTGGTGATGCCGATACCGATCGATGATGCAAAAAAAATGACCGGCATGACACAACCGGAAGCATGGAGATAAGTAATCCTATTTTTAAATTTTAAATAACAAATAGAATGACTATGAAAAGAAAAATTTTATATTTAATGTTGACCTTCCTCTGGTTGCCCGTACCTGTCATTTCTGCCGGGTATACTTCTGTCAATGATACCGTCAAAGCAAAATCAAAAGAACAAGGTATGGAATATTCCGGCATCAAGATGGAACAAATAAGCGCTGGAACTACTTCTTTCGGATCCTATCAAGCAAAGAGCAATGAAAGGATCCTGAATGACACCGAATTGACATATTCCGGCGCCTGGGAGTTCAACCGGTTATTACCGAGGCATATCGGATACTTCTGTAATACCCGGTCTTATGCCAAAGAAGAGGGAGCTACCGCAACGTACAGTTTTACAGACTGCGAGGGGATTACCTGGTATGCCAAACCCGTACAGGACGGAGGCATGGCAGAGGTTTATCTGGATGGGACGCTCGTAAAACAGGTCGATTGTAGTCAGGTCACTCCGGAGGGCGTTTTATTTGACTCCGGTTCGCTGGAACATGGAGAACACACATTCACGATCGTGACAAAATCAGGATCAGTCGAAATTGATTACCTGATAAGTAAAGGACAACGTGCAAATCCCGTTAGAATCGATTGTGGAAATCGTTCCTTTATTCAGTATACGGCCGGTTTCACCATAACCCCTTCATCGATCCGGAAACCTCATAGTATGGCGGTTGCAGATGAAACGGACGAAGAATGGGAATTTTATTGTAAAGGTCCCACAGTGAAATGTTTTGGAGAAACCGGGCCGGATGGCGGTGTGATGCGCCTCTATGTAAATGGTATCAAATATAAGGATATTCGTTGCTATTCAAAAAAACGTGAATCCAATCGGCTTTTATTTGAATTGAAAGATTTACCGTCAAATAAATTCAATCTGATCAGGGGAGTCCTATTACCCCAAGGCGGGAAAATCGCCCTTGAATATTTTACCGTCGACAATCCATCCTGCCTGATGGTAGAAATGAACCGGTGTACGGATGAAGAAATCGAAAAGATGCGCGAGCACAAAACGACGGCTTCTGCCCCTGATAGCTGGAAACCGGTCACGATGGGAGCAGCTCCGGCGTTATATGGTGTGCATTTGAGTCCGGGAGTGTCCCGGACGGTCTTTGAAAGAAATATACAATACCTGAATGATTGTCTACATAAAACGCATTGGGTTAATTCCAAAGATCCGAACCGGATATGGATTGATATCCTTACCGCATCTAACGAAGGGCGGATGTTAGGAGGTATGGGACATTCGCTTCGTTATCAGGAGATACCTGAATTCCGTAAAGCAATTGATGATATCTTAGAGGAAATAGACCGCCGGCAATACGCGAACGGCAATGGTTATTTCATGCCTTACGAAAGTTCGAACTACAGGATTTCAACCGATACGTGGCCGGGTATCATGCGTGACGAACAAAAAAATTATGATCGCGCCATGCTTACAAAAGGAATGCTGGCGGCAGGAATGGCAGGACACGAAAAAGCGTACCAATTGTTAAGGCCTTTTTATGACTGGTTTAACCGGGCGGAGGAATATTTGCCGGTGATGCTTCTGGGAAGTATGGGAATACAGGGAAGTATTGCCGGGCCGATGGTTTATCATTCACCTATCGGAAAACCGGAAGATATTCAGACAAATATGAAGTACTATGATATGGACTGGTGGCTGGAGGCGCTGGCACAGGGACTCCCCGAAGCCGCCTGGCGGTTTACACTCAACAGGCCGCATAATTATTTGCTGACAAGTATCTGTGCCTTGTTTGATATCTATAAAGCCACCGGTGAGCAACGTTATTTAGACGCATGTTTAGGAGCCTGGAAAATCTATTCCGAGTATTTCCAGCTACCGGGTGGTGCAATCAGTCTGTGTGAACATTTTGAATGCAAACCCAAAACCCATATACTGGCCAATAGACCCAATAATATATTCGAAACCTGTGGGAATGTGTTTTGGATTGATCTCAACCACCGTTTCCTTCAATTATGGCCGGAGAAGGAACTTTACGCAGCGCATATTGAACGATCCTTATTCAATATTGTTTTCGCGGCACAGGCGGAAGACGGATGTATCCGTTATTTCAATCAACTGAATGATTCAAAATTTCCTCCGCTGAGAGAAAATACCTGTTGTGAGATTCAGGCGACAGCAATATATGGTATGTTACCCCAGTATATCTATTCGTTGGCTGATGACGGCGTTTATGTGAATTTATTTGCCGCATCCGACTATGAATTTACAATGAAGAACCAGTCCGTGAAATTAGCCATGGAAACAAAATTCCCTTATGATAAAGGAGTCTCTCTGCATGTTTCCACCAGTTCTCCCATAAACATGAAGGTGCGTATCCGTATTCCCGAGTGGTTGGCCGGTGATGCTGATTTGAAAGTAAACGGGAAAAAGATCAACAAGGTGGTTCCCGGAAGTTATGTTACGTTAGACCGTACGTGGAAAGAAGGAGATTTGATTACCTGGGAACTGCCTATGAAGTGGAAATATGAGAAATACATCGGAATAAACCGTATAAAAGATGCTACAAGATATGCGTTTTCTTACGGGCCAATGCTTATGGCCGTTAAAGGGCCTTTGATGCAGGATATCTTACAAGCTGAAAATGAGCCCTCTATCCGGCTCCGGATGTCGCCCGAGTCATTGCTGAAAAAGATTCAGGTTACCGATAAGCCTTGTGAATTTGCCATTGAAGGAGAACCGGATTATACGCTCACTCCCTATTTTTCTATACATGGGGGAACTTTCACGTGTTTCCCGGGTCTGGATAAAGTACGGAGTACGAAATAAAAACTAATTACATCTTCATTAAAACATTACATTATTTAATCTATCAAATTATATAAAATCATGGGAAAATATTCAGTTATTTTAGGCAATTTGGGAAACACTTGCGATCGTTTTTGCAAAGGGTATAAAGATAATCCGTCGACGGAAGAAATGCTGGCGATGGCAGTAAAAATTCCATATGTAGAAGGCATTGAACTGGTCGGAACATGGGATATCCGTCCCGACAATGTGAAAGACATGAAAAAACGGATGGAAGATTACGGCAAAACTTGTGTGTCGATTATTCCGGATACGTTTACCGGCCCGGAATATGGCAAAGGAACGATAACAAACACCGATCCGGTCATTCGCAAAAAAGGATTGGACTATCTGCGCCAGATGAGTGAAATCGCTCTCGAAATGAATTGTGGTATCGTCAATTTGTGGATGGCGCAGGATGGCTATGACTATCTGTTGACAGCCGATTATGATCAGGAACGGGAGTGGCTTTGTGAAGGAACAACCGCACTTGCAAAAGAATTTCCGACATTAAAGTTCGCCCTGGAATATAAACCTAAAGAGCCCCGGAATTACTCTTATCATGCACGTATGAGCGATACCATCCTGGCCGCAAAAGAAACCAACTGCAGCAATGTAGGCGTATGCATAGATACGGGCCATAGTTTTGTGGCCGGAGAAAACGTAGCAGAGGCCGTCATTTTAGCAAAACGTGCAGGCAATATGCTTTTCCATATGCACTTCAACGATAATCACGGCCTCTGGGATGACGATATGATTGTCGGCAGCGTACACAGTACCGTTTACATAGATCTACTCTACCAACTGAAAAAAACCGGATATGACGGATGGCTTTCCATGGATCAGTATCCCTATCGCGAAAATGCAACAGATGCGATCGCGGAAAGTATTCTGTGGGTCCGCAATTTTGAACAGATTGTAGAAGAAAATTTTGCAGAAATAGAAACTCTTGTAAAAATGAACGATGCTGTGGAAACTTCGCGTTTTATGCGTAAAGTATTATTCAAATAAATCCGTTCTTACCGAAATAAAGATAAGGCTGCAAATCTTACAGCCTTATCTTTTAATCATATAAAAAATAAACTGGAATAACATAGAACCCCGAATTCAACTATATGGAAAAGAAAAACAATGATCAGCCCAAACTAAATAATCAAAAAAAAATATCCTTTCTCGTTCTTACCGGATTATTCTTTATCTGGGGATTTATCATATCGATGAATGACATATTAATCCCCTATTTCAAAGGTATATTCGAACTGAGCTACTTTCAGGCGATGCTTGTACAATTTGCATTTTTCGGTTCGTTTTTTATCGGTTCCCTGATCTATTTCATTTTGTCTGTAAAAACGGGAGATCCGATCGCTAAAATCGGCTATCGCAACGGTATGGCGGGAGGCCTGTTTCTGGCAGGAATCGGTTGTTTACTCTTCTATCCGGCAGCGTCCTTACACAGTTACGGTTTTTTCCTTGGCGCGTTATTTTGCCTTGGATTGGGAATCACCTTTCTACAAATAGCGGCAAATCCCTATGCAGCTTTGTTAGGCCCGGAAAAAACAGCTTCTTCCAGATTAAACCTTGCACAAGGAGTCAACTCACTCGGCACAGTTGCCGGTCCTCTTTTAGGGGGATATCTTATTTTCCAGTATTTTTTTGATCCGGTAAGCAGTGAAGCAGACTCTGTACGTATACCCTATCTGGTATTCGCCGTTATATTTATGCTTGTTTCAATCATTATCCGTATTACTCCGTTTCCTGAATTCCACCGGTCGGAATCCCCGGAAAAAGGCCTGGGCGTTTTTCGCTATCCGCAGTTATTGTTGGGCGTAGCAGCTATATTTGCGTCTATTGGCGCAGAAGTCGCTACCGGAAGTTTATTGATCAATTTTTTCGGTATGGAAGATATTGCAGGGATGAATGAAGCCGAAGCCAGTCAATATGTCGCATTTTACTGGGGAGGTCTGATGATCGGACGTCTTTTGGGTGCGGTATCATTCAGTGATAATTCACCCCGGAAGAAAATACTTTATTCCGGAATCATTGTTGCAACCGCATTAGGAATCATATTCCTGAGTAACGGAATATATATCACCGGAATATTTACATTCCTTATCATGCTCAATCTGTTAGCATTCCGGATCGGATGTTCTCTACCGGGAAAAACAGTAGGTATCTTTTCGCTGAATATAATCATCCTGTTAATCATTGCATTTTTCACAAAAGGACAAATAGCCATGTGGAGCGTAATAGGCATAGGTTTATTTGCATCCATTATGTGGTCTAACATTTTTACACTGGCCATCCGCGGATTAGGAAAGTTTACCAGTCAGGGATCTTCTCTGTTGATCATGGCTATACTCGGAGCAGCGATTATCCCTCCCATTCAGGGAATGGCTGCCGACTCTTTCGGCATACAGAATTCTTTCATCGTAATACTTACCTGTCACCTGTTCGTCGCATGGTATGGCCTGATAGGCAGTAAAAAGATGAAACAGGCTGATAACGTATAAGTTGATATAGCACAGAAGTCATAACTAATTAGAAAAGAATTTATGATCTTTCCCGGATATATAAAAAAAGCACGTATACCATTTGTATTTTGCATAATCATGCTAAATAATATAAATATATATTCACAACCTACAGATAACGAAAAAGAGAAATATGTTGGTATATTTTATTTTGTCTGGCTGGGGCAACATGAAGCCGAACAAAAGGGAAATTACGATATAACCCGGTTATTTGAAAACCACCGTCAGGATTTATTTGACAAAAAAGGAACACCTGAAAGCCCCAAAGACCAGTATCATTTCTGGGGGAAACCTTTATACGGATATTATAACAGTGCGGACCCGTGGGTTATAACCCGCCACATAGAGTTATTAACCGAAGCGGGTATCGATTACATCATGATCGATGCAACCAACGGTTTTTACTATCCTAATACCATGTTTGTATTACTGGATAAACTCCTCTCTTTTAAGCAAAAAGGATATCATATACCCAAAGTCGCCTTTTATACAAATTCACATTCGGGAACTACTGCCAGAAATATATATGAACATTATTACCGCCCCGGCAAGTATGATGAGATCTGGTTTATGCCGGAAGGGAAACCGCTGATTATAGGTATCACGCGTAACAATAACAAAGCCTCCGACCAGCTAAACGTACCCGGTTACTACGATTTTATAAGTGATGACCTGATCAAATATTTTGATGTCAGGGAATCCCAATGGCCGACAGCCCTGTTTAATGACAATGCTTTTCCATGGATAAGCTGGGAATATCCGCAGAGAGTACAAAACGAGGTTTTACCGGTATCTGTCGCTCAACATTCATCGGTGAATGTCGTTTTTTCAGACACGATATATGCGAAAGGAAGAGGGTTTGATGCGATAAACAAAAAGAATAATAAAGATTTGGCGCGTACAGGAAAAAACTTTCAGGATCAGTGGAATACGGTTTTCAGGAATAAAGACTCAATATGCAATGTCTTTATTACAGGCTGGAATGAATGGGTGGCCATAAAAACCGTTATAAATGACAAAGTCGCTTTTGTAGATGCCTTCAATGAAGAATTTTCAAGAGATGTGGAAATGATGAAAGGAGGTTATGGCGATAGTTTCTATCTGCAAATGGTTGACAACATTCATCGTTTTAAAGAATCTCCCTTCAATAACTATAAAAAAGCGGATATACCAATAGATTTCAATAGTGATAATTTGTCACAATGGAATACAGCCGCACATTACGAAGATCTGGCCGGAGATGCAATCGTCCGTAATTATCCGGATTTTTCAGGAAAAAACACCTATACTGATAACAGTGCACGGAACGACATCACCGATATAAAAGTTGCCCATGACAATCAGAATGTCTACTTCCTGATAAAAACGGATAAAGAAATCATCCCTCACAATGGAAAAGATCTTAACTGGATGAATATTCTCATACAGACACCTGACAGCAAAAATAGGCCTTTCGGATATAACTTTATAATAAACCGTTTTCCGGATAAACGAGGAAAAAGCGCTATCGAAAAAGCGGAAAACGGAAATAAATGGAAAAAACGAGGCATAGCACAATACCGCCTGCACAGTACGTATCTATTTGTTTCCGTTCCCTTGAAAACACTGGGAATGAACAAAGAGAATGTTTCTTTCGGCTTTAAAGTCGCTGATAATGTTACGAATCAGGAGGATATTATGGATTATTATATTTCCGGAGACAGCGCTCCCATAGGGCGATTAAATTTTCATTACGGAAATAACCCGTAGTTCATTTTGAATGAGTCATGCCTGGTTCCATACAACTTTAATGTAATAATAGATAATCGTATGAAACGAACATGATCAATGTATCGCCGAAGGCGATGAACCGAAGGTCAACGAGCGAAGGCGAGTTAACTAAAAAAGTGAGTTCTATATTACCTTAGTGTTAAAAATTAAATTTTGTATATATGAAAAACAAAAAACACATACTCGCCATTGCGATGATCATAGCCGGCGTATTCCGGTTGCACGCCGCGACCGTACCGACTACGGTCTTATATCATAAAATATTGAATGACAAAGATACGTATCCGGAACTAAGAATCGATAAAAACATCAAGGCCGGATATACTCCCGGTGGATTGGAAATCACTGGAAAAGAGGGACTCGTTCAACTTGATAAATATTATTCTTTAGGAGAACGTATGATAAGATATCATGTCAGGTTCAGTCAAGACGCGGTTGCCGTTTTTCAAAGCAATACAGGCGATTTTAAAGTATCAGTCAATATGATTAACAAGACCGTATCTGTCGCTACCCATCCGGAAAGCTGGAAAAAAATGGATTTTCTTGATCCGGAGAATGAATACATTGTAGAGATCTATCGTCAGTATCAGAAAAATACCATCCGGATCATTGATCTGTTCACGGGTGAAACCGACCAGATAGAACTGGTTACAGACGGAACGGGAGGATGCGGCGTCGGCGCCATAAATTCCGGATTCCATGCAGGCGGACAACATGATTACTATTGCTTCGGACTCCAAAGCGGAACGTCCGTACTGATCAAACAAATAAGCGTAATTGCTGGAGCATGCGACCTGTTACTATTAATCTATGGAGCTTCGATCAGCGAACCGGAAGGATACTTTCCAACTAAAGACTTCCCTGAAGCGTGGACACAACTTATCCAGAAGAATATCAAGGGAAAAGCAATCAGTAGCGGCCGGGGCGGATGCCAAATTGCAGAAGTCCTGGAACGCATCAAAAATGAACTTCCCTATATCAAAGCAAAATATGTAATGGTAACAATCGGCACCAACGGAGGAAATACGGAAGAGAATCTCAGTGAACTGGTAGAATACATTCTCGGACAAGGCTCTATACCTATCTTGAACAATATACCCTGTAATGAAAGCGGAACACAGGTTGAGATAAACCGGATGATTGAAAAAGTACGCAGAAAATACAATATAAACGGCTGCAGATTTGATCTCGCCACCTCTGTGATGCACGATGGTAAAGAGGTTGATAAAACAACCATGTACCATGAAGATTATACAGGAAGCTACGGCTGGCAGATTTACCACCATCCGAACGTAAAAGGCTCACGTAGGATGTACCTCCGGACATTAATCGACATCCCTGAAATATACGAGTAATGTTTTCTGTCATCCGGATTGACTATTAATCTGATAATTTTAAACTCAATCATATTTATGGAAAACAAGAGCACACTATGGATAATTATTCTACTGTTTTTTTCTTCACAGAATAACATTTCCGGACAAACAACGATTCATAAGCTTCCGAACGGTACAGTTTACCGTATCATTCAGGCGGACGATTCTTATACATTAGACTCGGCCGTTTATCACATTTTCATCCCGGAATCTGCAGAAAAGATCCGGGGAGTATTTATTCATCAGCATGGATGTACGATGGAAGGGAGAGGCGTATCCACAGCTTATGATATCCAATATCAGGCTTTTGCTAAAAAATGGAATCTGGCAATTATCGGTCCTGATTTGTACTCCGCATCCGGAAATTGCCATAACTGGAAAAATCCCGAATCCGGATCAGGGGATGCCTTATTGAAAACCCTGAAAGAGACAGGAGAAATATCCGGTCACCCGGAACTTACGAATGCCCCCTGGTTACTCTGGGGACATTCCGGAGGTGGATATTGGGCGCAGGCCATGATGAGAGATTATCCGGAAAGGACGATTGCCCTCTTCAGCTATTCTCCGGGACTTAACCCCACCTGGGATTATCCCAAAGAGGCGTTGAAAATACCGGTCATGATCCGTCATGCCGGGATAACCGGCGATGCCTGCTGCTGGGAATCTGCCCTGAATACGTATAATAAATTAAGAAAAAACGGAGGATATGTCAGTATAGCGTATACTCCTTATCAGAATCATAATTTCAGCTATGTCCGCTATATGGCGATCCCATTCTTCGAATCTGTTCTTACTCAGCGATTATCAGAAACTAATCCCGACATTCTCCATGAGATGGACCCTTCTAAGGTATGGTTAGGCGATACATTACGGTTAAATACGTACAAAGCGTCCGGATATAAAGGGGATAAAAATTCAATGTCATGGTTACCTGATTCAACGGTTGCCGCTAAATGGAAAGAATATATAATAACCGGAACCGTTATCGACCGGACTCCTCCACCCGCTCCTTATGATCTGAATCTATCCGTAAAACATAACCGTGCTGTTGAACTGACATGGAAAGCTGATGCCGACATCGAATCCGGGATCAAATTTTTCAATATATACAAAGACTCTCATCTCATCACCCGCTACCCTTCCTCCGGAGATTATCAGACATTTGATACAAACGGAGATGATGCATTCCCCGTTTCTACCCTCCCAGAAATGAAACTGGAACTTACCGGCATCATCGTTGAAGGCCATAAAATCTCCATATCATCGGTAAACCATTTTATGCTGGAATCGGATAGAACAGATTTTTCTCAATAGCAAAAATAAAAACCATAAATATTAAAATTATGAAACGAAATTGCCTCTCATTATTCCCTCTCTTATGCTCTATATTACTTTTATCTGCATGTAAAAATAATACGGAAGTCAACATAAGTAATCTTCGTTGTGAATTTCTGAACAATCCCAGCGGTATAGGTATCACCAATCCGCGTCTGAGCTGGGAATTAAACAGCGACAAACGTGGACTCAAGCAAAAATCTTACCATATCCTCGTCGCATCGTCATTAGAGAAACTAAACGCAGATAATGGTGATTTATGGAATTCGGAAAAAGAATCCGATACCTCGATACTTGTCGAATATAACGGTAAACCGTTAAAAAGCCGCGATGTTTGTTTCTGGAAAGTGAAGATAAAAACCAATCAGGGAGATTCACCGTGGAGCAAACCGGCATCATGGTCAATCGGACTACTGAACGAAACCGACTGGCAAGCCGGATGGATCGGATTAGACCGAATGTTCAAAGGGAATGTTTTCGACCGCTCCAATAGCCGTCTTGCCGCACGCTATTTCCGGAAAGAATTTTCCGCCACCCAAAAACCGGAAAAAGCAACCGTCTTCATTTCCGGACTGGGCCTATACAAACTGTTTATAAACGGACAAAAAATCGGAAATCAGGAATTATCACCTACTCCAACGGATTATACGAAATCCGTAAAATACAATACGTTCGATGTGACGGATATCATACAGGAAGGTTCAAATGCTATCGGTACGGTCTTAGGAAACGGACGTTTCTTCTCCATGCGTCCGCCGGGAGTTCCCCACGGTCCGGTAGCGGAAGTCAAACATTTCGGATATCCCAAAATGATACTCCAACTCGAACTTGATTATCCGGATGGAAGCAAACAGGTCATCACCAGCGATAATTCATGGAAAGTCACCGCCGAAGGTCCGATTACAGCCAACAATGAATTCGATGGTGAAGAATATGACGCCCGGAAAGAAATGCCGGGATGGGATAAAACCGGATTTAATGACCAGTCCTGGTTGCAGGCCGAAACCGTTCTGCCTCCCGGCGGCAAATTAGAGGCGCAACTCAATCCCAATATTAAGATAATGGAAACAATAACGCCGGTAAATATCAGTGAACCGAAAAAAGGCACATATATACTTGACATGGGACAAAACATGGTCGGCTGGATAAGGATGAAGGTAAAAGGCAAAGAAGGAGATAAAGTATCGCTACGTTTTGCAGAAGTCTTAAAAGAAGACGGCACATTGTATATGGATAACATCCGTGGCGCATTGGTCACGGATATATATACATTAAAAAGCTCAACGGAAGAGTACTGGGAACCATCTTTCGTCTATCACGGATTCCGCTACGTCGAAATTACCGGCTTTCCGGGGGTTCCTACGGTTAATGATTTTGAAGGAAAAATAGTCTATGATGAAATGGAAATCACAGGGAAATTCGAAACCTCCGATCCGACCATCAATCAGATTTACAAAAATGCATACTGGGGCATACGCGGCAATTATCGCGGAATGCCGACAGATTGTCCGCAACGTGACGAACGGATGGGGTGGTTAGGAGATCGCGCCGTAGGCTCACACGGTGAAAGTTTTGTGTTCGATAACTACCACTTATATGTCAAATGGCTGGACGATATAGAGCAAACCCAACTGGAGAATGGAAGTCTGTCCGATGTAGCGCCTGCATACTGGGCTTTTTACGGCGATAACATGACATGGCCCGCCGCCTATCTGACTATTGCAAATATGATCTATGAACAGTATGGTGATCCCGAACCCATAAAGAAACACTATAAATCCATGAAGAAATGGATGTCTTATATGCGTAAAACATATATGAAAGATCACATTATGACAAAAGATATTTACGGTGACTGGTGTATGCCTCCCGAATCTCCTGAATTAATCCACTCGATGGACCCGGCGCGAAAAACAGACGGCACACTTCTCGCAACCTCATTCTATTATCGTATGCTTTATCTATTGGAACGTTTCGCCACACTTCAAGGTAAAACAGGCGAAGCCAAAGCATTTGCCAATGAAGCGGCAGTTATAAAAGACGCTTACAACAGGAAGTTCTTCCATAAAGAGACGGCACAATACAGTAATAATACGGTAACAGCCAATTTACTGTCATTATGCTACGGGATGGTCCCAGAAGGCTACGAAGAAAAAGTTTTTGCCAATATAGCAAACAAAACGGAAAAGGATTTTAACAGTCACGTGAGTACAGGCCTGGTCGGAATCCAATGGCTGATGCGCGGATTGTCTGACTACGGGCGTGCCGATCTTGCCTATAAAATCACAACAAACCGTGACTACCCGAGTTGGGGTTATATGATTGAAAACGGAGCTACCACAATCTGGGAGCTATGGAACGGTAAAACGGCCGACCCCGCTATGAATTCGCACAATCATGTGATGTTACTGGGAGATTTGCTGGTCTGGTATTATGAATACCTGGCAGGCATCAGAAACGCTTCCGGCAGCAACGGTTTTGAGAAAATCACCATGCGCCCATATCCGGCAAACGGCCTGAATTATGTAACAGCATCTTATCATTCGGTTCACGGAACAATCAAAAGCGCATGGAAAAAAACAGGAACTAAATTCTCATGGAAAATTACCATACCTGGAAATACAACTGCAATCGTATATATTCCTGCAAAAAACGATGCCGAAGTTTTAGAAAGCGGCAAAAAAACCTCTGCGGCAGAAGGAGTTAAATTCCTAAAAAAAGAAGGTAACCATACCGTATATGAAGTGGGCTCCGGTAATTATAATTTCGAAGTCAATTTTTAAAAGATAACTACTTACTTGTTTTTTTCATCATAACCAATGCCCCCGGCTTATTTCCCTTTAATAAGCCGGGGGCGCTCATTTTATTTTATAAAATTATCTTTGAGAGATAAATTGTTGAATAGAAGTCTTTAAGCGTGCTTTTTCGGCGGGAGAGGTAACGATTTGGCAACCGTGCGATTTCTGCGTTTTACGCTGCATTTCCTCAAATAACTCACTGTAAATATCGTTTTTTTATTCAATTTACCTAAAGTTGGAAGCATTTTTCCATTACTTGGCGGAAATTTAAAGCCGTATACAGAGTTGTTCTGAAAGGAAAGGCTTTGGCTCATTGTATAGTAAACAAATTATATCAAGACTGGTGCTTTCAAATGATTCATCGAATCTGCAAAATTTATCCTTTCTGAAAAAATTAAAATCTCATTCCCAACTCTATTGGATGCGCATTGGGAAAGGTTATATAACACTTTTCTTTCTTGAGCATATAGGTTAAGAATGAAATCTTGGTTATCGTAGGAAATCATCCATCGCTTATTTATATTTCGGACATGTCTTGATAAATTTTCATGGTCTTTTTCCAAGTAAAAGTTCATGTATAAATCTGATGCTTTTTTGTAGTACGGTGGGTCGAGATAAATAAAAATATCCTCTCTCTTTTTGTCCATTTTTTTAATAAACGCAAGCCCGTCAAGATTAGATACAAAGATGCGATTCCGAAAACTGGCTATCTTCCGTATTTTATTGATTAAATCTTCCTTATTGAATCGAACGTCTATTTTATATTTTCCTCTTTGTTCAACACCGCCAATAATACCACCCTTAATTACCCCCGATACATTTGTTCTGTTAAGAAAGAAAGTAGATTTTGCTAATTCGAATAAATCATATTCATTCGAAATTCTTTGAATATCCTTGTATATATGCCAATTTTCAACAGAAATATCTACATTGGCAATCCAATTGCAAAACTCTTCGGAATCATTAATAATGGTATGCCAAAAAGCATAGATAGACCTATCAAAGTCATTGATGTATATTTTATTTACATATTCTTCAAATAAAAGTCGTAAGGCCAGCCCTGCGCCACCTGCATAAGGTTCCGCGTAACTGACACCGAGCAAATTATTTTCATAAAACAACTTGGACATAAAAGAAAAGATGCAATTCTTTCCTCCCGGATATCGTAAAGGTGAATAAAATGTGTTCATTTAGTATTCCTTTCCATGCGTTAATGTAAGCATTTCACCAAGAATAACAGAAATAGCATAGGTTTGCGGCAGGTTATTTGCCGCTTGATAATTATGCGCACCTGTATGCAATAATTGAAGGATTGTTTTCTCCGTTACATTTTGATTGGACAAACTTGTTTTAATATCTTGGTCTAAATTCTTTTTTGCATTGGCAAAATGAGTATTCAGATATTTATCCAATGTAACACTAATATCTTTTGCAGCAGATTCACACAATAGTCGTAATGACATTCTGATAAGACTGGGAAACGAATGAGATAATACAGATTTATTATTCAAATAAATCTGATATAGGTCGGAAATATCCCTATATAAGTTATTTACATCACCCGATTTCAGATAAAGTTTTTTCCCAAACAATTCATCTTCCTTTTTTTGAGTACGCTTTGTTTGACGCTGTTTCTTTTCCGTTTCTTTATCTGTATTTGTCGGATTAGTAAATTGGATATTTACATTATTATATGATTGACTTCCTTTATTTTTTTCAATGATTTTCCGCATGGATTTATCCAATACATCAATAACTTTCCCTCTATTATGACGGGTGGTTATTTCTTTATCTTGGATTTTTTGAGACAAATTGTGCAAAATGGAAAGTGCCTGATTTTCGTCATGAACGCTCCGCAACTTATTGCCTTTAATGTCAAATCCCATTTCGGATAAAATATCTTCTCTCAAAATCTCATCCTTAACAAATCGTTGATTCAAATGAGGGTTGGCTGTAATTAACCCCGTATTTTCTTCAATAATCAAAAAAGTACTTTTTTTCTCTCCCATGAATTTATGAAGAAATATATCCCTTTCAAGCGGATGCCATGAACCAGAATCACTATGCTTTCTATACACATTTTTCAATGCGATTTGCTTAGAACAGACGTTGCACGGAATTTCAGCCGGAATATCAGGTATGTCTATATTGTCTTTGCCTGCAACAGTAACAAGATTATGTTTTACCTTCCCAAGTATTATCCGTCGATTCCCGTCATAAACAACAGGCTTTTTGCCATGATATACAACAGTTGGAAGCTCACTAAAATCGTAATGGTTCCCCATTTCTTTTGCTAACTTCGGTAACGACCATTTGGAATACTTGTCTTCCATTGCTTTATTGACAATATCTTGGTCTGTCGCATTTTCATCAATAGGGTCTCTGGGATTCTCCGTCCACAAGACTAAATCCTTCAACTTCAATATTTGAATTTCTTGCTCCATCATTACTTTCAGGCTTTAAATCTAAATATATTTTTGTATCAGTCGGTCATATTCGTTGATAAAATTGCAAACTTCCTCCTGATTCTCTGAAATCCACAAGTTTATAACACCTGCACAGCCTCTGCCCCAATATTGCTTTTGAGCATTAAACCATGCTTTTGCTTTTTCTCTATCGGCTTGTATTTCTCTTAAAGAATGGTCACGAAAAACAAGTTGTTTTGTATATCCATTATAAATTTTATCCCAAAGTGGTGAACCTTCGGGTAGGTTGTACAAAAATTTCGCAATAAGTCTTTCGGGGGATTCTGTTCCCGGTAATACAAGAAAGTTCTTATATTTTTTCAATTCGCGCATTTTGGAACTTTCGGATTTGACATCACCGTCTAAAATGATAATACTTTGCAGATATTTAAAACCATCTATTTTCTTTTTTGCTAACTCAATATAGTTACTGCATCCCATTGTGCATTCAATAAACTGTAAAGAAGAAGTTCTTCTTTTTAGCACTGCCTTAGCAAAAATTTCACCTTCTTTATCCTCTGCAAATACAGATATTTTCTTCGTTTTTTGTTTTGGAGACAGAGTTACATTAAGTTTATTCTTAATCTCAACAATTGAAATACCCTCAATAGCCTTAACATGACTATCCTCCTTTTGTAAATATATAACCTTTACTTGTCCCGGAATTTTCGGATTCTCTTGGTGTACACACATTTCCTCCAAAATAGTAAGGGAATGTGTCGTGAAAACAATTTGTATGTTGTATTGGGATGAGAATTTTCGCAAAGCCTCTACTAATTTTAATTGGGAAGCAGGATATAACGTTGTATCCAGTTCGTCTATCGCTAAAATTCCACCTGTGTAAGAATCTCTATGCTTTTCTTTTAGACGTTTGAATGATAGGATAGCCAGCAAGATTTTACCGATATTATCCTGCCCGGCCGAGTTCATTCTCCAGTCATAGTATGAAGTATTGGCACCAAGTGTATTCTTTTGTTTACTTTTCAAGTAATCAACACTGGTCATTTGTCCATCAGGTATAATTAGAATCTTATCATGCCAATCCTTGTAGAATTTAAATTCATCAGGTGTAAGAGAGATGTCTGTACTTGAACTGATACCGGTATCTTCTCCTATTGGGAATAGACGTGACAAACTCAAGTATATTACAGGAAGTTGAATATAGCCCGACCCTTTAGAGCGTTTCCCTTTTTGCCAAAAACGAATTGCTTCGGATGATGCATCTCGCCTGATACTTTCCACTGTAAATTCAGGCTCCGTTGCATTATTTAAATTTAATGTCCATTCATGACTTTGTGCTTTATCAAACGCTTCTGATAATTTAAATTTTTCAGCAAAAGATGAACGATAATTACCTCCACAAAGCGGTGTTTCCCCAAACAACGGATTTCCTTTGTCCGTTATAGAGAAAGGCTGACTAAGCATTCCCAAAACTGTGGTTTTTTGAGTTCCGTTTTGGCCTGCAATTACGGTCAGATTCTTTCCTAAAGCAAACTGCACATCATTAAATCCCCTAAATTGCTTGATGTGGACATCGTTAATTATCATAATATTACTTGTTAATTTTTCTTTGTTGAAACGATTAATTCTTTGCATCCACTTTAAGAATTTCAGCAATCTCAACCAACGTTTCGAGCGAAGGTTGCGTCTTGTTCGTACACCAGCGCGAAACAGTAGTAGTGCTTATATTAATCTTCTCTGCAAGCCACTTGTTAGCTACTTGCTTTTCTGCAAGTACTGCTTTGAGCCTATTAATCGTCTTTGTTTTCATTCTAAATTAGCACAAAATGCAAATTTATTAAAATTATATGACTACACAAAAGAATTTATCTCTTTGTTTCCAATAGATTATGTTTAAGGGTAAGGATAATGGCTATTTGCAAGCGGCTTTCATGCCACCGTAAAATTGACGGAAGTTATTCTCATGCTCCGGTTATTCTCGCGGGCTTCCGCCTCTCCAAACGGCTGGGAAGCTATGAGCGGGAAATAACCGGAAAAGCATGGGAAATAACTTACGGAACAATATAAATCGAAAATTTATTAACTTAATCTTGGTCTTTGTTTCTTCTTTTTCTTGGGTTTCGGCTGTTGCTGTTCGTCAATTGGATTAATATCAGTAGCCGATGGTAAAATTGAAAATACGGAAGATAACCCTAAATTGGTTGAATTGGAATCTTGTTTATTTTCAATATCGTTTTCAAATTTGCTTTCTTGCTTGTTCGGGAACTTGCTTCCAGTCGATTCTGCTTGCTTATCCGCATACCTGTCTACATGCAAATCTTCTTTCTCTTTTTTCTTTTCGCCAGCAAAATCTTGTTTGGAGACGTTCAGTTCCCGTTCCTGCATCCGTAGCTTGTCTGTCATGCTGCCTTTTTCATAGTGTTGCAATACTCGAACGTTTCAGATAGTTGCCGATGGTAGCCGAACAGCCTGTCAAATCCTTTTTCTACATTCTCAAATAGGACTGTGCGGTCAAAACCTCCTGTAATAACGCCTTTCTTGGTATTTCGATGGTTGGTAAGCGGGCTTATCTTGACTTTGTTCGATTGGTCTTTACGGCTCACAATCAAATGGCAGTGCATATTCAGTTTATTATCGGAACGGTTACGGTTGAAATGGATTTTGCCGTAAAACTTTATGTCCTCTGCTGATAGTCCTTTGTTGAAGTTTTGGGCATATTCGGGAATGAACATTTCACGAATATACCGTTTCATGGCTTCGGCTTGTTCCTGCTCGGTGCTTCCCATCGCTTGCAGTTCCTTTTCCGATGGGCTGACATGGACGGCATAAAACTTGGCATCAGTCTTTAGTAATTGCCCAATATTCCCGTCGATGTCTTTTACAACTTGGGATTTGTACAAATTATCCTGATTGAGATTGAAAAAACCTTCGGTATAGATTCCCTGTTCCATCCGTTGCAAATCTTCGTGCTCGCAATAATTGGCTAACTGTCGGCTGCTGCCTGCATTATTGTACGTTCCTTTTGACGGTGGCGGGAAATCTATGTTCATCGCTTATTCGGGATTGATTAATTGGTAAATTTCCGCTTTCAGATTCTCTTTGCGTTTACCGTCCATTACTCCACACGTTGCCAAATCCGCATAAAGACCGATTAACTTCAAAAGTTTAGCATTGTCTTTTTTCTGTGTTTCTTTTAATGCGCCGATGTGTTTACCCTGACCATTTATCACGTCGGCATGTTCGCCGAATTTGTCGCTGATTCTTTGCAACACAGCATTGTATTTCTCTTGGTTCTTCTCCAACTGCGAAAGAACAAACGTATCCAAAGCCTTCACTATTCCATCGAAGCGGGCGGCTATCGAATTGGTCGCCCGTATCATCGGGTTAAGTTCCTGTTCTTCGTAGTTTCGGATGAAGCGAATAATATCATCCTGCCGTTTGTTGATTTTGGAAAGTTCAGCTTTGACCGATTCGGGGGCTTCGGCGGGATTGATCTGTGCCTTATCTATCTACCCAAAAGCCACTCTTACTATTTCACCCTTTTTCAGCGAATAACGTTTACATAACTTATCTATTAATTTGTTTGTCTGTCTGTCGATTCCAATTGTTGTGAAAGGTGATATTTTATCCATTTTATAGTGATATTATTTGATTTACAATATATATTATTATCTTTGCACTTAGAGAGGTGGCTGAGAGGCTTAAGGCGCCTGACTGATAATCAGGTGAACCTGTAAAGGGTTCCGGGGGTTCGAATCCCCTCTTCTGAATATTCATAATACGATATATTTTCAAAGGCTATCATTTTGGTAGCCTTTATTATTTTCTCACCTTATTAATAGTCTTATAACTATTTTATAAAAAGTCACTTTATTAATCACCTGATAATAAACGATTAATCAAAAACGTTTATAGTAGGTGTTATAACAGTTGCCTAATGATGCATACGAGATAACAGATAGTTATTTCCGGCTCTACTTTCGTTCGCTATCGGAAGATGCCCATAATATAGAGGTGGTGTTCTTCGATTCGTTTGGGAGAGAATTTCCTCTTTCTTTTACCTTCAACAATGAGCAGACAGATAAGGACGAGAAAGAAGGGGTAAAAGGAAATTAGTAAACAATTTTGATTAATGTAGTATAGACAGGTAGGGAGAAGTAGCCTTTCTACTTGTCTTTCTTTTCTAAAAGGTATTACCTAAGCGATAATTTGTTACAGTATATGTGCTGAAAATAAGCTTTGGGGATATTCTACACAAAAAAATATGAGAAAAAAGAGTAAAGTGAGATACAATACAACAAAAACATTATCTTTGCAACGGACTTGTAGCTTAATAAGGCAAAGCGGACCAGAAATGGTAGGTTCCCGGTTCAACTCCGGGCTTGTAATGCAGACTAACAAAGTGTTCATTACAAGCCCTTTTTTATTTTTGTGATATGATTGACATTTACAGGGCAAGCGTTGTTAATTTAAGGGAACTGAATAAACAACGAAAAAATATAAAAAGATTGTTCAACCAATCTATCAAAAGAAACGACCACTCTGCATTCAGTGCGTTGACTAAGTTGTATGCTTTGCTATACTCTTCATTTGCCGAGCTTTCTTTTCTTAAGGTTATTCACACTCCATACGGTTTTAGTGAGGGTGAAATACGACAAATAAGTAACGAAAGGAACTTAGAACAAAAATGGACGAAATGTATGGCGTTGGCATTTAGTCGAACAAATAGCATTGCAAATGCTGGCGAAGTTCAAAATAAAAAATTGATACTGTCAAGACACATCAATAAATTTGTTATCGAGCCAAGCCAGTTAAGAAATAAAATTGCACATGGACAATGGGTAGTAGCTTTGAATAATGACAATACGGCAACAAACGAGGCAACAACCACGCGAATAGAAAATCTTGATTTTGTTCAAATAGATATTTTGTTCAGCGTCTATGAGAAACTAAGTCAGGCAGTAGAAGACTTAATTGAAAGCCCTACTAAAGCACATTTCAATGACTTCTATTTCCATATGACAGAGTTAGAAAGACTCGTGACAGAGACAGAAACTTGGAATTTGCAAAGTAAAATTCAAGCATTGAAAGTAAAGTTTGACAGAATAGAAGCAAAGAAAAACGAAACGGTACAGTAAAAAAGCAAATTTTTATTGAGAATAGTAGGTGCTAATAATAATTTCACATCCCGTCTAAAATCATTGACTTGTTTAATTCATCGGAAGGTCATTTGCCTGCTTTATTAAGAACTGTTCGACCGTTAGGTTCTCTGCATTGGTTGCTTTACTTACCAGCGCATACTTTTCGATTAGTTCTTTCAGATACTTAGGCGAAAGGTGCAGGTACGCTGAAAAATATTCTTGGTAATTTAGCCCAAAGCCAATCATTACGCCGTCTTCCTCGTCTTCATGGTTGAGCATGAATACAAAATAATTTCGTTCATCTCCCGCTTGAATATTCAGAATAACCTCCGCATCCGAAAGAGTCTGTATAGGAGGGTGGCTCTCATCCAGTACTTCATACTCGTAATCTATCCATCCGAGTTTTCGGTAGGACGTAAACAGTTCCCGAAGTTCATCCGTTGTCAGATGGGACATATCATAAAATATTTCTGCCATATTTTTTAGATTTTTCTATCAAAAGTAAAAATTAAAAGATAGAAGCTCTACTACAGAAACTGTTTTTTATATCCATAGCTTAGTCTCAAATCCGATGTGATAGATGATACCAATTTCGATATTCAAGATAAAAAACCTGCAATAAAACAATCACTTGGAACAGGAAGTGCAACCTATAATAATCCTAATAATAAGATTATTGCGGTTATTGATTATGAGCACTTTCTTAATCAGCAACCCGATGACGTTATTAAAGCACTGGAATTAAAGAAATGTGATTTTATTGTCTATCATTTAGAAGGTGATACATTTTTTATCTTAAATGAATTGTCATTAAGCAGTTCGTCTAAAAATAAAATAAACGATGCGAGGAAACAGTTGCATAATGCGTTGTTACATCTTTCCAACACAATTTCAATTAAATCTTTCATAGATAGTTTTACTGAAAGATTGTGTGTCTTTTCAAATAAAACTAAAACGATTGAGACGCCAGAAGATATTGCGGGGGCTTTTGATATAATTAGAAGTTATTTGCCTGAACCTATTGTGCATGGCTTTCAACCAATTGAAAAATTGAATTTCAAATTGATTGAGACTGCTATTGTTGATGTATAAAAACGAGCATTCATATTTTAAACTCCGATATACTTAGTTAGAAGTCATGCCGAAAGAACAATTTTGCAAAATACTGAAAGAGAGATCAAGGGAACATCAGGCTGCCGTAATATTAATGTTAGGAAACAGGATGTACAGTTCTTTTATTCAATAACCCCACACATACACGAATCTCTTTTTTTCACTTTTAAGGAAATAAAATTCATAACATTTGCTTCTGCTATCAGTATACGATTTGTTATTAAATCATTTATTCCGGCCAAATATTTAATCGTTTCGGTCGCTTGTAGACTTCCGACGATCCCAGCGACCGAGCCTAAAATTCCGATTTGCGAAGCAGTAGGCAACGCACCGTCTTCCGGCGGGGTGTCAAAGACGCACCGGTAACATGCGGAGCCGGGAATATACGTCATGACTTCTCCACGCAAAGCCACCACCGCGCCATGCGAATAAGGCTTTTTCATCCTTACACAAACATCATTGATCAGTAATTTTGTCGCATAATTATCACAACAGTCAACCACAAAGTCATATTCGCCACCGGATCTCAAACAAGACATATCCGAAGCCAGCCCGACTGTATCACCTTCCATATTACCGTTAATTATTTTTTCCGCGTTTTCATTCGAAAACCTGCAATTATAAATAACGATTTTCACATCCGGATTCAAGGCGGTAAGTTTTTCCTGTGCGGATTCAGTTTTCCGTCGTCCAAGATCGCTCGTAAAATGGAGGATCTGACGTTGAAGATTGGTGATGTTTACCACATCATCATCAACAATCCCAATTGTACCAACCCCGGCGGCGGCCAGATAAAAAAGCACGGGAGAGCCTAATCCACCCGCTCCTACCACAAGCACTCTTGAAGCTCTTAACTTCAATTGCCCTTTCTCTCCAACATTTTCGATAAGAATATTACGATTATACCTGTCTTCCATTTTGCTTTTTTATTTGTCCCAATTTATTGCAGGCTCAAATCCCAATCTTTCCACACCACCTCATAACCCTGTTTTTTTACCGCACTTAAAACATCATCCGGGCTGCGGTCATCGTTTACGGCAAACTGCTCCAATTCTTTTTTATAAACCGCATACCCGCCCGGGTCTGTTTTTGAACCTGCACTCAGGGAGGTTATACCCAAAGTCGTCATGTGATCCCTGAAACTCTTATCCTCACGTGTAGACAAAGCAAGTTCCACATCATGATCAAATATGCGAAAGGCAAAAATAAGCTGCGCCAGTTCCTTATCAGACATCACAATATTGGGCTGAAAAGCCTCGCCTTCGTGCGGACGCATACGCGGAAATGAAATGGAGTATTTCGTCTGCCAGTATGTTTTCTGTAAATAACGCAAGTGAAACGCCATCATCGAAACATCCGTTCGCCAATCCTCCAATCCGATAAGTACGCCTAAACCGACTTTGTGTACACCGGCTTTTCCCATACGGTCGAAGGCATCCAACCGCCAGTCAAACTTCGACTTCATCCCTTTCGGATGATAAGTCTTATAATTCTGCTTATTATACGTTTCCTGATAGCAATAAACCGCATTCAATCCGGCGTTCGTCAGTCGCTTATATTCTTCCTCTTTCAAGGGTTGTACTTCGATTGAAATAGAAGAAAAATAAGGCTTCACCAAACGTATCGCATTTTCAATATAATCCACTCCGGCATCACGCGGATTTTCGCCTGTCACCAGGAGGATATGCTGAAAATCACCGATACTTTTAATCGCCTCTACTTCCTGTAAAATCTGTTCGTCCGTCAGAATGATACGTTTGATATTGTTGTTATGGTTAAATCCACAGTAAACACAATGGTTCATACATGAACTCGTCAGGTAAAGAGGTACATAAAACTGTATTGTTTTACCGAAACGCTGTTGCGTATACTGACGGCTCAGCACAGCCATCTGTTCCAGATAAGGCTCCGCCGCAGGGGATATCAGAGCCATAAAGTCATCAACAGTAGGCCGGCGACTTTTGCTTAAAGCCTGCTCCACATCTATGACCGTCTTTTTATTAATACGTGAATGAATATCATCCCAACCGTATTCATTTACCAAATCTTTGTATAACATACCTGTTCCTTACATTAAAAATGAAGTCAACGGACTACTTGCCTCCGCAATATTGAGTTTACCGGCCAACTGAGCCTCAAAAGCTTTTCGTCCGCCTTCCACACCTAACCTGAAAGCCTCAGCCATTGCGACAGGATCTCCCGCCACAGCAATCGCCGTATTGACAAGAACGGCATCTGCTCCCATCTCCATTGCCTCGGCAGCATGGGACGGGGCTCCGATACCGGCATCAACCACAACAGGGATATTACTCTGCTCAATAATAATCTCAAGCAAGTCACGCGTACAAAGGCCTTTATTCGTACCTATCGGCGCCCCAAGCGGCATAACCGTTGCAGCGCCGGCATTTTCCAACAACTTACATAGCACGGGATCGGCCTGAATATAAGGCAATACAACAAACCCATCCTTTGCCAGTTCTTCTGTTGCTTTCAAGGTTTCAACCGGATCCGGCAACAAATATTTCGGGTCCGGATGTATTTCCAGTTTCAACCAATTTGTCCCAAATGCTTCGCGCGCTAATTTCGCCGCAAAAACAGCTTCTTTAGCATTACGTACGCCCGATGTATTCGGTAATAATTGAATTCCAGGCTTTTTAATATGCAAAAACATATCATCTTCCTTATTTTCAATATCCAATCGCTTCATTGCTACCGTAACCATTTCTGTCATTGAAGCGTTGATCGCCTGACTCATCAGTTCGTTTGAACTGAACTTTCCCGTACCGAGAAATAATCTCGAACGAAACTCTTTTCCTGCTATTATTAAATTTTTCATCTTTGCTTATTCTTTTTTCCTGACAAGTTTGCCTGTTCTTTTGTCTTGCTACAAAAGAACCAAAAAAGCAAGACTTCGTGTGCTTCGCATCGTTCCGTCAGACGTTCTGTCGGCTAAAATCTATGTAACTCGCTTCGCTCAAACAGCATAGATTCCTGACGCCGACTCCACTGACGGAACGGCTCACCACACGAGGTCAGTCTATAATTTAATTTCTCATTCTTCACTCTTCACTTTTCATTTTCAACCTCTCCACTATTTTTCTTGTTTCTTCTACTGGGTTTTCGGCGTTCAGGATAGTTGAAGAAAGTGCTATTCCTGATACCCCTGTTTGCATGAGAGCCGGAATATCATTCATAGTAATACCTCCTATTGCCAGTACAGGTACGTTCATATCATTTTCCCGACATTGTTTTATTAAGTTCCGATATCCTTCCAAACCTAAAACCGGACTCAGGTTTCTCTTCGTTGTCGTAAAACGGAATGGGCCTAAACCGATGTAATTAACACCTCGCTTACAGAGACGTTCGATATCCTCAAACGTATTTGCAGTTCCGCCGATAATATATTCATCGCCCAGAATAGAACGGGCTTCAGAGATCGGCATATCCAATTCTCCAAGATGAACCCCTGCCGCTTTTACCTTGCGGCAAATTCCCACATGGTCATCAATATACAAGGCCGCGTCATATTCATCACAAAGGGCTTTCGCTCGCTGGGCAACCTTTTCCACTTCCATAACAAAAGCATCCTTCATCCGAAGTTGTATCTGCCGGCAACCTCCTTTTAAGGCAATTTCGACCGATTGCAAATAATCATACTTCTCTGTTCGATGAGTTATAAATAGTAATCCGTTCATTGATATTCACATTTAATTTTCAACTCATTAAAACGTTTCAGCAGTTCATTCATATTGCTATTTCTTTCGAAGTCACTCCACAATGCTCCTAAAACAGCAATACCGCCAAATCCATAGTCGCGTACAACCGGAATATTCTCCGCCGTAATGCCGCCTAAAGCAATTACTTTTTCGCCGATTATTTTCCCGCTTTTCGCCTCGCGAAACCGTTCCGGTGTAAATCCCTGTTTATAACCGGTTTTAGATATACTGTCAAAAACAGGGCTCAGAAACAGATAATCAAAAGAACAATACTCCATAATTTCTTCCAACGAATGACAGGAACGGCTCACCGACAACCGGCATCTATCTGCAGGACGTTTATTATCAACAACATTTCCATTTTCGGAAACAGACAATGCCGGTTGCATACGAACGGCTCTACCGCTACCGACCATTCGGAAAAACGCCTCCTGATTACGACCATTCAGGTGTATGCCTTTCAAATCAAACCATCCTGTCAGATCGTAATAATCATGGAGAACTATCCGCGGATGAAATTCGGTCTTAATTTGTTCTATGAAAACTTTTATTTCATTTTGCGATGCATGAGGTTTCCGAAGATGTAAGACCTTCAATCCGTTTTCAAATAACAGATTGAGGGCTTCAGCTTCTCCTTCCAAAAAGTTCTCCGCAGTAATTACAATCAGTTTCATTTCAGCATCATCCTCCCGATACCGCATGTATCATCAACAGCGCCACCCCATCTTTAAGCACCGTTTCATTCCACCTATTTTTCGGTACAACTTCATAGTTAATTGCAATCGCAAGCCCCTGAATCGGAATATTCAAATCCTCAATAAACCGGTCAAGCGTCATACCTTCCATCACTTCATAAGATTTATCATTTAATTTTATGACCATATAATCATATTCAAGAGTTAAAAATACCTCACTTAATAAAGGTCCATTGGTTCAAAATAGACCGACCTCGTGTGGTGAACCGTTAAGTAGTGGAGAGAGGCGTAAAGAAATCTATGCTGTTTGAGCGAAGCGAGTTACATAGATTTTAGCCGACCGGAACGTTAAGCTTAACGATGCGAGACACACGAAGTCTTGATTTTTTGGTTCTTTTTTATCAAGAAAAAAGAACATTCCCTTACTGCCAAAACCCAAAAAAATGATGTACCGGCCCGTGCCCTTTACCAATTTCATATTCCGCGCCGGCAGCAATGGCCAGTTTCATATACTCTTTCGCTTTACGCACCGCATCATTAAGCGGCAAGTTGTAAGCCAAATACGCAGCTACTGCCGAAGAAAACGTGCATCCGGTACCATGTGTATTTTTCGTATGAATACGCTCGGAAGTAAGCTCTATAATCTCATCCGTTTCCGCATTATAAAACACATCCGTCAATAGTTCATCCTTCAGATGCCCAGCCTTCAGCAGAACAGAGACTTTACCGTTTACGGACAGCTCACGTATCACTAAGGGCAAATCGCCCTGCCCGTTTATTTTCCGTCCAAGCAGAACTTCCGCCTCGGGAATATTCGGCGTAATTACACGCGCGAAAGGCACCAACTCCTTTTTCAAAGTTTCGATTGCTTCATCCTGTAATAACTTATCACCAGAAGTGGCAACCATCACCGGATCCAGCACAATATTTTTAATACTATACCCGGACAATGTTTTCTTAATCGCTTTTATTAATTCCGAAGAATGGAGCATTCCTATTTTTACAGCATCGGCGCCGATATCATCCAATACGGATTTAATTTGTCCGGTCACAAAATCGACCGGAACAGGATGTACCCCCGTCACTCCAACCGTATTTTCATCAACCACAGCCACGATTGCAGATGTACCAAAACATCCGCATGCCGAAAAAGTTTTTAGATCCGCTTGGATACCGGCGCCTCCGCTCGGATCACTACCGGCAATGGTTAACGCTCTTTTATAATGCTTCTTCATATACATAAATTATTTGATCCATTATCAATTGTGTATCGTCTCAAATTTTCCATTGTTCGAGATTGTACGCACTGTCCCAAAACATCCACTCCAACCTGGAGCATGTAACAAATGCTTCGGTCATCGCATCCTGTTGTTCCGCCGTACATTTTTCAGCCAGTTCATCACAGACATTTATCGCTATTTCTACTGATTGTGCAAACTCCTCACCTCCATACGTATTTATCCATGCCTGATACGGATTATAATCCTTTGTTTGATTTGCCAGAATATAATCACCGACCTCCTTATAAATCCAGAAACAAGGTAAAACCGCAGCAGCCATTACTTCAAGCGGCGCATTCAATTGACGAAGCAGAAATGATGTGTACAGGAGGCACGAAGGCGATGGCGTTTGTTTTCCTTTCACTCCTAACTCCGCACAAAACGTTTGATGAAGAGCATTTTCCACAGCTATACTCTCGCCTGCAAAACTGATAAACGCCTCAATATGTCCGGGTTTCGTCAACCTTGTCGCAATAGCAGTCAATATCCTGCCATAATCAGACAAATACAAAGCATCCTGTTGAATATAAAAAGTAAACTTTTCTTTATCCAGTGTTCCATTCATCAATTCCCGTATAAACGGTAAATTCAGTGTCTCTTTATAAATAGGCCCTATAGCCTCCCATGCTTTCTCACTCCATTTCATGTTTTTTAATTTAAAATTACGACCTTTTATATCCACATATCGCAACATAATCGCCACTATAAAAACCCACAACAGGTTCCTCTATCGTTTCATTCGAATAAATCGGATGCTTTGTCAATGTCTGCGCAAATTCCAGATTAGAAAAACCGGCGTTTTCCATAAGCTTGATCTTTTCTGCGGTCGTCCTCCAGTTTGATTGGCAAACCAATTCTATCGGATACGGATTGCGCGGATATACGCCTTTCAACAACTCATGACTCCAGGTTCCCGTTGCTTTTGCCAGATTATAAAGCAATCCGTACGAACTTTCTTTCGGAATATCGATCAGGATAATTCGTCCTCCTTCTTTCAATGCATCATAACTCTTTTTAATAGACTTTTCCAGATCAGAAATATAACTCGGACAACCATTATATAAAATAGTATCATACAGACCGGTTTCGACTTGCAGATCTTCCGCCGTTCCAATCTCAACAGAAAGCCCCCGTTTCCTTGCTATTTCAGCCATATCGGCAGACGGTTCTACCCCATCTTTAATGATTATACCAAATTCTTTCTCAAGAATCATTTCGAAAAGCCCACTACCGCAACCAACAGAAAGGATGCGTCCGGCATCTTTCAGAAAGTAAGCGACCAATTTCACTTCGGAATACAAAACATTCCTGTTTTCTAAAAACCATGCGTCATATTTCTCCGCATAACTGTCAAAGCTGTATTTTTCCATCCTTTAAAATAAAAAAAGCCGTTTCGCAAAAACGAAACGGCTTATAACAATTTATTATTTAATATATTTGCTTTAAACTCAACCGTTTCCCTACGATGTCAATTACAACATATCAGGTTCGAGGGTTTAATCTCAGCCCTTCCTCAAGGAAGGACACCCCTAACGATAATGCAAATGTAGCGAAAGTCGGGCGATATACAAAATAAGTCGGCTTATTTTTATATCCGAGCGAAGCTACATGCTGTTTCTCAACGAAACTTAGTAAATTATTTTATCTGCAGCGAAAAAGAAGATAAAAATTATAGTTTTGCTTTTATTGCTTTACTTTCTTTTTCGTAACCCGGCTTGTTCAGAAGGGCAAACATATTCTTCTTATACGCCTCCACTCCCGGTTGGTCAAACGGATTCACACCAAGCACATAACCACTTATACCACAAGCTTTTTCAAAGAAATAGAACAATTGCCCGATATAGTAGGCATTCAGCTCCGGCATTGTGATCTTGATATTCGGAACACCTCCGTCTATATGTGCAAGTTGCGTACCAAGTTCTGCCATTTTATTCACCTCATCAATACGCTTTCCGGCAAGATAATTCAGCCCGTCAAGGTCTGCCTTATCCGTTGGCACAGTCATTCGGGTATCCGGTTTTTCTACTGATATAACTGTTTCAAAGATAATACGTTCGCCTTCCTGTATCCATTGTCCCATAGAGTGCAGATCGGTTGTAAAGTCAACGGAAGCAGGGAATATGCCCTTACCATCTTTACCTTCACTTTCTCCATAAAGCTGTTTCCACCATTCGCCGATATAATGCATTTTAGGATGAAAGTTTGCCAATATTTCCACTTTCTTTCCTTTCGCATAAAGCGCATTACGGGTCGCCGCATAAATAGAAGCAATGTTTTGGGCAAACGGAACTTTTTCATCCGTCGCTTTTTCCATATCCACAGCGCCTTTCACCAGATCACGGATACTGATACCGGCTACAGCAATCGGTAAGAGGCCGACAGGGGTAAGTACCGAGAAACGTCCGCCTACATCATCCGGAATAATAAACGTTTTATATCCTTCCTTATCAGCCAATGTCCGCAATGCGCCACGGGCCTTATCCGTAATTGCAACGATGCATTCTTTGGATTCTTTCTTTCCGATATTCTTTTCCAACAGTTTTTTCAGGACACGGAAAGCGATGGCAGGCTCAGTAGTCGTCCCCGATTTGGAGATATTGATAATACCGAACTTCGTATCTTTAAGCGCTTCACACAGTTCCGACAAATAATCTTCGCCGATATTATGCCCCGCATAAAGAACTACCGGGTTTTTACGCTTTTTCTGTAACCAGTCAAAACTATTATTCATTGCTTCAACAACAGCTTTTGTTCCAAGATAGCTTCCGCCAATGCCAATAACAACAACAGCCTTACATTTACGAAGCTGCGCAGCTGTTTTTTCAATATCCTTAAGTTCGGCTTCCTTTATAGAAGAAGGAAGATGTAACCATCCCAGGAAATCACTGCCCTGACCTGTTCCTTTATGCAACATTTCCAGCCCATTCTTTACTTTAGGCTCTAATGCATCCACTTGTTTTTTTGTAATAACACCCAGCGCCTTATCAATGTTCAAGCTAATAGTTTTCATACGTATGAATATTTATGATTAAAACTTATCTATTAAAACAATCTGTCATTTAAATGTTTTCGTAATTTCTTTTATTTGTTCCGAAGGCGACTTACGCTCATAAAGAACCGAATACAACACATTTAGAATCGGCATATCAACCTTATATTTTTCATTTATTTCATGCATGCACTTTGCAGCATAGTAACCTTCTGCCACCATGCCCAATTCTATTTTCGCGACACTGACGCTGTTCCCCTCTCCGATCATCTTACCAAACATACGATTACGGCTGAACGTAGAATATGATGTAACGAGCAGATCACTCAGATAAGCAGCACTTGTAATATCACGCGCCATCGGTTGCACCACATTCAGAAAGCGTATCATCTCCGCAAAAGCGTTCGGTATATATACCGCCTGAAGATTGTCTCCGTATTTCAGTCCATTACAGATACCTGCAACAATAGCATATATATTTTTAAGGACAGAAACATATTCCAATCCTACCATATCACGGCTGCAGGAACTATTCAGGTAAGGCGTATTAAACACACTTTCAGACAGTTTGCGGGCTTTCTCTATATCACGGCAGACAAGCGTAAGATACGAAAGATGCTCCATCGCGATTTCTTCGGCATGGCAAGCTCCTGCTATAACGATAATATTATTCGGATCAACCCCATAATATTTAGAGAAATAGTCATTTACAAGCATATTTTCATCCGGCACAATGCCCTTGATTGCCGAGATAATATATTTGTTCTCAAGAGATGTCGTTACTTTCGCCAAATGCTCTTTTATATAAGGAGAAGGAGTAGCAAAAATAAGCGTATCGGAATCTTCTATCGCCTGATTTATATCATCATAGAAATTGATCCGTGATGTATCAAACGAAATACTCGACATATAGGCCGGATTATGCTTCATCCGTTTAAAATCTTCGATACGGTCAGGACGCCGCATATACCAGTTTATCTCCGATTGTGAATACATCACAATCTTCGCCAAAGAGGTAGCCCAGCTTCCCCCACCCATAACTGCTATCTTTCCGGGAAAGATCTTCATATCGTCAGCGATTTTAGTTTGTACTGTCCTTCGTCCAGACTTCTACATCCTGTAATGAAGGTAATTCTAACCCAAGATTATATTTTTTGTTAAGCTCAAACAATGACTGACGCACCAACTGTGCATTTGCACCGGCAAGCATATCTACAGTGACATATCCGGATTTCTGTAGCGCGGGCACCCATTCTTCAGGTACACCTAATGAAATATACATTTCCGCTTTATCTTTATGCGCAGTCTTTTCCGGACGCATCTGCGGGAAAAACAAGACCTCCTGAATCGTTGTCTGTCCTGTCAGAAGCATAACAAAACGGTCAATTCCAATGCCCATACCACTTGTCGGAGGCATACCGTATTCAAGTGCGCGAACAAAATCCATGTCAATGAACATCGCTTCATCATCGCCTTTTTCACTCAGTTTCAGTTGCTCCTGAAAACGTTCCAGCTGATCGATCGGATCATTCAACTCGGAATAGGCATTACACAATTCCTTTCCGTTCACAATCAGTTCAAAACGCTCCGTCAGTTCCGGATTTGAGCGGTGACGCTTGCATAACGGCGACATTTCAATCGGATAGTCGGTAATAAAGGTAGGTTGTATATAATTCGCTTCACATTTTTCGCCGAAAATTTCGTCGATAAGCTTTCCTTTTCCCATTGTTTCATCTACCTCTATATCCAGCTTTTTACAAACTTCGCGAAGCTGTGTTTCATCCATTCCGGTGATATCAATACCCGTATGTTCTTTTATAGAGTCTATCATGGTGATACGTTTGAACGGCGCCTTGAAACTGATTGTCTTTCCGTCGACCATCACTTGGTCAACTCCGTTCACGTCCACGCTTACTTTTTCAATCATCTTCTCCGTAAAATCCATCATCCAGTTGTAGTCCTTATAAGCTACATAAATTTCCATACAGGTAAATTCCGGATTATGAGTACGGTCCATTCCTTCATTACGGAAGTTTTTGGAAAATTCATAAACTCCCTCAAAACCACCTACTATCAGGCGCTTCAGATACAATTCATCCGCAATACGCAGAAACAAAGGAATATCCAATGCGTTATGATGCGTAATAAAAGGACGCGCGGACGCACCTCCCGGTATGGATTGCAATATCGGGGTTTCAACTTCCAAATAACCTTTGGAATTGAAATATTCACGCATGGAGGTATACGCTTTCGTGCGTTTGATAAATATGTCTTTTATTTCGCTATTTACAACAAGGTCCACGTAACGCTGGCGATAACGTTGTTCAGGATCGGTAAAGCCATCATAAACAACGCCATCCTTTTCCTTCACAATCGGAAGCGGACGAAGCGACTTCGACAATACGGTAAATTCTTCCGCGTGAATGGAAATCTCGCCCATCTGTGTACGGAAAACAAAACCTTTGATTCCGATAAAATCACCAATATCTAGAAGTTTCTTAAAAACTACATTATACAAATCAAGATTATTTTCCGAAGGACAGATATAGTCACGTGTGATATAAACCTGAATACGACCTTCAGAATCCTGCAGTTCCACAAAAGAAGCTTTCCCCATGATGCGACGGCTCATAATTCGTCCTGCTATCGTCACATAACGTTTTTCGTCTTCATCTTTAAAGTTTTCCTTGATTTCTTCAGAATATGCATCTACCGGATATTCCGCTGCCGGATAGGGTTCAATACCCATATTTCGCATTTGTTCCAAGCTGTTACGCCGGATTATTTCCTGTTCGTTCAGATCTAATATATTCATCCTTATCATCTATCTAATATGGATGCAAAGATAATGCAAGTTAAGCGCAATACAAAATAAGCATAACCTTATTTTCAAATCATGATATATCCTGTTTCTATGTTAATAACAAACGCCTGTACAGATGCTGCAAAAATATCCTTTTTAATGTTGCTTTAATTCCATAAAAACATATATATTTGCTGCATAGTACAACCCCCTTAACTTAACTCTATATAACCATGAAAAAAGCAATCCTAACATTAGCCTGTAGTCTGTTCGTTTTTTTCTCCGACGGACTTGCACAAGGAAACCTCCCGGGAGAATTATCCGGGCTGGCCAAAATTCAGAACGGAATGCGGAACCGCCGCATCAGTAGTTACGACGTAACGGGAAACTATCGCGACCATTTCAGCGAAATCAAACCGGGTGAAACACGCACTATTGCGGAAATCAAAAGCGCCGGCATTATCAATCATATCTGGATAACCATGTCACCTGGCCCCCATGACCTAAACCGGAACGATATCATCCTGCGTATGTACTGGGATAACAAATCCTACCCCTCTGTAGAATCGCCCATCGGTCCATTTTTCGGTCAGGGTTGGAACGAACAATACAATTATGCATCCCTGCCTCTCTCATCCGGCCCTGGAAATGGGACAGGCCTTAGTTCTTATTTCAGTATGCCTTTTGCTACAGGAGCTAAGATTGAGATTGAAAACCAGTCGGATAAAGACATCAACGCCTTTTATTTCTATGTAGATTATGTAGAAATGAAAAAACTACCCGCTGATCTGGGACGTTTCCATGCCTGGTATAACCACGAACTGACAGATGCACTCCCTGACGGGGAAAACGAATGGAGTAAATTAGGGCCGCAAGGAGAAAACAAAGACGGAGCCGATAACTATATTTTTGCTGATATCAAAGGAAAAGGACATTTCATCGGTATCAATTATTACGTACATTGTCCAACGCCCATGTGGTATGGCGAAGGAGACGACATGTGGTACATCGATGATGAAACCATACCATCCATGATAGGAACAGGAACCGAAGACTTCTTCAACACATCATGGTGCCCGAAGGAAAAATTCTCACATCCCTATTTCGGCTATCCTCGTGTAAATGACGACATCGGGTGGCTCGGACGCACCCATGTTTACCGCTTTTTCATCAACGATCCCATCTTTTTCGAAACAAACCTAAAAGGCTCCATCGAACATGGACACAACAACAACCTCACACTGGACATAGCTACCGTCGCTTACTGGTATCAGAACGAGCCCGGACAATTACCGCCGGCTCCATCCAAAGAAGAACGGAAACTAAAACCATTTATCGGCCCCGAAGACATACATCTCTGGCGTCACGAATGGCGAAAAAACAAAGGAAACGGCTCCAAACTATGGGGTAATGAATAATCCTTCAATTGCCGAATCTATACCAACAATTTCGGCACAAGTGAAGAATGAGGTCATGGATACTCCCAGAACGCCGTGCAAATTAAGATTCTGACCGGTCAGGAATAGATTAGGCACAGGTGTGCGAGGAGATAATAAGGTAGCCATCAATTGGTCATACTTTTTTCGTATACCGTAAGCTGAACCATAAGGCGTTCCGGTATAATCGCGATAGGATAACGAGGTGCTGGTATATATCTTTTCTATCGCATCTTCCGGATGTGCCAAATCCTTTAAGCCGGAAATATATCCGGATACCAGATCAATACAGGATTTTGCTTTCTGATTTTTATATGACAGATAATCGTCACCACGGCGCCCTATTGTCGTACCCTCCCATTGCTGAACTTCCGGCCAATACATCGGAGTCAGAATATCAATATTACGTGTAAACAAAGAACCGTCTTCCGGCATCTGAAACGATACCAGCGCACATGTGTTTACATGCTCCGGCTTGTAGTCGGAATACTGCCAGACATCGCCCGTTTTATATATATAAATATTCCGGTTTTGATAAGGTACAGCGTTCTCTTTCAGTGCGATATTCACAGTAAACAAACCAAATGTATTTTCCAGGTTAGAAATGCGCTTACGGTATATATTCCGTACAAGCTTACTCTCGGCAATCAACAAAAGGGCGTGCGCCGGATGTGCATTCGCAATAAAACAATCAGCCTCAATACGCTCTTTTTCACTTGCTTGTCTACGAAAATCATCAAACGCATCCTGCCTCCCACCGGTATAACCCGGAACGTCAACAACCTCCTTCACACCATTCACTTCCGCCGCGACAATTTTACCATCCTCTTCGATAAGGCTCGTTACCTCGGCTTTCATCCTTACGGTTCCACCATTTGCCTCAATACTTTTAATCAGAGAATCAGCAATTTGAGAACCGCCTCCACGCAAACGCCACGCACTCTGAATAAAAGAGCTGTTTATCTGTGCAAAAATATACAACGGTAAAGTCTGCGGATTCAATTCCATTTTCAGAGATGTTCCCGAAAGCACATTTCGTAATAAAGGGTCATCTATTGTTGAAGTCAGATAGTCGCATGCGGATTTCGCAAAAAGGGAAGCGCCATAAAGATCCTCCTCTTCTCTCCTCTTAAAACTACCAAAGATATTATCCGATACATTGCGTAAAAAAGTGGTGTATTTTTTCAGGTTTTCACGTTGGTGAGGAAATTGTTCGGATAACGTTTCAGCAAAACGTTCGTATCCGTTTGCAAAGAAATAAGACTTATCATTGATAATTACTTCGTCAAAACCATTTTCGTCCATTCGGACCCATGGTAAATCCATCAGTCCAAAATAATTGAAAAGCCGATGCAACGGTTGCCCCTCATCAAGACCTCCTATATAATGAAAACCCGTATCAAAAGTATGTTTTCCACGACGAAAAGTCTGCATGCAACCTCCCGGCTGACTATTTTTTTCCAGTACACAGACATTCATGCCACGTTTCGACAGGATGTATCCACATTGTAAGCCTCCAAGTCCGCCACCAATAATTACAACATCATACTTCTTCATTGGCTATAGGATTGTTCGCCGTTTTATACCGCTTTCTTAAAACATTTGCATATTTTGTTTTCATCAGAAGCCTAAACAGGAACGGCTGCAAAGTATAGGTGATTAATATGGTAGAAGTCATTCCGATAAGCGTTGCTACACCGATGGATGAAAGCGCCGGATGTTTAGCAAACATCAGCGATGAAATACTGATGATAAGCACTACCGCCGACAGGAATATGGCCGTTTTATGATACATCAGCAGTTTTTTATCACCCCCTTTTAGATCGACAAGCAAGCCCTCCATGACAAAGATGCTGTAATCAACCCCAATACCAAATATAAATGAAGATATTACAATGTTTATCAGATTAAACTGCAATCCGAATATAGCCATAATACCAAGCACAATATACCAACTCATGCTCATCGGCAAAAATGCAATAAGAGCCAAAGGTATGCTTCGCAGAAAAATCAGCAATACAAATAAAACAAACAAAGACGATACGCCTAAAATAGTATTAAAGTCTTCATTCATCAGCTCAACCATATTAGTGGTATAATAAAAGGGATCCGCCACTATCACATTGTGCTGCACAGCGAGAATATCATTGACTTCCCGCTGATTCTCAGCTTCCAATTGCACCGAAGTATAAACAAGGTACATTCCCTGAGAATGTTCAATCATATTTGCCATAAGCCCTTCCGGCAAAACAGAAGACTCATAAACAGACGTGGGCTCATAGTCTTTTATTATCATTTCAAAAAACGGGTCGAACATCGCAGGCTTAAATTTATTTGCTTCACCTGCAGCAATAATGTCACGCCTCAGTTTCTCCACACGCTCCTCATTCCAATAATTCTTCCATGCGGCAATACGCTTTCTTTGTTCTGCTTCCGGAAGTAAAATTGTGGATGATTTTGTGTAACTTTTTATTTTACCCACGGCCTGAAGCGAGTCACAAATCCGACTGATTTCCATATTGCAAATAAACGCAGAATCAAGATTTTCCGATGTAGCAGCATAATTACTGACAGCCAATCCTTTGGATGTTTTTTCGGCATACAACTCCATCGAACGTGTCACCGCGGGCTCATAATACCCTATATTTCTAAGATTTGCGTCAAACTTAACATCTGATTGCTTAAATAAACTGATCACAAAAACAACCAATATCACGACCAAAAGCCACTTATGACGATCGAGCGGATAAGAATTAATTTTCTCTAAAACCACAAATGCTTTTTCCGAACGACGATTACGTATCAACGGAAATATATGTGGAAGAAACAACAGGCAGGCTATCGTCGTACCCACCATTGCGAATGATGCAAACAAACCAAAATCACGCAATAATGCGGACTGTGTAAACATCAATCCCATAAAGGCGCCGATTGTAGTCAAGCTGCCAAGTATTACAGGTCTCACCTGATCGCGCAACACAAGTACGGGATCTGTCAGGTATTTAAAATGAGTAATCACATGCAAACAATAACTTAACGCCACTCCAAGTACAATCGCACCGATACCAAGCGCCATAAGCGACATCATTCCCTGCAACCAGAACATACATGCAAGTGCAAAAAATGCACCGTAAACGACCGGCAACAGTAACATCGGCAAAGTTGATTTGTTACGATAACAAATCATTATCAACAAACAGGCAAACAGTAATGATAATCCCATTGTCATTACTAAATCCTGCTTTATCTGCCTTGAATTGAATACACTCTGAACAGGAGGTCCGTGAAACAGAACTTCAATATCCGGATACATCGTTTCGATTTTCGCAATAGAACGTTCTAATTTTTTCACTAATCGGGTTCCGGCTTTTGAATCAAAAGAGATGAAATTCGGCGATACAAAAACAAGTGCAATCGTTGTATCGGAAGTAAATAAATGATTTCCGTACAATGCATAATTTCCACCAAGTATTTTTGCCATATCGCCATCATTACCAGACATTAACACAGAACGCAGGTTTATCGGATCATATCGCATGATACGATAAAAAAGAGCCCCTTCCGGCGAAGAAACCTTTTCCAAATTTGTTTCCATCTGTCGGAATATATTCTCCCGACTGATCAAAGTATCTATTTCTTTATAAAACTTTGGATCAAGCAAAATCGGAATGTTATTCAATGCGTATGACAACACCTGTTGTTTTACATCGTCATCTATCTTATACATAATATCGCCGACATCACTATCTGCCGCATCATACGCCAACAGTGAATCAACAAGCATATCACTCGCTTCAAGCAAGATATCCGAATCAGTCTCTCCCGTCTTAGATAAGATCTGAATAAAAATCTTGTCTTTTACCTTTAGTTCCGAAAAAACCAAACCTTCCGCTTTTGTATTATTCGTTGAGGGAAGTAGTTTCGAAATATCCTCTTCGTATGCAAGTTTCAAACCGAAGTATGCAAACAATCCGAAAGACAGAAACAACAACAGATAAAGCGATATCCGGTGTTTCTGAAAAAAATTGAATATACGAATAAATAAATAAGTCATTTCATTAGGGTAAATTCACCTTTAAAATCGATATAATTCGCCGTATTATCAAATATAATCGCGCGAATTTTATACATATCTTCAACTTCTGAAAGTTGCATCCGAATCTGTAACCGCGGGGTTGTTTGCGGAGTGATAACGACAGAGAATCTGCATTGAGAGATATAGCTGAGAAATAAACGCTTTCCGGCCAATTGCTCAGCACATTCTTTTATCATCTGGATATTACATACACCAGGTGAAATGGGATTTCCTGGAAAATGCCCCTTATAGGCCCGGTATTCAGGCAATAATGTAACACTGAACAATGTATCGTCGCCCTCGGTCACCCAGCTATCCATTTTATAATAATTATCAAGAAGAGTAATCATATCTTACCAATATTCCATTTTTCTTTCCATTCCGCATAAAAATCAGGCGTAGAAACTTCAAATACGCCATCACGTGTAACAAACAACTGTACCGTTGAAGCACTCAAGATTAATTCACCGTCACTCTCACGTGTAACAGTATAATCGAACATCAATTTTGCACCGCGACAAGGTTTATAGGTTGTTTCAACAATCAGAACATCCCCTATCCCCGCCGCCTTTTTATATTCAAGATGCATATCTGCAATAGGAGCCACATACCCACTATTATAGATATGCATATACTCTAATCCGAATTTATCACCAAACGATTCACGCCCCTGTTCAAGATATTTTACAAAATTACCATGCCATACCATCTGAATCGAATCAATATCAAAAAATGGCACTCGAATACGAAGTGTATCTATCAACATCATGACGGTTTTATGAAGATCTTCATCTGGCATTGGACAGCCGTCTCGCCATTTACCTTCGTTTCCGCCGTAAGCAGGGAAACACCCAAGACTTCGGACAAAATACAGATATGCGTGCGTAATTCATCGCCCACATGTGGCAAAAAGTGAATGCGAAACTTCTTCACTTCTCCGATGTATCCGATTGGCGTCGGTTCGTTTTTAACCTTAGCTTTATAACCGGCGAAAGCCGAAGCTGATTGCGCAATATGCTCAACAAGCCCGGGCTCCATAAACTGATCATCACAGCAAAACAAATTATCTTTCGCAATAGTAAGTCCCGTATCTGCTTCTGATTCCGTCGCACCGTAAAATGTATCAATCATTATTATCGGATCACGTTGCGGAATAAGTTCCTTTATCGCTTCATCTCTGATTTCAGCCATTACAATTACATGCGTTCGTAAACGAAATCATATAGCGTACCGAAAGTCTGAATATTTGAAACTTCCGCTCCCTTAATACTAACACCAAAAGCTTCTTCGACCAACGCAACCATATCAACAAGGCTTAAACTATCAAGCTGTAATGTCTTCTTTATATTCGCATCAGAAGTAATATCACTCACTTCAACCTCAAATTCGTCAGCCAATACCTCATTAATTTTCGCTATTAAATCTTGTTTTTCCATCAATTAATTCTTTTATAATTACTTACTTTTATTTTTCTATTATTTTCTACATCAACATTCAAACAAACATTTTGAACTATAGATTTTTTACAACAAGCGTCGAATTCGTACCTCCGAATCCGAATGAATTTGATAAAAACATATCAAAATGCTTACTAACCCTTTCCGCAGGTATATTCAATACTGCAGAAGCCTCATCCGGATTTTCAAAATTCAGATTGGGCGCTATAAAATCATTTTTCATCATTAACATAGAATAAATTATCTCACTGGCTCCGGCCATCCACATCTCATGTCCGGTTTGGGATTTTGTCGATGTTACTTCCGGCTTATGATCCCCGAAAACGGCATCTATCGCACGGGCTTCATTCTGATCGCCGACTGGTGTAGATGTAGCATGTGCATTTATATATCCAATCTGACGCAAATCAATACCTGATTCACGTATTGCCATATGAAGAGAACGGCTTGGTCCGTCAACATTAGGAACGGATATATGATCACCGTTTGACGAAAAACCATAACCCAACACTTCTGCGATGATAGGAGCTCCACGTCTTACGGCTGATTCGTAATCTTCAATAATTACAGTTGCGGCGCCACCTCCCGGCACCAATCCGTCACGATCACGATCAAAAGGACGGGAAGCCTTAGCCGGTTCACTCTCACGTACAGAAAATGCACTTATACCATCAAAACTACCAATCGAAAAAGGATTGACCTCCTGCGCCCCGCCACAAACTACAATATCCTGCAAGCCGTTGCGTATCAATAACGCTCCCAAACCAATCGCGTGAGATCCGCTTGCACAAGCAGCCGACACAGTCATATTCATACCTTTCAGCTTAAACAGGCAGGCAAGATTCATTGTTACGGTAGAATTCATGGATTGAAATATCGCCCCGGAACCAATCAGAGTAGTATCTTTTTTTTCACGCATTGTATCAACGCTCTTTACAACGGCATCAGCGCTACTGTCATTTCCATAAAAAAGTCCTACTTCATGGGCGTCTAAATAATCTTGATCCAACTTTGCATTAGCTAAAGCTTCGGCTGTCGCCACATACGCATATTTTGCCTGCTCCGGCATAAATACACGCTGATTACGGCTCAGCACCCCCTTCAATTCAGGAATTTCAATATGGGCAGTCAAAGCCGAACGAAACCCCATCTCTTTACGGACAGGGTCAAAAATAATACCCGATTTGCCATTATATAACGAATCCCGGACTTCCGCCAGGTTTTTACCAAGACAGGAATAGACTCCCATTCCTGTTATAACAACTCTTCTACTCATATTTTATTTTAATATATTTAACCGTTCATATATCCTATTACGCAGATCTCTGACTTTACATCCGGCAGCTGTTACAGAAACACGACGAAAATGTATGTTTTGCCATGTCCTGACAGCATATTTCCAATAATACCAGGCAAAAAGCCCAAGCCAGGGCAAAGCCAGCGCATAAATAAAAGCGACCCAAACATTCACATATACCCATGCTAAAATAAAAGAAAGGGTATATAAGACCGGCATTGTTATTAAAACACTCATCCCGAAAAGAAAAGAATTATGAAACATCTTATCTTCGACACGGCGCATAATAAGGAGCGGCGCTTTGTATATCAATATGTTAGGCCATAAAGAAAACAACCATGCCGGAAACAATACAACTATCGCGATTACAGATATTACAATAGAACTCCATTCGTGGGTATTTTCAAAATTATCATCACGTATCCGTAGTTTTTTCAACTCACCCTTAAGCATCAATGCATCATCAAAAATCTGTTGTATTAATGACTCATTTTCAACTTTAGCATCCTCTATACTTTTAAAAAAAGCCTGATCCGACTGCAACTTTTCCGGCAGGCAATCTACTTTAAAACCATGATCTTCCGCATATTGACGCCCATACGTATTTCGCAGAAAATCGATCGCCTTGTAATTGTTGAGATCGGTAATATTGAGCATCATTCCAATCATTTGCTCCCGGACAATCGCATTTACCTCACGCTGAGCCGTACGCGGCTTTGTCTTATAAAGCTCATAATAAGGCTTTATTGACACCGGCGTTCCGAATTTTATGAGAACATCATTTTGGATATCATAATATTCAGAATAGTGATTACAACACGGAAGTATAAAAATTTCCGTTTGAAAATCGCCTAATTCAGCTGCCTCAAAAGCCATCCTTGTATAACCAAAAGAAAAGTCTCCCAACCAATGTTTATCCTGGTGCATACCCTCGGGATACATCAGCAAAGTTCCTCCACTCAACAGGCCTTCCTCCGATACTTTAAACATGTCTCTGTTTTTCCACAGCAACTCCTTGCCGTCAAAATTAAGGCGGTATGCAGGCAACAAGCCCATTTTATGCAAAACCCCAGTTATCAGCGGATGTATTGCAAAAACATCTGCTCTGACAAGCACATTCGGTTTTCGATCCTTAAATGTCAACAAAACACCTAACGGATCACATAAGCAATTCTGATGATTTGAAACAAGCAATACAGGCGTTCCATCCAAAGGTATATTTTCACTATGGATACGATAGACTTTCTTGTATAGAAATCTATCATGCACAAAACGCAAATACGCACGAAAAGCACGATAAATCAGCCCCTGACGACTCCTTCCCCTCCTCACCATTACTTGAAATTTCACCAAAATGACTGCAAAGGTATAAATATTTATAAAAAAAACTATATCCGGCAGATGATTACGTACATAAATTACGTTTTTTTCACCATTAAAACGCAAAATATTTGCGATTTTACACTATTTCCTTTACCTTTGTCCCAAAATCAAAGAATTATGTTTGAGAATTTAAGTGAAAGGCTTGAACGTTCGTTTAAGTTATTAAAAGGCGAAGGCAAAATTACGGAAATAAATGTTGCGGAAACCCTCAAAGATGTACGCCGCGCCTTACTGGATGCCGACGTAAACTATAAAGTCGCCAAAAAATTCACCGATACCGTTAAAGAAAAAGCTTTGGGCCAAGATGTGCTTACATCGGTAAAGCCAAGCCAGTTAATGGTAAAAATCGTACATGATGAGTTAGCGACGCTAATGGGAGGCTCAACCGTAGATATTAACCTGAAAGGTTCGCCCGCCATTATCTTAATGTCCGGACTTCAAGGTTCCGGTAAAACGACATTTTCCGGAAAGCTCGCCAATATGCTCAAGAGTAAAAAAGGCAAAAAACCTTTACTTGTTGCATGTGATGTATACCGCCCGGCAGCTATCGAACAGCTGCGTATACTCGGCGAACAAATCAATATACCCGTATTCTCCGAAGAAGGAAATAAAAATCCGGTGGAAATTGCGAAACACGCCATAGCAGAAGCGAAAAAGACAGGCAAGGACCTCGTTATTGTGGATACTGCAGGACGTTTGGCCATTGATGAGCAAATGATGCAAGAGATCAAGGCCATTAAAGATGCGATTAATCCGGACGAAATCCTGTTTGTCGTAGACTCCATGACCGGGCAAGATGCGGTTAATACGGCAAAAGAATTTAACGATCGCCTTGACTTTGACGGTGTCGTGCTAACAAAACTGGACGGTGATACACGAGGCGGCGCCGCGTTATCCATTCGTACGGTAGTAGACAAGCCGATTAAATTTGTAGGTACAGGTGAAAAAATGGACGCGCTGGACGTATTCCATCCGGAACGTATGGCCGACCGCATATTGGGAATGGGCGATATCGTGTCGTTGGTTGAACGTGCACAAGAGCAATACGATGAAGAAGAAGCAAAACGTATTCAGAAAAGAATTGCTAAAAATCAATTCGACTTCAATGACTTCATGGGGCAGATTCAACAAATCAAAAAAATGGGTAATCTCAAAGATCTTGCCTCTATGATTCCCGGAGTAGGAAAAATGATGAAAAATATCGACATCGATGAAAATGCATTCAAAGGCATTGAGGCTATCATACAATCGATGACTCCGAAAGAACGAAGCACCCCTTCCATACTGAACGGATCACGCCGCCAACGCATCGCAAATGGAAGCGGAACTACCGTACAGGAGGTGAATAAACTAATCAAACAGTTTGACGACACACGCAAAATGATGCACATGATCACTACTTCAAAAGGGAACAAACGAATGCCTATGTTTAAAAAATAATTTAAAAATACGAACATTATGGATGAACAAGTATATAAACTGATAGACGGAAAAGCCGTTGCGGCACAGATAAAAAAAGAGATTGCCGATGAGGTTACTCAAATAAAAAAAGGTGGAGGAAAAGTCCCTCATCTCGCGGCAGTACTTGTAGGACATGATGGTGGTAGCGAAACATACGTAGCAAATAAGGTTCGGGCATGTGAGGAAGTCGGATTCAAATCAAGCCTTATCAGGTACGAAGACGACGTAACAGAAGAAGAGTTACTCCGCAAAGTGGAAGAACTTAATAATGATAGTGATATAGATGGATTTATCGTGCAATTACCTCTGCCGGATCATATTTCTTCACAAAAAATAATTGAAGCGATCGATCACCGGAAAGATGTCGATGGCTTCCACCCGATCAATGTAGGGCGCCTCTCATTAGGATTACCTTGCTTCCAGTCGGCAACTCCTGCCGGAATCTCCGAATTGCTCAAACGATATGAAATTGAAACAAAAGGCAAGCACTGTGTTATTCTCGGAAGAAGCAATATCGTAGGAAAGCCGGTCGCCATGCTTATGATGCAAAAATCATATCCGGGGGACTGTACGGTAACCGTATGCCACAGTCGTTCGGCAAATCTTCTGGAAATGTGCCAGAGCGCCGACATCATTATCGCCGCGCTCGGAGCTCCGGAATTCCTAAAAGCAAACATGGTAAAAGAAGGCGCGGTCGTTATTGATGTAGGCACAACACGCCTGCCAAGCAGTGTTACGAAAAGCGGATACAAATTAAGCGGAGATGTGGCATTCAACGAAGTCGCACCTAAATGTAGCTATATAACTCCCGTTCCGGGTGGCGTTGGCCCAATGACCATCGTATCTTTGATGCGAAACACGTTATTGGCGGCGAAAAAAGAAATTTACAAATAAAATTCACGCAACCATTTGTGATTTTAAAAAAATCACTATCTTTGCAGCGCATTTCACGAAAGTTCTTACTTTTATTCAGGTAAATTTTGTGAACCTACTTTATATGGTGATTGTAGCTCAGCTGGTTAGAGCATCGGATTGTGGTTCCGAGGGTCGTGGGTTCGAGTCCCATCATTCACCCCCAAAAGCATGAAAGTTTCTCTTTCATGCTTTTTTATTCATACATAAATATAGAATTAACCGTCTTGCAACACATCCTCTTTTTTCCTGACTTTGACGGTATTTTCGCATAAAGACTTGACTATTAGAAGTGTAAAAATATGTTCGTCCACTACATTTTTACACTTCTGTGGTCAGTTTGAAGGGCACCACATTTCTTTTTTTATTCATTGCTTCGTATATCCT